>NZ_JBNJSN010000001.1:0-859663 GCF_050113845.1 Pantoea sp. FN0305 | reverse complement strand
GTTGACAGTCCATCAACAATCGTAGGACTGACGCCGAAAAGTTCTATCGCCCCATCTGACCAGATGGCCCATGAGCCATTCGCGTTAGCGCCCCGACTTACCACATACTTTGCTTCTCCCAAACCAACGTTAGAGAGACAAATAGCAATGTCTTGGCGTCCTCAGTCCGCTATGTGCCAGAAGCTGACGTTGGCAACCCTCTCTCTGTTACTAGAGGCGGGCGTGGAATTTGCCCGTCAGGTTTTCATTGCCAACGGAATGATGAAAAAAACAGCATTAGATTGATCCTTCTTTTTCAATAACAAGGACGCGAGCTACGCCTTGTGGATGAGCGACATGCTCTGTTCCTTCACTTGCATGAAAAATATCGCCGGTACGCATTATCTTACTTTTAACTTCACCCTCTTCTTTGTACTGCATTTCAACACAGCCATCCATCACAGCAAAAACTTCTTGCCCGTCATTGATATGCCACTTGTAAGGTTGATCGGTCCAGTGAAGTTTTACGCTGACGCCCTGGAAGTTAGCAATGTGTTGAGACTCCCAAGCTTTTGAGCCTGTAAATTCCTTGCTGCAATAAAAATTCATGTTTTCTCCTAAAAAATCATTAATCAAACATTATTAAAAGCTTAGATTATGGTCTTTTGCAATAAGTTCGCTTTGTGCCAGAAGCAGACGTTCAAGCAGCAATCCAACTGTATCCATCGTTGCGTAATGAAACAGATGACGAATAGTGTTTTGTTTACGTAAGGTAAATGCTGATTCCGAAGCCAAGTAAAGGGAGTAAGCATGGGAAGATTTAAGGGTAAACGTATACTGATCACGGGCGGTACCAGTGGCATGGGGCTGGCAGGCGCTCAGCGCATTGTCACTGAAGGCGGCCATGTAGCCATTACGGGGCTTAATGAAGAAAGGCTGAAACATGCACGTAGCCTGCTTCCTGTGGCATCGCTTATTGTGAAAAGCGATGCTGCAAGCGAAGCTGACATAAATGCGCTGGAAGAAGCTATTAGCGGCTGGGGATCACTTGATGGATTATGGCTTAATGCCGGCTTCGCAGAGGTAGGCTCCCCGGAATCTGTAACGGCAGATTCTTTTAATCGCATGATGAACGCTAATGTGCGCGGTCCGATGCTACAGCTGGCAGCTCTCTCTAAATCACTTAACTCAGGCGCTTCCGTTCTGGTTACTTCTTCCTCCTCTGTATATGAAGGTGCGGCGATGACAAGCCTGTATGCAGCGACGAAAGGCGCCGTTATCGCTATGGTTAAAAGCTGGGCATCTGCGCTGGCTGAACGCGGTATCCGCGCCAACACTTTGGTGCCAGGTCCGATTGAAACCAACTTCAGGCACTTTATGCCAGAGGAGTCGCGTCAGCAGTTTGAAGATTTTGTGGTAAGCCAGGTTCCTTTGGGTCGCGCAGGAACAGCAGAAGAGGCTGCTGCAGTTGCACTTTTCCTTCTTTCCGATGATGCATCCTATGTTACCGGCAGCCAGTATGCTGTAGACGGCGGGCTGGTACATTACTGATCGTTTACCAAGGTCCACGAAAGTAACTGAAATTAATCCAGTAACGTCCGCTTTTCGCTCAAAGCGGACACATTTTAGTAGCAAGATCTCTATCATTCTCACGGCTGGAGCCTGCTGGATTTGGCTCCTTTCGGCGTACCAACCCAAAACAAAAAGAAACTCCTGGCCCCGAAAAGTGCATGGCTGGCAAACTCCACGTCTTTTACGCGGGGTTTACCATGCTCATTGGCTACATCAGGGTGTCAACAAATGAACAGAACACCGATTTGCAGCGTAACGCGCTGCAAAGTGCAAATTGTGAACTGATTTTTGAAGACAGAATAAGCGGAAAAAAGGCAGAAAGGCCGGGACTGAAAAAGGCACTGCGCTGTCTGCAGGAAGGCGACACATTGGTGGTGTGGAAGTTGGATCGTCTTGGCCGCAGCATGCGCCATCTGGTTATGCTGACTGAGGAACTGCGCGAAAAAGGCATAAACTTCCGCAGCCTGACCGACAGCATTGATACCAGTACGCCAATGGGCCGCTTCTTTTTTCATGTCATGGGGGCGCTGGCGGAAATGGAGCGCGAGCTGATTGTTGAGCGTACCCGTGCAGGACTGGCAGCGGCACGGGAAAAAGGCCGCATCGGTGGCAGGCGGCGGATAATGACGCCTGAAGTGGTCAGCCGGGCTGAAAGGATGCTGACGAACGGCGCCACGCTGCATCAGATTGCCCTGGTGCTGGAGGTATCTGTAAAGACGCTTTATCGCTATATCCCTGCCGTAAAACAGCAGCGCCTGCGTGATTCTGTCCGGTCACCGGCCAGCAAACCATGAAAGCATGCACCTGCCAGCCTGAGCTGACAATCTGAGCGCACCCATAACACGGAGTGCATCAGATGTCTGATTATCATCACGGTGTCCGCGTCGTCGAAATCAACGACGGCACGCGCACCATTTCCACCGTATCCACGGCAATCGTGGGGATGGTCTGCACGGCAGAAGATGCCGATGCCGCGGCCTTCCCGCTCAATGAGCCGGTGCTGATCACCAATGTCCTGTCGGCCATCGGCAAGGCCGGTAAAAAAGGCACCCTGTCGGCCGCACTGCAGGCCATTGCCGACCAGGCAAAACCCGTCACCGTCGTGGTGCGCGTGGCAGAAGGTGCCACCCCGGCGGAAACCACCTCGAACATTATCGGCACCACCGATGAGAACGGCCGCTATACCGGCATGAAAGCGCTGCTGAGCGCGCAGACGCAGCTCGGCGTCAAGCCGCGCATTCTCGGCGTGCCGGGTCTCGATGCGCTGGAAGTCTCGACCGCGCTGGCCGGCATCGCGCAGCAGCTGCGCGCCTTTGCCTATGTGTCGGCGTGGGGCTGCAAAACCATTTCCGAGGCGATGGCGTACCGAGAAAACTTCAGCCAGCGCGAGCTGATGGTTATCTGGCCGGACTTTATCGCCTGGAACACCACCGCCAACCAGTCCGAAACCGCGTATGCCACCGCCCGTGCGCTGGGCCTGCGAACCAAAATCGACACCGAAACCGGCTGGCACAAAACCCTGTCCAACGTCGGCGTCAACGGCGTGACCGGCATTTCCGCCTCGGTCTTCTGGGATTTGCAGCAGACCGGCACCGATGCCGATCTGCTCAACGAGGCATGCGTTACCACCCTGATCCGTAAAGATGGCTTCCGCTTCTGGGGTAACCGTACCTGTAGCGACGATCCGCTGTTTGCGTTTGAAAACTACACCCGTACGGCGCAGGTAATTGCCGACACGATGGCCGAGGCGCATATGTGGGCCAACGACAAGCCGCTGACGCCGGTACTGGTGCGCGACATTATCGCGGGCATCAATGCCAAATTCCGCGAGCTGGTCAGCGCCGGTTACCTGCTGGGCGCGTCGTGCTGGTATGACGACACGGCCAACGATAAAGACACCCTGAAGGCGGGCAAGCTCTTTATTGATTACGACTACACGCCGGTGCCACCGCTGGAAGATTTAACCCTGCGCCAGCGCATCACCGACAGCTACCTGGCGAACTTCGCCGCATCCGTTAACAGCTGAGGAGCTGGATAAATGGCATTACCCCGCAAATTAAAAGGGCTGAACCTTTTCAACGATTCAAACAGCTATCAGGGCGTGGTGACCGCCGTCACCCTGCCGAAGCTGTCACGCAAGCTGGACGCCTACCGTGGCGGCGGCATGAACGGCGCCGCGTTCGTGGACAACGGGCTGGACGACGATGCGCTGGATATGGAGTGGACGATTGGCGGCATAGACGATCTGGTACTGAAACAGTGGGGCGCCAGCGCGGCCGTCCCGCTGCGTTTTACCGGCTCCTACCAGCGCGACGACACCGGCGAGGAAATCGCGGTGGAGATTGAGGTACGCGGCAGGCATCAGGCGTTTGATTTTGGCGAGGCCAAACAGGGCGAAGATACCGAAACCAAAATCACCACCAAAAACACCTATTTCCACCTGACGTGGGACGGCAAAGAGCTGATGGAAATCGACACCATCAACATGATTGAAAAGGTGAACGGCACCGACCTGCTGGAGCAGCGCCGCAAAAACCTCGGCCTGATGTAACCCTGACGCCAGCGCCCGGCGCTGGCACTCAATAAACCTGACTATTGCGAGTAACGAAAATGGAACAGAACGAAAACATGATCATCCTGGAAACTCCGCTGAAGCGTGGCGAAACCGAAATCAGCCAGGTGGAGCTGTTTAAACCCAACGCGGGCGCGCTGCGCGGCGTGCGCCTGGCTGACCTGTGCGGCTCGGACGTTGACGCCCTGCTGACCGTGCTGCCGCGCATCACCGTGCCGGCACTGACGAAAGCGGAATGCCTGAACCTCGATCCGGTTGACCTGATTGCGCTGGGCGGGAAAGTGATCGGTTTTTTGTTGCCGAAGTCGGCCGACCCGACTGGCCCCGAAGCCTGACCGTGAATGACCTGATGGCCGACGTTGCGGTCATCTTTCACTGGCCCCCGTCTGAAATGTACGACATGCCGCTGGCCGAGTTACTGGACTGGCGGCACAAAGCCCTGATGCGCAGTGGAGTATCCCCAGATGAGTAACAACCTCAAACTGCAGGTGCTGCTGAAAGCGGTAGACCAGGCGACGCGTCCCTTTAAAGCGGTGCAGGCCGCCAGCAAAACGCTGGCGGGCGATATCCGTGGCTCACAGGATGAGCTGAAGGCGCTGAACGCGCAGGCGCACCGCATTGAAAGCTTTCGTAATGTCAGCGCGCTACTGGCCGTGACCGGCGAGGCGCTGAAAAAAGCCAAAGCGGAAGCCGCCGCGCTGGGTGTGCAGATGCGCAGCTCCGCCAGCCCGACGGCGGCGCAGGTCAAAGCCTTTGAAAATGCCAGGCGCAGCGCGGCGGCAATGCAGGAAAAATATAACTCCCTGCGCCAGTCCGTCCAGCGCCAGCGCGCCGAGCTGCAACAGTCCGGCATCGATACGCGGAATTTATCCGCTGCCGGGCGCACGCTGCGCAACAGCATTGCGGAAACGACCGCAACCATTAACCGCCAGCGCGAAGCGTTAGCCCGTGTGAGCCAGCAACAGGAGCGGCTGAACGCGATAAGCCAGCGGTACGAGCGGGGCAAAAGCGCGGCGGCGGGCGTGCGTAATGTCAGCGCCGCTTCGCTCGGAGCGGGAACCGCTGCACTGTATGCCGGTAGCCGGTTAATGGCACCCGAAATTCAGTCACAGCAAAGCGGTGCGATGATTGCGGCCCGTCAGGGGGAGGATGCCGAGAAAGGCAGGCAGTACACCGCAGCCATTCAGCGCATTAATGCATCTGGGGTGAGCGGGGATATTGCTGAAATCACCGAGGCAGTGTCAGCGGTACGCAGCACACTCGGCACGCTGGGCGACGTGGGCGAGGCTGAGTTAGACCGCATCACCCGCAAGGCGCTGGACATGAAGACCACCTTTGGCACCGATACGGCGGAAAGCATCCAGATTGCCGCAATCATGATGAAAAACAACCTCGCGGGCAGCAGCGACGAGGCAATGGATTTGATCGTCTCAGGTATGCAACGCGTATCCACCGAAATGCGCGGCGAACTGCCTGAAATTCTTCACGAGTATTCGACCCACTTCCGCAACATGGGATTCACCGGCGCGGAGGCGATGTCACTGCTGGTTGATATGTCGAAACAGGGCAAATTTGCCCTTGATAAGACCGGCGATGCCATCAAGGAATTCAGCATTCGCGGCTCGGATATGTCGAAAAACAGCGTCGCCGCGTATAAGCAGATTGGCCTTAATGCCGAAAAAATGTCCCGCGATATTGCCACCGGCGGCGATAAAGCCCGGGGGGCGATGCAGAAGACGGCTAAGGGGCTGCTTGCCATCAAAGACCCGGCGGAACGGGCAAATGCGGCGATAGCCCTGTTTGGCACGCCGGTTGAGGATTTATCGGTTGACCAGATACCGGCCTTTCTCGGCGCGCTGGCGGGGGTTAAAAACCAGCTCGGCGACGTCAGCGGCGCAGCCGGTAACATGGGTAAAACCCTGCGCGATAATTTATCGGGTGACGTAGCGAAACTTCAGGGCGCGTTTTCGGGGCTGCGGTTTAACGTCTTTACCCGAATGGATGGTCACCTGCGCACCCTGACGCAGAGCGCAACGGGCTGGCTCACACAATTAAACGCCTGGATAAAGACCAATCCTGCGCTGACCTCCAATCTGGTGCTGGCAGCCGGGGCGGTCGCCGGGCTGGCGGCGGTGCTGGGCGGCGTGGGGCTGGTTGTCTGGCCGGTGATGGCGGGTATTAATGCCCTGATAGCAGGTGCCGGGCTGCTCAGTGCGGGCTTCACGATTGCAGGCGGTGCGATTACCGCAGCGCTGGGTGCTATCACGCTGCCTGTCGTGGCTGTGGTGGCCGCCATCGTGGCCGGTGCGCTGATGATCCGTAAATACTGGGAGCCGATAAGCGCCTTTATATCCGGCGTGGCCGAAGGCTTTACGGCGGCAATGGGGCCGATAAGCGCGGCGTTCGCGCCGCTGAAGCCGGTGTTTGACTGGTTCACCGGCAAGGTAAAAGAGCTGTGGAACTGGTTCGGCCGGTTGCTGGAGCCGGTGAAGTCCACACAGGCAGAGCTGGCGTCTGCCGGGGATATGGGTAAAAAGTTTGGCACCATGCTGGCCGATGCCCTGAAATTTCCGTCCGATATGCTGAATCAGCTGAAAGGCGGTATTGACTGGGTGCTGGAAAAACTGGGCGTTATCGACAAGAAATCCTCCGGGCTGAAAGACAAGATGCCGGAGCATGATGCGGTGGCTACGGGCGGCGCGGGTATCAGTACCGGCGATTGGCAGTACAACCTCGCAACCGGAGGTGCGCCGTATAAGCCAGTAACGGCACCCGCTGCAAAGGGGGCAACGCAGCAGAATACCTACAACAGCAATTATGTGCTGAACATGCACGAAGGCATGACTAAAGACGATGCGCTGGCCCTGATGGCGCAGAACAGCGCCCGCGAGCAGAACAGAGCGAAAGCGCAACAGCGCAGCAGAATGGGCTGGGAGGATTAACCATGATGATGATTTACGGCATGCTGCCGTTCATGCGCCAGACGCTGCCTTACAGCGAACTGCAACACAGCACTGATTACCGCTGGCCGACAAACAGCCGCGTCGGGCAACGGGCTGCTGCGCAGTTTATCGGGCCGGGTGATGAAAAAATTACGCTGAGCGGCGAGCTGCGCCCGGAAATCACCGGCGGCGCGGTGTCGCTGCTGACGCTGAAAGCGATGGCCGACGAGGGCCGGGCGTGGCCGCTGATAGGCGGTAACGGTAAAATTTACGGCATGTACGTGACGGAAAGCGTTGCCACCACGCACAGCGAGTTTTACAGCGACGGCAGCGCCCGAAAAATTACCTTTACCCTGAGCCTGTTGCGCGTTGATGAGTCCTTAACGGCGATGTTCGGCGATCTGAAAAAACAGGCTGACGGGCTGATAAGCGGCGCGGGTAACCTGCCGGGGCAGCTTTCATCGTTCGCGGACAGCTTTAAGTCAGTGGCCGGCAGCGTGATTTCTTCCGCCGGAGGGCTTTTATCATGACAGGTATCAGCAGCCTGCCGGTGCAGGCAGGCGCACGCCTTTCCCCTGACTTCAGGCTGACGGTGAACGCAAAGGACGTGACCGCGAACCTGCGCGACAGGCTGCTGTCGCTGACGCTCACCGATAACCGGGGCTTTGAGGCCGACCAGCTGGACATTGAGCTGGACGACGCCGACGGCCAGCTGGCACTGCCGGTACGCGGTGCAGTGGTAAAGCTGTTTCTCGGCTGGCAGGGTCAGCCGCTGACGGACAAGGGCGAGTTTACCGTGGATGAGGTGGAGCATCACGGCGCACCGGATACGCTGACCATTCGGGCCCGCAGCGCCGACTTTCGCGGCACGCTGAACTCACGCCGTGAAACATCCTGGCATGACACCACGCTGGGCGCTGTGCTGAAAGAAATAGCCGGGCGCAACAAGCTGGCCCCTGCTGTGGCGGCTGAATTTACAGGTGTTGCGGTGCGCCATATCGACCAGACGCAGGAGACAGACGCCAAATTTCTGACGCGGCTGGCCTCGCTGCATGGCGCGGTGGCGGCCATCAAGGCAGGACGCCTGCTGTTTATCCGGCCCGGTGCCGGGGTTACCGTCAGCGGCAAACCGATCCCGCAGCTGACCCTGACCCGCCAGGACGGCGACCGGCACAGCTTCAGCATTGCCGATCGCGGTGCCTATACCGGCGTGGTGGCCAGCTGGCTGCACACGAAAGACCCGAAGCCGAAAAAGGTAAAGCTGAAGCGCAAACCCAAAGAAGAAAAGCCGCACACGCCGGAGCATCCGTCTGCGGAGAAAACGAAAGCCGCGACCGCCAAGGAGCCGGAGGCGCGCAAGGGGGAATATCTGGCGGGCAGTGAGGATAATGTTTTTACGCTGACCACCGTCTACGCCACTAAAAAGGCCGCGATGGGTGCAGCGAAAGCCAAATGGGAGAAGCTGCAACGCGGTGTTGCCGAGTTCTCGCTGACACTGGCAACGGGCCGGGCGGATGTGTTCCCGGAGACGCCGGTCAGGGTGAGCGGCTTTAAATCGGTGATTGATGCGCAGCCGTGGCTTATCAGCAAGGTCACGCACAGCCTGAACGGAAGCGGCTACACCACCACGCTGGATTTTGAGGTAATGCTGTCTGATGTGGAATATGAAGCGGAAAGCGACGACAACAGCGAAAGTCAGTTTAAACAAAGCAAACTTTAGTTTGCAAAAGCAAGTTTAATTATTAAAATGCAAACAGACCTCTTGCTTCGCTTGTTTAAGGTAGGTTCCTCATGATGCATTGCCCGCTCTGCCAGACCGCTGCTCATGCCAAAAGCAGCCGATACATATCACGTGAAACGAAAGAACGTTATCACCAATGCCAGAATATTAATTGCAGCTGTACGTTCAAGACGCATGAAACCGTCGCAAGCGTGATCGTTTCGCCAGGCGTGGTTAATAAAGTGAATTTACACAGCCAATTCCATAACCAGCCTTCCCTACTGCACTGATACTGCTCTCCCCTCACCCGGCCTACCGATTCAATACTAACCTGCTCCGGCAGGTTTTTTTATGTTTGATAGCCTGCAAACAAACATTGATAACTGTTTATATATACAGTACTTTTATGCAAAAAGCTGTATGTATGAGAGTTATGGGACCAAAGAAATTACCGAACGGCAAATGGCAGTGCGACTTCTATCTTAATGGTCGTGGTAGCAAACGCGTACGTAAAACCTTCACTACACGCGGTGAAGCGATAGCCTATGAAAAGTTCACGCTGTCTGAGATAGAAGATAAACCCTGGATGGGCGGCAAAGAAGATAACCGGCGGCTTAGTGAGTTAATTGACCTCTGGTATAAGCTGCACGGCTGCTCATTAAATGACAAAAAAGGCCGTCTGGGAAAGCTGAGCATTATCTGCCGGGGGCTTGGTGATCCGGTTGCAAAAACGCTAACCGCAAAAGACTGGGCGCATTACCGTGACCGCCGCTTACGTGGTGAAATCGAGAATGGCTATAAGACCAGCGCCAAGTCGCTAAAGGTATCTATCGGTACAGTTAACTGTGAGCATGCTTTTTTGCGTGCGGTATTCAACGAGCTGGAAAGACTGGGTGAGATTAACTACCCTAACCCGCTTAAAAACATCCGTGAGTTTGAAGTACCAGAAAAGGAAATGGCCTGGCTTACCGATGAGCAAATCACACGAGTGATGCGCGCCTGTCGTGGTCATGCTAATCACGATCTCACCCTTATCGTTAAAATCTGTCTTAGCACCGGTTGCCGCTGGAATGAGGCGGCCAGCCTGCGCGCTTCACAACTCTCACCTTATAAAATTACTTTTGTAAAAACTAAAGGGAAAAAGAACCGCACAGTTCCCATTAGTAAAGAGTTATATGAAGAACTACTGGCGCGTGAAGGTGAGCCTTTTGATGAATGCTACCGGCAGTTTTACCGGGTGCTAAAGATCGCAAAAATAGAATTACCGGAAGGTCAGATGAGCCATGTATTACGTCACACTTTCGCCAGTCACTTTATGATGGGGGGCGGTAATATTCTGGTGTTGCAGCGTATTCTCGGCCATTCAGATATTAGAGTTACTATGCGTTATGCGCATTTCGCACCAGACCATCTGGAAGATGCCATTTATTTAAATCCGCTGCAGAAAATAAAAACTGCGTCCACAAACTGACTACAAGGGGTCAACAGAGGGGGTATTGGGTAGAACAGGGGATATGTTAAGTTGATGATTTTTATATAAACCACTGTTTTTAAATAGAAAACAAAAAAAGACCGAATACGATTCCTATATTCGGTCCAGGGAAATGGCTCTTGTAAGAGCCGTGCGCTAAAAGTTGGCATTAATGCAGGCGATGTCGCCTTACCTTATAAAGCGTAGAACAGTCGTGAGTAATGTCCAGTCAGATGCAAACAGGCTGCAAAGAAGAGTTTAAGTCTGTGAGAACAACGGCAAAAAGCAGCCCGGGTGCTGTCTTTTAGCACCAAAATTAGCTACAGGAAATTAGCGCGGCGATACCGCGCCTGAGGGTTTATCTACACAGCTTCTCTGCACGCTCAATAATAGGCTGCAGGCTGGCTTTTTGCCCTGGGTGCTGCGGATCGTCGGCCTGAATCACCGAAATAGGCTGAGCCGTGGCTTTGCCTGAGGTCACGTTCTTTGCCGCTTCATCATTGAGCGGATACTGCATCAGGGTGCTGGGGTTGATAGCAAACAGCGCATGCCCTTTCGTACAGGTGAGCATCACTTCTTCACGCGTAAAAGGCCATTTGTCCTTGCCAATTTCAAAACGACTTACGGTGATAATTTCTGACGCTGCCAGCGCACTGGTGCAGCATCCCATCGCCAGTATTAATCCGAGGATTTTTTTCATGGGGTTACCTTATTGTCTTACTTAACTTATTCATTACGGTTGTAGCGTGGCAAAGATGCTGACTGATATTACCACCAGTCCCGCTGTTGCTATTTCCAGCTGCGTTGCGCGCACAAACCATAACTGTGCCCTGCTGCCCGGCATGGAAAAACGCGGGACCAGCCAGTAGCGATTAAACAGCGCGGTGCATAACATCAGCGCCACCAGCCCAATTTTAATGGTCAGCCATAGCCGGTAATCATTATTTGCAGGCCAGGGCCAGCCAACGATAAAAGCCGTGTTAACGATGCCGCTTAGCAAAGTCAGCGCCACCGCCAAATGCCCATAGCGCGAAAAGCGCATCATGGTCTGGATTGCAGCGCTACGCTGCTGCGGCAATTGTGCATCACGCATCAACCCTAATAACGGCAGCAGGCCACCAGCCCAGAAGGCTGCGCCGGTAAGATGAATTGCCTGATTAACACGCTGTAACGCGCCGGGCCAGCCATCCAGCATAGCCACATGTCCAACCAGCGCCAGGCCGCAGAGCTGTAGCAAACCACACAGCAGCAGTAAACGCTGGCGCGTGCTGCCGCCGGTTGCCAGAGCAAGGCCAGCCAGCAACGCCCCCAGCAGCTGTACGCACCAGGCATGACCAAAACCCGTCTGCATGACCGCCCACCAGATATTCGCCCGGGCAATATTGCGCCAGTCTCCGCTCATCAGGCCGGTTTGGGCCGCCAGGATCGCCAGCGCGCTCAATAGCGTCAGGATAACGCAGAGAGTCAACAGCGGCATCAAACGCTGGCTTAGCACAGGCTGATAGCGACGCGGTGCCAGTAGCGCACTATAAAAGGCGCTGCCGGTTAACAGCAGCAAGGCGCTGAAGTGAACCCAGCGGCAAAATATATACAGCGTATCCAGCGTCATCACTATTTCACGCTGAAAGTGTAACTTCCTTTGGTTCGGTGACCATCTACCGACAGTACATGCCAGTTTACCTGATAGCTCCCACTGGACAGCGGTTTCTCCAGTGGCACAATCAGCTGATTATGTTGTTTAGGCGCACGCTCCACTTCAGCTACCGGCATCGTCTGCCGGTCAGCGGCAACAATATCAACGCCGCTGAAAGCAGGCTCAATATCTTCAGAGAATGTCAGGGTCAGCGCCTGCGGCGAGGCTTCTACATTGGCATTCGCGGCGGGATATTGCGATTTCAGATGGGCATGGGCCAGCGCAGCCGGAGAAAAGGCAACTGACAGTACCAGGGCGGCTGCACCAGGTAAAGCAGAGAAGCGGGTTTTCAACATGATTTCATCCTGTAAACTATCGTGGTTGTCACCAACGAGGCCGCAGCATACCTCCCGTACTTAAGCCTGTCGAGGCATTAACGGCGATTCAATATAAGCCCTGCGGCGCTTATACACAGGAGCAAAAAATGTCTAACAACCTGGCAACATTAACGCAGGAAGAAAAAGATAAAGTGAATGTCGACCTGGCTGCCGCTGGCGTCGCCTTCAAAGAGCGTTACAATATGCCGGTGGTAGCGGAAATCGTTGAGCGTGAGCAGCCAGAAGCGCTACGCGACTGGTTCCGCCAGCGTCTGATGCATCATCGACAAACCTCGATTAACCTTTCCCGCCTGCCATGGGAACCGAAGAAATAACAGTGCGCGTCAGCGCTAAGAGGCTTTATGCTCCGCGTGATTGATACTGAAACCTGTGGTTTACAGGGCGGTATCGTTGAAATTGCTTCCGTCGATGTGATTGACGGCCAGATCGTTAATCCCATGAGCGATCTGGTGCGTCCGGACCGGCCTATTAGCCGTCAGGCGATGGCCGTACATCGCATCAGTGAAGCCATGGTAGCGGATAAGCCGCCAATTGAAGCCTTAATCAGCCGCTATCAGGGTAGCGCCTATTATGTGGCGCACAATGCCAGCTTCGATCGGCGCATGCTGCCGGAAATGCATGGCGAATGGATCTGTACCATGAAGCTGGCTCGCCAGCTGTGGCCCGGTTTAACCTATGGAAATCAGGCGTTGCGTCAGCACCTGCGGCTGGATGTTACGCCGCCAGCAGACCTGCACGCACACCGGGCGCTCTATGACTGTTATGTCACCGCCGCGCTGCTGATACGCATTATGGAAACCTCCGGCTGGGATGCGGCGCATATGGCTACGCGCATGCAGCAAACCGCAGCGGAAGTGGACGTGATGCCGTTCGGTAAATATCGCGGGCGTCCTGTTGCTGACGTAGCTAAACGCGATCCGGGCTATCTGCGCTGGATGTTGGAGGCCATCCCGGATCTTAAACCTGCCCTGCGCAATGCATTGCAGAAGCAGGTTAATCAGGATGATTAATAGCCGCTGCTGCCGTGCAGCGTGCCCTGCGCCAGGCCAATAATGAAAGCAAATTCCAGCGAGACACCTTCATAAGATTTAAAACGTCCCGATTTCCCGCCGTGGCCGGAATCCATATCGGTACAGAGCAGCAGCAGATTTTCATCGGTCTTCTGCTCGCGCAGCTTAGCAACCCATTTGGCCGGCTCCCAATACTGTACCTGAGAATCATGCAGGCCCGTGGTTACCAGCATATGCGGATAGTGCTGAGCGGTGACGTTATCGTATGGGCTGTATTGTTTCATGTAGTGATAATACTCTGGATCGTCAGGGTTGCCCCATTCGTCATACTCGCCGGTGGTAAGCGGAATCGACTCATCCAGCATGGTGGTGACCACATCCACAAACGGCACCTGCGCCACGACGCCATGAAAACGCTCAGGTTGTAAATTTATCACCGTTCCCATCAGCAGACCGCCCGCGCTGCCACCCATTGCATAGAGCCGCTGTGGATCGCCATAGCCCTGTTGAACCAGCGCATCGGTTACGTCGAGAAAGTCATGAAAGGTGTTCATCTTGTTGAGTAAACGCCCGTCGTCATACCACTGCTGCCCCAGTTCACCGCCGCCGCGCACATGAACCAATGCATAGATAAAGCCGCGATCCAGCAGGCTGAGGCGGCTGGAACTGAAATCGGCATCCATAATGGTGCCGTAAGAGCCATATCCATACACCAGCATTGGGTTTTTCCCCGGCTGGTAATGCTGGCGGTGATAGACCAGCGAAACCGGCACTTCCACGCCGTCCCGCGCTTTGATCCATAAGTGCTCACTCTTATAGTTAGCGGAGTCAAAGCCGTTAATCTGCGTCTGTTTTAATACGCGCCGTTCGCCGGTATCCATATCCAGTTCAAACAGCGTGCTCGGGGTAGTCATGGATGAATAGCCGTAGCGCAGCTTGCTGGTCTCCGGCGAAGCGTTATAGGCCAGCCAGGTCACATAGGCGGGATCGTCAAAGGCGATCCCAAAGGTTTCGCCGGTACGCCAGCAGATCTGCCGCAGGCTGGACAGCCCACGCTGGCGCTCCTCAACCACCAGCCAGTCACGAAACAGCTGAAAATCCTGCATCACCACATGATCGCGCGGCGCGATAATGGTTTCCCATCGTGATTCATCCAGATAGCTGGTACGATACAGGCCGAAGTTCTTGCCTTCACGATTCGAGCGCAGCCAGAAATGATGATCGTAATGATCGAGCGTGTATTCATGACCTTTGCGGCGCGGCACAAAAACACGGGGGCGCGCATCGGCATATTCAGCATCCAGCAGATGGATTTCGGTTGTAGTGGTGCTGTGCAGCGCAATAAGAACAAAATGTTCCGAAGTGGTTTTATGCACGCTGAGGTAAAAGGTGTCGTCACTCTCCTCATAGACCAGCTCATCATCCTGCTGCGGCGTGCCGACATTATGACGCCACACCTGATACGGCAGCAGCGTCTGCTTATCTTTGCGCACATAATAGAGCGTTTTTGAATCGTTAACCCAGGCAAAACTGGAAGAGACATTTTCCAGCACTTCGGGATACCAGTTGCCGGTTTCCAGATTACGGAAACGGATACCGAACTGACGGCGCGACAGGAAGTCTTCTGCCAGCGCCATAATGCGGTTATCAGGACTGATATCAAGCGAGCCCATGGTATAAAATTCGCTGTGAGCGGCGCGCCGGTTGGCATCCAGCAGCACTTCCCACTCCTCCGGCGTTTCGGTCTCCGCTGGCTGGCGATAATAGATAGCGTATTCGTTACCGGCCTCATAACGGCTTTGATAACGATAGCCGTTTTTCACGTAAGGAACCGAGTAATCCTGCGGCGAAATACGTCCGACCATCTCTTTCAGCAGGCGATCCTGCAACGCCTTTTGGGTCTGCATCACTTTATGACCATAGCTGTTTTCAGCGTGCAGATAATCCAGTACCTCTGGATCTTCACGCTGATCGTCGCGTAGCCAGTAGTAATTATCGACGCGCATATCATCATGCAGCGTCATTTCGTGAGGAACTTTTTTCGCTTTCGGTGGCATCATAACGGTTACTGTTTTCAGACAGACATACACTAAGGTTGGCAGTTAAGACCATGATTGCCAAGCGGCAGCGGTAAAAAGCAGGTGAGAAAGAAGTGGCAGCCCGTCGCCAGGCTGCGACAGGCCTTAACTGCGGCGATCAGGAAGGCAGTTTTTCTTTTTCGGCGCGAATATCTTTTTCAATATCTTCGCGCACGTCCACAGGGATCTTCAGCGCATCGCCCAGCTCTTTCAGGTAGCTGCGCTCCATAAAGTGATCGACATCAATAGCCGCACAGCTCAGGAAATAGAGTTCCAGCGCCTCTTCCTCGTTTTTTATTCCCTGCGCCAGCCAGTGCGGGTCCAGTGGA
This sequence comes from Pantoea sp. FN0305, assembly GCF_050113845.1. Taxonomy (NCBI): domain Bacteria; kingdom Pseudomonadati; phylum Pseudomonadota; class Gammaproteobacteria; order Enterobacterales; family Erwiniaceae; genus Pantoea; species Pantoea sp. FN0305. The sequence goes on along the minus strand of NZ_JBNJSN010000001.1, from coordinate 843,959 downwards.
CGGTTGATCGCTTGCTGAATCAGCGCCTCCGCCTGCTCGCCGTACCCTGCCTGATGGATATTTTGTTCAATGGCTTTACGTTCCTCGCCATCAATATGTCCGTCGCTTTTTGCAGCAAACACCAGCGCGGTGATTAATCGTTCTGCACGCTGATCCACTGGCGTCACCTGCTGACCAAACTCAGGCTCACCCTGATGGGCTTCACGCACTCGCTGCTTGTATTTGTTCCACAGCAGGACGCCTGCCGCCGCGCTGCCGCCGATCACCAGCGCGTTTTTGCCATATTTGCTTAACAGATTACGGGAAGATTTATTGGAAATGAGCATTCCGGCCAGGCCACCGAGCGCGCCAGGCGCCAGCATTTTACTTAACCCTTCGCTGCCGCCCTGCGCTTTTGCGCCCGCGTTGCCAATTGCCGTATTGCTTAACATTTTTTGCACCTGCTGCAGCCAGTTACTCATAATCTCTCCTTTTTTGATGTGTGCCTTAGTGTGAAGCACCGGACGTCAAGAAGCGTAAGCGAGAGCAAATAGCAGAAAACGCCGCGCCGGATATTTCCGCAGCAGCGTCAGGTGATTAGCAGCGGGCCTGCTTGCGCCAAAGATCGCCCGTGGTAGAGCGAAAACGCGCCATCGAAGCTGTGGGGCTACATCGCTACATCACCCTGCCTGTCCTGTATAAAACAGCACGGGATGAGACGGGAGCGCTCACCCCACTCTGCTTAAGATCGTTATCAGGAAAGTGTGGCTGATATTCAACAGGCTGCAATGTTAATCAGGCCGGTCAATCAGGCGGCCTTCACCGCGCGTACTTTTTTTGCCGTTTCGTCCTGCGCCTTACCGGCATCCGTTTCCGCTGCGGTAGCTTTCGCGGCTTTTAGCGCTGGCTGCGCTTCCGGCAGCTTGCTGGTACGCAAAATGTGCTGAACGGCATCTTTTTGTTCTGCCAGGAACAGCCCCAGGTTTTCCAGTTGCGCTTCCTCCAGCGGCAGCTCACTTTGTATCAGCCAGTCAGTAAAAGCTTCTGCCATATCGAGCATTTTGTCGTATGCGTCTGCTTCTTTTTTACTGGCAAATGTCATTTTTTCTTCACCTTTTCTGACCACAACAAATTTGGTTTCAACAGCCATGACTCACCTCGGGTTATACTGTATTTTTATACAGTATAACAGGCCAAACAGTGAGATCAAGTTTTCCATGCAGCTGCCAACGCAAACGTTTTCGTATATACTGCGCGCGTTTTTAACTCTTCACTTTTCAGGTAAGTACTATGACGATTCTTGGAACTGCGCTGCGTCCGAGTGCGACGCGCGTGATGCTGTTGGGTTCAGGTGAACTGGGCAAGGAAGTGGCAATCGAATGTCAGCGCCTGGGCGTTGAGGTGATCGCTGTTGATCGTTATGCCGATGCGCCGGCCATGCATGTGGCCCACCGCAGCCATGTCATTAATATACTGGATGGCGAAGCGCTGAAAGCGCTGATTAACCAGGAGCGCCCCGACTTTGTGGTACCGGAAATTGAAGCTATCGCCACCGATATGCTGATTGAGCTGGAGCAGCAGGGACAGCGCGTAGTGCCAGCCGCTCAGGCGGCGCGTCTGACCATGAATCGTGAAGGTATTCGCCGTCTGGCAGCTGAAACGCTGGGCCTGCCTACCTCCAGCTATCGCTTTGCCGACAGTAAAACCGCCTTTATCGCCGCAGCAGAAGAGATGGGTTTTCCCTGCATCATTAAACCGGTCATGAGCTCTTCCGGCAAAGGCCAACGTTTTATTCGCGATGCGTCACAGCTGGAAAAAGCGTGGGACTACGCGCAACAGGGCGGTCGCGCCGGAGCGGGAAAAGTCATTATTGAAGGCGTGGTAACATTTGATTTTGAAATTACCCTGCTTACCGTAAGCGCCGTGGATGGCATCCACTTCTGCGCGCCTGTCGGCCATCGTCAGGAAGATGGCGATTATCGTGAATCCTGGCAGCCGCAGCAGATGAGCCCGCTGGCATTAGCACGCGCTCAGCAGATCGCTGAAAAAGTGGTTAAGGCGCTGGGTGGCTTTGGGCTATTTGGCGTTGAGCTCTTTGTCTGCGGCGATGAGGTGATCTTTAGCGAAGTTTCGCCGCGCCCGCATGATACCGGCATGGTAACGCTGATTTCACAGGATCTCTCCGAGTTTGCCCTGCATGTACGTGCCTTTTTAGGCCTGCCGATTGGGGCGATTCGTCAGTACGGCCCCGCCGCGTCAGCGGTTATTTTACCGGAGCTGCAGAGCAACAATGTCAGCTATAGCAACGTGGAAAAAGCATTAGGTGCCGGTCAACAGCTGCGGCTGTTTGCTAAACCGGACATCGACGGCAAACGGCGGATGGGCGTAGCGCTGGCCACTGCGGAAAGCGTTGAGGAAGCGGTTAGTCGTGCGGTTGCGGCAGCGGCGACGGTCAGGGTAAGCGGTTGAGGAAACGGCTCTCCCGCAGTGGGAGAGCCATTGTGTTTAGCGAGCGCCAGCTACTGCTTCACGCGCCAGCTCGGTAATACGCTGATAGTCACCCGCTTCCAGCGCATCGTTCGGCACCAGCCAGGAGCCGCCGATACAGAGTACGCTTTTCAGCGCCAGGTAATTACGATAGTTGGCTGGCGAGATACCGCCGGTTGGGCAGAAACGCACCTGTGGGAAAGGCCCGCCGATCGCCTGTAAGGCTTTTACGCCGCCGTTGGCTTCTGCCGGGAAAAATTTAAATTCGCGCAGCCCATACTGCATCCCGGTCATCAATTCAGAAACGGTGCTGATACCCGGAATTAACGGAACGGTGCCTTCTGTGGCTGCCTGCAGCAGCGGTTCGGTAATGCCCGGGCTGATAACAAACTGGACGCCTGCCGCTGTGACTTCCGCCAGCTGCTGGGGATTAATCACCGTTCCGGCGCCGACGATAGCGTCCGGCACTTCCTGAATAATGGCTTTAATGGCATCCATCGCCACCGGCGTGCGCAACGTGACTTCCAGTACGCGAACGCCACCCGCCACCAGCGCTTTCGCCATCGGCACCGCATGTTCCAGTTTATTCACTACGATAACCGGCACCACCGGTCCCGTGGTCAGGATCGCTTCGGCACTCGTTTTCCAGTTTTTCATCGCACTTTCTCCTGTGAGGCCAGCGAACTCTCCGACCACTGGCAATAATGGCGCGTATCCGCGCAGCAAAGGAAACGGCAACTACCATACCTGATTTTTACCGCTGACGTCCACGCGCTTAATCAATTTTTGAAACTGCGGTTCATTTTTACCTGACAATTCTTAACGCAAAAAAAAAGCCCGCATTACGCGGGCTTAGCAGGAAGCGGCTTATTCGAATTCGTTCCACGAACGACCATCGCGCGTAATCATTGCGACAGAAGCAACCGGCCCCCAGGTGCCAGCCTGATAAGGCTTAGGCGCATCGTTATCCGCTGCCCAGGCATCAATAATGGAATCGACCCATTTCCACGCGGCCTCTACCTCATCACGGCGCACAAACAGCGCCTGAATGCCACGCATGGTTTCCAGCAGCAAACGTTCATAGGCATCCGCCAGATGGGACTGGTTAAAGGTTTCTGAATAGCTCAGATCCAGTTTGGTGGTTTGCAGGTTATGTTTATGATCGAGACCTGGAACCTTATTCAGGATTTCGATATCCACCCCTTCATCCGGCTGCAGGCGAATTGTCAGTTTGTTCTGCGGCAGCTCTTGCCAGGAATCCTTGAACAGGTTCATTTCCGGATTTTTGAAATAGACCACCACTTCCGAACATTTGGTTGGCAGACGTTTACCGGTGCGCAGATAGAACGGCACGCCAGCCCAGCGCCAGTTGTCGATATCAACGCGAATCGATACGAAGGTTTCCGTATTGCTGGTTTTGTTAGCGCCCTCTTCTTCCAGATAGCCCGGCACTTTTTTGCCCTGCACAAACCCGGCGGTGTACTGACCACGTACCGTTTTGTCGCGCACGTTGCTGTGATCGATACGGCGCAGCGAGCGCAGCACTTTGACTTTTTCGTCACGGATGCTGTCAGCGCTGAGATCGGATGGTGGCGACATGGCAATCATGGTGAGGATCTGCAGCAGATGGTTTTGGATCATATCGCGCATCTGACCCGCTTTATCAAAATAGCCCCAGCGGCCTTCAATCCCCACCTCTTCCGCTACAGTGATCTGTACATGATCAATGGTGCGGTTATCCCAGTTATTGGCAAACAGGGAGTTAGCGAAGCGCAGCGCCAGCAGGTTAAGCACCGTTTCTTTACCCAGATAGTGGTCGATACGGAATACCTGGCACTCTTCAAAATACTCACCAACCTGATCGTTGATTTCCTGCGAGGTTTCCAGCGAGGTGCCGAGCGGTTTTTCCATGACAACGCGCGCGGGTTTGGCATTCAGCTTCGCCATCCCCAGCCCTTTACAGATAGCGCCGAAGGTGCTGGGCGGCATGGCAAAGTAGTTAATGGTTACGCGGTTCTGTTGATCCAACATTTTGCCCAGGCGCGGGAAATGCGAGGTATCGTTAACATCCAGATTACAGAAATCGAGGCGGCTGCTGAGGCGATCCCACAGCGCTTCGTCGATTTTTTCTTTCATGAACGTTTCCAGCGCTTCGCGTACAACTTTGGTGTATTCCGCTTTATCCCATTCCGCGCGTCCAACGCCGATAATACGGCTCTGCTCATGAATCTGCCCTGCCTTTTCCAGCTGGTACAGGGAAGGCAGCAGTTTACGGCGCGCCAGGTCGCCTTTAGCACCGAAAATAACCAGATCGCATGCCTGGGCTGTTTGTGTTACCGCCATTCTTATCTCCTCGTTGCAGGATGAGTCGGGCCCGGATAATCCTCAGTGACCCAGCTCTTATTGTAATTTTATTCCAGCACAATGTACTGTGTTTGCGCGATGCGGGTAAACCAGCACCCGCTTCTTTTGCCATAAACGCTTATTTTAACAACGCCTGACGGCTTTTACGCGGCGTGTTTCCCTGTAAATACTATGGCTTTTGTGCAATGAAATCAGACACAGCTCATATTCTGGCAAAAAACATCAGGTCAGGTTTTACCTGCGCTGCCATGCTGCGGCTATAGCGCGGTATATTCGCAATAAACAGCTATCGGATGCACCTGTATATGAAATTGACAAAAGTGATGAGCGTTACCGCATGAATAATATGTTGGAGAGAATTCAGTCGCAGCTTCCCTTTCTCAGTAAATCCGAACGCAAAGTTGCGGCAGTGGTGCTCGCCGCGCCTGAAATGGCTATCCACTCCAGTATCGCGCTGCTGGCCGCCGCCGCCGAAGTCAGCGATCCTACGGTAAACCGTTTTTGCCATCGCCTGCAAACCAAAGGCTTTCCCGATTTTAAACTGCAGCTGGCGCAAAGCCTGGCGACCGGCACGCCGTGGGTCAGCCGTAACATTGATGAGCATGATGCGGTAGAAATTTACAGCGACAAGATTTTTCAGTCAGCGCTGGCGGGTCTGGAGCAGGTGCGTCAACGCCTGGATATGCGGGCGATCCAGCGCGCCGTCGAGGTGCTGACCACGGCGAAAAAGATCGGCTTTTTCGGGCTGGGCGCGTCAGCCGTGGTAGCGCACGACGCCATGAATAAGTTTTTCCGCTTTAACGTACCGGTGTTCTATTCAGACGATGTGGTTATGCAGCGTATGAGCTGTATTAACAGTGGCGTGGGCGATGTGGTGGTGCTGATTTCCCACACCGGGCGCACGAAATCGCTGCCGGAGCTGGCTCAGCTGGCGCGCGAAAACGGCGCGGTGGTGCTGGCCATTACCGCTTCCGGTTCCCCGCTGGCGCAGGAGGCCTCGCTGCTGCTGGCGCTGGATGTGGCAGAAGATACCGATATTTATATGCCGATGGTGTCGCGTATGGCCCAGCTCATGCTGATTGACGTGCTGGCGACCGGCTTTACGCTACATCATGGTGCCAGCTTCCGCGATAATCTCAAACGCGTGAAAGAAGCGTTAAAGCCGTCACGGCTGGATAAAGAGATCGACCCTTTCCCCATTCAACGTTAAGCAGGCGCTGTTACGCTGACCGATGCGTTTTTTTACCGCCGTCGGCGTCTGCTTTTCATGTCCTTGTCTGCTGCCACGAAGCGATAAATCTTGTCTGTTATCAACGAACTTTTCCTTCACTGCGCGTGAAGAGTGACTTTAGCATCCGGTGTCAGTATTGTATTTGACGAGAAAGTAAAAGCTCTTTAGCACAGCGCCTGCAATGCACTCGGGCGTAACAGGAAGGAATATGAATTCGCCGTTATATCAATAATCATAAAAAGAACACGCATACTTACTCTACGCATCACTCAGGTTTTTACACCTTAAGGAAAACCCATGACTCGACGTCTCAGAAGAACCAAGATCGTTACTACTTTAGGCCCCGCTACTGACCGCGATAATAATCTGGAGAAGATCATTGCCGCCGGCGCTAACGTAGTCCGCTTGAACTTCTCCCACGGCACACCAGAGGATCATCAGCTGCGCGCAGATAAAGTGCGTGAAATTGCTGCCAAACTGGGACGCCACGTCGCCATTCTCGGCGATCTGCAGGGGCCGAAAATTCGCGTTTCGACTTTTAAAGAAGGGAAAATTTTTCTCAGCGTAGGCGACCGGTTTCTGCTTGACGCCAGTTTGGGAAAAGGTGAAGGCGACAAGGAAAAAGTCGGCATTGATTATAAAGGCTTGCCGGAAGATGTGGTGCCGGGTGATGTGCTGCTGCTGGATGATGGCCGCGTACAGCTGAAAGTGCTGGAAGTGCGCGAGAACAAAGTCTTTACCGAAGTTACCGTCGGCGGCCCGCTCTCCAATAATAAAGGGATTAACAAACTGGGCGGCGGTCTCTCTGCTGAGGCACTTACTGAAAAAGATAAAGCGGACATTCTTACCGCCGCGAAGATCGGCGTTGATTATCTGGCGGTCTCTTTCCCGCGCTGCGGTGAAGATCTTAATATTGCACGTCGTCTGGCGCAGGACGCGGGCAGCGATGCAAAAATTGTCGCCAAGGTTGAACGCGCCGAAGCCGTTTCCAGCCAGGAAGCGATGGACGATATCATTCTTGCCTCCGACGTGGTGATGGTGGCCCGTGGCGACCTGGGCGTGGAAATTGGCGATCCGGAACTGGTCGGTATTCAGAAAGCGCTTATCCGGCGTGCCCGTCAGCTGAATCGGGCGGTGATTACCGCCACGCAGATGATGGAGTCAATGATCACCAATCCAATGCCGACGCGTGCCGAAGTAATGGATGTCGCCAATGCGGTGCTGGACGGGACGGATGCGGTAATGCTCTCGGCTGAAACCGCGGCGGGTCAGTATCCGGCTGAAACCGTGAGCGCGATGGCGAAAGTCTGCCTGGGCGCGGAAAAAGTTCCCAGCATCAACGTGTCGAAACATCGTCTGGAAGTGCAGTTCGATAACGTGGAGGAAGCGATCGCTATGTCGGCGATGTACGCTGCCAACCATCTGCAGGGCGTAACGGCGATTATCACCATGACGGAATCGGGACGCACCGCCCTGATGACCTCGCGCATCACCTCCGGCCTGCCTATTTTCGCTATGTCGCGTCATGAACGCACGCTCAACCTGACGGCGCTCTATCGCGGCGTCACGCCTGTTTACTTTGACAGTAATAATGATGGCGTGGCGGCAGCGCATGATGCGATTAATCTGCTGCGCGACAAAGGGTTCCTGGTTTCTGGCGACCTGGTTATCGTGACCCAGGGCGACGTAATGGCCACTACCGGCACCACCAATACCAGCCGTATCCTGCGCGTCGAGTAATTCCGTAAGCTGCCGCAGAAGCGGCAGCTTTTCCCTCAGCTCCCTGTTCTCACCGACCACGACAGCACCTGCTACGCAGCGCCCCGCTCGCCATCTCCCTGATTTGTATGCTCCTGTTTTCCTGCTCACCGCGCCGTGGATATCCGTCTGTTTACGCCCGGTTATCTGAATATCCTCACACGTACCCAGCACGTTAAACCCGAATAAACGTGATCTACATCACACTTTAAACATTAATGCTACTTATAGCTTCACTGTCATCAAAATTATATTGAATGATAATGATTGCTATTTATAATCACATTTTCATTCTCATGCGCAGCATTACATTAACAAAATAGCGCGATAACCGCATAAAAAGGAGGTTTATCTGCTTCAGACGGTAGCTCCTCTGTTTTTATTTTATTGCGGGTAAATTATTCCCACCCGAAAAACATTAAAAAATTTTAACTGATGTCGTAAAACATCAGGCGTACAGGGCCGTCAGTTTTTTTACTGGCGGTACGGGTTCCTACGTCCAGAAAAAGGGTCAGGAAATGGCTTTAGTTTCCGCAATAACACAACAGACCGCCGCAGACCATTGCGACTATTCAGGCATTAGCGGTAGCGAATTTTTCTTTAACGAGGCTCAGCTGGAGCAATATGCGCAGCAGACTTTAAGCGCGCTGACTTTAATTCGGCATCAGATCCAGCAGACTGAGAAGCCGTTCAGCGGCATCCTGCCGCACGAGCTGGCACCAGCCTTACGTAATATCGATTTGGAGCAGCCGCTGGGCGATTCACAGGCGGCGCTTGCCGAACTGGCGGAAGTCTATCTGCGTGATGCGGTTTGGTTTCATCATCCTAAATATGTAGCCCACCTGAACTGCCCAATCGTTCTGCCTTCTCTGTTGGCCGAACAGGTTATGAGCGCGGTTAACAGCTCGGTAGATACCTGGGATCAAAGCGCTGGCGGTACGCTGATTGAGCAGAAGGTTATTGACTGGACGCTGCAGCGCATCGGTCTGCCAGCCGGTTCGGACGGTATTTTCACCAGCGGCGGTACGCAGTCTAACCTGATGGCCATGCTACTGGCGCGCGACAGCTGGTGCGTGCGTCAACGCCCGGAACATCTGATCAAACAGCGCGGTTTGCCGCCTGAGGCAGGTAAATGGCGTATTTTTACCTCGAAAATGAGCCATTTCAGTATTCAGAAATCAACTGCCATTCTGGGCCTTGGCTATGATGCGGTGATCGCCATTGACCACGATGAGCATTACCGTATGGATGCCGTCAAACTTGAACAGGCTATCCAGCAATGTCGGCAGGATGGGCTGATCCCGATTGCCGTGGTGGCCACAGCAGGCACCACCGATTTCGGCAGCATCGATCCGCTACAGGCGATTAGCGATATCTGCCGTCACTACCAGCTCTGGATGCATGTGGATGCTGCCTACGGCTGTGGCCTGCTGGTGTCGTCACAGCATCGCTCGCGCCTGGCTGGCATTGAGCACGCTGATTCGGTTACCGTGGATTATCATAAATCTTTCTTCCAGACGGTGAGCTGCGGCGCTTTCTTTGTCCGTGAAAGCCAACACCTCAGCCACGTTACGGTACATGCCGACTATCTCAATCCGCTGAGCGCGCAGCAGGAAGGTACGCCCAACCTGGTAAATAAAAGTATTCAGACCACGCGCCGCTTTGATGCGCTAAAGATGTGGATGACGCTGCGTATTATGGGCGCGCAGCAGTTGGGTGCTGCCTTTGACAGCATACTGGCCCTCGCACAGCAAACGCATCGCCTGCTGCAGGCGCATCCCGCCATCGAAGTGCTGCATGCGCCGGAGCTGACCACTCAGGTATTCCGCTATATTCCCCGTCCCGGCCTGAGCGATGACACAACAGATGAGATCAACGCGCAGATCCGCAAAGCGCTGTTCCGCTCCGGCAATGCGGTGGTGGCCGGCACTAAAGTCAACGGACGCCAGTATCTGAAATTTACCCTGCTTAACCCCACGACCCGCGTCGCCGATATGGAAGACGTTATTGCGTTAATTAGCCATTACGGACGCGAACTGTCACGCAATACGCCGTTAAACGCTGCAAATCAGTAAGGACATAATGATGAACGACACCGTTTATAACTTTATCGGCATTGGCATCGGTCCGTTTAATCTGAGCCTCGCCTGTCTGACATCGCCGCTGGAGGAGATTAACGGTCTGTTTCTCGACCAGAATCCTGGCTTTGACTGGCACACCGGCATGATGCTGGAAAGCGCCCACCTGCAAACCCCGTTTATGGCCGATCTGGTGACGCTGGCCGATCCCACCAGCCCGTTTAGCCTGCTGAACTATATGAAGCAAAAGGGCAAGCTTTACAGCTTCTATATCCGGGAAAGCTTCTTTCTGATGCGTAAGGAGTACAACCAGTACTGTCAGTGGGCCTGCTCACAGCTGAATAACCTGCGCTGGAATACGCGCGTTGACTATGTCAGCTACGATGAGGGCCGCGAATGCTATCAGCTTCAGACCCTTGATACCCGCAGCGGCGAACGTCATAGCTGGCTCACGCGTAAACTGGTGTTGGGTACCGGCCCGGTCGCCTGGCTGCCGGAATGCAGCCGTCCGCTGCGCGATCGGATTGTGCACTCCAGCGACTATCTGGTGAATAAGCAGCAGCTGCAGGCGCAGCGCTCAATAACCGTGCTCGGCAGCGGTCAGAGCGCGGCAGAGATTTTTTACGATCTGTTAAGCGATATCGACAGCCACGACTATCAGCTCAACTGGATAACGCGCGCGCCGCGCTTCTATCCGCTGGAATATACCAAACTGACGCTGGAAATGACCTCGCCAGAATGGATCGACTATTTTCACGCCCTGCCCCCGGCTAAACGTGACCAGCTGAATGCCGGTCATAAAAACCTGTTCAAAGGTATCAACAGCAGCCTGATAAATGACATTTACGATCTGATGTATATCAAGCAGTTGGATGGCGACCTGAAGGTGCGGCTGTTTACCAATTCAGCGCTAACCGGACTGCGTCGCCTGCCGGATAACCAGCTGGAGCTGTCGCTGCATCAGCGCGAGCAGGATGAGCACTATACGCGCCGTACCGAGGGTCTGGTGATGGCGACCGGCTATCACTACCGGCCGCCGCAGTTTATTGAAGGCATCTCTCACCGGCTGCGCTGGGATGAGCAGGGACGCTACGATGTGCAGCGCAATTACAGCATCGATCGCCATAACGCGGTGTTTGTACAAAATGCCGAGTTGCATACCCATGGATTTGTCACGCCCGACCTCGGCATGGCCTGCTATCGCAACTCGGTGCTGATCCGTGAAATCGCCGGACGGGAGATCTACCCGGTTGAAAAACGGATCGCCTTCCAGACCTTTCCGGCAGAGACGGAGCGTTAAGATGAGTTTTTTATATCGCTGCAAACGACCCGCCGGTGAATTTGCCCTGCGCCCAATGAACGCAGAAGACGCGCCGCTTATCCATCGCTGGGTGACGCAAAGCTACGCGCGCTTCTGGGGTATGCAAAACCACACGCTGGAACAGGTCGCTAACTTTTACCAGCAGCTGACCGCCCACGATCCGCAGGCGGCAATGATCGGCCTTTGCAATGACCGGCCAGTTTTCCTGATGGAGTTTTACCGCGCCGAACAGGATGAGGTGGGCAAATATTATCCGGCTCGCCCTGACGATTATGGAATGCATATTCTGATTGCACCTGCGGAAAAACCGCTGCCGCAGTTTAGCTGGCAGGTATTCAGCACGGTAATGGATTACCTTTTCAGCCTGCCGCAGGTGCGGCGGGTGGTGGTCGAGCCAGACGTGCGTAACGAGAAAATTCATCGTCTGAACAAACGGGCCGGCTTCCGCTATCAGCACACCATCGAAATGGGCCATAAAACCGCCTGGCTCGCCTTTTGCCAGCGCGAAGATTATCAGCAAGCGCAACTGCAGGAACAATTACAGATGACAACACACCCAACCTTGATCAACGGACACCACCTGAGCGGCGACAACTGGGCGCTGGCTAACCGCCTGCTGCTGCGCAAGGCGATTGCTGAGTTTGCCCATGAAAAACTGATTTCACCCCAGCCTGACGCCAACGGTAGCTATCAGCTGGCGGTGCCGGGCGGCGAAGCGGTATACACTTTCCACGCCCGCCGTCTGGCGCTCGATCACTGGCAAATTGATGCAGACTCACTGGAAAAGCGTGAAAATGGCGAGCCGCGGCCGCTGGATGCGCTGCAGTTTATTATTGAGTTTAAGCAGCAGATTGCTATCCCTGCCGCCATGCTGGCGATCTATATGGAAGAGATCACCAGTACGCTGTGTAGCAGCGTCTATAAGTTACAAAAGGGCAACCCGGACAGCGCGGCGCTGGTAAAAGCAGATTTCCAGACGGTGGAAGCGTCAATGACCGAAGGCCACCCCTGCTTTGTTGCCAATAATGGCCGCATCGGTTTTGATGCGCGTGACTATCTCGCCTACGCGCCGGAAGCGGCCACGCCAGTGCGCCTGGTCTGGGTTGCGGTGCATACCCGCAATGCGCACTTCTCCAGCCTGGATTCGCTGAGCTATCAGCAGTTAATGCAGGAGGAGCTCGGAGAAACCACCATCGCCGGGTTTAATACTCGTCTGCGAGCGCTGGGCGTGGATGCGCAGGATTATCTGTTTATGCCGGTCCATCCCTGGCAGTGGCAGAATAAGCTGCTGACGGTTTTTGCACCCGATATCGCCGCACGCGATATTATCTGGCTGGGAGAAAGCGAAGATCACTATCAGGCGCAGCAGTCGATCCGCACTTTCTTCAACCGCAGCCAGCCCAACAAACGTTATGTCAAAACCGCGCTCTCAGTATTAAATATGGGCTTTATGCGCGGACTGTCGCCTTACTATATGGCCACCACGCCAGCGGTAAATCAGTGGCTGGAAAGCGTAGTGGGCCAGGATCGCTGGCTACAGCAGTGCGACTTCCGTCTGCTGCGCGAGGTAGCGGCGATTGGCTATCATAACCGTTACTATGAGCGCGCCATTCAGGGCGACTCCGCCTGGAAAAAGATGTTTGCCGCGCTGTGGCGCGATAATCCGGTGGCGAACCTGAAGCCTGACCAGCGTCTGATGACCATGGCTTCACTGCTGCATATCGATCAGCATCAGCAGCCGTTGCTGCCTGCATTGATTGCTGATTCCGGCCTGGCGGCGGAAGCCTGGATCGATCGCTATCTGACCTGCTACCTAAGCCCGCTGCTGCACTGTTTCTACCAACATGACATCGTCTTTATGCCGCACGGCGAAAACCTGATCCTGCTGCTGGAAGATAATGTGCCGATCGCCGCCTATATGAAGGATATTGGCGAGGAGATCGCGGTGCTGAACCCGGATGCGGTGCTGCCGGAGAAGGCACAACGCCTGGCGGTGGAGGTACCGGAAAACCTGAAAATACTTTCGATCTTTACCGATGTGTTTGACTGCATTTTCCGCTTCGTCTCTGCTATTCTGGATGACAGCGGGACGCTGCCCGAAGCACGTTTCTGGCAGCGCGTGGCGCAGTGCGTTCATGATTATCAGCAGGCGCATCCGCAGCTGGCACCTAAATTTGCCCGCTATAATCTGTTTGCGCCCACCTTCGCGCTTTCCTGTCTGAATCGCCTGCAGCTGGCGAATAATCAGCAGATGATTAATCTGGCCGATCCGGCAGAGAACCTGAAGTTTGCCGGGGAGCTGATTAACCCGATTGCCGCGTTCGCGCATCAGGAATAATTCATTTTTAATATAATTTTGATCGTTATACTGACGCGGCCGCATTTGCGGTCGCGTTTTTATCTTTCTGGAGCATACCTGCATGGCCGCATACACCCCGGTTTTCAACCTGACCTTCAGGCATTTACTTTTTCCGCTTTCGCTGGTGCTGTTTGAGTTTGCTACCTATATTGCGCACGACATGATCCAGCCCGGCATGCTGCTGGTCACCAACGAATTCAATGTTGGAGCCGAATGGGTTTCCGCTTCCCTGACGGCTTATCTGATCGGCGGCATTGTTCTGCAATGGCTGCTTGGCCCGTTATCAGATAAATATGGCCGGCGTCCGGTGATGCTGGCTGGCGTACTGTTTTTTATTATCTGCTGCGCGCTGATGCACTGGATTTCATCCATTGAGCAATTTATCGTGCTGCGTTTCTTGCAGGGCATCAGCCTCTGCTTTATCGGCGCGGTAGGCTATGCGGCGATTCAGGAAGCGTTTGACGAGGCGCGCAGCGTGCGGATTATGGCGCTGATGGCCAATGTCGCGCTGCTGGCGCCGCTGGCTGGTCCGCTGGCGGGTGCAGCCTTTTTAACCGTAGGTGACTGGCGCACCATGTTCTGGCTGTTTGCTGTTATCGCGGCGCTGGCGCTGATTGGCCTTTGGCGCGCCATGCCGGAAACGGCAGGCGATCGTACCGTTTCCATTAGCCTGAAAAATCTGGCGCGCAGCTATCTGGCGCTGGCACGCGATCGACAAATCATGAGCGGCTCGCTGGCGATCGGGCTGGTGTTTATTCCTATCCTCGCCTGGGTAGCGCTGTCGCCGGTCATTCTGATTCAGGATGAGGGGCTGTCGCGCATGGATTACGCCCTGCTGCAGCTGCCGGTTTTTCTGGCGATGATCGCCGGTAACCTGACCTTGAGCCGCCTTTCCAGCCGCCTGCCAATTGAGAGCCCGTTACGCTTTGGCGCATGGCCGATTCTGGCCGGACTGACTATCGCCGCGTTAGCCAGCCTGATCGATAACCACAGCTATCTGTGGCTGACCGCCGGACTGAGCCTGTACGCCTACGGCGCAGGCATGGTAAACGCCGGGCTGTATCGTTTAACGCTTTTTTCCAGCACTGCAGGCAAAGGCAGCGTGGCCGCCATGTTAGGGATGGTAAGTATTATTGCTTTTGCGTTGGGTATTGAGCTGACAAAATTCGGCTATTTTCATGGCGGCAGCGCCTGGTTTAGTCTAATCAATCTGGCGAGCGGCCTGCTGTGGCTGGTGCTGGTAACCGCTTTTCTGCGCGAGCGCAAGCGACGCAGTACGGTAAATCCGCTCTGAGCAGAGGTATGCATCTCCATGCGCTTCAGACGGCTCTTACCGGCTGCCTGAACGCAAATCCCGCGCCATGAAGGCGCGGGACGGTGGTCACTTCTGCCCTGCCTTTGCTTTATGCAACCGGCGGGTGCTTATCGTTTTGCTATTTACGCGGAAACAGCTCTTTGCGCTTATAGGGTTCGATCTCCCCTTCACGCCGCGTTTTAAGCAGTTTTAATATCCAGGTGTACTGCTCCGGATGCGGACGCACAAAATACTCAACTTCTTCATTCATGCGGCGCGCCAGCGTTGGGTTGTCTGCATCAAGCAGATCGTCCATTGGCGCGCGGATATAGATATCCAGCTGATGATTTTTGGCATTATAGACCGGGAACAGCGGCACCACGCGCGCGCGGCATACTTTCATCAGCCGCCCCACCGCAGGCAACGTCGCTTTATAAGTGGCAAAGAAATCAACGAATTCACTTTGCTCTGCGCCATGATCCTGATCGGGCAGATAATATCCCCAATACCCCTGACGCACCGAGTTAATAAAGGGCTTTATACCATCGTTCCTGGCGTGCATACGGCCGCCAAAACGACGCCGCACCCGGTTCCAGATATAGTCGTTCAGCGGATTGCTTTGATTGTGAAACATCGCCGCTATCATCTGACCTTCTGAAGCCAGCAGCATGGCAGGAATATCAATTGCCCAGCCGTGCGGCACCAGAAAAATAACATTTTGCTTCTCTGCCAGCATCTCATCGATAATTTCCCGGCCGTGCCAGTGAACACGCTGACGGACGCGATCCGGATTACGCAGCGCCAGTTCGGCCATCATCGCCATTGACTGCGGAGCGGTGGCAAACATGTCATCAATGATCGCTTCACGCTCCGCTTCCGACCGCTCTGGCATGCAATACAGCAGGTTGATTTGCGCACGACGGCGCGCGCTTTTTGCAAAACGTCCAGCAAGGCGGCCCGCCGCGCCAAGGATAGGATCGCGTAGCGCTGCAGGCAGCATTGCCATTACGCCAAACGCACCGATACCTAACCAGGCTCCCCAGTATTTGGGTAACAGGAAGGATTTATCGAAGACGGGAATAAATTCTGTATTTTTTTTCTTGCTGGTTTCCATGCACTCGCCTCTATCAATAACCGGCTAATGATAGTGTCGGCAGGTAAATTTGCAACGCTTACCGCAGGTTGTCGTTAAACCAACCCTAAATAATACGAAACCAACGCACCCGTGGGGGAAAAGAGAGCAAGCGGAGACGCACGTTTTACCGTGCGCTCCGCTGATAAGAGAGTGCTGACGCTTAATTGAGTTTGAGCTGCGGCAGTACTTCTCTTGCCTGCGCCAGAAATGCGGAACGATCCTTGCCGGTAAGCCCTTCGGTGCGCGGCAGCTTCGCCGTCAGCGGGTTTACGGCCTGGTTATTGATCCAGATTTCATAGTGCAGGTGCGGACCGGTTGAACGACCCGTGTTGCCGGAGAGACCGATGCGATCGCCACGTTTGACCTTATCGCCTGGCTTCACCAGCAGCTTTTTCATATGCATATAGCGCGTCATATACTGACGGCCGTGGCGGATAGCAACATAGTTGCCCGCGCCGGAACTGCGTTTCGCCTGTACCACTTCACCGTCACCCACGGCCAGTACCGGCGTGCCGACCGGCACGGCAAAATCCACCCCTTTATGCGGTGCGACACGGCCTGTCACCGGATTCAGACGGCGCGGGTTAAAGTTAGAGGAGACACGGTACTGTTTTACCGTTGGGAAACGCATAAAGCCGCGCGCCAGGCCAGAGCCGCTGCGGTCATAGAATTTGCCATCTTCGGCACGGATGGCGTAGTAATCCTTGCCGCCGGTGCGTAAACGCACGCCCAGCAGCTGGCTCTGTTCATTTTTGCCATCCATTACTTCGCGCGACATCAGTACGCTGAATTTATCGCCCGCGCGCAGTTTGCGGAAATCCATTTGCCATTGCAGCGCTTTGATCACGCCGCTGATCTCCGCGCTGGTCAGCCCGGCGCGCTGAGCGCTGCTGACAAAGCTGCCTTTGACTTCGCCGGTCAGCACGCTGTTTTTCCATTCGCCTTTTTGCAGCTCGCTGGACATCTTAAAACCGTTACCGATGCGATCGTAGGTGCGGGTTTCGCGCCGCGACATCTCCCACGTCAGGCGTTGCAGCTGGCCTTCATCGGTTAGCGTCCAGGAGATTTGCTGCCCCACCTGAAGATTACGCAGATCGCTATCGGTTTTAACCAGCTGGTTGATTTCACCCATATCGATACCGTACTGGTTCAGCACGCTGCTCAGGGTGTCGCCGCTGGAAACCACATAGTCATGAGTGCCGCTTTCCGCCGTTACGTCCTGATCGATCTCATCCTGCGGCAGGTCATCTTCCGGCGCAGGCTGATCGAGCGGCTCGCTGGCTTCAGGCAGCAGCGTACGCAGCTGGTTTTTGTCAATTTCAATGGTTTTTACGATGGGCGATGTTTCACCCGGGTGATAAACAAAAGGCCGCCAGACAGCGACGGCCAGAGTAACAACGGTCAGCGACCCAAGCATAACGCGGTGGGGACGCGGCAGATTATTAAATGCCAGAGCGACAGAGCGGGCTATCTGTTGCACTTTTAGGGATTCCTCATGCTCCTTTCAGGCAGCTTTCATACTGGCTCGACAGCTGTGAGAGGAATTTCACATAACTGTCTTTTGCTAAGCTGATGCCCATTCCCAGCGGATCGAGCGTACCTTTACGCACCTGAGTTCCTCTGGCAACGGCATCGATTACGGCCGGCCTGAATTGTGGCTCAGCAAAAACGCAGGTCGCTTTTTGCTCAACCAACTGTGTTCGAATTTGATGTAAACGCTGCGCGCCCGGCTGGATTTCAGGATTAACGGTAAAATGGCCAAGTGGCGTGAGACCGTAGTGCTTTTCAAAGTAGCTATAAGCATCATGAAAAACGAAATATCCTTTTCCTTTAAGCGGCGCCAGCTGATGCGCAATTTGCGTATCGCTTTTCGCTAAATCTGCCTCAAATTGCTGCAGGTTAGCGTCAAGTTTGTCTTTGCGCTGCGGCATAAGTTCCAATAATTTTTCATGGATTGCAACCGCAGATTGGCGCGCTATTTCCGGCGACATCCACAGATGCATATTATATTGTCCATGATCATGATGTTCATGCGCTGCGTCATGATGTGCTTCATCATGTTCATGATGCTCATCATCCTCTTCCGCGCCGGTAATCAGCAACGGTTTTACTGTGGGCAACTGGGCAATTTCCAGATTCTTTTCCGCAGGAAATGCGCTGGCGGTTTTACTGATAAAGGCTTCCATATCAGGACCAATCCACACCACCAGATCCGCGCTCTGCAAGCGTTTAACGTCAGAAGGACGCAAAGCGTAATCATGTTCGGAAGCGCCATCGGGCAGTAAAACTTCTACCGGGGTTACGCCATCGGCGATCGCGGAGGCGATAAAGCCCAGCGGTTTAATCGAAGCGATAACCGCTGCGCTGGCAGGTGCGCTAAACGCAGCGGCAAAACCAAGGGAAAATAGCAGAGGAAAAAGGGCTTTTTTATTCTGTAACATAATGCGTCAATCCATCGTGACTGAGTGATGGATTGTGATATTATAACATCCGATAACTTCTGCAAGCATTAATAACTATGACCTCACTGATTAGTCTGGAAAATATCTCAGTCAGTTTTGGCCAGCGTCAGGTATTGTCCAATATCTCTTTAGCGCTGGAACCAGGACGGATCCTGACGCTCCTTGGCCCTAACGGCGCCGGTAAGTCCACCTTAGTTCGCGTCGTGCTTGGATTGATCGCGCCGGATAGCGGCACGCTGAAACGCAATAATCCGCTACGTATTGGCTATGTTCCGCAAAAATTGCATCTTGACCCAACGCTGCCGCTGACCGTAGAGCGTTTTCTGCGGCTGCGTCCGGACACGCGCAAAGCGGATATTCTGCCTGCGCTCAAGCGCGTGCAGGCCGGTCACCTGCAGCATGCCGCGCTGCAAAAGCTGTCGGGTGGTGAAACCCAGCGCGTACTGCTGGCGCGCGCCCTGCTTAATCAACCACATCTGCTGGTGCTGGACGAACCCACCCAGGGCGTTGACGTTAACGGTCAGGTTGCGCTGTACGATCTTATTAACCAGCTGCGCCTTGAACTGAACTGCGCCGTGCTGATGGTCTCGCACGATCTGCATCTGGTTATGGCAAAAACAGATGAAGTGCTCTGCCTGAATCACCATATTTGCTGTTCCGGCACGCCGGAAGTGGTGTCGCGCCATCCTGAATTTATCGCTATGTTTGGCCCACGCGGCGCAGAGCAGCTGGCGATCTACCGGCATCATCATAATCATCGTCACGATTTACAGGGACGGATAGTTTTGCGTAAAGGACAGGAAAAATAATGCTTGAACTGTTACTTCCCGGCTGGTTGGGCGGCGTAATGCTGGCGCTGGCGGCCGGTCCACTGGGGTCATTTGTGGTCTGGCGTCGAATGTCCTATTTTGGCGATACGCTGGCGCACGCCTCGTTACTGGGCGTGGCCTTTGGCCTGTTGCTGAACGTTAATCCTTTTTACGCGGTAATTACGGTCACGCTATTGCTGGCGCTGGGTCTGGTCTGGCTGGAGCGTCGTCCCCATCTGGCTATTGATACACTGCTGGGCATTATGGCGCACAGCGCTCTGTCGCTGGGGCTGGTGGTGGTGAGCCTGATGTCGAATGTACGCGTGGATCTGATGGCTTATCTGTTTGGCGATCTGCTGGCAGTGACGCCGGAGGATTTATGGATAATCGGCGGCGGCGTGGCGCTGGTGCTGGCGGCGCTCGCCTGGCAATGGCGACCTTTGCTCTCCATGACTATTAGCCCGGAGCTGGCGCAGGTGGATGGTGTCAATATCGCGCGCACGCGCATGCTGCTGATGCTGGTTACCGCTTTAACCATCGGCGTGGCGATGAAATTTGTCGGGGCGCTGATTATCACTTCGCTGCTGGTGATCCCCGCCGCCACCGCTCGCCGCTTTGCCCGCTCGCCGGAGCAGATGGCATTTATTGCTATCGGTACAGGCATTGTTGCCGTGACCGGCGGCCTTACCTTCTCGGCCTTTTACGATACGCCCGCCGGCCCTTCGGTGGTGCTTTGTGCCGCAGTGCTGTTTATTATCAGCCAGATGAAAAAAGTGCCGGCCTGATAGCGATTAACCAGACGAAAACGCCAGCTTAGCGCTGGCGTTTTTTATACTTCGCGGGTCATGCCGAAATGCTTAAAGGCGTGCTGTGTGGCGATGCGTCCACGCGGCGTACGCTGAATAAAGCCCTGCTGAATCAGGTAAGGCTCCAGCACATCCTCAATGGTTTCACGCTCCTCGCCAATGGCCGCCGCCAGGTTATCCAGCCCTACCGGCCCGCCGGTAAACTTATCGATAATGGCTAATAACAGCTTGCGGTCCATATAGTCGAAGCCTTCGTGGTCGACATTCAACATATCCAGCGCCTTCGCCGCGACATCGCCATCCATCACGCCTTCGGCGCGCACTTCGGCAAAATCGCGTACGCGGCGCAGCAACCGGTTAGCGATACGCGGCGTGCCGCGTGCACGTCGCGCCACTTCCAGCGCGCCTTCCGGGCTCAGATCCAGCCCCAGACAGGCGGCGCTGCGAGCCACGATGTGCTGCAAATCTTTTACCTGATAGAACTCCAGGCGCTGCACAATGCCGAAACGATCGCGCAGCGGCGAGGTTAACGAACCTGCGCGCGTGGTGGCGCCGATCAGGGTGAACGGCGGCAGATCAAGCTTGATTGAGCGCGCCGCCGGGCCTTCCCCGATCATAATATCCAGCTGATAATCTTCCATCGCCGGATAAAGCACCTCTTCCACCACCGGCGACAGACGATGAATTTCATCGATGAAAAGCACATCGTGCGGTTCAAGGTTGGTCAGCATCGCCGCCAGGTCGCCCGCTTTTTCCAGTACCGGACCAGAGGTGGTGCGCAGGTTCACGCCCATCTCATTGGCAACAATGTTCGCCAGCGTGGTTTTACCCAGGCCTGGCGGGCCAAAAATCAGCAGGTGATCCAGCGCGTCGCCGCGCATTTTGGCCGCCTTGATAAAGATCTCCATCTGTTCGCGCACCTGCGGCTGACCCACATATTCATCCAGCAGGCGCGGACGGATCGCGCGATCGATAATTTCTTCTTCGCTCACATTGCCAGGTGAGACCAGGCGATCGGCTTCAATCATGGTTTACCTCAGAGCGCAGCACGCAGCGCTTCACGAATCAGGGTTTCACAGTCAGCGTCCGGGCGGCCCACTTTGCTAACCATCCGGCTGGCTTCCTGCGGTTTATACCCCAACGCCACCAGCGCGGCAACCGCTTCGGCCTCGGCATCGTTGCTGTCGATGGCGGCATTCTCGCTGGTAAGCGTAAAGGTTGCGTCGCCGCCAAACAGATCGCCGTGCATGCCTTTAAAGCGATCTTTCATTTCCACTACCAGCCGCTCGGCGGTTTTCTTACCGACGCCGGGCAGCTTAACCAGCGTCGCGACTTCTTCACGCTCTACTGCGGTCACAAACTGCTGTGCCGACATCCCGGAAAGGATCGCCAGCGCCAGCTTCGGCCCTACGCCATTGACTTTAATCAGCTCACGAAACAGCGCGCGCTCCTGCTTGCTGGTAAAGCCATACAGCAGCTGGGCATCTTCACGCACAATAAACTGCGTAAAAATAGTGGCTTCCTGATTCAGCTCCGGTAGCTCATAGAAGCAGGTCATTGGCATGTGGACCTCATATCCCACTCCGTTCGCTTCAATTAATACCAGCGGCGGTTGTTTTTCCAGAATGATGCCTCGCAGACGACCTATCACAGTAGCTTCCTTTGATTCAGGGAGAGAGAAAGTGTCAGAGTTATAACATAAAAAAGGCTGGATGAATATCCAGCCTGATAATGGGTTACGAACGCAATCTGCCGCGCGTCAGGGTCAGACGCGTATCGCTTAGCCTGTTGGCATTCTGACTAACGTGACAGTGAGTGATCGCAATCGCCAACGCATCGGCGGCATCCGCCTGCGGGTTAGCCGCCAGCTTCAGCAAGGTGCGCACCATATGCTGCACCTGGCTTTTTTCTGCGCTGCCGATGCCGACCACCGTTTGTTTCACCTGACGTGCCGCGTATTCAAATACCGGCAGATCCTGATTGACCGCCGCCACGATAGCCGCGCCGCGCGCCTGACCCAGCTTAAGGGCTGAATCAGCGTTTTTCGCCATAAACACCTGTTCAATGGCAAAAAAGTCAGGTTGAAACTGCGTGATGATCTCCGTCACGCCCGCGTAAATCAGCTTCAAACGGGAGGGCAGATCGTCAACGCCGGTGCGAATACAGCCGCTGCCAAGGTAGGTCAACTGTCGCCCAACCTGCCGGATCACGCCGTAGCCGGTAATACGTGAACCCGGGTCAATGCCCAGAATAATCGCCATCAGGCTGCTCCGTCAGGTTGGTGAAGGGCAACAACCATTACAGGGTTGCCGCCACCTCGTCGGTCATTTCACCGTTGTGATAAACTTCCTGCACGTCGTCACAGTCTTCCAGCATATCGATCAGACGCATCAGTTTCGGAGCCGTTTCAATATCCATATCCGCTTTGGTAGAAGGGATCATCGTCACTTCTGCGTTTTCCGCTTTCAGACCCGCCGCATCCAGCGCATCCTTCACTTCTCCGAAGGTTTCCCACGGCGTGAAGACGTCAATCGCGCCATCTTCATAGGTCACTACGTCATCCGCACCCGCTTCCAGCGCCGCATCCATTACCGTATCTTCATCCAGGCCCGGCGCATAAGAGATCACGCCTTTTTTGGTGAACAGATAGGCAACGGAACCATCGGTACCGAGGTTGCCGCCGCATTTGGTAAAGGCGTGACGCACTTCAGATACGGTACGGTTACGGTTATCGCTCAGGCATTCAACCATAACCGCCGTGCCGCCCGGGCCATAGCCTTCATAAATAATGGTTTCCATGTTGCTGTTATCGTCGCCGCCTACGCCGCGAGCGATAGCGCGATCCATGGTGTCACGCGTCATATTATTAGACAGCGCTTTATCCATGGCCGCACGCAGGCGCGGGTTGGAAGCGGGATCGCCGCCGCCCAGCTTCGCCGCCGTCACCAGCTCGCGAATGATTTTGGTAAAAATTTTACCGCGCTTGG
Organism: Pantoea sp. FN0305; assembly: GCF_050113845.1. NCBI lineage: Bacteria > Pseudomonadati > Pseudomonadota > Gammaproteobacteria > Enterobacterales > Erwiniaceae > Pantoea > Pantoea sp. FN0305. The sequence goes on along the minus strand of NZ_JBNJSN010000001.1, from coordinate 820,889 downwards.
CATCCTGTGCCGCTTTGCGGTGTTTGGTGTTGGCCCATTTACTATGACCTGCCATAACTCTGCTCTCTCCAGTTTGACACCGGTCAGACGCCTCAAGGCCGGTTCCCTCTGCAGGGAAACAACGCACCTTATGTCTGACGCTGTTGATTTTGCATCAGTCCAGACTGACTGACAGCTTCAGCGCGCTATTGCTGATAAACAGCACGCACATTGCGGTGCGCTGCGCGGCTGTCGGCAGCGGTTAGCCGACGAATTCTTCTATCGCCTGGCGATTACTCCAGGACTTGGTTAGACGGGCGGCAGTGGCTGTATCCAGCCACTGCAAGGCCAGATGTTCGCTTAACATAATGCTGCGTTCGCCCGGCAAGGCCAGCCGAAACCAGTGCTCAATATTATGCGTAACGTGCGGCGCATAGCGATGACGAAAGTGCGGAAAAATTTCGAATTCAATTTGCCGCTGGCAATCTTCAAGCGTCAGCCCTTCAGCCACCACGTCAATGCCCAGCTCTTCCCACACCTCGCGCCGCGCCGCCTCGACAGGCGCTTCTCCCGCCTCCAGGCTGCCGGTGACCGACTGCCAGAACGCAGGATCGTCGCGCCGCTGTAGCATCAGCACCCGCCCGGTATCCTGCGCGAAAATCACCACCAGTACCGAGACAGGATGCTTAAACGTCATCTTACAGGCTCTCTGGCTTTTCCTTTTTCACCACCTGAATGCTCAGCTCCTCCAGCGACGCTGGGTTAGCGAAGCTTGGCGCCTCGGTCATCAGACAGGCTGCAGCGGTGGTTTTCGGGAAAGCGATAACGTCACGAATATTATCGGTGCCGGTCAGCAGCATCACCAGGCGGTCAAGACCAAATGCCAGGCCTGCGTGCGGCGGCGTACCGAACTTCAGCGCATCCAGCAGGAAGCCGAACTTCTCGCGCTGCTCGGTTTCGGTAATACCCAGAATGCCAAATACGGTTTGCTGCATCTGACCGTTGTGGATACGTACCGATCCGCCGCCCACTTCGTAACCGTTAATCACCATATCGTAAGCGTTGGCGATGGCGGTTTCCGGTGCGGCTTTCAGCTGCTCCGGCGTCATATCGCGCGGCGCGGTAAACGGGTGATGCATTGCCGTCAGGCCGCCTTCGCCGTTGTCTTCAAACATCGGGAAGTCAATAACCCACAACGGTTTCCAGGCGCTGAGGTCGGTGATGTTCAGATCGCGACCCAGTTTCAGGCGCAGCGCACCCATCGCATCAGCCACCACGCCCGCTTTATCAGCACCAAAGAACACCATATCGCCATCCTGCGCGCCGGTACGTTCCAGGATCGCTTCCACGATTTCAGCGTTAAGGAATTTCGCTACCGGGCTTTGAATGCCTTCCAGGCCCTGCGCGCGCTGGTTAACTTTGATATAAGCCAGCCCTTTCGCGCCGTAAATTTCAATAAACTTGCCGTACTCATCAATCTGCTTACGGCTAAGCTGCGCACCGCCCGGTACACGCAGCGCCGCTACGCGGCCTTTGGCGTCGTTGGCCGGACCAGAGAAGACCTTGAACTCAACCTCTTTAACCAGATCGGCGACATCCACCAGCTCCATCGGGTTACGCAGGTCCGGCTTGTCGGAACCGTAACGACGCATCGCTTCAGCAAAAGTCATCTGCGGGAACTCGCCCAGATCGACGCCCTTCACTTCCAGCCATAGCTGGCGCGCCAGACGCTCCATCACTTCACGCACTTGCGGCGCGGTCATAAAGGAAGTTTCCACGTCGATTTGCGTAAATTCAGGCTGACGGTCAGCACGCAGATCTTCGTCACGGAAGCATTTAACAATCTGATAGTAACGATCGAAGCCGGACATCATCAGCAGCTGTTTGAACAGCTGGGGAGACTGCGGCAGCGCGTAGAATTTGCCTTTATGTACGCGGCTCGGCACCAGATAGTCACGCGCGCCTTCCGGCGTGGCCTTGGTCAGCATCGGCGTTTCAATATCAAGGAAGCCGTTATCGTCCATAAAGCGACGCACCAGGCTGGTGATTTTGGCACGCGCCTTCAGGCGCTGCGCCATTTCAGGGCGACGCAGGTCGAGATAGCGATATTTCAGACGCGCTTCTTCTGTATTGACCTGGTTAAAATCCAGCGGCAGCGGCTCGGCGCGGTTGATGATGGTGAGGTCGGTGGCGAAAACTTCTACTTCGCCGGTGGCCATATCGGGGTTTTTATTGCGTTCGTCACGGGCGCGGACCACGCCGGTCACCTGAATGCAGAACTCGTTACGCAGCTCAGACGCCAGATTGAACGCCTCCTGACGATCCGGGTCGAAAAAGACCTGGACGATGCCTTCACGGTCGCGCATATCAATAAAGATCAGGCTCCCGAGATCGCGGCGACGGTTAACCCAACCGCAGAGAGTCACTTGCTGGCCAACATGAGACGGATTGATCTGTCCGCAATATTCTGTACGCATAACGCTATCCTTTTAACTTCGCCGCTGCAGCATGGGCAGCGCTGATGTATCGTTCTGGAGTTGGTTATCCGGCGGATAACCCTCAGGCAGACGCTGCCGCAAAAAGGCAGGCATTATAATGTAAAAAGCGAGGCACGATAAGGGGGAACGGCGCGCAGCGCAGAATGTGTGTGCATTTGTTATCCCCTGCCGGCTCATGTTAGCGCCGCGCACACAGAAATTCACAAAATTCATGAATTAACGACATTTTTCTGCTCGCCCGCACGCCAGCAAGTCACGTAGGCTTACGCTTTTGTCTGTTCGCGGAGAACATTATGAAACTCAATCCTGAATCAACCGCGCTGGTTTTAATCGATTTGCAGGAAGGTATCCTGCCTTTTGCCGGCGGCCCGCACAGCGCGCAGCAGGTGGTGGCAGGTGCGGCCAGGCTGGCGGAAAAATTCCGCGCCGTAAACGCGCCGGTGGTGCTGGTGCGTGTTGGCTGGTCGCCTGATTTTGCCGATGCGCCGAAGCAGGAAGTCGATTCTGCGCTGATGCACGGCGCGCTGCCGGAAAACTGGTGGAACTACCCTACGGCGCTGGGCGTTGCGTCTGGTGATATTGAAGTGGTTAAGCGCCAGTGGGGTGCCTTTTACGGCACCGATCTGGAGTTGCAGCTGCGTCGTCGCGGCATCGATACTATCGTCCTGGGCGGCATTTCCACCAATATTGGCGTAGAATCTACCGCGCGCAACGCCTGGGAGCTGGGCTTTAACCTGGTCATTGCCGAGGATATTTGCAGCGCTGGCAGCGTAGAGCAGCATAACAGCAGTCTGGAATGGATTTTCCCGCGTATCGCAAAAATACGTCGTAGCGATGAGATTATCGCCGCGCTGTAACCTGTGGTGGACACTCCCCTGTCCGCCCGTGAAGCCCCGGCGGGTGATCCGCTTTTCGCGTTTGCAGAGCGAGCCAGTTTGCCGGGGACACTTTGATACGGGAGCATTATGACACTTCGTCTGGGTTTGCCGCAGTGGCAACATCCGCACTGGAAACGCTATGGGCTGGAAACGCTGGCTGACTATGCCCGCTATTTTAACTGCGTTGAAGGCAATACCACGCTCTATGCGCTGCCAAAAGCAGAGGTGGTGTTGCGCTGGCATGATATGACCAGCGATGATTTTCGTTTCTGTTTTAAATTTCCCGCCACTATCAGCCATCAGGCTGCCCTGCGCGACTGCGACGATCTGCTGGATACTTTTTTCCGCACGCTGGATCCGCTTAGCGCCCGCATTGGTCAGTACTGGCTGCAGCTGCCTGCCACCTTTGGTCCCGATTCGCTGGCGGCGCTGTGGGCATTTCTTGATGGTTTGCCTGCCGGGTTCCGCTATGGCGTTGAAGTGCGTCACCCGGCTTTTTTCGCCAAAGGCGAAGCGGAGCGTGCACTGAATCGCGGCCTGCATCAGCGCAGCGTGAATCGCGTGATCCTTGACAGCCGCCCGGTTCACGCTTCTGGTGCCGTTACGCCCGCCACGCTGGATGCCAAAGCGAAAAAACCAAAGGTGCCGCCACACGCTATCATGACCGCCAGCGACCCGATGGTGCGCTTTATCGGCAGCGAATCCCCGCAGGAAAATCAGATATGGTTCGAGGACTGGCTAAACAAGCTGCCTGGCTGGCAGGAAAAGGGAACGCCGTGGCTGTTTATTCATACGCCCGATATCGGCGAGGTGCTGGATCTGGTGCAAACGCTGTGGCCGCGCCTGCAGCAGGCGTTACCGCAGGTGGGTGAATCCCCGGACTGGCCGCAGCAGGCGGCGCTGTTCTGATTTTATATCCGGGTCGCCATCAGTTTGCCATCGACGCGGTAGAGTGTGAAAGTGGCGATAAACTTTCTACCGTCCATTTTTGCTACGGGTTTAATAAAGGTAGCGATCGAAACGCCGTAAGCCAGACCCTCTTTAAAGGGATAATCAAACAAGGGAACGCACTGGTTACGAGAAAGCGGTATCGCTTTATCATCCATTGAATAAAATTTTCTGAAAGTATTTTGCGCGCTATCAGAAGAATTGATTTCAATGAGGTTTAAATTCTCATTATCTTTCGCATCAATTAACACACAAACTTTATCATTTATTGTTGTTACCTTTGCCCGATAAAGGTAAAGCGTTTTTCCTTCGCAAGCAGTTAACATCGTGACTGCTGTAATGATTAATAATGCTTTTATAGCGCGCATAGTTAGCCTTTTTTCACAGCTGAATAAATGGTTTTTTGATATTGCGAAAGTAACCTTAAGCGATCAATACTGCCTTGATGAGTAACAACGGGATAAGTTTGTTGCCTGAACATATTCCATACCCTATAACCAAAAGTATAAAGTACAAAATAATCGGCAACGATTTGAGCCTGCTGCTCAAGTGAATATTGTAACAGTGGTTTACCATCAAGCTGATACGTATAGTCAGCAGCCCAGCTAAATAATCCTCTTGCCCGAACCCACATTCTCTGTTGGTATTGCCAAACATGCATCATTTCATGAATAAAAAGATGCTTTGATGATGCAGGCGTATAGATTGAGCCAAAGTTGGGTTCATAGAGTTCTTCTCTGAACCAAATTTCCCCATTAGGCGACATTGCTGTATCCCTTCTCTGCAAACCAAAAGGCAAATAGCTGTCGCAATGAATCCATACGCGTGCGTAATCTATCGATCCGCCAAAAATGGAATGTGCCAGCGCGATCTCTTCCAGCGTTAATAAACGCAGCGTTCCTTCTTTAACCCTGTCCATCGTTGCCGTTTCCTTTAGCCTGAAATATCCGTTCTGGCCGTTCTGCGTTTCCTTAAGCTACCCGCCATACGTCAGGGTATAAGCAGAAGGTGTAAACGCGCCAGCAGCGACAGAACATAACAGCGAACAAAAAACAATCTGTGCCCAACGCCATATTCACCGTTTTTTGAGACCGTTCTTGCTAAGCGCGCGGCGCCTTCACGACTCAACGGTTGTCGCAGCCGCTGCGGTTCGCGCGACAAAAGATGCAGCGCGCCGCGCTTTCTGCCAAAATAACGCCCTTTCCGTAGTTGACCGGATTTACCCCTATGTCTAATCGAGATACGCTGTTCTCCGCGCCTATTGATAAACTGGGCGACTGGACGTTTGATGAGCGCGTAGCTGAAGTTTTCCCGGATATGATCCAGCGCTCGGTGCCGGGTTATTCCAATATCATCTCTATGATCGGCATGCTGGCCGAACGCTTCGTTAAGCCCCATACCCGGGTTTACGATTTGGGCTGTTCGCTTGGCGCCGCCACGCTTTCCGTGCGCCGTTCGGTACAGGCGGAAGGCTGCAAAATTATTGCGGTTGATAACTCTCCGGCAATGGTTGAACGCTGCCGTCGTCATATCGATGCCTTCCGCGCCAGCACGCCGGTTGAGGTTATCGAAGCTGACATTCGCGGTATCAATATTGAAAACGCCTCAATGGTGGTGCTGAACTTTACCCTGCAGTTCCTGGCACCTGACGATCGTCTGGCGCTACTGGCACGCATCTTCCAGGGCCTGAATCCTGGCGGCGCGCTGGTGCTGTCAGAAAAATTCAGCTTTGAAAATGCGGAAGTGGGCGAACTGTTATTTAACATGCATCACGACTTCAAGCGTGCCAATGGCTACAGTGAACTGGAAATCAGCCAGAAGCGCAGCATGCTGGAAAACGTGATGCTGACCGACTCGGTTGAAACACATAAGGCGCGCCTGCGCCAGGCCGGTTTTCAACACAGCGAACTCTGGTTCCAGTGCTTTAACTTTGGCTCTCTGGTGGCGTTAAAAGCAGGTACGGCATGATCGACTTCGGCAACTTTTATCAGCGCATCGCGCAGGGCCCGCTGGCCAGCTGGCTTGAAGTGCTGCCGGCGCAGCTGGCAGCCTGGCAGCGTGAAAATCTGCACGGCCATTTCCGCAACTGGACCAAAGCGGTAGATAACCTGCCGCAGCTCACGCCGCAGCATCTCGATTTACAGCACAGCGTTACCGCCGACAGCGATGCGCTTAGCGAGCGCCAGCGTCAGGGCATCGAAAAACTGCTGCGCACCCTGATGCCGTGGCGCAAAGGTCCTTATTCACTTTACGGCACCCATATTGATACCGAGTGGCGCTCCGACTGGAAATGGGATCGCGTGCTACCGCACATCTCCCCGCTCACCGATCGCACCGTGCTGGATGTCGGCTGCGGCAGCGGTTATCACATGTGGCGCATGATTGGCGCGGGCGCAAATCTGGTGGTGGGCATCGATCCCACTCAGCTGTTTCTCTGCCAGTTTGAAGCGGTACGTAAGCTGCTTGGCAACGATCAGCGCGCGCATCTGCTGCCGGTCGGTATTGAACAGCTGCCGGAACTGAAGGCTTTTGATACCGTTTTTTCCATGGGAGTGCTCTATCATCGGCGCTCCCCGCTGGATCATCTCTACCAGTTGAAAAATCAGCTGGTAAGCGGCGGCGAACTGGTGCTGGAAACCCTGGTAATTGAAGGCGACGAGCATGATGTGCTGGTGCCGGGCGAACGCTATGCGCAAATGCGCAACGTCTGGTTTATTCCGTCGGCGGAGGCACTGGCGCGCTGGCTGGAAAAATGCGGTTTTGTTGATGTGCGCATCGTGGACTATTCCCGCACCACCACCGACGAACAGCGACGCACCGACTGGATGATTACCGAATCGCTGACGGACTTTCTCGATCCCCAGGACAGCAGCAAAACCGTGGAGGGTTACCCCGCTCCTTTGCGTGCCGTGCTGGTAGCACGCAAGCCGTAACAGGAAAGTCAGGGGCATCCCGGGATGCCCTTTTTTAACGCCCCAGCGCCCTTCCCAATGCTTTATTCACTCCCCTCCTACCCAACGGCTCCGCCGCAGAAAAGCAGATTTGCGCGTTGAACACTAAACTTAACGCAGCGATTACAGGAGGGCCAATGAGAGAGTTTGATTATCAGCAGGATTTTAAAGCCATCGATTTTCGCCAGCACCCGGAACTGTATCAGGTAGGCCGGGGCGAACAGGGCGTACTGCTTGTCGAGCCTTACAAATCGGAAATTTTACCGCACTGGCGCTTTCGTACCCCAGCCATTGCGCGCGAGTCAGCAGAAAAAATTATGGCGCTGTTTGAAGCCTATCGACAGCAGGACGATTTTGTTGGTATGGATATGGCGCGTAAATTTATTCAGATGGGTTTTACCCGCGCGCGACGCTATGCCAATCATCCCGGCGGTAAAAAATATGATGCGCAGCGGCAGGTGCTGCCGCAACAGCTGGACGCAGAGAAAGTCGAATCGGCCACCATTTTCAAAGGATACTGGGATAAAATTCGTGCGGATGAAGATTACCTGCGACGCAAAAAAGCCCACCAGCAGCGCTATGGATAATTTCCCTTTTCCCACTCTTTAACAAACCCATTCCCGGAAACCTGCCAGGCTTTAGCTAACACGTTAAATCAATAGCTAAAAGGAGAACGGGAATGAGTAAGTTTGTTTTTTCCTCCCCACGCAAATATGTTCAGGGCGCTGGCGTACTGACTGAACTGGGAACCTGGCTGAAAGAATTAGGTGACAGCGCATTTCTGATCGCTGACGATATTGTCTGGGGACTGGTTGGCGAACAGGTGCAAAATACGCTGAAACAGAGCGATATCCAGCAGCACTATGAAAAGTTCAATGGTGAGGCTTCCGGCAGTGAGATTACCCGCCTGGCAAATGCCGCACGCCAACAGGGCTCTGTGGTCGTGGTTGGTCTGGGCGGCGGCAAAACCCTGGACACGGCCAAAGCGGTGGCGGATGAGCTGCAATCGCCGGTGGCGATTGTGCCGACCGCCGCCTCGACCGATGCGCCCTGTAGCGCGCTCTCCGTTATCTATTCCGATAGCGGCGTCTTCGAAAGTTATCGCTTTTACAGTAAAAACCCCGACCTGGTGCTGGTGGATACCTGGGTCTGCGCTCAGGCGCCGGTGCGGCTGTTTGCTTCCGGCATTGCTGATGGCCTGGCGACCTACGTTGAAGCGCAGGCGGTGCTGCGCTCACACGGTAAATCGATGGTGAATGGCGATCCCACCATTGCCGGAATGGCGATCGCCCGCGCCTGTGAAGAGACGCTGCTGACCTGGGGCTACAGCGCCTGGACCGCCGTGGCGCAAAAGCGCGTAACGCCTGCGGTTGAAGCAGTGGTGGAAGCCAATACGCTGCTTTCGGGGCTGGGCTTTGAAAATGCCGGACTGGCGGGCGCGCATGCGATTCATAACGGCTTTACCGCTATCGAAGGCGATATTCATCATCTGACGCATGGTGAAAAAGTGGCGTATGGCACGCTCACGCAGATGGTACTGGAACAGCGGCCCGATGAGGAGATCGCCCGATATATCCGCTTTTACCGCGCCATAAACATGCCGACTACGCTGGCAGAGATGCACCTGGAAAATGAAAGCTGGGAAAATATGGTTAGAATTGGCGCGCTGGCAAACAGCGAAGGCGACACGTTGAAAAACCTTAATCCGGCACTGACGCCGGAAGCGGTCGCCAATGCTATTCTGGCGGTAGATGCGTTCAGTCAAAGCGTGAAATAGTGACGTTACGGCGTTAAATAACAGAGGCGTCAACGGACGCCTCTGTTCAGGCTCTCACCGTGCGAAAAAGCGTTTAGCGCTTTTCCTCTCCACCCTTCTCTGCCTCACTATCCCAGTACTCAAAGCGATACGCCGTCCCCAGCTGACGCTGCAGGGTTTCCTGCCCGGCAATTTCGGTTTCATGGGAATAGCTCAGCGTGCAGTTACCGGTTTTATCCCAGCTCTGGCACTCATCCAGCGTGGTAATGGTGCCGTTGCTGGTGGTATTAATCATCCGCATTCCCAGTTCACGCTGTTGCGCATCGTAAGTGTAACTCTCCTGGCTTTGCGCCGATCTGCTGCCCAGCAGCAATCCCGCTTTGTTCCAGCGATAGCGATATTCACCGTTGGTGAGCCTATCCGAGCCACGTGATGTGCTGGTGCTTAAACGCATTTGAGGATCATAGCTGTACGTTGTCTCGGTGAAACCTTTCTTCCCCATCAGCATAAAACTATCGCTGGCGCTGATGATATTGCCTTTGGTTCCCACCATATAACTGATATTGCCCTGCTTGTTATTTACCTCAACCAGGGCATTCTCTTTTTGCACTTTCACTGAGATTTGGTATTCCGCCAGCCAGCCGTGATTAACGCGAAAAATATGCTGCTCCATAGCCAGAACAATATTTTGATCGTTTTTATCGTAGCTGATATCCGCGACGACAAGCTGACCGCAACGGTCGAACTGGCCCAATACGCGCTTTTGCGAATTGACATTTTTGCCGAACTCGCCCATCACCACCTGTTTAACCGGCCCTTTTGCCGTGCCGCCCAGCAGAATGACGCTGTTGCTCTGTTTTATCGCTTCAGGAATGGCGCGGCAGGTTTCTGCCGCCAGGCTCAGGGTGCAAAAACTCAGGCTGCAAATGCCGGTAGTCAGTGCCAGGTATCCAGACTTCATTATTAATTCCTGTGGTAATGCCATGGGGATACCAGCATCAAGGCCTCCGCCGTAGACGGCGGTAGCATCAGGTCAGGCAGGCGTAACTGAACGCGTGCTTTCCTGCATGGCCCATGGCGCTTTTGCCTCTTCACCCGTGGCATAGTAGTAACGTAGCTGCTTACTTACATCATAGCTCAGTACAATCTTGCCTGAGGATTTACCAATAACATTTACGGCGGAGGCGGAGGACGCAAGCTGTGCCTGCGAATAGACAAAGCCGCTGTTAATGCCTTGGTTATTGTTAAACAGCCATTCGATTTTCGGCACATCCCCTTTAGTTGTCACGGTTGAGCCGCCGGATGCGTTGGTTTTGGCATAGCGTAAAGATAAGGGTTCAGAGGATTTAAGATTATAACAATTACTCCAAATAAACTTTTCGCTGATATTACGCATACTGACAGCATACTTATCTGAGGCATAGCCGGTGCTGGTAATATTTACCCTCGCCAGATCAAACAGGCTCATTGCATAATCATTACCATCAACATCAATAATACTGTGGTTAATTGATAATGATCCACCATTACCGCCCTGGAATAGAATTCCCGTAGCGGTACCGTTCCCCACCAACCGACACCCGGTCAGTAATATATTATTATAAGGCGCAGTGACCGCTTTAATTTTATTGGCGAACCCTTCTGCATAGCAGTTGTTTAAATGTAAATCTTTCGCAGGCTGAAGTTCAAAAGCAAAATGCCGACGAAACGGTCCCCAGGCCAGATTATTTGTCATAATAGTGTGCTGCGCATCAAACTCAGGTCGGTCAGTGCCTGCTGTTACCGGCGCTTCGGCGTGAAAAGCAAGACGACCATCTGTGCCCTCTTTACAGGACGCATAATTACCGTCAATCACCGTGCCCGAACCCCAGATACTGACCGCATCCCCTCAGTCCTCTCGTCCCACGCCCAGACAATCGAAAAAATTATTTTCCAGAATGCGCGAACCATGGGCTCGATAAATAGATCCGGCAATTACCGCATTGACCTGATTGGTCATGGTACATCCCTGAATAACGCAAAAATCGGCCTGAATATCCACGGTACCCTGGCGTCCGCCGCCTTCTTTCGGCTCAGCGTCGCTCTGTAATAATAGAGGATTTGTTGAGGTTAAATTTAATAGCTTGCAGCGCGGATGATTCAGAACAATCATTGACAGAATGACCATACTATTGCCAATCGGTCTGATTTCGCCAGTTTCGGTGCCCTCTATAATTTGCCCATCAAAGGCGGTTTTAATTTTCCCGGAAAGATTAATAACGGTGTCGATAATAATATGTGTCCTTTGATTAACCAGTTTCTGCAAACCAGCCGTATTATCCGTGGTGTAATCTGTGGCACTATTGGTTCTGATATTCAGCGACGATGTGGAGACTGGCATAGCAATCCTCTCTATTTGATTAAATAAATGGAACTGAATTTTAGCTGATGCACTCCGACTTGCTCGCTGAGAATAGGGTAATAATATCTCCCGTAAATTATAAACACGTTAATTTTATGTATCCGAATAATATTAAGGACCAGACTTTACTTAATGCTGAGCTGATTTAATTAGGCGTTGTTTTATCAGAAAGGCAATTCATCAACACAAGAAGCAGAATTCTCTGAGGATTTTTAGAGAGAAGCAGGTCAGCATTTAGCTGAGGATTTCATTTTCTGTAGTCTGTAACGGTCTTCAATTAACTAAAAAGAGCAGCGTGAATGATGCCAGGCAGGCGCTGCTCACAGTTAAACATTCCTTATTAAAAGAGCCTTCTGCATTGCGCAGAAGGCTCGGACGATCAGGCTGGCGTTACTGTCTCAGCATTATCGAAAGAGACCCAGGGCGAGTTGGCCGCAGGCCCCATAGCATAGTAGTAACGTAGTTTCTTATCAGCGGTGTAACCCAGTACGATTTTACCCATTGCTTTGCCGAAAGTATTAACTGTAGAAGTCAACGATTTAAGCTGCGCCTGAGAATAGACGAATCCACAGGTAATGCCATCATTCTGATTAAACAGCCATTCAATTTCCGGTACATCACCTTCTGACGTAACAATCGGCGCTCCGCCTGTAGTACTGGTTCTGGTATAACGCAGGCTGAGCGGTACATCAGAATTAAGGTTATAACAGTTACTCATAACGAATTTTTCACCGATGTTTTGCAGACCAAGGGCGAATTTTGCTGCGGCATAACCGGTACTGGTAATATGAATTTTCGCCAAATTGAACAGGTTCATAGCAAAATTATTACTGCCTACGTCTATAATGCTATGGTTAATTGACAGTGTGCCGCCTGAACCGCCCTGAATTAATACACCGGTAGCGGTACCGTTGGTTCTTAAACGGCAACCCGTTAACAGGACGGTATTATAATCACTAGTGGTTCCTTTAATAACACTGGCGAAACCTGCGGCATAACAGTTATTCAAATGCAGATCTTCTGCCGGCACTAAATTAAAGGCGTTATTTCTTTCGTCTCCTTTATTCAGCATGGAGAGTTGCAGCGTCAGACGATGTTCAGCTTTCACCGTTGATGAGCGATCAAGAATAAAACCGTCGCCGACGGAGCCTTCGTCCATGACCACATTTGAACGGATACTTACGTTATATGACCAGTTCTGTACGCAAATCGCCCCGCGTTTCGGCGCCCAGTTGGCACCCTGCGTATCGGCAGATGTACGGGTATATTTAATCGTATTTTCCGCCAGCACATTGGTACACATAATATAAGCTTCGCCCCACCAGGTCGCGCCGCCGAGAGAGATGTTACCGATCGCCGTCCCGTTGGTAATCCCTTCCATCACAAAGTGACGGCGGAACGGGCCGTAGGCCAGGTTATTCGCCATAATAGTATGCTGAGCATCAAAATGGGCGCGTCCGCTGTTGGAAGTAACCGGCGCTTCGGCATGAAACGCAATGCGTCCATCGGTGCCTTCTTTACAGGAGGCGTAGTTATGAGCAATCACCGTACCGGAACCCCAGATACTGACGGCATCACCACGCTCTTCCAGACCAACGCCCAGGCAGTCCAGGAAGTTATTATTGATAATACGTGAACCATGCGCACGAAAGATTGAACCGGCAATAACGGCGTTAACCTGGTTAATCATGGTACAACCTTCAATCACGCAGAAGTCCGCCTGAATATCTACCGTCCCCTGACGACCTCCGCCTTGATCGCCGGGAACGTTACTTTGCAGCAATAATGGATTGGTCGATTTCAGACTACGCAGCTGACAACGCTTATGTTTCAACGCAATCATCGAATGGATACTCATAGCGGTGCCTATCGGCCTGATTTCACCCGTCTCCTTTCCTTCGATAATCTGCCCTTCAAAGGCAGTTTTAACTTGTGCAGAAAGATTAATAATGGTATCGACGATGACATGTCTTTCCTTATTAAGCAGCGCCTGAAAAGCGACGGTATTATCGGTTGTATAATCAGTTGCACTTGTTGCAGCAATTTTTTGAGAAGATGTAGTTAAAGCCATGATGAACCTCCAGAATGAAAAATAAGGGTTTTTATCCTTGTTAAAACTGTTCAGCGCACGAATTAAGGTTGCGGAAATCCCTTTCCGCTTCTATTACGGAATTATTTTTTACCGTTTTCATTATTAAGCCCTGGTGCGTAATATTTAATTCAAGGCGTATTATTTGTGCCTTCTCTATCAGCTGGCGTATTGGTATCAGGCGGTGCTTTTTGCCTGGTAATACGTGAAAACATTCCCACCAGCATGACAATGAATGAAGTAATTTGTAGCCAGTGAGACGGAATCAATGCTTTCCACTCAGCAGGCATTTCAAGCCAAATCGTAGGTAGCAGACCGAGTGCAACCAGCGCTTTCGTAGAATGCCAGCGCCACCAGTTTGGCCAATCCTTAACCAGCCGTAATTTCATATGATTACCCCTCTGTAACCCTCGTAACTGCCGCTACGCATCACATCCGCATGGCGCTTCGCCCGGTTAGGCGTTTGCCGTGCCCACTTACTCATCAACATACTGCTGGCCGCCGCGGTAAAATTTTCCTGAGAAATTAGGGCCAGCATATTCTTGAATCCGGCTAACCCCTCAACCCCCATTTGCCATGCCATGCTGTGCAAAATATCGCTCCGCGGCTCGTTGCAATGTCGCAGCGCATCGACAATTCCCGGCATGGCATTCATTTGTAACCTGTTATTGCTCAACAGGGTTTCCAGCCATACGCTCCCCACCACCTCCGGCACCGTGAAGGTATAATTACTGATTGGGCATCCGCGCGGCCCAAGTTTGATGCCATAAGCCACGGTCGGATATCCTTCTGTATCGATATAAGGCTTTGCCCGATAACCTTCTTCAAATTTAAGAATTTTTATTATCTCGCTCATCGCACTCTCTCCTTCTCCAGCTTACCCGTGACCTTGTTAAAAATTGGCTCTGCCACATTGGTGGTTTTCATTCTGTTATGTATAATGCTTGAACCCATAACAAAACGTATCGAATCAGGCCATAGCAAAGCGTGTTTGACGAACAATACGGCGCGCTATAAATTTTCGTTTATGAAAACAGATTCTCTTGCTACGCGGCTCAATATAGCGATGAACTTGGCCGGAATGACTCAGGGTGCTTTAGCTAAAGCATCCGGCGTTTCCCAGCCTACTATCTGGCGTCTGACCAAAGGTCAGGCCGCTGGATCACGCAAACTGGTCGACATCGCGGCCGCACTCAACGTCAATGTCGAATGGCTGGCCAAAGGTCAGGGAGAGATGCAGGGACCTTCTAACAAAGAAGGTTTTTCACATACTCCCGCGGCCAGTGACGTCCCTGTCTGGACGCTCGCAGGCAAAACCAGCGAGACCGTAACCACGCCTAACGGCGTCCGCGCCAAAAAAACCTGGCGAGCCTACTTGATAGATCGAAACAGCGGTTGTGCTGAAGCTACTGCGGGCAGTATCGTCATTATTGATACTGCTATTCCGCCAGAGTCAGGTGACCTGGTCATCGCTCGTGTTAATGAGCGCATCAGCGTCTATCGCTATCTCGAAGGTCCATCTAACGGCTTTTTAACCGTGGATGATCCACGTTTACCGGCTGTCGAACTCTCCTCCTCCGCCGAACTTATCGGCGTCGCTATCTTTTTAATCCGTGATTTGCGCCGGTAAGCCGCCACATCATCATCCGGTAAGGTGAACTCGCGATACTGCCCACCGGCGACACGATATAAGACATAAATCATGGCGAACCTCTTCAGCTACTCAGCCCGTCAGTTATCTAACTTCCCATCGGCGCCTGGGCGCCGCTCCGGGTTCAACTATGCTTCAACACGTCTATGAAGCATGAATGCGGCTTAATAGTTCGCTGACGAGGCGGTTAACACATTCACCACACTTCATAACCTTTGTTATTAAAAATACTATTAGCTATTAAAAAACTGTCAAGTTTGTTTGCTGGAAAAATGGGCTTGTTCACTGGCGATTTCGATAGCAAAACGTAGCACTGGCAGGCATTTCAGCAGGGTTACAGATGGGCTAACTTACTGTCAGCTAATCATTTTTCGATTTTTAATGATTAAACAGGCTTAACGGTAACAAGAGATGAAAATTTGCGTAAAAAAATTTCTGATAAGGTGAAAAACTTTCTTCCCCTCCAGTGATAACTTTCCCTCCTGTATAATTTATGCTTTAAATACAGTCGATTAGTGTAAAACCAATCAATAACTCGCTCTTTTAGGGTATTTTGCGAAAAATTCTTATTCGCATCAGAAAAAAGACACGAAAGAAAATGGTTATATCTTTCAATAAATTACAAAGAGTGGGTTTATTTTGCGGCGTGACGGAAGATCGGCACCTGATTCAGCAATGTGTTTAGCACTGGTAACCAATGTGAAAAATGTGACCTGGCTCATTTAGTTAAATTTGCTGCAGATTTAACTTTTCGCCCTCGTACCAAAGCGTATTAAAGTTAATAACATCCTTTTCAGACCTTAAAAAGTTTCCAGAGCGATGGCTACCAGAGGCAGGCAATAGGTTTTGTCGATATCTATCGTTAAAAAAGCTCAGGAGAGGCAACGAGGGAAGAATAAAAGTGCTGCCGGATTAGGCTCCGGCAGCATGGGGCAACCGCTGATATCACAAGTAGTGATACAGAATGACAGGCTTACCTGTTAACGCACAGGCTTGAAAAGAGATCTGCTCCCTCTTTTATGTTCCTGACTGGGCTTCGAAATCTTGTTTTAAACGTTCAGGATTAAGCGCGATATTTTGCGTATCGGTAGTGATAATCTGACGCAGCATCAGGTTTTGATGCGTATAACGTTTCGCCAGATCGTTAATCGCAACCACTACAGAACTCATTTTCGAGGTTTTATCCTGCTGAATGGAATAGAGCATAAACGATGATTCGTCTTCTTCTGGTTTGCATCCCACAAACCACTGCTCATCGCGATAAAGGAGTTTACAGGTCGCGCTAAAAAGACTCATCGCCAAACCGCTCTGAATGTCACTACGTGCAATAGCGGCCCAGTCAGGAGGCGTGATTGATTCACCTGCCTTATCTGGGTTTTTAACAAACGTTACACCTTCTTTCTCATTACACGCTGTTAAAGCCAGTACCATAACGGTGAGAAGCAATGTTAACTTCCTGTTTTTCATAGGCCTTTATCCTGACAATTTATCTAAAGCAATCTTGCTTTGTTTACAAAGCATCAATACCAGTTAAAAATTATATAAGAATTTAACCAGGATAATCGAGAATATTCTTATCGAAATTTAATAACAGTCAAAATCAGGCAAGAGAAAGCAGGATTAAATCTACTGCAGGAAGTGTTACGCTGATGTCAACATCCTGGATTGACAGGAAAATGAAGCGTGTGAAATCCACTAAAAATGATGCGGCAGGCAGGTTATGATTTCAAAGTCGCACTTTTTATCAGGCTCTTTTTGGCATAAAAAAAACCCCAACAAAGTGCTGGGGTTTGGTACTTGCAAACATCACGTCTGAGGAACGGCGTGCTGCGCGGCAAAAACTGTTTATGGTTCAGGCAACCCGAACAACATTCATCTGCATAATGCTCTTCATCGCCTCAACCATCTCACCATCAACACATTGACGGCTGAATTCATCGGTCTCGACATCGGAACTCATGGAAACGCCCGCTTTCCGGTAGCGCATCGGGGAAGAAACCAGATGACTGGCGGAGCTGTGCAGCTCACGGATCCCGACATCCAGAAATTTTTGCAGGTTGCTTAACCTGACGCCCGCACCCGCCATAATAATTGGACCTTTACTTAACTCAGTAAGTTCCTTTAACAATGCAATTCCGTTCTCCGCATTTTGTTGCTGGCCTGATGTAAGAATGCGCGCAACGCCCAGACCGGTCAATGTCTCCAGGGTACGTTTCGGACTATGGCAGAGATCAAAAGCGCGATGGAAAGTCACCTGCATATCGCCACACAGCGACATTATTTCCTCCATCCTGTTGATGTCTATATAAGCATCTTCATCAAGCATCCCCAGCACCACGCCAGGAAAACCCAGCTCCCGAATTAACGCTATATCTGATTTCATCGTGGCGAACTCACGGGCGCTGTAGCAAAAATCGCCGCCACGTGGACGAACAATAGGGTGGACCGGAATATCAAGATGTTCGCGTGCCGCCTGTAACATGCCTGCGGACGGTGTCAAACCGCCCTCTTTCGGCGCGGCGCAAAGCTCAATCCGGTCAGCGCCCGCCTGCTGGGCGTTAACCGCGCAGTCGATTCCGTAGCAGCAGACTTCCAGTTTAACCATTTCATCCTCCTGTTAATGACTGCTGGCTGGTTTCCTGATTCTCAGTTAGGCTCAGTTTGCAGGTAGTGTAAAGAGAGACGTAATCATGGCATTCAATTTCGACCAATGGATAGACCGGTATCACAGCGATAGCCTTAAATGGCGAAAATATGGCGATCGCGATGTTTTGCCGCTGTGGGTAGCGGATACTGACTTTCTTTCGCCGCCTGCGGTTATCGAGGCGCTGCACGCGCGCGTGGAACATGGCGTATTCGGTTACGGCAGCGAGCCCGACGAGCTTATCGATATCGTTATTGAACGTATGGCCACCCGCTATCAATGGCAGATTGAGCCGGACTGGTTAGTGTTTTTGCCCGGCGTGGTTGCCGGTCTCAATTTATGCGTGCGCGCCTTTACTTCCCCTGGCGAAGGCACCCTTGCCCCGACGCCCATTTATCCTCCTTTCAGACTGGCCGCCGCCTGGGCAGAGCGCAGCCAAATCAGTTTGCAAATGCGGCTGGAAAATCAGCGCTGGATAATGGATCTGGCAGCGGCGGAGATGCAGCTAAAGGGAAATGAGAAATTGCTGATGCTGTGTAATCCGCATAATCCCGGCGGCACGGTCTACCGGCGCGAAGAATTAGCGGAGCAGCTGCGGTTTGCTCAGCGCCACGATTTGATTGTCTGTTCTGATGAGATCCACTGCGATCTGATCCTGGAGCCGGGCTTAACGCATACGCCTTTCGCTACGCTTAGCGAGGATGCCGCGCAGCGTTCAGTGACGCTTATTTCACCCTCGAAAACCTTTAATATCGCTGGTCTGGGCGCATCGCTGGCGATTATTCCCAATAAAGCGTTGCGCCAGCGTTTCAAAGTGGCACGTCGCGGCCTGGTACCCTCGGTAGATATCCTGGCGCTGACCGCTGCTACCGCAGCCTGGCGCGATGGTCAGCCCTGGCTTGAGGCTCAGATCGATTATCTGCGCCATAATCGTGACTGGCTGTGTGAACGTGTTAATGCGCTGCCGGGTTTGTGCGTCGCGCCGCCGGAAGCCACCTATCTGGCCTGGATTTCAGCACGCTTACCCAATGTTGACAGCCCGACGCTCTGGTTTGAACAGCACGGGCTGGGTTTTTCACCGGGGCGGGAGTTTGGCGACGATGGCTTCGTGCGTTTTAACTTCGGCTGTACGCGGGCCACGCTGGAAGAGGCGGTGACACGCCTGGAACGCGCGGTCGCTGCGGCAAAGGCTTAATCCTGCTCGCTGGCAACAATCTCCTGCAAACTCCAGGGATGGAATTTAATGGTGATCTCTCCGTCGGTCACGGCAAGCGTGGGATTAGGCAGACGTTCGCCTTCGCCCTGCGGCGCACTGGTTTTGAATGAAATGCCCGGCTGCAGCAGGCCGCTGTCAGATAATAATGCCATTGCCCTGGCACCCAGCGTGGCCGGATCGCCGCGCAGGACAATTTCAACATGCTCCCATCCTTCATGGCGATAGAGTTTATTGCCCGGCCAGGGCAGCTCAACCACCTCGATCCGCCACGGCCCTACGCTTAGCGGCTCGTGCAGTTGAAACAGACAAATCGGCCTGCCGTTAATCATTTTTTCTGAGAACAACTTGCCAACCTGCATCAAGCCTTGTTTCCAGCGCTCCGCTGTCGCAATTTGATGGCAGCGCAGCGAAATATGGTCGGCCTCGAGGTTTTCCAGTACTAAACCCAACTTTTCCGCCAGATTCACCAGTGATTTTTCAAAACGCGGCAGATCGTTTGTCAGGTCAGATAGCGCTTCCAGATTATTCCTGAATGGCACAATTACTCTCCACTTTTAGACAATTTTCTTAAACATTGATTGCTTTATAAGCAATTTTGCAAGACCAGTTATAGTTGTAAAAATAGCGTTAATGACAGGTTTTTTTAGATAAGCTGGCGTAATTTACCTTATTTATGTCCAGTTTAGCACGGCACAGGTCCAGGAAATATTTTATAAAACCCCGGTTAACCTAATGTTTTTAATTATGTTTGCAGGGGCTTTAAGGTAATTCCTAATTGGTTAAGTGCGCAATTGCGACTACCAAGTCTTTCTTATAGATTTACCCGAACCATCACACAAGGAATGGCTTTATGCTTAAACTTATTATTATTGCAGTTCTTATCGCGCTGATGGGGTATGCTCTCACCCGCCACTGGAAGGTGCGCAATGAAAAAACGGTAAATAACCCATATCGGCATTCTCGACGTCGTTAACCTTTTTTCGTCGGTGGCGGAAACATCAACAGCAATGTTTCCGCCTGCTACGGCTGCTGACGCACCCCCGCAAATAACGTATACTTCCCCCCTTCTTTTTTCCGCGACGCTATTGTACAGCACCCTGCCAGACTGTCAGGCGTCGCGATGATTATGCCTGCCGCCCCTGGCGCGGTGGGCAGTGCAGACGGATGAAGGTAACTCGGTGAATATTCAGGCTCTCCTTTCGGAAAAAGTTAGTCAGGCGATGATCGCCGTTGGCGCGCCGGCAGATTGCGAACCTATGGTTCGTCAGTCGGCCAGAGTTCAGTTTGGCGATTACCAGGCCAACGGCATTATGGCGGTAGCGAAAAAACTGGGTCAGCAGCCACGTCAGCTGGCTGAGCAGGTCGTTCAGCATCTTGATCTTAATGGCATCGCCAGTAAGGTTGAAATCGCGGGTCCGGGCTTTATTAATATTTTCCTCGCCCCTGAATGGCTGGCGCAGCAGGCGGAAGCCGCGCTGGCATCGCCGCGTCTGGGCGTTGCGCCGGTGGATGCGCAAACTATCGTGATTGACTACTCAGCGCCAAACGTGGCGAAACAGATGCACGTAGGCCATGTGCGCTCAACCATTATCGGTGATGCGGCGGCACGTACGCTGGAATTCCTTGGTCATCACGTGATCCGCGCCAACCATGTCGGCGACTGGGGCACACAGTTCGGTATGCTGATCGCCTATCTGGAAAAGCAGCAGCGTGAGCATCATGAAGAGATCGCGCTGGCCGATCTGGAAGCCTTCTACCGTGAAGCGAAAAAGACCTATGACGAAGATGAGGCTTTCGCCGAGCGCGCGCGCAGCTACGTGGTGAAATTACAGGGCGGCGATGAATATTGTCGCGCCATGTGGAAGCGGCTGGTTGATATCACCATGACCCAGAACCAGACGATCTACAATCGTCTGAACGTGACGCTCACGCGTGACGATGTCATGGGTGAAAGCCTGTATAACGATATGCTGCCGGGCATCGTTGCCGACCTGAAAGCGAAAGGGCTGGCGGTGGAAAGCGAAGGCGCAACCGTTGTCTTCCTTGACGAGTTTAAAAATAAAGACGGCGAGCCGATGGGCGTGATCGTCCAGAAAAAGGACGGCGGCTATCTCTACACCACTACCGACATTGCCTGCGCGAAATATCGCTATGAGCAGCTGCATGCCGATCGCGTGTTGTACTATATCGACTCGCGTCAGCACCAGCACCTGATGCAGGCCTGGACTATCGTACGTAAAGCGGGATATGTGCCGGAATCGGTACCGCTTGAGCACCATATGTTCGGTATGATGCTGGGCAAAGATGGGCGTCCGTTTAAGACCCGCAGCGGCGGCACCATTAAGCTTTCGGATCTCCTGGATGAAGCGGTTGAGCGCGCTACCGCGCTGGTATCGGAAAAGAATCCGGAGATGGATGCCGATGAGCTGCGCAAACTGGCGAATATTGTTGGTATTGGCGCGGTGAAATATGCCGATTTATCGAAAAGTCGCACCACCGATTACATTTTCGACTGGGATAACATGCTGGCATTTGAGGGCAATACCGCGCCTTATATGCAGTATGCTTATACACGCGTGCTGTCAGTGTTCCGTAAAGCCGGGATTGATGAGAATGCGCTACTGGAAGGCACCATTCAGCTGAACGATGAGCGTGAAGCACAGCTGGCGGCACGTCTGCTGCAGTTTGAAGAGACCATTACGCTGGTGGCGCGTGACGGTACGCCGCACGTAATGTGTGCTTATCTGTACGATCTGGCTGGTCTGTTCTCTGGTTTTTACGAACACTGCCCGATTCTGTCAGCAGAAGACGCCGCAGTACGCCAGAGCCGTCTGAAGCTGGCGCTGCTGACGGCACGCACGCTGAAGCAGGGTCTGGATACGCTGGGTATTGAAACCGTCGAGCGTATGTAAGCCACAGGCTGCCCTTGTTTCTGGCGAAGCCCTGATAACAGCAAAAAATCCACGCTCCGGCGTGGATTTTTTTATCTGCTATCTGGCACCGGAAAGGTTGTTGTCAGAAAAGGCCACACGTGGAGTGGTTTGAGTCGCAGTGCTTACCCAGAGGAGCAGGCAGATCGGTGCGATAAGACGCGGTACTAGTTGTAATTTACCATTACCTGATTGCTGCGCACCCGCGTGACAGGAAACAGCCTTCCCTTCCCCTGTACGCTATATACAAAACGCAGCGTATCACTGGCGGGCACATTGGTCAGGCCGCGCGTCGAGCCGCTGGCCCCTTCGATCGGCGTGCAGCGGGTGCTGGAACAGAGTTTTACCATCAGGCCAGCTGGCTGCGGGCCGGTCAGTTCAAAACGCCAGTAAATCACACTCATCAGGCCAGAAATTGGACCCGGCGGCGCAATCGGCGGCGATGATGCCTCCACGCCGCGATTGCTTAACGTCACGCCGGTGGCGCTCCCCTGCCAGGCACCGTCCGCCGCCTGCGTTGCCAGCGGCAACAGCAACATCAACGCACAGAGTGAAAGTCGCATTACTGACCTCCAATGGTTGCGGTCATACGGATATGGCGATTATCGCTCAGCTCCATATTCGAGAGCACCGCCAGCTGCGGCAGATTACGGCGCAGGAAGCGCGCCAGCAACGCACGCAGCGGATGATTAACCAACAGCACCGGCGGCGCGCCTAACATCTCCTGATTTTGCAGCGCGCGCTGCGCCTGCTCCAGCAAACGATCTGCCAGACCCGGCTCCAGTCCGCCACCGCCCTGCAGCGCCTGCAACAGCAGACGTTCCAGCGTCGCGTCAAGACCAATCACCTGCACTTCGCCATTGCCCGGGAACCACTGCTGGGTAATGGCGCGGCCCAGCGCCACGCGTACCACCGTCGTGAGCTCATACGGGTCATTCTGTACCGGCGCATGTTCCGCCAGCGTCTCAATAATGGTGCGCATATCGCGGATCGACACGCGCTCGGCCAGCAGATTCTGCAGCACCTTATGCAGCGTGGTCAGCGACACAATGCCCGGCACCAGATCTTCAGTCAGCTTCGGCATTTCCTGACTCACGCGATCCATCAGCTGCTGCGCTTCCTGACGACCAAACAGCTCACTGGCATATTGACCAATCAGATGATTAAGGTGCGTAGCCACGACGGTACTGGCTTCCACTACGGTAAAGCCCTGAATCTGCGCCTGCTCTTTCAGCGCGCTGTCAATCCAGATCGCCGCCAGACCAAAGGCCGGGTCAACCGTCGCTTCACCCGGCAGCGTACCGGCGGCCGTACCAGGGTTAATCGCCATCCAGCGTCCCGGATAAGCGTCGCCGCTGCCGATCTCAACCCCTTTCATCAGAATACGATAGCGGGCGGCAGGCAGATCCATATTGTCGCGGATATGCACCACCGGCGGCAAAAAGCCCATCTCCTGCGCAAACTTCTTACGAATACTGCGGATACGTCCCAGCAGCTCACCATCCTGCTGCTGATCCACCATAGGGATCAGGCGGTAGCCCACTTCCATCCCCAGTGAGTCTTCCAGTTGTACATCGCCCCATGTCGCTTCAACCGTTGCGGCCGTCTCCTGCGCACGCGGCAACGGCTGCGCTACCGGCTTCGGCTGCATCTCGCGGCCACGTTGCCACCAGGCTAAGCCTAACAGCGCGGCGGTAAACAGCAGGAACACCAGGTTCGGCATGCCCGGCACCAGCCCCAACAGGCCTAATACGCCGGCGCTCAGCATCATTACGCGTGGATTGTTGAACAGCTGGGTCACCATCTGCTCGCCCACATCCTCATCGGTACCGACGCGGGTAACAATCACACCGGCGGCGGTCGAGATCACCAGAGCGGGGATCTGCGCAACCAGGCCGTCACCGATGGTCAGCAGCGTATAGGTTTCCCCTGCGGTGCCCAGCGACATTCCGTGCTGGAGCACGCCCACCATCAGGCCGCCCACCACGTTGATAATCATGATCATGATGCCCGCGATAGCGTCACCACGAACGAACTTACTGGCACCGTCCATTGATCCGTAGAAATCGGCTTCCTGGGTGACTTCTGTACGGCGCTTTTTCGCTTCTTCTTCGCCAATCAAACCGGCATTCAAATCGGCATCGATCGCCATCTGCTTGCCAGGCATCCCGTCAAGTACAAAGCGCGCGCCCACTTCGGCGATACGTCCGGCACCCTTGGTGATAACCATAAAGTTAATGATGATAAGAATGACAAACAGCACAATACCGATGGCGAAGTTGCCGCCGACCAGGAAGTGGCCAAACGCTTCCACCACCTGACCTGCCGCCGCGGCGCCGGTATGCCCTTCCAGTAAAATAACGCGCGTGGAGGCAACGTTCAGTGCCAGGCGAAGCAGCGTTGAAAACAGCAGAATGGTCGGGAACGCGGCAAACTCCAGCGTCCGCTGGGTAAACATCGCTACCAGCAGCACCATAATTGACAGCGCGATATTAAAGGTAAACAGCAGATCGAGGATAAAGGGCGGCAGCGGCAGCACCATCATCGACAGGATCATCAAAATCAGCAGCGGGCCAGCCAGCACCTTCCACTGCGTATCTTTCATGTTACCCGGTAAGCGAAGTAAAGCGGCCAGATTAGCCATCAGTTCTCGTTTCTCCTGCAAAGTCCAGTTCAGCCGGCACCGGCAAACGTTGAGGTTTCTGCGGTATCAGGCCGCCCTCGCGCTTCCAGCGACGCAGCTGCCATACCCAGGCCAGCACTTCCGCTACCGCGCCATACAGCGCGCCAGGAATGTGCTGTCCAATTTCACTGTGACGATAAAGGGCGCGCGCCAGCGGCGGCGCTTCCAGTATCGGCACGCGATGTTCTTTCCCCAACTCACGAATCTTCAATGCCACGTCGCCCGCCCCCTTTGCCACCACTTTCGGCGCGCTCATTCTCTTCTCGTCATACTGCAGCGCGACGGAATAGTGCGTGGGGTTGGTAACGATCACGTCCGCTTTCGGCACGTCAGCCATCATGCGGCGACGAGCGGCTGCGCGCATCGCCTGACGGATACGGCCCTTAACGTGCGGGTCGCCTTCCATCTCTTTATATTCATCGCGGATATCCTGCTGCGACATGCGTAGTTGCTTGAAATGACTGTAGAGCTGCCAGAAGACGTCGAAGCCCACCATCGGCACCAGCCCCAACACCACCAGAAAACAGCATACGGCGACCATGCGCATGCCGTGCTCCAGCGCAACAAACGGAGATTCGCTGACCAAGTGCAGCATCTCTGGCCAGCTTACCCAGATATACCAACCAGCCACCGAGCTCACCAGCACCGCTTTCATCACCGCTTTTAACAGCTCGGCCCAGGTCTGCGCTGACACCATGCGCTTCAGGCCACTCAGCGGATTCAGCTTGCTAAACTTGAATGAAATGGATTTACCGCTCAGGACAATCCCGCCCAGCAGCATCGGCGCGGCGATCGCTACCAGCACCAGGCCCGCCATCATCGGCACCAGCGCCCATACCGCCAGCCCCAGCAGACGACTGATGTGACGTACAATCTGACCAGGGTCGTTAATCAAATGATGATCAAAGCTAAAGCCGGAGGCGACCATCTCAGCCAGCTGACGCGCCATCGTCCCGCCGCCCATCCACAAAATCAGCAACCCCGCCACCAGCATCAGCAGAGAAGTCAGTTCGCGGGATCGCGGGACCTGCCCTTCTTTGCGCGCTTTCTCTAGTCGGTGGGGTGTGGGCGATTCTGTTTTTTCCTCGTCGCTACCTTCAGCCACGTTGATCACCTGCTCTGGAATAGGAATTACGCATAGCTTGCCAAACCCAGGCAAATTTAATGGGTGGAGTAACAGGGTTAAACAGGGGTTATTTCAGGGAATGGAAAAAGCAGGCCGACGATCGGGCATCGTCGGCCTGTGCACAAGCAAAAGGGCTGCCGCTCCGGTTTACCGAACGGCAGCGTTTAACTCAGAAGCCCAGACTATCGAGCAGGTCATCAACCTGATCCTGGTTCGCAACCACGCCAGGCGCGGCGGCATTGATCTGCGGGCCGTTCAGCAGGCTGTTCTCTTCCCGCTTCTGACGCGCATTCGCTTCCGGCATATTTTCCAGCAGCACCATCAGCAGCTGGCGCTCAATTTCCTGGATCACATCCATCATACGCTTGATAACCTGACCGGTAAGGTCCTGGAAATCCTGCGCCATCATGATGTCAAGCAGCTGTGCGTTGGTAAAGGACGTGTGTTCCGGCACGGTAGCCAGATATTCGCGCGTATCCGAAACCAGCACGCGCGCATCCGACAGCTCGATGGGGTCCTCAAACCAGGCATCCCAGCGTGTCTTAAGATCTTTGGCGCCGCGCTCCAGCGCATCCTGGCGCGGCTGTGATGCTTCTACGCAGTTCAGCGCGCGCTCAGCAGCCTGAGCAGTCATCTGAACAACATAATCAAGGCGGTCGCGGGCGTCGGGAATCGCTTCCGCCGCCTCTGCTATGGCCTGATCCAGCCCCAGCTCACGCAGACTGTCACGCAGCATGCGCGTTAACGAGCCAATGCGTGTGATGATGTCCTGCGCCGATGCCGCGTCGGTCGCTGGTTTCGTAAGTTCGCTCATCACGTCTCCTTACATACCTAATTTTTCGAAGATCTTACCTAACTTCTCTTCCAGGGTCGCCGCAGTAAAAGGTTTCACCACATAGCCACTGGCTCCCGCCTGCGCCGCAGCGATGATGTTCTCTTTCTTCGCTTCCGCGGTGACCATCAGCACTGGCAGCTTGCCCAGCGTGGCGTCGGCACGAATGGTTTGCAGCAGTTGCAGACCATCCATGTTCGGCATGTTCCAGTCGGAAATGACGAAATCGAAACCGCCAGCACGCAGCTTGGTCAGCGCGTCTGCCCCATCTTCGGCTTCTTCAACGTTGTTGAAGCCCAGCTCTTTTAGCAGGTTACGCACAATACGACGCATCGTATTGAAATCGTCCACCACTAAAAAGCGCATATTTTTGTCAACCATATCTACTCCTGTGTTATCTCAACCCGCTGGACGGGCCTGGTTAAATACGCAATGCCTGTCCGGCGCTAATTTTGGCCAACATATGCTGGCTGATTTGGTGCAGATCCACCACTTCACTGGCTCCCCCGTAAGCAATTGCTTCACGAGGCATACCGAAAACCACACAGCTTGCTTCATTCTGCGCGATGGTCCAGGCGCCGGCGCGCTGCATCTCCAGCAGCCCGGCCGCGCCATCATTGCCCATCCCGGTAAGGATGACGCCGACGGCGTTACGTCCGGCATGCTGCGCCACCGATTTAAACAGCACATCCACCGAAGGCTTGTGACGATTAACCGGCGGACCATCGTTCAGTTTCACCTGATAGTTAGCGCCGCTGCGCGCCAGCTCCAGGTGCATAGCGCCGGGCGCAATATAAGCATGGCCCGGCAGAATACGTTCGCCATCTTCCGCTTCTTTCACGGTGATCTGGCACAGCTTGTTCAAACGCTCGGCAAACGAGCGGGTAAAACCTGGCGGCATATGCTGCGTAATTAACAGCGCCGGGCTGGTCATCGGCAACGGCTGCAGCACATGACGGATCGCTTCGGTGCCGCCAGTTGATGCGCCGATGGCGATCAGCTTTTCACTACTGAGCAGCGGGCCCGCTTTCAGCATCACCGGCGCCGCCTGATTAAGGCGCGGCACCATACGCGCGCGCGCTGCGGCACGAATTTTGTCGGCAATCATCTGGCTGTAAGCCATCATGCCTTCGCGAATGCCCAACTGCGGCTTGGTAACGAAATCAATCGCACCCAGCTCCAGTGCGCGCAGGGTCACTTCCGATCCCTTCGCCGTCAGCGATGAAACCATCACTACCGGCATCGGGCGCAGACGCATCAACTTTTCCAGAAAATCGAGGCCATCCATACGCGGCATCTCGACATCCAGCGTCAGCACCTGCGGATTGAACTGTTTTATCAAATCGCGCGCCACCAACGGATCGGGCGCCGTCGCCACCATTTCCATATCGGGATGACTGTTGATGATTTCTGTCATCAGTTGTCGCATTAGCGCTGAATCATCAACGCACATTACGGTGATTTTGCTCATGATCTTTCCTTAGTCAGCCCGTAAACCGTTTGTCCGCGCAGATAAAACTCTTTGCTTATCTGGCTGAAGTTTTCCGAGTGACCCGCAAACAGCAGGCCACCGGGCTTCAGCAGCGGAACAAAGCGCCGCAGGATCTTTTCCTGAGTTTCTTTGTCGAAATAGATCATTACGTTGCGGCAAAAAATCGCATCAAACGGTCCGGGCAGCGACCATTCGTGCGCCAGCAGGTTAAGCTGGGTAAAGCTCACCATGCCTGCCAGTTCAGAACGCACCCGCACCATGCCGGAGTGTGGGCCGGTACCGCGCAAAAAGAAGCGCTGCATCTGCTGCTGCGATAGCGTGCGCAGCTCTTCCTGGCGGTAGATCCCCGATGAGGCCTTTTCCAGTACCTGGGTATCGATATCGCTGGCATGAACCGTAAATTTGCCCGGTCCGGTGCCCAACGTTTCCGCCAGCGTCATGGCGATGGAGTACGGTTCTTCGCCGGTAGAGGCCGCGGTACTCCAGACGTTGTAGTTTCCCCCGCGCCGTTTGGCATGCTCGGCCAGAATCGGAAAATGGTGCGCCTCACGGAAAAACGCCGTCAGGTTGGTGGTCAGCGCGTTAATAAACGCCTGCCACTCGGCGCTGTTCTGATCGTTTTCCAGCAGGGCGAGATAACGTCCGAAGTCATCAATGTTCAATGTGCGCAGACGACGCACCAGCCGGTTGTAAACCATCTCGCGCTTATGATCGGCAAGCACAATGCCGGCACGCTGATAAATGAGCTGACTGATACGGCGAAAGTGCGTATCAGAGAGAGGCAAGCGCTGGACCATCTGAGATAACAGCGTTGCGTTCTCGGGTGGTGCCAGTAATGTTGATTTCTTCATCCAGGTTCACCCAACAAAAAGCAGATAAAAGGTTAAAGGGCGCCGCTTCAGGGCGATAGCTTATGTGCATCCCGCCTGAATGCGCTGGTCTGGCAACCAGCAGCGCAAACCGCGCCGCTGTTACTCAGACGAATTAGCCAGGCTACAAGCTAATCCGTGGCCGTTGCCGCTTCCTCTCTCAGCGCGGCATTCTGCTGTGTGACCCAATCTGGCTGGCGGCCGTTCGTGTGGCTCGCCATTATTCGAAACTGGACAAGGACTTCCTGCTGTCAACACATCGCTTATTGCCACTGCGCACTTAATCAGAAGGTTTCCCAGTTCTCATCCGTGCCGGTGGATTTGCGCGCTGCCGTTGTCGGCGTAGCGCTCTGCAACTTTTTCGCTGCCGTATTAACGTTAACGGCGGCGGCAGCAAATTCTTTACGAATTCTGAACACGGCGACAGCCTGGCTGAGGCGGCTGGCCTGTTCTTCCAGCGTGGCAGCGGCAGTAGCAGACTCCTGCACCAGCGCGGCGTTCTGCTGGGTTACGCGATCCATTTCGGTCACCGCCAGGCCTACCTGGTCAATCCCACGGCTCTGCTCGTCCGACGCCGAGGCGATTTCGCCCATGATGTCGGTCACGCGCGTTACCGCACTGACGATATCGCTCATGGTTTCCCCAGCGCTTTCCACCAGTACTGAACCGGTATCGACGCGGGCAACCGAGTCTTCAATCAGCGTTTTGATCTCTTTCGCCGCCTGGGCGCTGCGCTGCGCCAGGTTACGCACTTCACCGGCAACCACCGCAAAGCCGCGGCCCTGCTCGCCGGCGCGCGCCGCTTCCACCGCCGCGTTCAGCGCCAGAATGTTGGTCTGGAAGGCGATGCCGTCGATCACGCTGATGATGTCGGCGATCTTCTTCGAGCTGCCAGCGATGTCGTTCATGGTTTTCACCACGCCGTCCACCACCTTGCCACCCTTCTGTGCGGTTTCCGACGCGCTCAGCGCCAGCTGCGACGCCTGACGGGCGTTTTCCGCGTTCTGTTTCACCGTGGCGGTCAGTTCTTCCATGCTGGCAGCGGTCTGCTCCAGCGAGGCGGCCTGCTGCTCGGTACGGGAAGAGAGGTCGTTGCTGCCGGCGGTAATTTCACTTGCGCCGGTGTAGATGGCGTCTGAACCGTCGCGCACGTCGCTGACGGTGCGCACCAGCTCCTGCTGCATATGCTTCAGGCTGGCGGCCAGCTGGCTCATCTCATTGCGCCCTTCCACTTCAATCGGCTGCGTCAGATCGCCTGCGGCGATATAACGGATATGATCCATAGTGGTTTTCAACGGACGCAGCAGAATTTGGTGCATACCGGTCCAGACCAGCGCAACGATACTTGCCAGCACCAACAGAACGATGCCAATGATCCACAGTGCACGCTGATAGGCGCTCTCATTTTGTTCGGCACCGGCGGCCATAAAGGTGCTGGTGGTTTGTGCCCAGGTGTTATAAGCACTTTCAAAATCGTTCTGATAGCCCTGCGTCGGCTGGTCAACAAACCCTTTCAGGTTGCCTGCGCCCAGCATTTGCACCAGCTCGGTTAACGCGTCATGCAGCACCTTATATTTTTCATTTATCGCCACCAGGTAAGCCAGGTTTTTGACATCATCCGGCACTTCCTGTTGATAGGCGGCAAAGCTTTTATCCGCTGCTTCCAGCTGCTGATTGGCCAGCGCTACCAGCTCGGCAACGGTGCTGCCGCTGCCCGCATTATTGGCATCCAGCATATAGCGGATACCGGCGCGGTTAAGGGTGTTACGCGCCTGAATCAACGCTACCCAGGCGGCGTTGAGATTGATCTGCTCACGCTGGATCTTCTGCGTCAGCATAAAATTTTGCCGATCCCCTTTCAGGGCATTGAAAAACAGCCCGCTTGAAGCAAGCTGCAGTCCAGCGAATATCGTCAGCACCAGGATCAGTGCCGTCACAACTTTAATATGTTTAAACATAGTGAACCTTAAAGCGTGGTTGAATGAATGGATTTATCGGCACGCTTATCAGGATCTTTATCCTTATCTGAAATTAACCGCCGCCCGAACCTGTATTGCTCTGTAAATGTAGGTTCAGTGCGCTTTACATTTCCGCACAGGGATGCCGTCACAGAACGGCATCCCTGGTTATGGTTGTTTCGCGGATGCAGGGGTAAAAGAATTAAAAGGTTTCCCAGTTGCTGTCAGTAGCAGGGGCCGCTGCCAGCTTTGTTCCGGCAGGCTTGCTCAGTACCGGCGTTTTCAGCGGCATTGAACGACCAGCCTGCTCCTGACGCACTTTAAACACTGATACGGCCTGGCTAAGGCGACTGGCCTGTTCTTCCAGCGCGGCAGCAGCAGAGGCGGACTCTTCTACCAGTGCGGCGTTCTGCTGGGTTACGCGATCCATTTCGGTCACCGCCAGGCCCACCTGGTCAATCCCACGGCTCTGCTCGTCTGACGCCGAGGCGATTTCGCCCATGATGTCGGTTACGCGCGTTACCGCACTGACGATATCGCTCATGGTTTCGCCAGCGGTACCTACCAGCGCGGAGCCGGTGTCAACGCGGGAAACCGAGTCTTCGATCAGTGATTTAATCTCTTTCGCCGCCTGGGCGCTGCGCTGCGCCAGGTTACGCACTTCACCGGCAACCACCGCAAAGCCACGGCCCTGCTCGCCAGCACGCGCCGCTTCCACCGCCGCGTTCAGCGCCAGAATGTTGGTCTGGAAGGCGATGCCATCGATCACGCTGATGATGTCGGCGATCTTCTTCGAACTGCCGGCAATTTCGCTCATGGTTTTCACCACGCCGTCCACTACCTTGCCACCCTTCTGTGCGGTTTCCGACGCGCTCAGCGCCAGCTGCGACGCCTGACGGGCGTTCTCCGCGTTCTGTTTCACCGTGGCGGTCAGCTCTTCCATGCTGGCAGCGGTCTGCTCCAGCGAGGCGGCCTGCTGTTCAGTACGGGAAGAGAGGTCGTTGCTGCCGGCGGTGATTTCGCTTGCGCCGGTGTAGATGGCGTCTGAACCGTCGCGCACGTCGCTGACGGTGCGCACCAGCTCCTGCTGCATATGCTTCAGGCTGGCGGCCAGCTGGCTCATCTCATTGCGCCCTTCCACTTCGATCGGCTGCGTCAGATCGCCTGCGGCGATCGCTTTGATGTGCTGCATGGTTTTATGCAGCGGCGCGAGCAGAATGTTCTGCAGGCCAAACCAGCAAAGTACAATCACAGTCACGACCAGCACCATAATGATGCCCAGGATCCACAGCATGATATTAAAGGCGGTTTCGTTTTCAGCGATGCCTTTGGCTGACAGCTCCGCCTGCGCGTTGCGCCATTCGGTATAAACCGCCTGGGTCTCATCCTGTTTCTGCTCAATATTGAGCTTAAACATCCCTTCCAGCTGCTTCGCTTCCAGCAGGTCGGTCATCTCAGATAACGTCTTGGCCAGCGTGGTATATTTTTCTTCCATGCGCAGTGAAAGATTATTGTATTGCTCATCCAGCCCTGGCGTGTTTGGCAGCGCCTTATATTCGCGGTAATGTTTTTCCGCTTCTGCCAGCTGCGCCCGGCTTTGCTTCACCAGTCCATCCAGTTTGCCGCCATTAATCTCGCTGGCCAGAGAGCTTTGCAAACGCAGCATGCCACGGTTAAGCGTGATACGCGTCTGGTTAAGCGCAATCCAGGCATCGGTCAACGCGGCGATGTTCTGACTGGACGTTTGTGAAACGTTAAAATTGGTTTTATCTTTATTTAGCGCATGGAAAAACAGCCCACCCGCCAGTAGCTGCATTACGCCAAAAATGACCAGCACTGTAATCAGGCTGGTCACCACTTTAATTCGCTTTAACATATTTACCCCTGGTATTGAGAAAATGACTACCAGTCTGTTATCGGCAAGGAAGGGGTAAGTTTTATTTATTGAACTAAAAAAAGCGGACGGATTAGTAAAACTGATGCCGCCGGGTGACGGCATCAGAAAAGCAGATACAGCGGTTAAAATGTGATCCAATTGTCTTCAGCAGCTTGCGCTTTGTTTTCCAGCCTGGCGTGAGTTTGCGTCAACATCAGCGATGTCTTCTGCGCCTCTATGCTGTTACTGCCACCCGGCAGCGTAAACACCGCTACCGCTTTAATCAGGCGGCTGGCCTGTTCTTCCAGCGCGGCGGCGGCGGCGGCAGATGCCTCTACCAGCGCGGCATTTTGCTGGGTTACGCTATCCATTTCCGTCACCGCCTGGCTTACCTGTTCAATTCCACGACTCTGTTCATCCGAAGCGGCGGCAATCTCAGCCATAATATCGGTCACGCGTTTTACCGCGCTGACAATTTCATGCATGGTTTCACCTGCGCTGCTCACCAGCACGGAGCCGGTATCCACACAGCTGACCGATTCGTCAATCAGGTGTTTGATCTCTTTTGCCGCCTGCGCACTACGGCTTGCCAGGCTGCGTACCTCACCGGCGACGACTGCAAAGCCACGTCCCTGCTCACCGGCACGTGCCGCTTCCACCGCCGCATTCAGCGCCAGAATGTTGGTCTGGAAGGCGATGCCATCAATCACGCTGATAATGTCGGCCATCTTTTTCGAACTGTGGGATATTTCGCTCATGGTGGTCACGACATTGTTTACCACCTTGCCGCCCTTCTGCGCCGTTTCCGATGCGCTCAGGGCCAGCTGCGATGCCTGGCGGGCATTATCAGCGTTCTGTTTTACCGTGGCGGTCAGCTCTTCCATGCTGGCAGCCGTCTGCTCCAGGGAAGCCGCCTGCTGTTCGGTTCTGGATGCCAGGTCGCCGCTGTCGTGAGAAATGGTGGTGGCGCTATGATAAATAGTGTTCGCCCCACCGCGCACATCACTGACGGTGCACCGCAAAGAGTGTTGCATCTCACTCAGGCTGAGCGCCAGTTGGCTCATTTCGTTATCACCTTCAGCAGAGATGTCTTCCGTGAGATTACCGCGCGTAATACGCTTGATATGTTCCATTGTGGACATCAGCGGCTTTAGCAAGATGCGTCGCAGCATGATCCACATTAAAACGGTACTGATAACCGACAGACATGAAATAAAAATGGATAGCCCGATTGAATACTCATGATCCCGTTCGTTTATCGCGTTGGCTTCTTTAATCAGCGCCTGATTTTTCCTCAGCCAGTTTTCATAAGCCAGAATAAAGCACTCCTGATATTGTTCCGTGGGCTGCGCCAGAGCGCCTGCCATATCACCTTTATTTAACATCTGTCGCAGCTCGCTCAACGCCTGATGCAGCTGGTGGTAAGCCGCGATAACCTCATCATTATCCTTCTCTTGCGACTGTTTTAGCGATTGCTGAAATGCATGGAATATCGTTTCAGCCTCCTCCAGATTTTTTTTGGAGCTAACCCACAACTCCTGCGAGGAAGCAGCAAGGCTTTTATCTTTTTCATGTAGCGTTAAATAAAGTGCGTAGCGAGCCAGGGTATTACGTGCTTTTAACAACGTCGTGCCAAGATCATATAAGTGCTCTTGCTGCACGCGAATAACATGGTCAATTTCAATATTATGCTGATTTTTTTGCAGAGAGTAATAGAACAAACCGTTAGTTGTTAATTGCATTAGGCTAAATAATGCCAGCACGGCATACAACACCGTTACAATCTTTATATTTTTAAACATATAGTTCCCTTATTTCAAACACAAAAATAACAGTTTGTGTAAAGAATACGCTATCATGGATGGGTTTACTCCAGATACTCCATTATTAATGCGGCCTTACCGGCAGCCGCGATTCGCTGTTTTCTTTCCCCGTGCGACGCGTTATTTTAAGTGATCGGTAATTGCAGGTGTTTCCGACACGGGCTAATCTGCAACAGCATTAACATGCAACTATTGATGAATAAGAAATTTCCCAAAGACATAAAAAAAGGGCGTCATTATGACGCCCTTTTTTTATTGTGTCACCCCGCTACAATTTATCAGGTTTATTACCTGTCGGGGTTAAGGGTATATTTTACGCGCTACGCAAAGTATCCATTAATGCCATTTCTTCGCTGCTTAACAGCTTCTCAATATCTACCAAAATAAGCATCCGCTCACCCAGCGCACCAAGCCCTGTCAGGTATTCGGTAGACATGGTCACCGCAAATTCCGGCGAAGGACGAATCTGATCGGTCGTCAGCGACAGCACATCAGAAACACCATCCACTACGATGCCCACTACGCGATGCTCCAGATTAAGCACAATTACTACGGTGTTATCGTTGTATTGAACGCCCGGCTGCGCGAACTTCACGCGCAGATCGATGATGGGTACAATCACGCCGCGCAGATTAGTTACCCCTTTGATAAACGCGGGGGTATTGGCGATACGGGTCACCTGATCGTAACCACGGATCTCCTGCACTTTCAGAATATCGATGCCGTATTCTTCGTCACCGAGCGTAAAAACCAGAAACTCTTGTCCGACGGTTTCACCGGCCAGTTTCGTTACATTTGCCATTCCAGTCATAGGTTTGCCCCTAATTGGTTACGTTTACGCGGCGCCGGCCACGCGCTTTTCGCGGTTCAATGATTGCAGTGCAGAGACATCAACGATCAGCGCGACGCTGCCATCACCAAGGATGGTGGCGGCGGAGATGCCCGGTACTTTGCGATAGTTGCTCTCAAGGTTTTTCACCACAACCTGATGCTGGCCAATCAGCTGGTCAACCAACAAGGCGTAGCGTTTGCCCGCGCTTTGCAATATCACCACGATGCCCTGAGTCGCCTCGGTTTTCGCGCCCTGCACATCAAAAACGTTCCACAGCTCTACCAGCGGCAGATATTCACCACGTACTTCAAGCACGCATTCGCCACCCGCCAGCGGCTTCAGATCTTCTGCGCTTGGCTGAAGTGATTCCATCACCGCATTCAGCGGCAGGATAAACACTTCATCCGCGACGCGTACTGACATGCCGTCAAGGATCGCCAGCGTCAGCGGCAGCAGAATACGGATAGTGGTGCCTTTGCCCTGCTTCGAGGCGATCTCAACGTGGCCGCCCATCTCCTGGATGTTTCGTTTCACCACATCCATTCCAACGCCACGGCCCGATACGTCGGTAACCTGCTCGGCGGTAGAGAAACCAGGGGCGAAGATCAGCATGCCGACTTCTTCATCGCTCATCGCATCGCTGACCGGCAGGCCAGATGAGAGCGCTTTCGCCAGAATACGCTCACGGTTCAAACCGGCGCCGTCGTCAATCACTTCGATGCAGATATTGCCGCCCTGATGTTCTGCTGACAGGGTCAGATTGCCCACTGCGGTTTTACCATTGGCAACACGCTTCTCGGGCGATTCAATCCCGTGGTCAAGGCTGTTACGCACCAGGTGCGTTAACGGATCGATAATGCGTTCGATCAGGCTCTTATCCAGTTCCGTTGAGCTGCCCAGCAGCGTCAGTTCGACTTCTTTGCCCAGCTTGCTGGCCAGATCGCGCACCAGACGCGGGAAGCGACTGAAGACATACTCCATCGGCATCATACGGATAGACATCACCGATTCCTGCAGATCGCGCGCGTTACGCTCCAGCTGGCCCATGCTGTTCAACAGATCGCCGTGAGCAACCGGGTCAAGCGCGCCAGAGCGCTGCGCCAGCATTGACTGAGTAATCACCAGTTCACCAACCAGGTTAATCAGCTGGTCAACCTTCTCAACTGCCACACGAATACTGCTCGATTCGCTGGTTTTCGCCGGCGCGGCCTTTTTTGTTTCACGTTTTACTGCTGGCACCAGTTCGGTGACCGTGGCTGGCGTCGCAGCGATCTCCGCTTCGGCCATAGTGGTCGGCGCAGCCGGTTCCGGTTCCGCTACCACAGGTGCAGGCGCAGAGGCCGCATCCAGGAAACTGATCTGAGATTCTTCAATAACAAAACAGAGCACCGCCACCAAATCATCTTTATCGATGGTGGTGTCGAGCGTGGCTTCCAGGCTGGTTTCCCCCTTCTGCACATTGCTAACGGTGCCGAGGTTGCTCAGCTCCTCCAGCAACAGGGCCACTTCGTTCGGCTTGAGAGCGCTCAGCTTCAGGCGCAGACCAGATGCAGCAGCAGGCGCAGCGGTAACCGGTTCGGCTTCAGCGGTTTTCGCTGGCGCGATCGTTTCGCCTTTTGCTTCCAGCGCCAGCTGGCGCAGGGCTTCGCAAATGTATTTAAAGCTTTCGGCGTCAGGCTCCTGACCCGCCTTATAGGCATCGAGCTGTTCCTGCATAATATCTTTGGTTTCCAAAAACAGGTTGATGATGTCAGTGCTGAGCTGCATTTCGCCCCGGCGCGCACCGTCCAGAATATTTTCCAGGATATGCGTGGTTTCCTGCAAAACCACGAAGCCAAAGGTGCCGGCCCCCCCTTTGATCGAATGGGCTGCACGGAAAATGGCGTTAAGCTGTTCCGAATCAGGCTCCTGCGGGTCTAACCCCAGCAGGTGTTGCTCCATGTCCGCCAATAGCTCGTCAGCTTCATCGAAGAACGTCTGATAAAAATCGCTGATATCCATGCTCACGGTTATCACCTCTGCTGTGAGTCGCGATCAGGCTGCGGCGTGCTGGCAGGAGCTGGCGGTAAATCGGTTACCGGCTTCTCCTGACTGACCGGCGCGGCCTGTGAAGGTTGAAGATCTGGGTTTATGACCGCAGCAGACGGCTGAGCCGGCGCGGTAATTTGTTTAATACTCTGTGGATCGCTTAGCTCTACAACGTCACTTTCGGCATTCTCTTTTTCGATTTGCGCCTGAGTGTCGCGATTTAGCACCAGCAGGCTGATGCGACGATTTATCGCCTCATTGCCGCCGCGGTTTTTCAGCCGCATGGTGTCGGACATGCCCACCACACGCAGCATTTTGCTGCCATCCAGGCCACCCGCCACCAGCTCACGACGTGAGGCGTTGGCGCGATCGGCCGACAGTTCCCAGTTGCTGTAGCCGCGATCGCCCGTGGCGTACTGAAAATCATCGGTATGGCCTGCAAGACTGATCTTGTTTGGCAAATCGTTTAAAATCGGCGCAATTGCCTGCAAAATATCGCGCATATAAGGCTCAACCTGCGCGCTGCCGGTTTTAAACATTGGCCGGTTCTGGCTATCGATAATCTGGATGCGTAATCCTTCATCAACCAGATTAATAATCAAGTGCGGTCGCAGCGTTTTCAGGCGCGGATCGGACGCGATCAGCTGGTCGAGGCGTTCGCGCAGGCGGTTAAGACGGAGCTTATCCAGCTTGCGTTTTTCCGCGTCCAGATCGATATGTTTCTGTACTTCCCCTTCTTTTCTGCTTGGATCGTCGCCGCCGCCGGGAATCGGGCTTTCACTGTCGCTACTGCGCTGACCGCCAGACAACGCCACTTTTAGCGGCGTCTGAAAATATTCTGCAATCTGCGTCAGCTGCTTGGGGTTTGCGACCGAGATCAGCCACATCACCATGAAAAACGCCATCATCGCGGTCATAAAATCGGCGTAGGCGATTTTCCATGAACCGTGACCACCCTCATGTTTTTTATGCTTGCGCTTTTTTACCACTACGATGGGGTGATTGTGGTTGTTCATGCGTCTTGGCCCGAATTCTGTTTACCGGCTGATTTCGCGTTGCGTACGTGCTCTTCCAGTTCGGTGAACGACGGACGCTCTGTGGAATAAAGCGTTTTACGACCAAACTCAACGGCAATCTGCGGCGCATAGCCGTTCAGGCTGGAAAGCAACGTCACCTTGATGCACTGCATCATCTTGGTGTTTTCCGCACATTTCTGACGCAGCACTGATGCCAGCGGCGAAATAAAGCCGTAGGCCAGCAGGATACCGAGGAACGTACCGACCATCGCATGGGCAATCAGCTCGCCCAGCTCTGCCGCCGGACGATCCGCTGAAGCCAGCGTGTGCACCACGCCCATCACCGCCGCCACGATCCCGAAAGCCGGAAGTGAATCGCCCATCGCGCCGATACTTTGCGCTGGCACGTCGCATTCATGCTCGTAGGTTTCGATCTCTTCATCCATCAACGCTTCAATTTCAAACGCGTTCATGTTGCCGCTGATCATCAACCGCATATAGTCGGTAATAAAGTCCACTAACCTGTTATCGGTCAAGATGCGCGGGTAATTAGCGAAAATTTCACTTTCTTTGGGGTTTTCAATATCGCGTTCCAGCGACATCATGCCCTGCTGGCGTGATTTGGCCATCAGACGATATAACAGCGCCATCAGGTCCATATACACGGCTTTATTATATTTAGAGCCGCGGAACAGCATTGGTAACGCTTTTAACGTTGCCTTAATCGCTTTACCGTTATTGCCGACAATAAAAGCGCCAATACCGGACCCGCCGATAATAACCAGTTCGGAAGGTTGATAAAGCGCGCCCAGGTGACCGCCGACCATCATATAGCCGCCTAACACCGAGCCAACAACGAGGATATAACCCAAGATAACCAGCACAATAAATCCTTACGTCAGTAACGTGTTGGTGGAAGTTAAGCCAGAGAGCCGCAGGCGTTATTCGTCAAAGTGAGGACAAAAAAAAGCAGCGGTTAAAAACCGCTGCTGGATGCCTTTCACAGTGCGAACAAACTTAAACGGCGTGTTTAACCTGTTCATCCAGCAGTTGTGAATTGTTATCGGCAGCCTCTACCGAAAGTTTACGTCTTTTTACCGCACGTGACGGCGGCTGGCACAGGCTACAGGCAAAGCTGCCTACTGGCTGATGCGCATGGTTGATAAAGCTTCCACCGCAGCATTTGCAGTCGGACAGTTCGAGCATGCCACTCTCAACAAAGCGCACCAGAGTCCAGGCGCGGGTCAGCCCCAGCAGCGGGCCATTATCCGACTGCGGACACTGCTCAAGATACAGACGATACGCTTTGATAACTGCATCCACGCCGCTGGTGAGTTTGCTTTTCAGCAGAAACTTCCAGGCGTTACAGAACATTGAAGCATGAATATTCTGTTCCCAGGTCATAAACCAGTCGGTAGAAAACGGCAGCATGCCTTTTGGCGGCGGACTGCCACGTAGCTCTTTATATAATTTGATTAAACGGCCACGGCTAAGCTGCGTTTCACTTTCCAACATTTGCAGGCGCGCACCCAGCGTAATTAATTCCATCGCCAGTTGAATATCACGTGCTTCCTGTACAATACTTTTTTCGCTCATTATACCGCCCTCTTCTTCGGCGCTTCATCTTTTGCAGCATCGCGTAATAAACGGCTGGATAATAGAATACCTGTGTGAATTTGCTGCAAATCATCCACACGCGATTCCTGCGTCAAGCGGTTAATAAGATTATGGTCGTTAAACCGAAACTGACATACTAACTGGTTAGTTTCCGCTAATTTAACCATTTCCGGCAGCGTTAACTGCGACAAAGTATCAGCCATTGACTCATCGATACCCAAACGGAACATTGCAGAAGCTTTTTCCTGGTTAATTAAACGTTGAGCAAGCAGCAAATATGACAAGTTGATATCGTAAATATGTTTTAATAATTCGGATGTACCCATTTTTTTCCCA
Organism: Pantoea sp. FN0305; assembly: GCF_050113845.1. Classification (NCBI taxonomy): domain Bacteria; kingdom Pseudomonadati; phylum Pseudomonadota; class Gammaproteobacteria; order Enterobacterales; family Erwiniaceae; genus Pantoea; species Pantoea sp. FN0305. Next base: position 780,460 of record NZ_JBNJSN010000001.1, on the reverse strand, counting down.
TCCTGACTAACACTACTTTTAACTGTGCGGAATGGTTACCGCATTCTTGGTTGCTGGCTGGTAAATCTAAAGATGGCAAAAAATCAGCGGCAGAAGCCAAACATTTTCTGAACGTTTTCACATCCCACCGGGATACTGAGTCAGTAATAGTCATAACACCAGGCCATGCATTACTTGAGTTGTTGCTGTCTTCCGTGACGTTCGCTTACAGTTTTTTAAGATAATTCCGAAAGCAGTGCAAATGTATCCCCTCTGATTTCGACATACAACGAGCGATCGGTAAAATTTTAGATAAAGTGTGATCCACGTCACACTTTTAACGCAAATTCTCAAAAAAAATCCATCAGTAACGCTTGTGAATAGTTCATTACACCAGCAAAAAAGCCACTTTTTGCTAAGTTTTTAGCTTTCTGTTAACAAATTCGCATCAAAAGGTTGCTTTTTGCCCAGATTTTATCTGGAAAAGGAAAAATGTACTGTTACGCAAAATTAACATCCGTCTATTTTCGTAACCGCCATATTTAATACTGGATCGGGCACAATGAACCCGTTGTGAAATTAATCACTTAGGGTAATTGTTTCGTACGAAGTGGATTGAATTAGCAGGAGTCAAGAGGTCGGATCACCGCTTTATGGCAACGGTTCGTTAACAGTGAAGCGTCATTGTATAGAGCATAGCAGAAGGTGTAACAAGCTGTTACATAAGGAATATGAATGATTTTATGCGAAGACGGAGGGTAGTGATCTACTATCGGCACGGATAAGCGGTTCTTTATCAATAAACGCGTTATTTTTCGCAAATAGTTCGCAACTGCACAAAAAATAGCCTAAACACACTGCTTTGCGCGTTTTTTCGTTTAGTCTATTAATAAGCGGGAATGCATTATTTTATGCGGGATTCAGGCGTTTTTACTGGTAGCTTATTTCAGCCTCTTCAGGCGTAACGGCTGAGTAAACGGCGGCAAAAAAGAGAAAACGCATCAACCTCCCTGTCGATGCGTTAGCTTAATCAGGCAAGACGTTGAAAGGTTGCGACCTTGTTGTCCGTCTTACCATCTTCAGAGCGCGGCGTAATCGCGCGCAAATCCTGCAGGAAGTTTTCACGCCATGCGCTAATATCGTTTTTGCGCAAGATAGTCATCATGTCGTTATAGCGAGAAATACGCTCGGTACGCGACATGGTTAATGCCTTATCCAGCGCCGCCGCCACTTCATCGCGATCGTAGGGGTTGACGATCAGCGCCGAGGTCAGCTCGTTTGCCGCACCTGCAAAGCGTGACAACACCAGTACACCCGGATCTTCCGGGTCCTGTGCGGCAACGTACTCTTTAGCCACCAGGTTCATGCCGTCACGCAGCGGCGTAATCAGCGCAACGTCGGTCAGGCGGAAAATTTTCATCAGCAGACGGCGATCGAAATGCTGGTTCAGATAGTAGAGCGGCGTCCAGCCCAGAGTGCCGTATTTACCGTTGATGCGCCCTGCTTCCGTCTCCAGCTGGTGACGAATGTCCTGATACGCCTGCACATCGCCGCGTGAAGTCGGCGCGATCTGTGAATAGCGAATTTTGCCGCGATGCTGTGGATAGTTCTCCAGCAGCGCTTCGTAAGCCAGAAAACGCTCCGGCAGACCTTTGGAATAGTCCAGGCGCTCACAGGCGATAATGTTCTTCGCATCGCCCAGCTCACGTTTCATTGCCACCATCTTCGGCGGCAGCGGGCCTTCTGCCATCTCTTTGATGCTGTCTGGCTCGATACCGATTGGATAGACTTCGGTAGCAAAAGTATTGCCAAAGGCGCGATGCAATTTCGGCCCTTTATGCTGAACCTGGGTCAGCATCGCCATGCACTCCAGGAAAGCCTGGCGATCGTTTTCCGTCTGGAAGCCCAGCAGATCGTAATCGCTCAGCATTTCCAGCAGCTCTTTATGCGGCGGCAGCGCGTTGAAGATTTCTGGCGTTGGGAAAGGGATATGCAGGAAGAAACCAATCCGGTTATTTACCCCGCGCTTACGCAGTTCGGCAGCAAACGGCAGCAGATGGTAATCATGAATCCACAGAATATCGTCTGGTTCAATCAGCGGCAGCAGGCGTTCTGCCAGTAGCTCATTCACATGACTATAGCCGTCCCACGCTTCACGCTGGAACTGCACTAAATCGAGACGGTAATGGAAAGCGGGCCAAATAACGGTATTGGAGAACTGGCAATAGTAGAGATCGTAATCGTTTTGATTCAACGGGAAAGAGGCGTAGGTAATGCCTTCCTGTTTAACAATATCGATTTCTTCACTATCTTCTTCACCAATGGCGCTGATCTCTCCATTCCAGCCGAACCATAATCCACCGGTCGTTTTCAGTGCATCCAGGATACCCACCGCCAAACCGCCAGCGCTGGCTTTTGATCCATCTGGTACAGCGATACGGTTAGATACGACTACTAAGCGACTCATAACCTTGACTCCTTACCGACGTTGTCTTGTCTTGATCTAATTGTAATTTGATTTGCTCCAGCCAGGCATAGACCTCACTTACCCCTTTCAGGCGAAAGTGCGCCTCGCTTGAACCTTCACCGACTTTTACGGATATGCCCTGCAGCGCGTTAACCGCGCGAAATCCTTTTTCATCCGTTAAATCATCACCAATAAATACCGGAATACGTCCGGCAAACGGCGCTTCTCCCATAAATGCTTTGATCGCTTCGCCTTTATCCACACCCTGTGGCTTGATTTCCACTACACATTTACCCGGCTGCAGCGACAGCGTCGGATAATGTTCAACCAGCTTTTGAGCCAGCTGCATGACTTCATCTTCATACTGCACGGCGCGACGATAGTGCAATGCAAACGCCATGCCCTTGGTTTCCAGCTGTGTACCCGGCCACTGCGCCATGGCATTGTGCAGGGTATCGCTCAGCTCCTGGCCCATCGAGGCTGGCAGAGAAATACGATGCAGTTCGCCGCTGGCGTCGCGTCGTTCCGCGCCATGTACGCCAGCTGCCGGCACCCGTAACGGCGCGGCCAGCATATCCAGCTCATGAATGGGACGTCCTGAGACCAGCGCCAGTGCGCCCTCGCTTAATCGTGAAAGCGTCAGCAGCGTTTCTCGTACCGGCTCAGGAATAAAAGCTTCGTCGGGACGCGACTGGATCGCAGCCAGCGTACCGTCAACATCAAAGAAGAATGCATAGAGGCCGCCGCTCAGGGAAGGTAATACGTGGTTTTCTACTGCTACGGTTGTCACACTCTTCCTCCTGCTCGGATTAGCACGTTTAACCAGCCGAATAAGGGCTTTGGGTTAACGCGCTTAGAAATTTTTGATGCAGCAAAAGGATGACGAAACTGGGCAGGTTTACAGCGTGGCTGGATGAGACAAGTGGCACAATGCTGGATAGCTAATGATGGCGACTCTTCCGGGTTGACCTGTTACCTGGCCGGCCCTGAGCCGACTGCCCATCTCGCATCACTTTATGCGGACATCGTACCAAACCAGTATAGTCACCAATTCCGGCTTCGCCAGGAATGTACTAATTTTCAGAACATACTGAATTTTGCAAAAAAAGGTGGACTTACTGGTTTAACAGAGCGGGTCCTCGATGGGATCCACCAGTTCCGGCTGTTGATGATGTGGATTGCCTACTGCGCGGTTAACGGGGTGCCAGCTAAACTGCTGCGCATCCAGTGCTGCCTGCCCGGCCAGCTCGCCAGCGCGCTGAGCGGAGGTATCAGGATGTAGCCATTCGCTTACCGCCTGCGCTTCCAGCACCAACGGACGCCTGTCGTGCAGATCGACCATGCCGCGATCGCTGGCTGCGGTGATAATCACAAACCCTTCTTTTTCCTGCGGACGTGCATAAGGCGCATGACCTATCGCCGCGAAAAACAGCGGCTGGCGTTGGCGATGATAGATGTAGTAAGGCTGTTTCTTTTCGCCCTCACGTTTCCATTCGTACCAGCCATCGGCCATCACCACGGCGCGCCCGTGCTGCCACAGCGGACGAAACATTTTGCTTTCTGCCGCCGTTTCTACGCGAGCGTTGATCAAAGGCGCTTTATGCCACCAGGGCGGCGCATAGCCCCAAAATATGGGATCGAGATGCAGCGCATCGTCGCGGTGATTCAACAGCAGCACATGACTACCGGGCGCAACGTTGTAGCGCCCGATCGGCTGCTCATCCCAGGCGATATTGCGTTCTGCCTGGCCTTCAAGCGCTGACAGCCAGGCTTCACGTGATTGAATTTGAGTAAAACGTCCGCACATAGCGCCTCCTTTATAAAGCAGTATAGAAGGCGCGCAGAAATCAGGCGGCGGTACGCCATGCCTGTACGATCTCAGCGGTGCTGATCACCTGCACACCATTACCCGGCAGGATAAGATTGGCCCAGACTTCGTTATGCTGCTCAATCAGCTGCTCTGCCGTGGCCCAGCGGCGGCTGGAGGTGGTATGCGCGTCGGCTGCCACGCGGATAGCGTATCCCTTGCTGCTGCCGACTTTAATGGTAGTATCCACGCAATAGTCGGTGGCGCAGCCGCAGATCACAAAGGAGGAGGCATCCAGCCGTTGTAACAGCTGATCAAGTTCGGTGTTCCAGAAGCTATCGCATGCCTGTTTATTAATGTAGAGCGAGCCCGGCGGCTGATGCAGCTCCGGTAATATTTGCCAGGCTTCGGTTCCTGGCTGCATATCCGTATCCAGATGTTGAATAAAAATGGTGTGTTCAGCGGCGTCAATCAGTTGATTAATACAGGCGACGCGCCCTGCCCGATCGAAACGCGGCGTATTAAAAACGCCGTTTTGCATATCAACCACAATCACTATACGTGCGGACATAGAGTTTTCTCAGTGAGAAAGGGAAGATTCCATCCTGGCTGATGCCTGACGCCGGGGTCAATCCCTGCAGTAGGCGTGGATCACAGTTTAGCATGCAAATGCTGAGGCGGCTGAGTGTCAATAACAGGTGGCATCACTTCGCGCATTAGCGCCATAAACTGGCACAGGCGGGCCGGAGCGGTGTGATAGCTCTGGCGACGCTGGCAGCGGCGGACGACCTGATTGTTCGTCTGCGTAGCCGTTAATGCGGGCCTTCGCTGGTGCCGCGCGCGTCACCCGCTACACTCAGAGAAGAGTCTCTTTCACCAGTGGAGGCATTATGACTGATTACAATAAGCAAAACTTTCCTGTGGAAAAAGTGCGCAAATATCTGGAACCTGGCCCGGTGGTTCTGGTGACATCGAGCTGGGAAAACCAAAGCGCTATTATGACGCTGGGCTGGCATACCATTCTGGAATTTTCACCGTCGCTGGTGGGCTGTATGATCGCCAGCATGAATGTCAGCCACGATTTCATCCGTAACAGCGGCGAATGTGTGATAAATGTCCCTACCCACGAGTTAATCGATCAGGTGGTGGCCATTGGCAACAGTCACGGCGATGAGGTGGATAAGTTCGCAGCTAACCGCCTGAGCATTGAACCGGGCAGCGTGGTTAAAGCGCCGCTGATTGCCGAGTGTTTCGCCAGTTTTGAATGTCGGCTTTACGACGGCGCGCTGGTCGATAATTACAACTTTTTCATCTTTGAAGTGGTAAAGGCGCACGTCGATCCCCAGGTAGCCTTCCCTGCTACGCTGCACTATACCGGCGAAGGTCTGTTTCGGGTTATGGGCGAACAAACCAGCGATCAGCATAAGAAATTCAAGCCGGAGATGCTGATTTAACATGAAAAATTTTCCAGTTAGCCGGTTAGCTGAACAGAAAGAGCGGCGTTAATTGCCGGTGAATAGCAGATTATGCGAGGATGGCTCCCTTAGCGTCACGACCCAATCTGGAGAAGTAAAACAATGGCAATTGAATATGCGGTAATTGCAGGTGGATGTTTCTGGTGTACCGAAGCGGTATTCAAGGACATCATTGGCGTTGAATCTGTAGAGAGCGGCTATACCGGCGGAACGCGCCCTAACCCAACCTATGAGCAGGTATGCAGCGGCGCAACCGGACATGCCGAAGCCATCCGCATCGGTTTTGATCCGGAGAAAGTGAGCTATGGCGATCTGCTGGATATCAGTTTTGTTACGCACGATCCGACCCAACTGAACCGTCAGGGCAATGATATCGGTACTCAGTACCGTTCCGCGATTTTCCCGGCGAACGCTGAACAAGAAGCGGAAGCCAAAGCAGCGATCGCGCGTGCGCAGCAGGATCACAGCGATCCGATCGTGACCACTATCGAGCCGCTGAAAGAGTTTTACCCGGCAGAAGATTACCATCAGAACTATTGGGAAGGCGAAGGCCAGCGCAACGGTTTTTGCATGGCGGTCATTCCACCCAAGCTGCAGAAGCTGCGTAAAAGTTTTGCTAACCGCGTGAAGTCATCTTCTTAAGCCATTGCAGGCGAGGCGAATTGTATAAGGCTTAACCGGCGCTAATAAAAGGGAAAAATAGTGCTTGACCCTTTTATAACAACTCCCTATAGTAGCGCCCCGTTGCCACCCAGCGCGGTGTCAGCAGACAATACGGTGAGGTGTCCGAGTGGCTGAAGGAGCACGCCTGGAAAGTGTGTATACGGCAACGTATCGGGGGTTCGAATCCCCCTCTCACCGCCATATTTAATGAGAAAGCCTGAGCGAAAGTTCAGGCTTTTTTATTTGCATGAAAGCCTGAGCGAAAGTTCAGGCTTTTTTGTATGTATAAAAAAGCCCGGACTGACGTCCGGGCTTGGGCTACAGCTACTCACTCAATCAACTATAAGCATGCAGCGCGCGCTGACAGAGCGCGGAACGCACACAATCCTCTTTCCCGAACCGCACTACGCTTACCATTTCATCTTCTACAAAACGGTCAAGCGCATCGGCCAGGCCCGATGTCACCCCCGCCGGCAGATCGCACTGGGTAATGTCGCCGTTGACAATAACCGTGACGTTCTCGCCCAGGCGGGTCAAAAACATTTTCATTTGGGCAGCGGTGACGTTTTGCGCCTCATCAAGGATGACCACCGCGTTTTCAAACGTACGTCCGCGCATATAGGCAAAGGGAGCGATCTCCACCTTACCAATTTCCGGACGCAGACAGTATTGCATAAAGGAAGAGCCGAGACGTTTAACCAGAACGTCATAGACCGGGCGAAAATAGGGAGCAAACTTCTCAGAGATATCACCAGGCAAAAAGCCCAGATCCTCGTCGGCCTGCAGCACCGGTCGGGTCACGATAATCCTGTCGACATCCTTGTTAATCAGGGCTTCTGCTGCTTTTGCAGCGCTGATCCAGGTTTTACCGCAACCTGCTTCGCCGGTTGCAAAGATCAGCTGCTTCGTCTCTATGGCGTTAAGATAGTGCGCCTGAGCCTCATTACGCGCTTCGATAGGTGAACGATCGCGTGAATCACACGCCATACCGATGGCGTCCAGGCCGCCCATGTGCACCAGCGAGGTGACCGATTCTTCTTCACGCTGCCGGTGGCTGCGTGAATCGCTACGAAGCACTCGACGTGCTTCACGACGCGCTTTGATCACTGCTTTCTGTCTTCCCATAGTGGCACCTTACAGTTGGTTTCATTTCCCGCACCGGAGCTGGTCTGGTGCGATTACGTGAACGCTTTAGAGGGTGGCTTCCTTCAGAGCCTTACGAGCCATTGAATGAGCGCATGCCGCAGACATACGCCGGAAATCATAAAAGGGACGAGTTAAGCCGAGAGGATTGATAAAAGAAGCAAATAGTCTGGAGAAAGAAAAACTCTCGCGAAAAGTCTTGCGATGTTTTTTATTTAAAACGGGCTGTCCATTACAGGACTTTTCCATTCGCATTCTCCATCGAGGAAGCTGAGCATTACAGACTACCGACCTGTATAAAGTGCAACAGATTCTTATAATTTTGCAATAGCAATTTTAACCAAATGAATAAAAAATAACCGTCCGGCATCCATAGAAAAGTGACTCTGTTAATTTATATTTATAAATCAGGGGGTTAAAAAACAAAAATAGTGGTGAGATAATTCAGAAATTTCATAACAGGAAAGAAAGCGGAATAGCAAAGAGAAAGATCGAGCAAAAAACCGTCTCCCGCCATTTATAACCTGGCGGGAAATCGTAAGTTAATCAGGCCTCCAGTAATGACTGAGCCAGATAATGTTGATTATTTATCACGCCCGGCAGCACAAAGAAATAGCCGCCCCCTGTGGGTTTAATATATTCCTCCAGCGCCTCGCCATTGAGCCGTTGTTGCACGGTTAAAAATCCTTTTTCTAAATCGTGTTGGTAGCACACAAACAGCAGCCCCATATCCAGCTGACCCGCAGACGTAATGCCGGCGGAATAGCTGTAGCCACGACGCAGCATCAGGCTGCTTTGTGTTTCCGGCGTACGTGGGTTGGCCAGACGAATATGTGCATCCAGCGGAATCATCTCCCCCTGCGGATCCTGCGCGTAATCCGGTTCGTCGTGCTCATGTTTCATCCCCAGCGGCGCGCCGCTGAGCTTTTCACGGCCAAAGATGGTCTGCTGTTCACCCAACGGCGTACGGTCCCAGAACTCGACGCGAAACTGAATAATGCGTACCGCCTGATAACTGCCGCCCACGGCCCAGGCAGGCTCCTGCTGATCCTGCGTCACCCACAGTATCGAATCCATTAAAGCCCGGTTTGTGGCGTCGGGATTGGCCGTACCATCTTTGAAGCCCAGCAGGTTAATGGGCGTTTCCTTGCCTTTACTGCGCGCCGCATGGTCCGGGATAAAGCCTTCGCGCCGCCAGCGTACCGCCAGCAAATCAGGCGTATGTTTAATGATATCGCGCAGCGCATGGATCACGGTATCGTTGGTGTTGGCGCAAATCTGCAGCAGCAGGTCACCATGACAGCTTTCCGCGTCCAGCGCGTCGTTGGGAAAACGCGTCATGGTTTGCAGCTTTGCAGGCTTCAGCGCCGTAAGACCGTAACGATCGTCAAACAGCGCCTCGCCTACCGAAACGGTGATCGTCAGATTATCGGGCCAGATACGTTCGCCAAGGATGCCGGAATCAAGCGGCGGCAACTGGGGATTGGTGACCAGCGGTGCCATGCCGCCCATGGTCAGAAAAGCGATGCGTTCAGTGAGCAGTTTAAACAGCCGCACAAGGTCGTTTTTATCGCCTGCCAGCACATCAAAAGCCACCAGCATTATCGCAGCCTGCTGCGGCGTGGTGATCCCGGCCTGGTGCGGCCCGTAAAACGGCTGGCGCTCTTCCCGGGCATTGGGAGAAAGCGCCCCTGACGAGAAGCTTTCCGCCGCCGCAGCGCTTACCGGGCAACCGCTGCCAACCACAGCGGCCCCGCTCAACAGACCAAGTCCTTTTAACAGGCGACGCCGTGAAAGCATCGCCGCGTCGGTCACTTTTTCCATCCGGCTTAATCCAGTCCCAGCGTGCCACGCAACAGAGCCAAATCTTCCGCCAGGACGGTAATCGGCCCTTTTAAGCGGTTGCGATCGGTTATGGTCAATTTTTCATATGAGGCGAAGCCATCCTGCGTACGGTATTTGGTCAGGATGACATCGACTTTTTTGAAGTTGTTATCCACCTTGCTTAGCAGCTGCGGATTGGCTTTTTCCAACTGCGGACGCAGCAGATTGACGATTTTCTGCGCGCCATCAACGTTGGCCTGGAAATCCCACAGATCGGTACGGCTGTAACGATCTTCTTCGCCGGAGATTTTGCTGGCGGCGACTTCTTCAATCAGGCCAGCTGCGCCGCCCACTACTTTGCCCGGCGGGAAAGCCAGCGCATTGATGCGTTTTTGCAGTTCCAGCGTGTCCTGATACAGACGATCGGCATAATCGTTCATGCCCTCGGTGCTGCGATCGCCAAACAGTGCTTTTTCCAGACGATGGAAACCGGTGAATTTAGGATCCGCCGCTTTTTGTTCATAGTCATCTTCACGCGCGTCAATGCTGCCGTCCAGGTCCGAGAAGAGTTCAGCGATCGGTTCGATACGCTCATAGTGCTGCCGGGTTGGCGCATAGAGCGACTGCGCTTTTTTCACATCACCCGCTTTAACCGCGTCGGTGAAAGCTTTAGTGCCGCTGACCAGCTGCGCCACTTCGCCAACAACCCAGCTTTTATATTCGGTAATCGCCCCGCTTAGCTGCATCAGCTCAGCCTGTTTGCCACTGCTCTGCTCAGTGCCGGTTGCCTTAACGATCAGTTTGCCTTTCGGGTTGCTGAGCAGGCCGCAGGTCATCTCATATTCGCCAGGCTCAAGATTGGCGGTGAGCTTTTGCGTAAAGCCCGGCGCGATATTTTCACGCTCTTCTACGACCATAACGCCCTTAAGGATCTCCCACTCCAGTCCTTTCTGGCTGTTGTTACGAATAATAAACTGGGTTTTGCCGGCATTAACGGTGAGCGCCATCGGTTCACACTGTTTATCGTTAACGCTGACATTTACCTGCGGCACGTCAGCCGCGCCGGACACAGCGGAATACGCCAGAAGAGAAGCCAGTAAGGCTTTGCGGCGAGAAATCATGGTCATCAATGTAGTCCCTGTTAAAGTCACAAACAGGCGCGACAAACGCGCCATTGGTTTTAGCTTGTTGAACGTGCCGCTGCGGCACCCGGCCGGGCAGGCATAAAAAAGAACAGTAGCGCCGGAATCAGATAGATAAACCAGACTGCGACTTCGCTAACGGTAGGCGTCTCCTGGTAACCCAGCAGGCTTTCCAGTAGCGTCCCGAACAGGGTGTGCGTGGAGAGTGCGTTACTGAGATCAAAGGCGATGGTTTGGTAGTGATTCCACAGCCCCGCTTCATGGAAGGCGCGGATCGCCCCGGCAGCCAGGCCGGCAGCAACAAAAATGATAAACAGGCTGCTCCATTTGAAAAATTTTGCCAGGTTAAGTTTGACGCCGCCCCAGTAGATTAGCGCGCCGATAGCCGCAGCCGTGATCAGTCCGAGCACAGCGCCAACGGGCGGTGCCATCCCCACATCCTGGGTAAAGGCGGCCAGCAGGAAGAAGACCGATTCCAGCCCTTCGCGTGCCACGGCAAGAAACACCATCAGCACCAGCGCCCAGCCATTGTTACTGCCTTTTTGCAGCGCCTGGTCGACAGCATCTTCCAGTTGCGCTTTGACGTTGCGCGAAACGTTACGCATCCAGAAAACCATCCAGGTAAGGATCGCTACCGCTATCACCGCCACAATACCTTCAAACAGCTCCTGTTCCTTTTGCGGGAACTCACCGGTTGTGGTGTTGATGAACACGCCAAGCGCCAGACAGAGCGCGGCAGCAGTAAAGACGCCAGCCCACATGGCACCGAACCAGCGGGTGCGTTGGGTACGCTTCAGGTAGCTGGCAATCAGGCTGACAATAAGTGCTGCTTCCAGCCCTTCGCGCAGCATAATTAGAAAGGGTACAAACATGCCTGATCCTCAGTAGTTTTAGTTCGCGTAAAGTGACGTAAAGATGCGTAAACACAAACGATACTGATTATCATTATCGGCACAAAAAAAAACAAGACGCCGCAGTGATTATTTATCAGGGCGCAGGAAATTTAAGCCAGCGACGTTTTTCTGCGTCAGGGCTGCTTCAGCGGCAAGTAGGACTACTTCAGCTCCCCTCCCCGATCTTTTTAATCGGCAAAGTCACCAGCGGTTTAATCTCTTTCAGCACAAACATACTTTGCATCTCTTTAATTCCGGGAAGACGCCGCACTACCGACATGGCGAAATCGGCATAGGAATCCAGGTCCGAAGCCACTACCTGCAATAAAAAATCAGCATCGCCGCCAATGCTGTAGCAGGCCACCACATCTTCCAGCGCGGTCACTTCCTCTTCAAACTTTCTTGCTTCCGCTTCGCTGTGGCTGTCGATCGCCACTCGCACAAACACCATAACGCCCAGGCCTATTTTTTTGCGATTCAGGACTGCGCGGTAGCCCTGAATCACTTCATCCTCTTCCAGCTTGCGTACTTTGCGCCAGCATGGCGAAGCGGACATGCCGATTTTATCGGCAAGCACCTGGTTAGTGACACGCGCATCATCCTGCAACAGCTTCAGGATTTTCATTTCTGTCGGGCTAAGCGCCATAAAAGAAAGTTCCTTTCGTTTTCACCGTGATAAAAGATGATTCTTTCCTGACACAAGCAATGAAGCAAGTAATATAGGTAACAATTTCCCTTCCGGCCACGGCATAATACATTCTCAAATTTAATGATTAATTGAAGTGAATGCCGAAAGGAATTGACTCGTATGTTAATGCATATCGTCTTGTTTACGTTTAAAACCCCATGGAGATGGGCATTCATTGATGCTATCGATGCGGAAAGAACGACGCGTGTGCACCCTAATTACATTGATGAAATTAAAGGATGGGCCTGTGGTCGCAACATCACCCGCCGTCATATCGCGGCTGATTTTGTGGTTATCGGCATGTTTGAAGGCCGTGCTTGCTGAAAAACCAGGAATCGAATATGAAATTTGATGCCAGCCAACATCGTTGCACAATTGTCATCGATAAAGATTTGCCCGCCGGTCTTGCCATCAACGCCGCGAGCGTGATCGGCGTTAGCTTTGGCCGCACCGTTGAAAACCTGGTAGGCCCGGACAGGCAAAGTCTGGACAACATCAATTACCCGGGCGTGATTTACGCGCCGCTCCCGGTACTGCTGGCGCCAGGCGAGGTCATCCATGAACTGCAAAGAACAGCTGAAAATGATGAAGAGATCTATGTTATGCCATTCAGCGCCCTCGCTCAGTCCTGTAAAACCTATGATGAATATGGCGAACGCATCTCTTCAGTCAACAGCAGTAATATCGAACTGGTCGCCATTGGGCTTATCGGCCCGAAAAAGAAAATCACCAAAATCACAGGCAACCTGCCGCTCTATAAATAACAAGTCATAACATGCCGAACGCCATCAAACAGGCAGCTTAATCGCAGAGGCTGGCTATTTTGTGCAGCAGCGTACAGGCATGCCCACATGATGATGGTGACATGGCCGTTCCGCTCTCTCACCGTTTGGGGAGCGCAGGGAGAAGGCGCTACCGTGTTTGCCAACCGGTGTCGTGAACATCTGGACCTTAAGCCCTGCTGGCGCAATCTTTCTTTTATTGAACAGGAATCACTATGCTGGGAACCGCACAAATCCTCTCTTATATCGCCGCGCTTGGATTAGCTGCGGCTATACCAGGTCCGGGGATGACCGCCCTGGTCGCCCGCAGCGTTAGCGGCGGTGCCGTGACGGGCTTCACCATGTTGACCGGTTTGATTCTGGGCGACCTGATTTACCTCTCTGTGGCGGTGTTTGGTCTGGCGGTTATCGCCCATAACCACACTTCGCTGTTTACCCTGATTAACTGGGCGGCCTCGTTCTATTTATGCTGTCTCGCCTGGCAGTTCTGGCGCTATCAGCCGCAGGCGGTGAATATCGATCAGCGGGCGACGCGCAAACAGCTGGCCTCCGCCTGGTTCTCCGGGCTGACCATTACGCTGGGCAACCCGAAGACTATCGCCTTTTATCTGGCGATCCTGCCGCTGGTGATTTCACTGGACAACGTCTCGTTGCAGATCTGGGGCATGATGCTGGTGCCGCTGACCATTTTTGTGCTGTTGGCAGTCGGTGCCGTATTTATCCTCGCGGCGCTTAAGATACGCCATTTCCTTACCAGCGCTGAAGCGCAGCGCCTGCTGTTCCGCTCTGCGGGCGCGATTATGTTGCTGGCGGCCATCGGCATGGTGGCAAAAACGCTGTAGCTGTATTCAGTTATCCACGCCCCCCGGGGCGTGGACTTCCCCGGGGGTATCAACACGCTCAGCTACCGCGTAGCGGATTGCGCTCGCAGCTTATGACGCTTTTTATACGTGATATGAAAATGCGCTGGCGCAGCGAGGCGGCGTAGCCCGCCTGCGGGCGCTGTATCATGCTTTACGTGATGCCATTCTTGCAGGAAAGCTACTGGCCCGAAACCGCCTGCCAGGTTCGCAGTTTGTTCCGGCGATAGAGCGGTTACAGCAATTGATGACACGTCTGCGCCATCAGGCGAGCGGAAAGTAGCCTTTACCCTGCGCTGAGCAAAAGGGGGAATGCAGCAGAAACAGTGCGGCCTGCCATAAGCAGGCAGGCCGCGATCAGAGGAAATATTCCTGTAAGGTCATCGGGCCTGTCGGCCCGGGAAAATTAATGCGTTTTATATTCTGCGTCGGCCGCATCGAAGCGCGCCTGCGCTTCAGCAGAGGGCGCACGCCCCATCAGGCTCACAACGTAGATCGCGATGCTGGCAAACAGGAAGCCAGGGATGATTTCGTACAGACCCAGCCAGCCATAATGTTTCCATACCAGCACCGTCAGCGCGCCAATTACCATGCCCACCAGCGCGCCGTTGCGCGTGGTGCGTTTCCAGCAGACCGAGAACAGTACTACCGGACCAAACGCGGCGCCGAAACCGGCCCAGGCATAACTCACCAGCCCCAGAACACGGTTCTCAGGATTAGAGGCCAGCGCAATAGCAATCAGAGCCACCACCAGTACCATCATACGGCCAAACCAGACCAGCTCTTTCTGACTGGCGTTTTGACGCAGCAGACCTTTATAAAGATCTTCCGTTAGCGCGCTGGAGCAGACCAGCAGCTGGCAGCTTAGGGTAGACATAACCGCCGCCAGGATAGCCGAAAGCAGAATGCCAGCGATCCACGGGTTAAACAGCAGACGCGCCAGCTCGATAAAGACGCGCTCGCCGTTTTCACTTACGCCAGCCGCCTCTTCCGGATGGTTCTGGAACCAGGCGATGCCAAAGAAGCCCACCGCAACCGCGCCGCCCAGACAGAGGATCATCCACGCCATACCGATACGTCGTGCGGTACGGATCGAGCGATGCGAGTCGGCCGCCATGAAGCGCGCCAGAATATGCGGCTGACCAAAATAGCCCAGGCCCCAGCCCAGCAGCGAAATTACCGCAACAAAATTCAGCCCTTTCAGCATATCGATGTTTTCCAGGCTTTTCGCTTCAATCACCCGCAGGGAATCCTCAAAGCCGCCCACGGAGATAATCACCATAATCGGCGTTAACAGCAGGGCGAAAAACATCAAACTGGCCTGGACGGTATCGGTCCAGCTTACCGCGAGGAAACCACCCACAAAGGTATAAAGAATAGTGGCGGCCGCTCCGGCCCACAGCGCTGTTTCGTAGCTCATACCAAAGGTGCTTTCAAACAGGCGCGCCCCGGCCACAATGCCGGATGCACAGTAGATGGTGAAGAAAACCAGAATAACGATGGCGGAGATAATCCGCAGCAGCTTGCTGCGATCCTCGAAGCGGCTGGTAAAGAAATCAGGCAGCGTCAGGGCGTTATTGTGATGTTCAGTTTGTACGCGCAGGCGACCAGCTACGATTTTCCAGTTCAGCCAGGCACCGATAATTAGCCCGATGGCAATCCAGCTTTCTGAAATTCCTGACAGAAAGATAGCGCCGGGCAACCCCATCAGCAGCCAGCCACTCATATCCGATGCGCCCGCTGAAAGTGCGGTAACCAGGCTGCCCAGACTACGCCCCCCAAGAATGTAGTCATCGAAATTTTTGGTTGAGCGCCAGGCTATAAAGCCAATCAACACCATGCCAAGAATATAGATGATGAATGTCACCAACATCGGTGTGCTTAATGTCATCAGGTTCTCCATTTATTATCGGTATTAAGCAGAGGGTTGTTTGCCCTGTGTTCACCGCCGGAACGCAGCGGTTTTTATTAAAAACTTATCTTTGGCGCGCTATCCTGCCGGAAAGGTTTATAACGCACAACATTTAACACAGCTGTTACACTGAATTCACTCCCTCTCGTTATTAGAATTTCAGAAGGTTGCACCAGGTCACGTTTCAGTCAGTAACACCCTGGTCGCAACCGCGCCAATCTCAGAAAATTCGGGCTTTCGCAAAAGTGGCGAGGAATTTGCAGCAATATCCATGCCGCTTTCGCAGATTTAACAATTTGGCATTTGCGCGGAGTGTTAACAGGCTCACAATTAACACGGTTGCACAAAGTTGCAACATAGGTGATATTGCGCCATACAACGGTGATATAAGGTTTTGAGGAGCGTTAAAGGCATGGCAACGACGACCATGGGTGTCAAACTGGATGAAGCCACCCGCGAAAGAATCAAACAGGCTGCACAACATATCGATCGCACCCCGCACTGGCTGATCAAACAAGCGATTTTTAACTATCTTGAGCAGCTGGAGCAGGGTACGCAGCCCGCTGAATATCCGCTGCAGGCAGCAGCCAATGAATCAGAAGAGGCATTGCTGGAAGAGCCACATCAGCCGTTTCTTGATTTCGCAGAACAGATCCTGCCGCAAACGGTTACCCGTGCAGCCATTACGTCTGCCTGGCGTCGCCCGGAACCTGAAGCCGTCTCAATGATGCTGGAGCAGGCGCGTTTACCTGCCCCGCTGGCAGAAAAAGCCCATCAGCTTGCCTGGTCGCTGGCGGATAAGCTGAGGCACCAAAAAGGGGCAACCGGACGCGCCGGAATGGTGCAAAGCCTGCTACAGGAGTTTTCGTTATCCTCTCAGGAAGGCGTGGCGCTGATGTGTCTGGCGGAAGCGCTGCTGCGCATCCCTGATAAACCGACGCGCGATGCGCTGATCCGCGATAAAATCAGCAACGGCAACTGGCAGGCGCATCTGGGCCGCAGTCCTTCGCTGTTTGTGAATGCCGCCACATGGGGTCTACTGTTTACCGGCCGTCTGGTCGCAACGCATAACGAAGCCAACCTGTCGCGCTCCCTTAACCGTATTATCGGTAAAAGCGGCGAGCCGCTGATCCGCAAAGGCGTGGATATGGCGATGCGTTTGATGGGCGAGCAGTTTGTTACCGGCGAAACCATCGCAGAAGCGCTGGCCAATGCCCGTAAACTGGAAGAAAAAGGCTTCCGCTACTCTTACGATATGCTGGGCGAAGCGGCGCTGACCGCCAGCGATGCGAAAGCGTATCTGCTCTCTTATCAGCAGGCGATCCATGCCATTGGCAAAGCCTCCAACGGGCGTGGTATTTATGAAGGCCCGGGGATCTCGATCAAGCTTTCTGCGCTGCATCCACGCTACAGCCGCGCGCAATACTCGCGCGTTATGGAAGAGCTCTACCCTATTCTTAAATCGCTGACGCTGCTGGCGCGCTCTTACGATATCGGGATTAATATCGATGCCGAAGAGGCGGATCGTCTGGAGCTGTCGCTCGATCTGCTGGAAAAACTCTGCTTCGAGCCGGAACTGGAAGGCTGGAACGGTATCGGCTTCGTTATTCAGGCTTATCAGAAGCGTTGTCCGTTTGTGATTGACGCGCTGATCGATCTGGCGCAGCGCAGCCGTCGTCGTCTGATGATTCGTCTGGTAAAAGGCGCTTACTGGGACAGCGAAATCAAACGCGCACAGGTCGAAGGGCTGGAAGGCTATCCGGTCTATACCCGCAAGGTCTACACCGATATCTCTTACCTGGCCTGCGCCCGCAAGCTGCTGGCTGTGCCTAACCTGATTTATCCGCAGTTCGCCACCCATAACGCCCACAGTCTGGCGGCGATCTATCATCTGGCGGGCAATAACTATTATCCCGGTCAGTATGAGTTCCAGTGCCTGCACGGCATGGGTGAGC
Organism: Pantoea sp. FN0305; assembly: GCF_050113845.1. Taxonomy (NCBI): domain Bacteria; kingdom Pseudomonadati; phylum Pseudomonadota; class Gammaproteobacteria; order Enterobacterales; family Erwiniaceae; genus Pantoea; species Pantoea sp. FN0305. The sequence goes on along the minus strand of NZ_JBNJSN010000001.1, from coordinate 762,870 downwards.
CGCTGTATGAGCAGGTGGTCGGCAAAACCGCTGATGGCAAGCTGAACCGCCCGTGCCGTATCTATGCGCCGGTCGGCACCCATGAAACCCTGCTGGCTTACCTGGTGCGTCGTCTGCTGGAAAATGGCGCTAACACCTCGTTTGTTAACCGTATCGCGGATAAAACCCTGCCGCTGGATGAGCTGGTGGCCGATCCGGTTCAGCAAGTTGAGCGGCTGGCCGCAACGGAAGGCGCCATTGGTTTGCCGCATCCGAAAATTCCGCTGCCACGCGATCTGTACGGTAATAAACGCCCCAACTCCGCCGGACTGGATTTAGCTAACGAACACCGCCTGGCGTCCCTCTCCAGCGCCCTGTTAAGCAGCGCCGCGCATTTATGGCGCGCCGAACCGATGATTGAAGGCGAGCTCGGCCAGGGGGAATACCGCCCGGTGCTAAACCCGGCCGATCCCTCCGACCTGGTGGGCGAAGTGCGTGAAGCCAGCGAGCAGGAAGTAGCACAGGCACTGGAAGCGTCGGTAAATGCCGGTCCAATCTGGTTTGCCACTCCAGCGCAGGAACGCGCCGCTATTCTGGAACGCGCCGCTGAACTGATGGAAGGTCAGATGCAGACGCTTATCGGCATCCTGGTGCGCGAAGCGGGTAAAACGTTCAATAACGCCATTGCTGAAGTGCGCGAAGCGGTCGATTTCCTCTATTACTACGCCGGCCTGGTAAGCAGTGACTTTGATAATGAAACCCATCGTCCATTAGGGCCGGTGGTCTGTATCAGCCCGTGGAACTTCCCGCTGGCGATCTTTACCGGGCAGATTGCTGCCGCCCTGGCGGCGGGCAACAGCGTGCTGGCGAAACCCGCAGAGCAAACGCCGCTGATTGCCGCTCAGGCGGTACGCATTCTGCTTGAAGCGGGCGTGCCGGCTGGCGTCATTCAGCTGCTGCCTGGCCTCGGCGAGACTGTAGGTGCCCAGTTGACCGGCGACGATCGGGTGCGTGGCGTTATGTTTACCGGCTCGACTGCCGTAGCGAGTTTGTTACAGCGTAACCTGGCCGGACGCCTCGATCCGCAGGGCCGCCCAACGCCGCTGATTGCCGAAACCGGCGGAATGAATGCGATGATCGTTGACTCCTCCGCGCTGACAGAGCAGGTGGTGCTGGATATCGTTTCCTCTGCCTATGACAGTGCGGGCCAGCGCTGTTCGGCGCTGCGTCTGCTCTGTATTCAGGAGGACGCTGCCGAGCATACGTTGAAGATGTTGCGCGGTGCGATGGCAGAGTGCCGTATGGGCAATCCGGAGCGTCTTTCCACTGATATTGGTCCGGTAATTGATGCCGAGGCGAAAGAGAATATTGAGCGTCATATTCAGGCGATGCGCGCCAAAGGGCTGACGGTGTTCCAGGCGGTACAGGAGCATCAGCAGGACAGTAAAGAGTGGACGCAGGGCACCTTTATTAAGCCGACGCTGATTGAACTGAACAGTATTGATGAACTGGATAAAGAGATCTTTGGCCCGGTACTGCATGTGGTGCGTTATACGCGTAGTTCACTGCCGCAGCTGATTGAACAGATCAATGCATCGGGTTATGGCTTAACGCTGGGCGTGCATACCCGTATTGATGAAACTATCGGTCAGGTAACCCAGCGTGCGAAAGTTGGCAACCTGTACGTTAACCGTAATATGGTTGGCGCAGTGGTTGGCGTACAGCCGTTCGGCGGCGAAGGCTTATCAGGTACCGGTCCGAAAGCGGGTGGCCCGCTTTACCTCTATCGTCTGTTATCGCATCGTCCGGATAACGCGCTGCAGGTCACGCTCGATCGTCACGATGCCGAACAGACGCTTGATGCGACGCTGCGCCCTGCCCTTATCGAAGCGCACAAGGCGCTGAGCGACTGGGCCAACGCGCAGCCGCAGCTGGCGGAAGTCTGCGCCCGCTATGAAAAACTGGCGCAGGGCGGCACGGTACGCTTGCTGCCGGGCCCAACCGGCGAGCGCAATACCTATATTCTGCTGCCGCGCGAGCGCGTGCTCTGTCTGGCGGATAACGAGCAGGATGCGCTGGTACAGCTGGCGGCGGTGACCAGCGTCGGCAGTCGCGCTTTGTGGCAGGATGATGAGCTGCATCGTAAGCTGGCGCAGTCGCTGCCGGAGAAAGTACGCGTACGTATCGACTTTGCCCAGGATCCGCTGGCTCAGGAACAGCACTATGATGCGGTGATCTATCACGGCGACGCCGATCAGCTGCGTTTGCTGTGCGAAAAGATTGCCGCACGCGGCGGCGCGATCGTTTCAGTGCAGGGCTTTGCCCGTGGCGAAACCAATCTGCTGCTGGAGCGTCTGTTAATTGAACGCTCGCTGAGCGTCAATACCGCTGCGGCGGGAGGAAATGCCAGCCTGATGACGATTGGCTAACGCCACCGGTTACCACAAGCCGCCTTGATACAGGGCGGCTTTTTTTTACCCTGGTGCCTGGACAATCATTACCTTATCGAAGGTAGATACCACAAGGCCACGAGTACGCCATGACTGACAGGCAAGAACAAACCAGAGAAAAACAGCCCCCAACGCCTCACGATGCGGCATTCAAACAGTTTCTTACGCATCCCGATACCGCCAGAGAATTTATAAGCATTTGTTTTCATTTATAAACACACATTGTGCAGGCAGGCGAAAAGCCAGACGCAGAGGCCTTTGTACGCAAACTGGCACAAAGGGTGCCACAACACGAGGATGCACTAATGACCATCGCACAGCAGCTTGAACAGAAAGGCCTTGAACAAGGTATCAAACCTGGTGAACAGCGTGGCATTGACCGCTCCATCGTGATGAAGACCGGCCTTTCTGAACACGAGCTGGCACAGATCCATCACTGATACGCAGCTTCTGTTTAAAAGAGGCTACTGTTAACCCGATGCGGTCAAACAAACGCGTTAACAAGCCTCTCACCCTTCGTCAAAACCTGATGCCCTGGTTATGGATTACGCGGCCCTGGTTTAGACATCAAACTTCATGCGCAGCAGACGCGGATAGATAAACAGCGATTTTCCCAGGCCTTTATTCAATAGCTTCCATACCGCTATCGAACACAGTGAACAGAGCGCCACCATGCCAACCGGAAAGCCGACCGCCCAGAGTATCGAGAACAGCGCGGAATCAAACAGGTGATGATCCAGCGCGAACAGGATGGCCGTCATACCGAAATATTCAATAAAGATGCGGTGCAACACATAAATTTGCAGCGTATTTTTACCGACCCAGTTCATCCACGTCATGCGGAAGTGGTTGTTCAGGGTGCGGCAGAGCGCGATGCAGAACAGGATAGCTAACGTGCACAGGAACAGATTTTTCTGTAGGCCCAGCAGTAGATGCACCACGGACAGTAACGCTAATCCCAGCCACGGCAGCAGGTTATTTTTGTGCCATTCGCTAAGATGGATAACCTGCGCGCTCCAGAATGAACCCATAATGAAATAGATAAAATATTGTGAGAGGCTTTCCGGTCCCCATCCAGGGATGATTTTTTCCACTGCCAGATAATTCAACAGCACCGCGACAATAACCAGTGGCAGGCGCTGTTTGCGGAACAGTTTCGCAAACAGAAAGAACAATCCCAGCGCATAGAGATACCAGGAACTGCTCATTGCCAGCAGCATCAGTGATATAAATTCCTGCGGTGATTCAGCATACGAGGAATTAATATTACTGGAAATACGATGATGAGTGATCTCTGAAGAGATACCGTAAATAGAAAGCCACTGAATAACACCCCAAAGAATATAAAGATAAAAAAGATTAGTTACGCGACTGGTAAATACTTTTTTCCACGGTTTGTCATTAATTGCCCGCGCGGCCAGCATGCCGGATACAAAAAAGAAAGCTGGCATACGCAACGGCGACAGAACGGTATTAAACGCCACCCACAGGTGGGCCGGTAGGCCGCCTGCCGTGAGATGTTTCAGCGTGCCTTCAAATCCAGGCAACACCACATGATAGAGCACCACCAGTAGAATGCAGCCGCCTTTTAGGGTATTGATCCATTGAATTTCCTGACTTTTTTTATCGTTCATTGCTGTGATTCCCGCTAAGTTGACGGAAGTAAAAAGGCAGAATAGCCAGCCTGCATTATTAACGGGACGTGAATGAAATCGCTGTAGCTTTTATCTTAAAAAGAATAATCGGCCCTGACGCAAAGTAATCAGAGGGTCATTGAAACAATAAAAAAACGGGCAGCCCGCGAATGTGGCTGCCCGTTGGATAAATAGATTTAGGAGTAACCTGGCGTCGGTAAGGCCAGTTATTGGCTAAGGAATTTCTCCAGGAACTGACGCGTACGCGCCTGTTGAGGATGCGCAAACAGCTCTTTTGCCGGCCCCTGCTCCACAATGCGTCCCTGATCCATAAAAATAGCGCGATCGGCTACGTCACGCGCAAAGCTCATCTCATGCGTAACAATTACCATAGTGCGTTTCTCTTCCGCCAGCGAACGAATGGTACTGAGCACCTCGCCAACCAGTTCAGGATCCAGCGCCGAAGTAGGCTCATCAAACAGGATCACTTCAGGACGCATCGCCAGCGCACGGGCAATGGCTACGCGCTGCTGCTGTCCGCCAGAAAGGCGGCGCGGATAACTTTCCTCTTTACCGTGCAGTCCTACCTTCTCCAGCAGCACCCGGGCGCGCGCTATCGCCTCGGCTTTGGGTTCACCCTTAACGATGACCGGACCTTCAATAATATTTTCCAGTACCGAGCGATGCGGAAACAGGTTAAAGCTCTGGAATACAAAGCCCACCTGCTGGCGCAGCTGGCGTACGCGCTCTTTCTGTTTACTGACAGGCAGAGCGGCATTGATTTCAATATCGCCCACTTTAATGGTGCCGCCGTCGGGTATCTCCAGCAGATTAATGCTGCGCAACAGCGTGGTTTTTCCCGAGCCGCTGGGGCCGATGATTGCCACGACTTCACCGGAAGCGACCTCAAGATCGATACCATGCAGCACCGTCTGACCGTTAAACCGTTTTACCAGTTTGCTGACTTCAATGGCGCTCATTTGGCCTCCCGATCCTGACGGTTAACATAATCTTCCAGGCGGTTTTGCAGCGCCGACAGCACGGTCGCCATCACCCAGTAGATCAGCGATGCCGCCAGATACATGGTGAAAACCTCCAGCGTGCGTGAAGTGATCAGCTGCGCCTGGCGGAACAGCTCCGGCACCTGAATGGTGGCAGCCAGCGAGGTATCTTTCACCAGGCTGATAAAGCTGTTGCCCAACGGCGGTAACGCGGTACGTGCCGCCTGCGGCAGCACCACGCGACGCAGTGTTTGCCAGCGCGTCATGCCGATACTGGCCGCCGCTTCCCACTGACCGCGCTCAATGGCGGCAATCGCGCCACGCAGCGACTCAGAGGCGTAGGCTGCGGTATTTAACGACAGGCCAATCATCGCCGACGGGATAGGATCAAGCTCGATGCCAAACTGCGGCAGACCGTAATAGATCATAAACAGCTGAGCAATCAGCGGGGTGCCGCGAAAAATGGAAACATAAATGCGCGCCAGCCAGTTGATTGGCCAGAAGGATGAGAGCCGCATCAGCGCCAGGATAAAACCCAGCACCAGGCCAAAAAACATGCCGCCAATGCTGAGCTGCAGCGTGAACAGCGCGCCCTTTAATAAAAAAGGTGCTGAATCCAGCACCAGTTGGATACTCTCTTGCATTATTTAGTAACGTCCGCGCCGAACCATTTTTGTGAAATCTTATTCAGCGTGCCGTCTGTCTGCATGGTGGCAATCGCCTGGTTAATAGCGTTCAGCATATCTTCATTGCCTTTACGCAGCGCCACACCCGCTTCCTGACGTGAGAATGCAGGACCTGCTACCGCCATGGTATTACCGGTTTTCTTCACCAGGTCGAGCGCGGCCAGGCGGTCAACCAGAATGGCATCCACACGGCCAGAGCGCAGATCCTGATATTTAGTCGGGTCATCATCGTAGGTGCGAATATCAACATTTTTCACATTCTCACGCAGCCACTGCTCATAGTTGGTGCCAAGGCCGACGCCAACTTTTTTGTTCGCCAGATCCTGCGGGCTTTTAATGGTGCCTTCTTTATCTTTACGGGTCAGCGCCTGAATGCCGGAGACGGTATAAGGCGTGGAGAAATCATATTTTTTCTTACGTTCGTCGGAAATCGTGACCTGGTTAATCACCACATCGATGCGTTTGGAATCCAGCGATGCCAGCATGCCATCCCATTTGGTCGGCTTCAGGCTTGCCTTAACGCCAAGATGCTCAGCCAGCGCTTCGGCAAACTCCACTTCGAAGCCGGTCAGCTTGCCGTTTTCATCCTGAAAGCTAAACGGCGGATAGGTGCCTTCCAGACCCACCAGCAGGCTGCCGCGCTCTTTAACCTTGTTGAGCAGGTTTTCCGCCGCGAATGTTTTTACGTTAACACCCGCGACCAACGCCACGGCCATCACGCCCAGAACCAGTTGACGACGTACCTGAGAAAAAATCATATTTACCCCGTTTATTGTTGGATTGTGTGTAGAACGCTTTCGTTAAAAAGCAAAGCCGAATAGTTCGGCTTTTTTACGAAAAAGCAAAGATCATTAAACAGAATGATTGTATACCCTAAATAATTCAAGCTGCATCGCCACGGCAATCGCCTGGATCCCGATGCAGTTACACCAGTAAGGGATTTTCGTTTTCGCCATCAGACCAAAGGGTGATAAGCAAATAATGCCGGTGCGCCACCGGTATGCACAAACAGCAATGGTCCTTCACGCTGGAAGCGCTGCTGACTGATACCATCGATTAATCCTGCCATCGCTTTGCCGGTATAGACCGGATCAAGGAAGATGCCTTCCAGGCGTGCCAACAGCTTCACTGCTTCCATGCCCTCTTCGCTGGGCATGCCGTAGCGCGGACCAAAATAGTCATCCCAAAGCGTGATTGCCGCGCTGCTGTGCGTCTCCAGCAGGCTGGCAACCTGCTGCTGGAGGCCGGTAACCAGCGGCAGCTGATCGACAACTTTGCGTGACACCGTCACGCCAACCAGCTCCGTTTCCGGCAGCAGATGTTCTAATCCCAGCGCCAGACCCGCATGCGTGCCCGCACTGCCGGAGGCCACAACCACCGCAGCGAAATCCACAACATCTTCGCTTTGATGAGCGATCTCCTGCGCGCACTCCACATAACCCAGTGCGCCCAGCGCGTTAGAACCGCCAACCGGCACCACATAAGGACGAAAGCCCTGCGCTTCCAGACGAATGCGCAGCTCCTCCAGCTGTTGCGCGGGCGCATGCAGCGTATCCACCAGCTCTACTTCGCAGTCCATGAGATCAAGTAGCAGGCGGTTGCCGTTGCTGAGATAGTTTTCCGCCTGAGTTTGGATCGGGTTCTCCAGCAGGGCAAAACACTTCAGACCCAGCTTTGCCGCCACTGCGGCAGTTTGGCGTACGTGGTTTGACTGGATAGCCCCGGCGGTAATCAACACATCGGCCCCTTCGCGCAACGCATCCGCCGCCAGAAACTCCAGCTTGCGTAGCTTGTTTCCACCCAGCGCCAACGGCGTAATATCATCACGCTTGATAAAAATATCGCGGCCAAGGTAGTCGGAAAGACGTGGCAAATGCTCCAGCGGCGTTGGGGCGCCAACCAGTTCTAGACGGGGGAATTGGATCAGATTAGACAGGGACAAAGCAGCCTCCACGCACACAGAATAATGGCTACAGTGTTGCAGAAGATCTGTCGGGGATCTATGGTCAGTTCGTGTGATGAGGCGCAGACGCGCCTGGCTGCTGAAAAAGTCAGCGCGGCACGGATGAAAACCCATCCGTGCCGAACACTTAATTACGCTGCCATCCTAAAAACTGGTCATATTTTCGCAGGGCAATGCGGTAGTTATTGTTTCCGGCATCCGGTAAATCTTTTTCCAGACATTCGTGCCAGCTTCCGCCGCGTAATTTTTCTGCCGGGTAATTTTTCGCCGACAGCATGTCATCCAGACGACGCAGACGAACCACATACTCACGTATTGTGCTGTGGCTCATTTCCGTCTGTTCAAACAGGTATTGTTTAAACGCCATAATGTCAAAATAATTGGGGTGCGTATTGCAGTAAATATCGCTGCAAAACCGGCACAGAGCGGTCAGTTCGTTTTGTAATTTAAGCCAGACCTGATCGTCGATCGGCTGGTCCATCCGGGATATGGCTTCTTTATTGATGATCTGACCGCGAAAAACTAACGCCATCCTGTCGAGTACTTTTCCGCAGTGTGAACAATTACTTTGGCTGTGTTTAAAGTCTTTAAGATAACGGCTTAATGGCCTCGTTTTTAGTTTGGTTCCCATTGAGGAGACCCCCGGTTATATGTCTCGAAAGCGAGAGCTGACGCTGTCAGCGCGCTCCCGTTAACCGGGCGCGCAGGCGTTTGATCGCCTGACTGTGCAGCTGGCTGACGCGGGACTCTCCCACCTCCAACACCGCGCCAATCTCTTTCAGATTCAACTCTTCCTGGTAATACAGTGTCAGCACCATTTTTTCGCGCTCGGGCAATGCCTCGATCGCTTCAATGACGCGTTCACGCAGATTCCCTTCCATCAGCTGGTGAAGCGGATTGGCATCTTCATGTCCTTCCGTCACCAGTTCCGCACTATCGCCATGCTCTTCGCGATATTCGTCATAGGAAAAAAGCTGGCTGTTGTTGGTATCCAGCAGAATCTGTCGATACTCTTCCAGCGAAACATTTAACTGCCTGGCAACTTCCTGCTCGGATGCGGCACGCCCCAGTGTCTGTTCACACTGATGCATTGCAGACGCGACTTCGCGCGCGTTGCGTCTCACGCTGCGCGGCGCCCAGTCACGGCTACGTAGCTCATCCAACATGGCCCCACGTATGCGCTGTACGGCATAGGTGGTAAAGGCGGTACCCTGTAGCGCGTCATAGCGCTCCACGGCATTCAGCAGCCCGATACCTCCAGCCTGCAGCAAATCATCCAGCTCAACACTTGCGGGCAGCCGTACCTGCAGACGTAGCGCCTCATGGCGCACCAGCGGTACGTATCGCTGCCACAGCGAGTGTTTGTCCATCACGCCATCAGCGGTATAGAGATCGTTCACTTTGACTACCCTGCGTTAGTTACGTTATCGGCATGATTATCCGATTCTGTAGGGCGATCGATTGGGGGAATAGGGATAAAAAAGGCGGGTTATTTAGAAAATGTGTGTGACCACTACCGGTGCGATGCCGATGGGATCACACTTTTGTTAAAACAGGCGCACCGTTTTCTTTAGCCGTTCGCGGGTTGCCGGCGGCACACCTTGCCAAAGCGCGCAGACTTTGCCATCGATGTCATGATAAATGTCATGCAGGTTATCTTCACTTTGCAGTGCCGGACGAATATGCACCGTTCCCTGTTCACCATCGATAAATAATCGTCCGCTGATAAACAGACGCCGCAGGTCGCTGCGTAAAAACAGACCGTTATCAACGCTGCTATCGGCCAGCAGACCTTCGCTGTTTTCGCTGGCGTCTATATAACAGGCCTCAACCCATGGAGCAGAAGCGCTCTCTGAAAGCGTAGTGCCGGTAATCACGCAACCGCCGTAGCGCGCGTTGACCGCCGCGCTGAATTCCGCCTGGCTGGCGCGCTGCAGCACTTTAACTCTGACGCGGCGTCCGACCTGCTGGCCGGCAATCACCGCGGCAGGCGCAGGCAGCATCGGCGTTTCCAGCACCACGATAAATTGCAGCGTGCGCGCCTCATTAAAGCAAGGCTGCGCTTTGGGATCATAAAGCTGCCAATAGTCGTCATCGCCCTGCTGACGCATCAGCGTTAGCCGATAGCCGCGGCTGGCCAGCAGATTTTGCGCCGTTGCCCCGTTGGGATCGAGCATCGCATAGACCCGGCTCTCCCCCATGACTTTCCATAACGTCCCTGCGGCATCATTGCGCCTGAGATACAGAAAGGATTGCCCCTGATGCATATAGTGCTCAAAGCGGCGCAGATAATTTTTTCGATCGTTATCATCAGAAACAAACAGCAGATCTTCCAGCGGACTGTTTTCGGCCTGATGGGCAAATACCGCCCGAATAACCAGCTGACGCGGACTGGTGGATGGGCTTAATAAGCCACGAAAGGTCAGTGCCTTTTCCGTTGGATATTTTTGCCCGTAGCGCTGGCTGATCTCTTCAAAGGTCAGCTGTTCCCCAGGTAACAAGTCATAATTAAAGCGCATAACCACTCCCGAAAAAGAGTCACGGGTTAATCAGCGAAGAGACGCTGCTTTGCCGTTATTATCGGCAGCGGGTTACTTTTCTGTAACGCAGAGTTAAAATCTTTCCCGCCCGCAGGTTATCCGCAATAAAGCCCCTGCTTTCCCCTCTTATTTGCGCCATTACTCATCGGATCTCAGGCGTAATCTTTATCACATCCCCGGGGAAGGCTCCCTGCATCCTGTTATATCGAGACTCTGTATGAAAGGTATCGTACTCGCTGGCGGTACAGGCTCACGCCTGCATCCGGTCACCTGCGGCGTATCCAAGCAGTTGCTGCCTGTGTATGACAAGCCGATGATCTATTATCCGCTTTCCGTGCTGATGCTGGCGGGCATTCAGGAGATTCTGGTGATCACGACGCCAGAAGATCTCCCGGCTTTCCAGCGGCTGCTGGGCGACGGCAGCCGTTTCGGTATTCAGTTGCAGTTTGCCGTTCAGCCGAAACCTGAAGGGCTGGCACAGGCGTTTATTATCGGCGAGGACTTCCTTGCCGGTGAAGGTTGTGCGCTGGTACTGGGCGACAACATCTTCTTTGGGCAAAGCTTCGCCAAAAAGCTGGAAGAAGTGAGCGCACGTGACAGCGGCGCAACGGTTTTCGGCTATCAGGTGATGGATCCGGAGCGCTTTGGCGTGGTGGAATTTAATAAACAGTTTCAGGCGATCTCGCTGGAAGAGAAGCCGAGCCAGCCGAAGTCCAACTATGCGGTGACCGGCCTCTATTTTTATGACCGGCAGGTTTGCTCGATGGCGAAGCAGGTAAAACCATCCGCGCGCGGCGAACTGGAGATTACCACGCTTAACCAGATGTATCTGGAAGATGGCCTGCTGTCGGTAGAAGTGCTGGGGCGCGGTTTCGCCTGGCTTGATACTGGCACCCATGACAGCCTGCTGGAAGCATCGCATTTTATTCACACCATTGAAAAACGTCAGGGTTTCAAAGTCGCCTGCCTGGAAGAGATAGCCTGGCGTAAAGGCTGGCTAAGCGCCGGTCAGCTGCGCGAGCGGGCAAACTATCTCAACAAAACCCAGTACGGATCCTATCTGCATCAGTTGCTGGTGGAAGCATGAAGGTAATCAATACGCGTATTTGTGATGTAAAAATTATTCAGCCCGCCGTCTATGGCGATGCGCGCGGCTTCTTTCTGGAGACCTTCGAAAAAAAACGCTATCAGCAGCTGCTGGATATAAAGCTGGAGTTTGTGCAGGACAACTATTCCCGCTCTGGTAAAAACGTTTTGCGCGGCCTGCATTTTCAAAAAACGCAGCCGCAGGGCAAGCTGGTGCGCGTGGTACGTGGCGAAGTGTTTGACGTCGCCGTGGATATTCGCCCGGATTCACCCACCTTTGGCCAGTGGGAAGGCGTCATTCTTTCCGAAGAGAATAAGACGCAGCTCTGGATCCCACCCGGCCTGGCGCACGGTTTCCTGGTGCTCTCTGATATTGCGGATTTTGAATATAAATGTACCGATTACTACAACCCACAAGATGAAGCCTGTCTGCTGTGGAATGACCCCTGCATAAATATCGACTGGCCGGTGAAAGATCCGTTGCTGTCGGAAAAAGATAAAAAAGGTTTACCTCTTACGGAGTTGTTGCCATGCGCGTATTGTTAACCGGCGCTTACGGCCAGCTGGGCCGGAGCCTGCTGGACCGCTTTCCTGCCGACTGGATTTTACTGGCCTGCGGTTCAGCCGAGCTGGATATTACCAACCAGGCGGCAGTAGACCGCATTGTTCGTCGTTTTCAGCCCCAGGTGATTATGAATGCTGCTGCTTACACGGCGGTGGATAAGGCGGAGACCGATCGCATCCGCGCAATGAAAATCAATGCGATTGGCCCGGAAAATCTGGCACGCGCTGCGCGTGATAATGGCGCTCAGCTGATCCATATTTCTACCGATTACGTTTTTGACGGCACCAAAACCACGCCCTATGTTGAAAGCGACGTTCCCTGCCCGGTTAACTTTTACGGCTTAAGCAAATGGGAAGGCGAAAAGCGCGTGCAGGCGATACTGCCCCGCGCCATTATCGTTCGCACCTCATGGGTGTTTAGCGAACATGGCAACAACTTTGTTAAAACCATGCTGCGTCTGGCGCAAACTCAGCAAACGCTACGTGTCGTGAACGATCAGCGCGGCTGCCCAACCTACGCGGGCGATCTGGCGCAGGCGATGATCACGCTGGCTACCGATGCGAATGCAGCGGGAATTTATCACTACTGCGGCGATAAGGCGGTCAGCTGGTATGAGTTCGCACTGACTATATTCAACCTCTTCGGCCAGGAGTATCCTGCGCTGCGCTCGATTGAAGTCTGCCCGATATCCACGGCGGCCTTTAAACAACAGGCGTGCCGTCCGATCAACTCTGTGATGCAAAGCGAAAGAGCCGCGTCTCAGGCCTCCTGTTGGGATAAGGCGCTGGGCATGGTGATGTCAGCCTGAGCGGTAGAGTAACCGGAGGACTACACCGGGATCCCAGATTTGCTGGTTGGAGTTAAACCCAGCCGGCAGCTTTATTCCGTCAGGCCGCAGTTGACCCTCAGGAGATATATTCTGTGCAGCATTTGCCGGGCTGGGCAGGCTCATTGAACGTGATGATACCTTTTCCCGGCTCGCTGTACTCAGACAGAATGCCCGTGAGTTTGGCGGGCGTCAGAGGCTTCATGCACAGGAAAACGGATGATAACGGAAGCTGCACCGGGTGGCCTGTGATGTTTACCGGCGCTGAATATTTCGTCACGAAAACGTACACCAGTCTGATAAAGGCCCGGCATTCGCGTAAATCTTTCGGCTGCGGCAATGGCGTGGTTGCCGGTATACAGGAACTGCGTTGCGCCAAAAGCCATGGGTAGTACACAAAAAGCATGCCCCCACCCAGATCAATAATGAAACCATTGACCTGAGTACACTGGCTGTCGTCCTGAAACAGGAGTCACGAAAATATTGATGGTTCTGGCATAAAACCCTGCGGACACTTTCAGTGGGAAACCATGCCCCACAGGTAAAACAGGAGGTTATTCGTCTCTGCTGCCAACGCGCCTTGCTCAAATGACGTGTAAAAAACCATGGCAGAAGATCCGGGATAACCTCGCTTTTTTATCTATTAATTGTCTCTTTTATCCAGGTAGAGGAAGCGCAGGCTCTTTATGCAAAGAGAGTGTGTTCGTGCCCGGTTTTACAAATCCGAGGCAAAGCGGATAACCGCTATGTTCCTTATCCTCCTGAAAGGTTACCTGGCTAATGGCATCAAGCGATAGCTGCGGCCATTGCATCAGCGCCCGGGTAAACGAAGCGTGAGTACAGTTTTTATCAGACCGGCCAATCAGTAACGCACCTGAATGCCTGATATCGGCAAACTTGATATCTGCGTTATAAATATTAGGCTTAGCGCTGCTGCTCCAAGGGGTAATTGTCTTGGGTCTCGATGGCGCATAAAAAGTAAGCCAGTCGGCCAGATACTCTCCACCGACCAGGCGCAGAGGCGTACCATAACGTTCTTGCCATAGCTGTTCTACTTTTTGGCTGAATGGAATAATACCGCTCATTTTTCTTCCGGCATTACTCACATTAGTTGCCATGACAGTAACATACCCAAGCAGAACCAGTGCCGCTGTCCCCATTAAAATGGGACCCGCTCTTCTTACTGGTTGGACATTGGGATTAACCGCGCACCCGACCACCAGTGCAGGTGCCAGAATGAAAAACGGCTGTAGCCACTCTGTCAGTCGCCCCCCATGATGAAACAGGAACCACAAACAAATCGGCACCAGCGGTAATAACGCAACTAATAATAGAACTTTTTTATTGCTGTCAGCAGGCCAGCGGAGTTGAATTTGGCTTCGATGCAATATCCACCATAAGAACAGCAGCGGATAATAGACACTCAGCAGTTTTATGAATAACCCTGGGTTAAACTGACGCTTGATCTGTGAGTCCACCCAGTGGAAAGCCACAAAGTTATGCTCCCACAGCCAGAAAAGGTTTGGCACAATAATGGCAAGGCCAACAAGTAGCGCCAGATAAAATACAGGCTGGCGATAGCAAGCTCGAATTCCTGGCACAACCAACGTGGCAATAAAAACCGCGCCGACAAAGGCCAGAGTCGAATATTTAGCCATTGATGCCAAACCTGCAGCTACGGCAAATGCCAGCCACCACGCTGGATGGCGGGCGATAGCCAGAAAAAAGAACAGCAACATCCACGGCCAAAGCATAACCAGCAAATAATTATCGTTATAGCTAATAATGTCGAAGTTAATAATCCCGGATAGATTAAGCGTGAGTAAGGCAAGCCAGGCCAGACGTTCGCTGCCGCTCAGGTATTTTGCGAGAGACCAGCAACCTGTCATTCCGACAGCAATCGCTAAAAAATGCGTGATATACCAGTAAGCGCTCAGCGGAGTACCAGCAAACCACAGCGCCGGACGCCAAACCATACCAATCAGCCATGGATTTTTTGGCGATCCCCATTCTGCATTTTGTGCCCAATTCAGCGCTTCAACAGCGTCGTAAGGAACCGTGGGATCCAGAAAGATCGTTGCCAGACTCCACAAGAGAGCATATACACCCACCCACACTATTAAGAGCACGCGACTCATCTACTTTCCTTAAACACAACTTGATAAAGAGTGAAAAATCTTATCCTGAAGAATCCACGCTAAATTGCAGGTAAACAGAAAGTGATTTAATAGTTAAACAAAAGGCCAACATGTCGCTCCGTTACCCCAGCCCTTCAACTCTCGCTGCATAGTCTATGATTGTTCTGTGTATGCAGCCTGAGGCCAGGTTAACCGGACACCGTTTTATCTCCTCACTAAGCGGAACAGCCCTCTGATCGTTATCAGAAACGGGCCGCTCCGCTACGGCATCCTGATCGCGCTACAGGCTTAAGCGAATAGCTTGCATCACCGAACAAAATTACATGATGTCGTCCATGGGTCATTTCTGAGTGAAGCGAGGAAAATGAATGGAGTCCAAATCATTTCGTAAGAGTTGGGGCGCCGAATATGAGGCTGCCGATACAGTGCGTTTTCGTCTTTGGGCACCCGGCCAGCAGACGATAACCCTGAGAATCGACGGCCATGACCGCGAGATGAATGCAAGCGGCGACGGCTGGTTTGAACTGCAGGCTAATAATATTGCGCCCGGCACGGAATATAATTTTGTTCTTGCCGATGGCATGGTGGTGCCGGATCCGGCATCCCGCGCTCAGAAAGAGGATGTTAACGGTCCTTCTCTGGTTATTGATCCCACGCGTTATGTCTGGCAAAACAGCACCTGGCAGGGGCGTCCGTGGGAAGAGTCCGTGGTGTATGAGATGCATATCGGCACCTTTACGCCACAGGGTACATTCCAGGCTGCCATTGAGAAGCTGCCCCGGCTGGCCGAACTGGGTATTACCATGATTGAGGTGCTGCCCGTTTCGCAGTTTGGCGGCAACCGTGGCTGGGGCTATGACGGGGTGCTGCTTTACGCGCCGCATTCGGCATACGGCACGCCGGATGACTTCAAGGCCTTTATCGATGCCGCTCATGGTCATGGACTTTCAGTGGTGCTGGATATCGTTCTGAACCACTTTGGTCCCGAAGGCAACTATCTGCCGTTGCTGGCACCAGCATTCTTTCATAAAGAGCGGATGACGCCCTGGGGCGCGGGTATTGCGTATGACGTTGATGCCGCTCGTCGTTATATCGTTGAAGCGCCGCTCTACTGGCTGAAAGAGTTTAACCTTGACGGCCTGCGCTTCGATGCTATCGATCAAATTGAAGATAATTCTGAAAAGCATGCGCTGATTGAAATTGCCGAGCGTATTCGCACCGAAATCACCGGCCGCCCTATCCATCTCACGACCGAGGACAGCCGCAACGTTATTTTCCTGCATCCGCGCGAACAGGATGGCTCCGTGCCACTGTTTACCGGCGAATGGAATGATGACTTCCATAATGCGGTTCATGTTATGGCGACCGGTGAGACGCATGCCTACTACAAAGATTTCGCCGACGAGCCGGAAAAACGGGTGGCACGTATCCTCACGGAAGGTTTCGCTTATCAGGGCGAAGTCTCTGCGCAGTCGGGCCAGCCGCGCGGCGTTAGCAGCAGCAGCCAGCCGCCGGTTGCCTTTGTGGACTTTATTCAAAACCACGATCAGGTCGGCAACCGCGCTCAGGGCGAAAGGCTGATTGAGCTGGCTGGCGTTGAGCGCACTAAAGTGATGTTCGCCACGCTGCTGCTCTCGCCACATATTCCGCTGCTGTTTATGGGCGAAGAGTATGGCGAGACCAATCCATTCCTGTTTTTCACCGATTTCCATGGCGATCTTGCAAAAGCGGTGCGCGAAGGTCGCGCCAGAGAGTTTGAGGGCCACGCGGGCCATGAAGGTGAAAGCGTGCCCGATCCCAACGCCGAAACCACATTTGCAGCCTCGAAGCTGGACTGGCAGAAGCCGCAAAGCGAGCAAGGTAAAGCCTGGCTGGCGCTTACCCGTGAACTGTTAACGCTGCGCCAGCAGCATATCGTGCCGCTTTTGGCCAACGCGGGCGGCAATGCAGGCAAAGTGGTTAAAACAGCAGAGGGCATGGTTGCCGTAAGCTGGGCTTTCCCCGCAGGCACGTTGTCGCTGGCGTTTAATATTGGCGCAACCACGCAACCGCTGCCCGACCTGCCCGGCGAAACCCTGTTTGCCTGGCCGCAGGCGTCAGCGGAGCTGCCGCAGAATTCGATTATTGTCCGCCTTGCTCCAGGAGATACAGAGTGAAGATCCCGACCGCTACCTATCGTATTCAGTTTCGCAACGGCATGACGTTCGATCGTGCCGCTGGTCTGGTGCCCTATCTCAAGCGACTCGGCATCAGCCATCTGTATGCCTCGCCGATTTTTACCGCAACATCTGACTCCACTCACGGCTACGACGTGACTGACGCTAATGAGATCGATCCGGTACTGGGCGGGCGCGCAGGCTTTGACCGCATGGTTAAGGCGCTGCAGGAGGCCGGGCTGGGCCTGATCCTGGATATCGTGCCGAACCATATGGCCGCCTCGCTGGAAAATGCCTGGTGGCGCGATGTGATTGAGCACGGTAAAAACAGCCGCTACGCCCGCTATTTCGACATTGACTGGTCGCGTCGCCTGACGCTGCCTTTCCTGGGCGATAGCTTTGAAGCGGTACTGGAAAATGGCGAAATCAGCGTCAAAGCCGATCCGAAAACCGGTAAGCCGGCGCTGGCCTATTATGAAAGCTTTTACCCGCTGACGCCGGAAAGCTGGCAGGGCCGTGAAGAAGAGGTGCTGCGGCTTACCGATAAGGCGGAGATCGCTAAGCTGCATGAGCGTCAGCCCTGGCGGTTGATGTCGTGGCGCGATGCGCCGCGCGATCTCTCCTATCGACGCTTCTTCGAGATTACCGGGCTGGCAGGCGTTCGTGTTGAGGACCCGCTGGTGTTTGATGATTCGCACCGGCTGATCCTGGAGCTGGTGCATTGCGGCGCGGTTGATGGGCTGCGGGTGGATCATGTGGACGGGCTGGCCGATCCCAAAGCCTATCTTGAACGTCTGCGCCAGCAGGCCGGGCCGGAGTGCTATATCACCGTGGAAAAAATCCTTGGCAAAGATGAGCAGATCCCAGCGGACTGGCCCATCTCCGGCACCACCGGCTATGAATTTATCGAGTCGCTTTCCGATGTGCTGGTGGATGGTGAAAATATCCGTCTGCTGCGTAAAGCCTATGATGAGGTAACAGGCAAGCCGGTGAACATGGCCGCCGAGCTGCGCTCAGCCAAGCTGTTGATGACGGATCGCAATTTTTCCGGTGAATTTTCAACGCTGCTGCGTCTCTCCATGGAGATCGCCGGCATCGATAACGTGGCGCAGGAAGAACAGGCCGTGCGCGCCGCCCTGCGTGAGCTGCTGATCGCTTTCCCGGTTTACCGCACCTACGGCACCGCTGAAGGATTGCCGGCGGAAAGCAACGAGATGCTGCAACGGGTGGCGGAAAAGGTAAGGACCAGCGCCAGTGCGCCCGCGCCTGAAGCGCTCGATTTCCTGGTACACATTTTATGCGGCGAAGTGTCACAGCAAGCCAACGAGGTCGCAGCCCAGTTTCGCACCCGCTTCCAGCAGCTCACGGGCCCGCTGATGGCAAAATCGGTAGAAGATACGCTGTTTTTCCGTCAGAACATGGAGCTGGCGCTGAACGAAGTAGGCGCCGAGCCAATCCCGCGCGCTTTCTCGCTCGATCGTTTCCACAGCGAAATGCAAACGCGGCTTGAACGGCAGCCCGATGCGCTTTCCGGCACCTCCACCCATGACACCAAACGCGGCGAAGATGCCCGCGCCCGGCTCTATACGCTGACTGAAGCGCCAGAGCGCTGGGCCGAATGCGTTGCCCGCTGGCGGCAGATGAACCGTTCAAAAATCAGCGTGCTGGAAGATGGCCCGGCCCCGAAACCCGCCGTGGAATGGATGCTTTATCAGGCGCTGGCTGGCGTCTGGCCACCAACGCTGCATCCGCAAGATGAGGCAGGTCTGCAGGCGCTGGAAACGCGTTTCCTGGTTTTTGTTGAAAAGGCGCTGCGGGAAGCGAAGCTGCGCACCGACTGGGCCGACAGCAATGATGCCTATGAGAAAGCGGTGCTGGACTATGTTCGTCATCTGCTTTCACCGGCTAATCAGGCCTTCCTGCAGGACTTTACCGAGGCGCTACAGCCTTTTATTCAGGCTGGCCTGGTCAACAGTGTTACTCAAACCATTATCAAACTGACCGCACCGGGCGTGCCAGATATTTATCAGGGCAGCGAAGCGCTGAACTTCAGCCTGGTGGATCCCGATAACCGCCGCGAACCTGACTTTGCGGCACTTGACGCCATGCTGAACGGCCATGAAACGCCGGAGTCTGCGTCGGAAGAGAGCTGGTTAAGCGGTCGCTTAAAGCAGCATATCACTGCACGCCTGCTGCATCTTCGTCAACAGACCCCTGTGCTGTTTCGCCAGGGTGACTATCTGCCGCTTTCCGCCAGCGGTCTGCGGGCAGAGAACGTTATCGCCTTCGCCCGGATGGAAAACGATGATGCGTTGATTGTTATCGCACCGCGCCTGGTTTTCAGCAGCCTTGATGGCGGCCTGGCTCAGCCGCAACCGCAGCGCTGGCTGGAAACGGAAATTGCCCTACCCGAGCGCCTCGCTAACCGTCGTTATCGGGACATCCTGAGCGGAGAATTTGTCTCGCCAACCGACCGCTTAAGCCTGGAGACGGTGGCCTGCAGTTCGTCTCTCATACTGGTAAGCGCATGATTTTAAGTAAATAAAAACGTTATAAATTGCTGTTGTGCTTAAAAATTATCTTTCAATGGAGAGAGATGTATGTCAAACGATCAGCCTTTTGAAATCACGACGGGGCATAGCCACCAGCTTGGGGCTAATTTTGATGGCGAGGGCGTTAATTTCGCTATTTTCTCTGCGCATGCCGAACGCGTTGAGCTGTGCCTGTACGATCAAGATGGCAAAACAGAGATTGCCCGGCTGGAGCTGCCGGAGTATACCCATGAGATTTGGCATGGTTATGTCCCGGGCCTGAAGCCTGGCGCGCTGTATGGTTATCGGGTGTATGGCCCTTACGATCCCGAAAACGGTCACCGCTTTAATCCCAACAAGTTATTGATCGATCCCTACGCGCGCGAGCTGGTGGGCGATATCGAGTGGAATGAAGCGCATTTTGCTTACGATCTGCTGCACGAAGACAAGGATTTAACCTTTGACACGCGCGACAGCGGTCCTTTTACGCCGAAGTGCCGGGTCATCGATCCCAGTGAATTTGACTGGCAGGACACCAATCGCCCGACCATTGCCTGGCCCAATACGATAGTGTATGAAGCCCATGTAAAAGGTTTTACCCAGCTGAATCCCGCCCTGCCGCCTGAACTGCGCGGCAACTTTGAAGGGATGGGGCACAAAGTTTCAGTGGATTACATTAAAAGCCTGGGGATTACTTCCGTTGAGCTGCTGCCGATCCACTGGTTCCCGGACGATCAGCACTTGCTTGAGAAAGGCCTGAAAAATTTCTGGGGCTATAACTCCCTCGCCTTCTTTGCGCCTGCCTCACGCTATTACGGTCCAAAGGGCATTCAGGGGTTCCGCGATATGGTGCGAGCGTTCCACGATGCCGGTATCGAAGTGATCCTTGACGTGGTTTATAACCACACGGCGGAAGGGAATGAGCTCGGCCCTACGCTCTCTTTCAAAGGCATCGATAACTTTTCTTATTACCGCACCCTGCCCGACCAGCATCGCTATTACATCAACGACACCGGTACCGGTAATACGGTAAATACTTCGCATCCGCGCGTGCTGCAAATGGTAATGGATTCGCTGCGCTACTGGGCGGAAACCATGCATATTGACGGTTTCCGCTTCGATCTTGGCACCATTCTGGGACGCGAGCCGGAAGGCTTCGATCAGCGCGGCGGCTATTTCGATGCGGTTATGCAGGACCCGGTACTCTCGAAGCTGAAGCTGATCGGCGAACCCTGGGATATCGGCCCCGGCGGCTATCAGGTTGGTGGTTTCCCGCCCGGCTGGGCAGAGTGGAATGACAAATATCGCGATACGGTGCGCGAATACTGGAAAGGCGATAACGTCTCAACCGATTTCGCCGCCCGACTGCTTGGCTCCGGCGATCTTTACGATTTGCGAGGCCGCCGTCCCTGGGCCAGCGTCAACTTTATTACCGCCCATGACGGCTTTACGCTGAACGATTTGGTTTCATATAACGAAAAGCACAACGACGATAACGGCGAGGATAACAACGACGGCCATAACGATAACCGCTCTTATAATTACGGTGTCGAAGGGCCAACGGATGATGAGGGCATCAATGCGGTGCGCGAACGCCAGAAGCGTAACTTCCTTGCTACCCTGTTCTTTTCTCACGGCACGCCGATGCTGCTGGCAGGCGACGAGTTTGGCCGCAGCCAGATGGGTAACAATAACGGCTACTGTCAGGACAGCGAGATCTCCTGGGTTCACTGGGAAAATCTGCCGCCGAGCGCCGAAGCGCTACGTGAGTTTACCCGTCAGATTATTGCGTTGCGTAGCAAACAGCCGCTACTGCGTCGCGAAAGCTGGCGCGACGGTATGGAAATTAAATGGTTTAACGCCGGCGGCGGCTTCCAGCAGCCTGAGCAGTGGGACGAAGGATCGACGCTGGGCGTCTATCTGGGGCGCTCCGATCTGCAGCAGGAAGAAGGCATTTGGCACGATGTCCTGATTTTGCTCAACCCGTTTGAAGGTAATGTACCGTTCCGTATTCCCCAGTTTGGCGAAGGCGGTTGGGTGCTTGAACTCTCCACCTCCGATACCGATCGGCGCGGTCTGGTGATCACGCGCGAGAAGGACTTTGAGCTGGAAGGCCGTAGTATCGTGTTGTTCAGAAGGCCGTAAACCACCGCACCCTAAGCCGTTGGCATTTAACGCTTAGGGTGCGGTTTTTCTGTATACGCATATAAACCTTTTTCCTCTTCCGGCACGCCCTTTCTGGTCTGTCTCTGCCCTGATAACGTCCCCACGCAACTTTTTTCAACGCCCGGGCGCATTTCCTGCGAACCAGGGCGCTGTTGCGCACCTTTCCAGCGTCTCTAATTAAGGCATAAAAGCAGCTCTGTTTAGCGAATCAGAAACTGGCCTGTTGCTTACAATTTGCAATATGCCTTAAGTACCGCCGCTACGCCGCAGTGATAGCGACGCGTTAACCGGCTTTAATATAATTCGCTGCATATTCTTCAGGCCATGCATGATGACAACCAAAAAAAAGGCATTACTGCTTGATGCCGGGTTCGCGGCCCTGCCTGTTCTGGCCGCACTGACTGAACAGGATTACCAAACCGCCGTTTGCGGCAGTAAGCCGCAGGATCCCGGACATCAGTTCGCCGATCTCTCTTTCGATATCAACTACGCAGATCAGCAGCAGGTGCTGGAACTGGCAACGTCGCTCAAGATTGATGCGCTGTTGCCTGGCGTTACTGACGTCTCTTATTTAACCGGCTGCCAGGTTGCTCATCAGCTTGGGCTGCCAGGTTTTGATCATCCTGATACGGCTGAAATCATTTTTAAAAAAGGGGCGTTCCGCCACTGGGCGAATCAGCACGGTTATCCGGTGCCGCAGGCGGTAAGCCATCCCAACGCGGCCGATGCGCTGCCGCTGCCTTTGATGATTAAACCGGTTGATGCTTACAGCGGCCTTGGGATTACGTTGGTCGATAACCGGGACACTATTCTGCCAGCCTGGGAACAGGCTTGTGCCGCCTCGTCCGACGGCGAGGCGGTCATAGAAACCTGGATTGAAGGCAGCCTGCACAGCCATTCCGCCTTTATACGTAACGGCAAGATCGCCGCCGAATATTTCGTTGATGAGTTCTGTACCGTCTATCCCTGGCAGGTAAACAGCAGCTCGCTAAGCACTGCGTTGGATGAATCACTAAAAAACCAGGTGAGTGACTGTTTACAGGCCCTGGTCAACGACCTGCAACTGTGCGATGGCCTGCTGCATACGCAGTTTATTCGTGGCAGAAACGGGTTCTGGCTGATTGAGCTTACCCGTCGTTGTCCGGGCGATCTTTACAGCCGTCTGATTGAGCTTTCTACCGCGACGCCCTATGCACTCTGGTTCGCTCAGCCGTTTATCGGCCAGCAGTCAGATATTCATGATAAACGTCCGGCACATCAACGTTTAATCGCGCGTCATACCCTGTCAGTCAGCCGCCGTACTCCTTTTTCCTGTTTTAGCTTTGGGGCATTGCCGGCACGTATTGTCGCTACCGTTCCGTTGAAAAAACCGGGTGAAATGCTGGAATGCGCGCCCCGCGATCGGGCAGGCATTATTTTTGCGGAATTTGATCAGCTTACTGAACTGGCGGCCTGTACCCCTCAGTTAAAAACGTATTTCACCCTGGGTCAGGGTTAAGGCTGTAGAAGATGAAAAAAGCATTGAAGATTGGTTTTATCGGCGGCGGACTTAACTCTGCTATTGGCCTGACCCACAGTATTGCCTGTCAGATGGATGGCCATTTTAAACTGGCCGCTGGTTGTTTCAGCCGTGATGAGGCACAGAACCGTCAGACCGGACTCGCATGGGGGGTGGAACCGGCACGAATTTATGCCCAGCCGACCGATTTTCTGGCACAGGAAAAAGATCGGCTTGATGCGGTGGTGATCCTGACGCCCACGCCGGGACATCGCGATTTAATTAATGCCTGCCTGCAGGCGAAGCTGCCGGTTATCAGCGAAAAAGCCATGGTGGATAATTATCAGAGCGCGTTAGTGGTGCTGGCCTGCCAGCAGCATCAACAGGGCAAACTGTTTGTCACCTATAACTACAGCGGTTATCCCATGGTACGCGAGCTGCAAAAGCGCGTACAACGTGGCGATTTTGGGGTTATCCAGCAGGTCATGGTAGAGATGCCGCAGGAAGGCTTTGCCCGCCAGAATCGTGAAGGTCAGGTAGCGCAGCCGCAATCATGGCGACAGCACGATGGCGAGCTGCCGACGGTTTCGCTGGACCTGGGCGTTCACGTTCATCAACTGGTGGATTTTATTACCGGTGATAGCGCAGCCGATGTTTATGCGGTTCACAGCACCTTTGCCAGCATTCCGGACGTTGTTGATACGGTTCATATTATTTCTCGCTACCGCAGCGGCATGATTTGTAACTACTGGTATGGCAAAGCGGCGCTTGGCTATCGCAACGGCCTGCGTATTCGCATCATGGGCAGTAAAGGCAGCGCGGAATGGCTACAGATGGATCCGGAGTTTTTGCATTTAAGCGATATCAAAGGCAACCGGATGATTATCGATCGCACCGCAGCCGATAATATCGTCGCTGGTCAGGCACGCTATTGCCGTTTTAAAGCAGGTCATCCTGCCGGATTTATTGAAGCTTTCGCCAATTACTATGCGGATATTGCTGCCGCGCTGCGCGAAGAAGAGTGTGAATATGCTATTGATGCACAGGTAGCCACTGCCGGGCTGAAGTTCCTTGAAGCGGCCAGTTTAAGCGCCCGTACTCAGCAAAAAATCGCCTGTTGAATCTAACTTTACCCTGACGTTTTAAGGAACTATCCGATGCGCTTCCTGGATTTAATCGTTGAGCAGCGAAACCATTTTCTTACTACCACTACACGCATGCAGACCAATGGGCATCCCATTGTATTAATCGGCGCGGGGTGCCTGGCGCAAATGACCTGTAGCTTTATGCAGCGCGAGGCGCTGCGCATTGACCACATTGCGGTTAACCAACAATACTTAACCGCAGGCGCAACCTTTAATGAGTTTGAGCTGGAAGCTCTGGAGCACTTCATTCAGTCGGGCCAGCCCTGTAACTATATTATTGCGCTGCAGTTTGTCAGCGATGAATTTATTGCGCAGCTTTCTTCTCATGCAGCGGAAATATTGATCTACGATCCGTCGTTTATCGGCGTTAATACGGATAGCTTTATTACCAGAGAATATTGTCAACAGCATGAAAGCGAATTTGATGCGCTTTATCAGCAGCTGGCAGATGACAAGTCTCGTCAAACGCTGGTCGCTTTTCTTAATCAACGTATTTGCGCCGAGCCAAAATATTATCAAACGGTCTTCGATCCTGACCATTATTTCCCAACGGATATTATTTCCCTGGGGAGTGATGAAGTGTTTGTGGACTGTGGCGCCTATAACGGCGACAGCATTGCCGCTTTCCTCGCGGCCATTGAGAAGCGTTCCCTGCCGCAGCCGCATAAAATCTATGGTTTTGAACCTGACAGCGGTAACTTCGCCAAACTCAGCGCAGCCACAGCGTCGCTGGGCTATTGCCACTGCTATAACAAGGGCGTCTGGAGCAGCACCACGACGCTGCATTTTGATTCAGGCAGAGCGCTGAGTTCAAAGATTTCTGATGATGAAAGCATGGCGAGTATCGATCTCATCACGATAGATGAAGTGACGGCTGGCGAAAAAGTCACCTTTATCAAGATGGATATTGAAGGCGCAGAGCTGGAAGCGTTGAAAGGCGCCAGCAGCAGCATCCAAAGCCACCGCCCTGTGCTGGCGATCAGCGCTTACCATAAGCCGGAAGATCTGCTGACGCTTCCGCATTACATCCAGAGCCTGGTGCCTGAATACCGCTTTTATTTACGCGCCCATCATTCGCTGCACGCCTTTGAACTGGTGCTGTACGCTATTGCTGATTGAGTGGTTCCCCCGTTATGGGGGAGCTTTCCATAAAAAAGGCGGCCTGTGGCCGCCTTTTTTATCACTGTCGCCGTACCGTCAGGCAGCATTAACCTGACTGGCGCGTATGATAATGTCGATGATGGTGTTCTGCTCCGCAGCAGTAAGATTAGGATGCACCGGCAGGCAGAGAACCTGCTGCGCAATCTGGCTGGCAACCGGCAGATTCTCAGGCGCTGAGGAATCATAACCCTTATACATAGGAAAATCGGAAATCAGCGGATAGAAATAGCGACGCACATAAATCCCCTGCTCTTTAAACAGGTTGTACAGGCCATCACGGGTTAGCGGAAAATGTCCTGGCTTAACAAATATCGGGCAGTAAGCGTAATTCCAGTCGGTGTTTTCCGGCAGCGGTAGCAGGTTCAGCCCGTGTACATGTGCCAGCGCCTGCTGATAGTTTTCATAAATCTCTTTACGAATGGCAAACGCGCGATCGACATGTTTCAGCTGTAGCAGACCAAAGGCTGCCTGGATCTCATTCATTTTGCCATTAATACCCGGCGCCACTACCGTGGTCTCATCAGCAAAACCAAAATTTTTCAGATAATCGATGCGGCGTTTGATTTTTTCATTGGGGCAGATAATTGCACCGCCCTCAAAGGTATTAAACACCTTGGTGGCATGGAAACTGACGATCGACAAATCTCCCTGATTCAGGATGCTGACGCCGCCCTGTTTCACGGCAAAGCAGTGCGCCGCGTCATAAATGACTTTTAAGCCATAGTTATCCGCAATGCGCTGGATCTTATCGGTTTCACAAGGGATGCCATAGCAGTGCACCGGCAAAATAGCGGTAGTCGCAGGGGTGATCGCCGCTTCGATTTTAGCCGGATCGAGATTGCAGGAGATCGGTTCGATATCCACAAACACCGGCTTGATCCCGTTCCACAACAGGGAATGAGAGGTGGCGACGAAAGAGTATGGCGTGGTTATCACCTCACCGGTAATACGCAGCGCCTGCAGCGCGGTAACCAGCGCCAGCGTACCGTTAGCAAACAGACTAATATGCTGCACGCCCAGGTAATCAGCCAGCGCCTTTTCCAGCTCCTGATGATAGGGGCCGCCGTTAGTTAACTGTTTGCTCTGCCAGATGCTTTCAAGGTAAGGTAAAAATTCCTCAAGCGGCGGCATCAACGGACTGGTGACCAGTACATTGGGTAAAGGATTCTTTTCAGGGCTTTTCATTTATACACCTGCTTAATTCCGCTTCCAGTATCACGGCTACTGCCGCCCGTTGGCTGGCTGTTGCCAGCCCCGCACGTTGTCCGCCTTCGGACGCATGAGGCTCAGACTGAGCGTTAATCTATTGACCGTTATTATTCTTTTCCTGTTAGCGTTAGCGCCTGCAGAAAAAGCGTTTCCATGGCTTCTGCGCTGCTATACCGACGGGCAAACCACGCCGGGAAAGCCGCCGCCATTTGCCCGCTTTCCGCTGGCGCATCGCGACGCTGATCCAGCGCCAGGCGCCAGGCTTCCACACTGTTCTTTACCCGCCATGTGGGGAGCTCACTCGCCAGCGACGGGACATCACTACAGAGCGCCGGAATGCCCAGAGAGGCTAACTGCAACAAAATGAAGCTATCCTTAAAGCGGTTTTCATCACCGTTGCTGCGCGGCAGAACGGCAAACTCCACCGATAAACCGGCAAGCTGCGCCATCATGCGTGCCCCATCGCTACAGCGGTGCGTTTCACGTACGAAGGGCAGCCAGTCAGTGGGACAATCGCCCAAAATGATCCAGTCAAATACCGCTGCGCTCTGTGCTATCGCTGGTGCGATAAGCTGGCGCTCTTTTTCTGTCAGCAAACAGGTGGCGCAAAGCACGCGTCGTGTTGCACCGTTTGCTTTCCCCGATGATTTATCTTGCCACTGCGCCGTCAGAACATTGGGCAGAATAACGGCCTTTTTATGTCGCTTATTGAACCAATCAGCCTGCGCGCGGCTGTAAACCAGCCAGCTATCGATAAATTCCTGCTGTAGCAGCGGCTTCAGGCTGCGGGCCATCATTCTGCTGTCGGCAAGGTAAGCCACCCGAACACCGTGACTGGCTTTCACCTGCGCGATTGTACGGCGGGTTGCTTCATTCACTTCGCCGCTCAGTACGATACAGTCAGCCTGCAGACGCAGCAGTTCCGGCGCGGAAGGCGCGGTGGTGAGCAGCGTGAAATAGAATCGGCCACGCTGTGACAGCGTATGCAGCGTTTCCACCAGCCGCTGCGCATAGCTATCCATCGCGCCATCTTGTATGACCATGATGTAAGGGATGCCGTAATGCCGGAGTGGACGCCAGCGGGCGGTAAGCTGCGTATCCGGCGCGAAAAGCCGTTCGGTCAGGCTGTAGGCGCAGTGATAAGTCGCATCCTGAGCCAGAGCCGGCAGCCAGCGTTGATAAAAACCATCCAGCTCCGCTGAAGGCTGCGGTAAAAAACGAGCGGGATAGCCGCTAATGGTCGCCTCGCTGGCGATCAGGCTGTAAGGGGTGCAGACCAGCAGCAGGCCCGCCTGCGCCACTTGCAAACAGAAATCGATTTCCGCCAGCAGCGGCAATGTGAACTGAGGATCGAAACCGCCAATATGCTGCCAGACGCTGCGGCGGATAAGCAGGCAGTGCGATGAAAGCGCCGCGCAGTGAGTCGAACTGTGCAGACGTGACAGATGTCCGCCGCTACCCCACCGCTCGCCATAACCCACGGGAAAGGCCAGGCCATTAACGCCAAGAATATAGCCCGCGGAAAGCAGCTGTTGCTCAAAGTTGATTATCTGCGGTGCCACGCAGCCTACCTCCGGGCGCAACGCATCGCTGGCCAGCGCGTTCAGCCAGTTCGACATCACAAAAACCGAGTTTGCATCGAGCAGCAGCAGGTACTCGCCCTGCGCTTCAGCGGCAGCAGCATTGATGCAAAGCGTGGATCGATCCTCCGTCACATTAATCAGGCGTACCGGAAGATTACCGCCTGCCAACTGCTGTAGCCAAAGGGTGATATCCTGCGGCGTCTGCGGCTGCGTCACGATCAGTAATTCATAATTTGCCCACCGCGTCTGCTCAAAAAAGGTAGTCAGGCAGCGCTGTAGCTGCGCCAGGTTATCGCCGGCCAGCAGAATCGCTGACAGAGAAAACGCAGGCTGTAAATCATACTGCAAACGCCAGGGTTTCCCCGGCTGGCCCTCTACTGTGCCTTGCAGATAGCCGCGCTGATGCAGGTAACCGCGTAACAGCGCCTGCTGCTCCGGCGATGCGTCAAACTCACAGGCGGCCGCCGGCACCAGCGTCACCGTCTCGGTCAAATGACCAATCGCGCCGATATCATATTGCGCGATCATTTTAAGCACCGCGTCCAGTTCAAAGCTGTGCGGGAAACCGGTATCAAAACCGCCGGTCGAGATCAATGCGTCGCGCTGGAAGAAAGCACGTTGCAGATAAAGCCGTGGTGCGCTTAAGAAGAGATCGAGGTTAAAGTCCGGCTTGAAATGGGGAGACATCTCGCCATCCGCCAGCAGCAGCATCTCATCAGCGTAAACGATCGCCAGATTGTCCAGGCTGCCAAGCGCATCGCTTGCCAGCAGCAGCCCCTGCGCGCTGTATTGCGTCCCGGCTGGCACAGATTGTAGCCAGTCAAACGCCTGCTGCTGTGATAGTTCCGCCACCATCGCCATCCAGGCGGAAGCTGTACTCTGTTGAACCAGCGGATCGTCGCTGAGCGGAAGCGCGCTGTCGCTAACCAGCAACACCCGACTGCCGGTTAGCTGACGCAGCTGCGGCAGTAATGTCTCCAGCGTTTTGCTTACGGTATCAACCGTTTCATTATCCTGATGGATAACAATCAATAACCGGCGACCCGCGACCGGCTGAAGCTCAAGCCGTTCGCGCTCACCAGGCGTTAGCGTGCGCTGCATCAGCCAGACGGGTAGTGAACGCTGCTGCCGTTCATCAGCTACCTTTTGCGCCTGCCGTTGAGTTTGGTGAAGAAAATGCTGTAGCTGCCGATCGCTTTCGGCCCGCTGAGACAAAAAATAGTCACGCACCTTGTACAGATCACGGCGCACCCCGGCAATGGCTTCGGGAGAGGGATCCCAGCTAAAACCGGCACCGCCGTTATCCTTTAAGGTATCCGGGGTAATCGCGTACTGTTCATATCCGGGTGCCGTCAGCGCCACCACCGGGCTTCCACACAGAATCGCCAGCGCACAGGTGCCGGAGGATTCATACGAATAGAGTACGCGCGTGCGCTTCAACACTGCCGCCAGTTCCTGTAGCGACAGCGGGTTACGCATAGAAAGGATCTGGATACCCGGCGGCAGCAGCGAAAAATCTACCGCTGATTCAGGCACGCGGTTGAGATAGAGCAGATCGCGATCCTTATCGGGGTTATCGTCGCAGAACAGATCCAGGTCAAAGCTTTCAATACGCAGAATGTCTGGATTAACCGCTTTCTCAGCAAACTCTTTGCGATACCAAAAGAAGAGATCGTCCGGCCCCTCTTCAAGACGATTTTTCATAATCACGCCTTCGCGATTAAGCATATAGCGCACACATACCGGCGCGGAAAGCGGATTCCCCGAGGTAACTTCTGGATATACGGCGATATAGGGCTGACCGCTGTGGATGATTGCATGCCAGCTCTCTTCATCCAGGCGCGGCGTATTCCATTGCGGATTAACCGTGCAGCCCACCATCCAGGCCTTCCCGCCCTGCTGGTTAATCATATGACCAAGCTGATGCATGACCTGAATCCCCTGGGAAGATTCACGATAGTCCGGTGCCATAATCAAATAAGGGAAGGTGAGCGATTGCATAATATTCTCAGCAGGTTGTGGTAACCGACGTTCAAAGACGTCGGTCTTTCGTTCAAAAAACTCAGCGGGAAGAAACCATTGCGCCCGCTAAAAAGAAAAAACCGACACGGTTAATCCGGCGCAGCACTGTGCAGTATTGACGGGCGCCGGTTATGGCACCCGCAGGTAAATTACTGCGGCGTAAGCCACGCCTGCTGCCAGTCATCCAGACCGCTGCCGCGCAAATACCATTGCTGGTGGATCGCTTCGCGTAGCGCATCGCCCTGACGGCGGGTTGCTGCCATATCGTTTAGATGCGCGCGTATCGCCGCCATCCAGTCTTTGAAACGGTTCTCAACCAGCGTTACCGGCAGACCGCAACGATAAGGTTCAATGTTGGTGGCGATGATTGGCACCCCACAGGTGCCGATCTCCAGCAGCCGCAGGTTACTTTTACATTCGTTGAACTGATTAATTTCCAGCGGCACTAACGCCAAATCCAGATTCAGGCTGGCCAGTTTTTCCGGGTACATCTCAAAAGGTACGCCCGGATGGAACTCACACTGGATGCCGCGCGGCTTCATGCCCATAAACACCCACTCCACCTCGCCTTCCAGCGCTTTGATGATCGGTAATAATATTTCCAGGTCGCCCGCGTGCGAGCTGCCGCCAGCCCAGCCGATACGCACTTTGCGCCCCGTACCGCGCTCGCTAAGCAGATGTCCCCATTGCCCTTCGGCAAGACGGTTCTGCGCAATGCGAATATCGTGATGGAAACGGCTATAGGCTTCAGCCAGCGGCGCAGTCGAGACGACAATCCAGTCAGCGCTTTCCATCACCTTGCGCAGGTTTTTCACCATATTTTGGGGGAAGTGTTTGCGGCTGCCGTTTTTCAACGGCACATTCAGCAGATAATCATCATATTCCACCACGATTTTGGCATCGCACACCTCGCGATACTGCGCCATGATGGCCGGGAAGCGGCTGCCGCTCAGCAGTTCCAGCAGGATCACATCGGGCTGCAGCTGTGCGGCTTCCATCACGCCGGGAATACCGTGGATCAGACCGCCTTCTGCCAGCAAATTGCTTTCCAGCGCTTTAAACGGCTGAACGACGCGATGATGGCCGCAGCCCTGCCAGTTCACATGGTTTGCCAGGATCACCGGCAGCGGTCGCCCCGGTAACGGCGGCTGAAAGCGTGCCGTACCCGGCCCTACGCTAAAAGCTTTGCCCATGCGCTGCATACGCGGATGATAGCTGGCATCATTCAGCAGCGCGCCTTTCCATTGAGCGCGCAGCGTGGCGTAGTCCGGCAGTAATGGACGTTCCTGCACCTGAAATTTTTCCGCCAGCAGCCGCGTTGCGCCGCCCATATGCCTGACGCGCGCCCAGGGCGTCCAGACATTAAGATAACCCTGCTGAACGGCCCGCAGCCCTAAATCCACATCGGCAAAATAGAGCGGATAGCGTTCTGCGTCGAAGCCGCCAAGGCTGAAAAAGACCTCCCTGCGTACCATCATGCAGGCGGCGCTAACGGCGGTCAGGTTATGCGCGGTTTTCAGATAGCCGTGATAGCCTTGACTCTCATTCGCCGCCCCTTCCCATGGGCTATCCACACCGTTGCGGACGCCCAGCAGATAGCCGCCGTGCTGTACGCGACCATCCTGAAACTCCAGACGTCCTCCCACCAGCGCGATTTCCGGCCTTAACGCCTGTTCCAGCAGCGCATCAAGCCATTCGCCCTCGATGATTTGACAGTCATTATTTAAAAACAGCAGCAGGTTGCCGCGTGCCTGTTCTGCGGCAGCGTTATTGATCGCCGCATAGTTAAACGGCGCGTCGTAGCGCAGCACGCGGATCTGTTCTACGCCCAGCGCCTGCAGGTCATTCAGAAAGCGGCAAGCTTGCTGGTCAGTTGACTGATTATCAACAATTAATAATTCATAACGTTGATAGCGCGTACTCTCCATCAGGCTTTCAATACAGGCTTTTAACAACGCAAAATGATCGCGCGTGGGAATGATGATTGAAACCAGCGGCTGGCTTTCCCAACGGTAGCGCACCCGTTGCGTTGTCGGCGTCAGCCCCGGCTCCAGCGTGGCCGCAATGCCCAGCCGTTGCAGATGCGCGGCTACCATCCGTTGATATTCATCCCGCACCTCTTCCCGCTCCGCCCACTCCCTGATGCGATCGTTGCTTTTTACCAGCACTTCCGGCAGATGACCCAGCGCGCCAGCGCCCTGCTGTTCCACGGCTCGCCACAGCAGATCGAACAGGCCGAGATGCGGATAATCCGCAGATAAGGCACCCAGCGCCTGCGCCGTTGGGCGACTGAACAGCAGTGTGCGCCCGATATAAGGTGTACTGCGTAACAGATCGATATTCACATCGGGTCGCAGCACCACGTCGGGCTCGCTGATACCGTCGCTATACATTTCATCCATATACCAGAATGGCGTTGCGGGCTGACGTAAGCGCTGCTCCGCCAGCAATAGCAGCGCATCCGGCAACAGCTCGTCGCCTGCCGACAACACCAGCAATGCTTCAGCGGATGAGTGATTTATTAATCGGTTGAGCTCAGCTGGCCAGCCCAGTGCGCAGCGGGCGACCTCGCCTTCTGCCAGG
Source organism: Pantoea sp. FN0305 (assembly GCF_050113845.1). Classification (NCBI taxonomy): domain Bacteria; kingdom Pseudomonadati; phylum Pseudomonadota; class Gammaproteobacteria; order Enterobacterales; family Erwiniaceae; genus Pantoea; species Pantoea sp. FN0305. The sequence goes on along the minus strand of NZ_JBNJSN010000001.1, from coordinate 729,948 downwards.
GTTAAATCAGCCACGCTGAAAATATCGATACTCACCGGCGGCCATGACTGCTGCATCACCGAAGCAAGCGAACGTTGAGATCGGGCACTGTCGCCCTGCTCATCGATAATAGCCACGCCAATGCTGCCGCTTTCCGGCAGTGACTGTACAAACGCCTGCAGTGCCTGACGACGCGTATCGCTGATGCGGCGATCTTCCAGCCAGCGCTCCATGGAGTAGTTTTTGTTATCCGCCGCAGCCAGTACCGTCTGGCTATGAAAACGCAGCGCATAAAGGGATTTTTCATCCGCCTTCCAGCTCTTAGCGACCAGCGGCGCGCTGATCAGCGCCTCAAGCAGAGAGGAGATGCTCCATTTCTGCTGGTGCGCCGCCTGCTGTTGGCGTGACCATTTTGCTGCCGCCGTAAATCCTTGCATCAGCAGCTCAAGCCACTCATCAGCATCCGGACAGGATCGCAGGTTGACCGCCGTAAAGTGCTCACCTTCCCAGCGGGCAATATTCTCTGCGCCAAGGTAGCCTTCCACATAGCCGCCAGCGGCGAGAAACAGCGGGATCCCCAGCGCCAGCGCTTTAGGCGCAATCTCTTCGCTGCCGATAACCACATCATACTTCTCCAGCCAGTCAGGCTGAATGCGGCTGACCGGCTGGCTGTTATCAAACCATTCCAGCTGAATACCTGCCGCGCTGAGCCGCTGCTGAACTTCATACATTTCCGCTGACATTTCTGGCGCTACGTAAAGCACCCGCTGCAGCGTAGATAAAATACGGGTAGGTTGATAAGCGGCAAAAACGGGTGCGACGGTATAAGGCAGTGGGTGTAACTGCTGCGGCGCAACGCCGGTGGCTAACAAGCGTTCAGTGACCAGCGGCGACAGCGATAACGTGCGTGAAGCGAGCTGATTTTCCAGCGTCACGCCGTAGGGAATATAGAGATCGTTGTAGTCGCTGAAGTGGCGGAAAATAACCGGCGCGCTGGCGGATAGCTCGCTGATCGCCTCCAGCAATTTACCGCTGAAAAATCCTTTATAGATCCAGATGAGCGTATAACTGTCGGCCAGCGCGCCCTGCTTATCCGTAATCAGGCGGAAAACGCCGCTTTGCGTCAACCGCATCAGTTCGCCAGCCAGCGCCTTGCCTGCGCTGTGGGCAACGATATCGATCTGCCATCCCTGCGACAGCAACGCATCAATAATGTCGAGTATTTCGTTGTTATGCAGCGAATACGCTTCAAAACGATCGATGCTGATTAATAGCCTGCTCATCTGACATCCTCTTAATTAACGACGGTTTTCCTGTGGGCCAGGGCAGCACAGGTTACCGGTGACGATCTATTGTCAAGCAGCAGAGGGCAAGATGAGGGGCAGATTAACCCCCTTAAAAGCGCTTAGTTTTGCCGATTAGGCAAAAAAAAACGCCCTCGTATGAGGGCGTTGTCGGATGCGTAATTGATAACAATTAACGCAGCAGGGACAGCATGGTCTGCGGAACCTGGTTGGCCTGAGCCAGTACGGAGCTGCCAGCCTGCTGCAGGATCTGCGCGCGGGACATGTTAGACACTTCCGTTGCGTAATCAGAATCCTGAATACGGCTGCGGGCTGCTGACAGGTTGTTTACCGTGTTGTTCAGGTTAGTGATGGTGGACTCAAAACGGTTCTGAGACGCACCCAGCAGGCTGCGCTGGTTGTCAACCGCTTTGATGGCCTTATCGATGTCTGCCAGCGGAGCGCCGTCGGTGGTGCCGCCAGAAGTCACAGTACCGCTCAGAACGTCAAAGCCTTTCGCTTCAGTAACACGAGCGTTACCGTTGATGGTCTGGCCAGAAGTCTGAGACGTTGTACCAGAAGCGTTGTTCAGGTTGTAGTCGTTGCTTGAGCTCAGGCTGATAGCGATGGTTTCGCCATCTTTAGCGCCAACCTGGAAGCTGTAGCTGCTTGAACCAGAACCGGTGTTCAGTACTTTGATGCCGTTAAAGTCAGTCTGCTCGGTTACGCGGTTGATCTCTTCCATACGCTGGTTAACTTCAGCCTGGATGGAGTCGATGTCAGAAGCAGAGTTGGAGCTGTTCTGCGCCTGAACGGTCAGGTCACGTACGCGCTGCAGGTTGTTGTTGATTTCGCTCAGCGCGCCTTCAGCGGTCTGCGCCAGAGAGATACCGTCGTTAGCGTTACGTGCTGCCACGCCAAGACCGTTGATGTTGGAGGTGAAGCGGTTAGCGATCGCCTGACCAGCAGCGTCATCTTTTGCACTGTTGATACGCAGGCCAGAAGACAGGCGCTCGATCGCGGTGCCCAGAGAAGACTGAGATTTGCTCAGGTTGTTCTGAGTCATCAGCGACAGAGTGTTAGTATTAATAACTGCCATGATAAGTATCCTTTAAGTTAAATTAGGGTTCGGCATTTGGCCTGCGGCTTCATCACCGTCATAAATGTTATCGACAACGTTAAGCAGGACTTTAGGTTTTTTTTGCAACTTCGCTAAATTAATTAATGCAGGTAAACGATAATCAACCGCTAAAAAAAACGCCCTCGTAATGAGGGCGTTGTCGGATGCGTAATTGATAACAATTAACGCAGCAGGGACAGCATGGTCTGCGGAACCTGGTTGGCCTGAGCCAGTACGGAACTGCCAGCCTGCTGCAGGATCTGCGCGCGGGACATGTTAGACACTTCCGTTGCGTAGTCAGAATCCTGAATACGGCTGCGGGCTGCTGACAGGTTGTTTACCGTGTTGTTCAGGTTAGTGATGGTGGACTCAAAACGGTTCTGAGACGCACCCAGCAGGCTGCGCTGGTTGTCAACCGCTTTGATGGCCTTATCGATGTCTGCCAGCGGGTTACCGTCGGTGCCGCCGCCAGAAGTCACGGTGCCGCTCAGAACGTCAAAGCCTTCAGCATTGGTGGTACGTGCGTTGCCGTTGATGGTCTGAGAAGAAACATCACCCGTCGCGCTGGAGGTGTTGAACAGGTTGTAGTCGTTGCTTGAGCTCAGGCTGATAGAGATAGTTTCATCATCTTTAGAACCTACCTGGAAGCTGTAGCTGCTTGAGCCAGAACCGGTGTTCAGCACTTTGATGCCGTTAAAGTCAGTCTGCTTGGTTACGCGATCGATTTCTTCCATACGCTGGTTAACTTCAGCCTGGATAGAGTCGATGTCAGAAGCAGAGTTAGAGCTGTTCTGCGCCTGAACGGTCAGGTCACGTACGCGCTGCAGGTTGTTGTTGATTTCGCTCAGCGCGCCTTCAGCGGTCTGCGCCAGAGAGATACCGTCGTTAGCGTTACGTGCTGCCACGCCAAGACCGTTGATGTTAGAGGTGAAGCGGTTAGCGATCGCCTGACCTGCTGCGTCATCTTTTGCGCTATTGATACGCAGGCCAGAAGACAGGCGCTCGATCGCGGTGCCCAGAGAAGACTGAGATTTGCTCAGGTTGTTCTGAGTCATCAGCGACAGGGTGTTAGTGTTAATTACTGCCATGATGTTTTTCCTTTAAAAAATGGTTCAGATTCAGGCATCTGTTCTACGGCTTCATCACCGTCAACCTCATTATCGTCAGCGCTAAAACAACCTTTAGAAAAATTTTCAAAAAATTCGCAAACGGGTAAAAGCCGGAAGTGCAATAAAGAAGGGCTTTTTATCTGCCCATTGATTTTTTTATCCAGGGCTAAGCTTTTACCAGACGCTGCCGATACCCTCTCCAGTGATAGTCAACCAACGAAGGATTACAACATGGCAAGTGTTAGCTCTCTCGGTGCGGGAACCAGCCTCGATCTGCAATCATTGTATGACAGCCTGGAGACATCAGAAAAAACACGCCTGACCCCGATCACCACCCAGCAGAGTTCCTATAAAGCGAAGCTGACGGCCTGGGGCATCGTGCAAACATCGCTGTCAAAATTGCAGACCGCTGCTGATAAGCTGAAGGATACCTCCAGCATCGCGTCAACCAAGGTCAGCAGCACTAACACCGCTTTTAGCGCAACGCTGGCTAACAGCGCGACGGCAGGCAACTATTCGGTGGAAGTCACAGCGTTGGCTAAAGCACAGTCGCTGCTCTCTAAATCTGCCACCAGCAAAGATACGGATCTCGGTGACAGCGCGATGGCTTCGCGCACGATTACTATTGCGCAAAGCGGTCAGGAAAAGCCGATGACCGTGACGCTGACGCAGGATAAAACCAGCCTGGCGGATATTCGCGACGCAATTAACCAGCAACAGGGCAGTGTTACCGCCAGCATTATCAAGTCTGACGACAATACCTATTATCTGTCGCTGACTTCACGCGATACCGGCACCGCTAATGAGATGACGATCACCACCGACGACAGCTCGCTGGCACAGTACATTGGCTATGACAAAGCTGCGACGACCAATGGGATGACTCAACAGGTCGCTGCCGCCGACGCTCAGCTGACGATCAACGGCGTGGCGATCACGCGCAGCAGCAATACTATTACCGATGCGCCAGAAGGGGTCACCCTGACGCTGACGAAAACCAACGCCGGTAGCCCGGAAACGCTGACGGTGGAAAAAGATAACCAGCCGATGGTTGATGCGGTGCAGGCTTACGTTGATGCCTACAACTCACTGCAAACCACCATCTCTAACCAGACTAAATATACTGCGGTTGATCAGGGCAACGGCGCTCAAAATACCAGCAATGGCGATCTGTTGGGCGACGGCACGCTGCGTAATATCCAGACGCGCCTGCGTTCAACGCTCTCCACCTCGCAGGCCGGCGGCGATTTTACGCTGCTGTCGCAAATTGGCGTGACGCAGGATATTAACGGCAAACTGACGGTAGATAGCGATAAGCTGAACAAGGCGCTGGATGAAAAAGCGACCAGCGTAGCGACGTTCCTGTCAGGCGACGGCAGCACTACCGGTTTCGCAACACAAGTTAGCGCCCAGTTAAAGTCTATCCTGGCGTCTGACGGCTCAATCCAGCGTGCGGAAGACGGCATTAATACTACGCTGAAACGCCTGTCCGAACAGTATGATCGCGTCACCAAGCAGATTGAGGCGACGATGGCACGCTATAAAACACAATTTACCAGTTTAAGCACCTTAGTCTCATCGATGACGCAGACCGGGAACTATCTGACCCAACAGTTCAGTGCGATGAATAAATAACCAGAGGATTAAAATGTACGCAAAATCGGGAATCCAGGCCTACGCCCAGGTTGGCGTTGAAAGTGCCGTGATGAGCGCCACTCCGCATCAGCTGGTGGTATTGCTATTTGATGGCGCGTTAAGCGCCATGAAAAAAGCGGCCATTTTGATGGATCAGGGCGACATTCCCGGTAAAGGTCAGGCGCTCTCTAAAGCCATCAACATTATCACCAATGGTTTGCGTGCCGGCCTGAATCATGAGGCTGGTGGCGAAATTGCAGCGAATCTCGACGGTTTGTATGACTATATGACCCGCCGTTTGCTGCACGCCAACCTGCATAATGATCCGGAGGCTATTAGCGAAGTGGAAAGGCTACTAACCAATATTGCCGATGCCTGGAAAGAGATCGGTCCGAATGCGCAAGCTACCCAGGAAGCCTGATGATGTCAGCTAATGTTGATTTGCTTCGTCGTTATCAGCAGTTGCTGATGCTCAGTAATACCATGTTGACGCTGGCGAAGCAGAGTCAATGGGATGAGCTGATCGGTCATGAAGTAGGTTATATCCAGGCGGTGGAAAGCGTGACGCAGGCAGCAGCAGGTACTCCCCTGCCCGCTGCGATGCAGACGCAAATTCGTCCATTGCTGAAACAGCTGCTGGATAATGAAAAGCTGATTAAAGATTTGCTGATTAATCGGATGGATGAGCTACGCTCACTGGTTAATCAGGGTAATCAGCAGAAAAACGTCACCTCCGCCTATAGCCGTTTTTCCGGTAATGTCCTGCACCCTTCCGACCTGTAAATGAGGGTGACGGATCGAAGCCTGGGCGAAAAAAGTTAACAGATGACACGCGCTTGCGTGTCATCGCCTTTTTTACGGCTGCCGTTTAGCGGGCTGCGTGGCAAAAACAGCACGCATATTCTGCGGCTCAATGTTCTGGATAACCGCCGCATTTGGCTGAAGCGCAACCTGCTCCAGCGCCTGTTGGCATTCAATCGTGGGCTGCTGGACTTTCTTCAGCGTCAGTTTGTCGTAATGTAACTCACTGCCCTCAAGCTCCAGCGGCATAACGCGCAGCTGCCTGTTAACGTTTACGTATTTTCCATTCAGCAGCGTTAGCTTGCCTGGTTTTGCGATGACCCGCTGCCACTGACGACAATCCAGCGTATCTCCCTCGGCAGTAATAATCAGGCTTCCCATAGCGCGATCGCTAATCAACCCGCTCTGCGGCCCGATAGTTTGCCAGTAACCTTGCAGATTGGCCGGAGCAGGTGTTTTTACCGCCTGCTGGTATTGATTGATCTGTGCACAGCCCGTCAGCGCCAGCGCGCCCAACAGCATCCACTTTTTCATTCTGGCTCCCTAACCTTCATTTGATGGCGGCTACGTTATAATTTTTCCCCCTGCCAGCGCAAGAAACTTGCGCATCAGTCAGGTTAATGCAGGTGATTAAGGACATTTTTCCCCACCCCGCCCGGGCAGTGAGTAACTTTGCGGCGGTTAAATGGCGATCGCCTGACAGCTGCGTCGCCTCAGGTTACACTTAACACCATCTTTATTTACAGGTTACGCCCATGAAAACGCCTCAAGAGTATTATGCTATCGCCCGTTCAATGTTTTTGTCAGCCCATCCTGACTTTCAGGCTGCCCTTGATGGCCTGACGCAGGAAGAAGCAGACGGGTTTAATATGTCGCTGGCACAGTATCGCAGTATGCAGGCGGATCGGTTTTATGCCGCGTTTCTGCGGGCTAAAAATCAGGATGCCATTCTGTTTTCTATTCAGCTGGCGGAACCTGATAAAGAAGTAGCGATTCAGGCAATCGAAGCCTATCTGCAAGAGCACGCGGCAGCACTGGGGATGACGTGGGAAGAGTTTTGCCAGAAAAATGATTTATAAGGGCTAAATAATTTATCGTAAAATGCGTCAATAACGATGCCGCACCGTCGGATTAGCAGCAGATAAGATTGTAGAGAAGGATTTTTATCTGACCTTTCCGGTAACAGAATCACGCCAAATTTTGCAAGCGTGCATCGTACTGCCTCTGAAGATGTCGCTGCTTCAACACCTTCAGAGGTTGTTTTAACTTCGCTCTACCACGTCTTCATCAATATAGCGCGTTACCGCCAGCAAACGGTTAATGTGCGTTAAAAGCAAATCGATATCAGACTGGATCACATCGGGCGATGCCCGCGAAGCAGCCAGTATGGCGTTGCTAATGTTCTTTTCGATGCTGTCAGATCCTTCTTTCCCGGCAGTTAACAACAGCGCGGCAACCAGCAGTGATTGTGCCTCCACCTGCGCTGTAAGTTCTTTGGCTTCCACATCCATTTTTGCCAGTTTCATCAAAATATCGATGACAAGGTGTTTCATGGTGATCCCCTTTTAGTTTTGCGAACGAAACTACCACGCAAATGGTGCAAGTTGTATAAGACAATACGTAAAGCAACCAGAATAATGATTTCTGATGTGCGCGTTAAAAAATGCATTTGATACTGTTTGCATATCCAGTATGATAACGGATGCTTCGAGCGGTGCCGAATCAAGAGGATTGCTACCCATGTTTGTTGAACTGATTTATGACAAGCGCAACGTTGCCGGGCTGCCTGGCGCGCATGAACTTATTCTGGAAGAGCTGCAAAAAAGAATTCATCGCACTTTCCCGGATGCAGAGGTAAAAGCTAAGGCTATGCAGCGTAACGCCATTGAAAGCGACGCCAGCAAAAGCGATAAATCGATTATTATCCGCATTGTTGAAGAAATGTTTGATGAAGCGGATATGTGGCTGGTAGCGGAATAACCTGTCTGTCAGATAAAGAAACCGCCCTTTGGGGCGGTTTTTTTTGGCTAGATTACCGTACTGGGATCCTGGCCTTCATCGTCATCATCTTCCAGCGGATCGGCATCGTCATCGTCGTCAGCGATTTCGTCCGGCGTTTGCGGTACGGGCTCATCATCTTCTAACGGATCATTTACATCAGGACGCTCTGACATTTTAACCTCCAGTAACCCGACAGGGGCTTAATAAGTGTAGGCGGTGGCCGTAGCTAATCGGGCAAGAAATTTATCTCTTGTCGATGCGGTCACAGTTAATGCGTCTGGCCTGTCGTTTGTCCCGAACTGCCTTTAAACCGGGCTTTTGCTGACCGCCTTTTATGTGCTTTAACGTGGCCCGGTTGATAACACTTTGCGTGCACATCTGATTTTCAGGCATAAAAAAAGCCCACCGAAGTGAGCCTTTTATTCAAAGTACGTACTGATAAATCAGCCGCTTTTGAAAGATTGCCCCGGTCAGCAGACCGAAGCTTTTGCCTTTATCATGCCCTTTGCTGCTCAGGTTAAAACCCTCATCGCTATCGCAAGGCTTGATACAGGCTAAAACGCCTTACAGCGCAACAACGTTAGTTGCTGACGGACCTTTAGCACCGTTCTCGATAGAGAACTCTACTTTCTGGCCTTCATCAAGGGTTTTGAAATCGTTGCTCTGGATTGCAGAGAAGTGTACGAATACATCTTTGCTGCCATCTTCCGGAGAAATGAAGCCGAAACCTTTCTCAGCGTTAAACCATTTTACTAAACCAGTCATTTTGTTAGACATAGTAACTTCCTTCTTAATTGGTGAGCCAGCTAGCGTGGCATACAAGGTCTGTATTGCAGAGAATACTTACTGGGCACTTAGAAGAGGCTCAAGAAGAAGGGTATCTAAGATAACGCTTTAAATGAGGACTGCTTTACTAAAACTGCTTTCATAAGGTCTGACTTCCAAACCGATGCGTCATTTACTCATGGAACCTAATTGAGCGCAAGCGTTATTTTGAATTGTTTTACTGTGCGGTATGAAATAATAAGCGCAGCGCTTGTGGGTGCTAAGCGCAGCGATATGTAAAGAAACGTATAGAAAAAAATAATGCTGCCGCGCTTTGTTTTATTAATATTCTCTGCTACGTCGTACAAAAAGCAACCTGAATGGCAGAGGCGTTCTATTCCCGCTTCGCTTTAATACTAAACCAGGCGGAAGCTGCCGCAAGGATTAAAAACATGACTCCAAAAGCCATGCCGCCGGCCATAAAACGAAGAATAGCACCAGCTAAAAACGCAACCGCTAAAATGGCAAAAAGTATACGTTTGTTCATGTATTTGCTCCCCTCATCTCTTTCCCTTAAAGATTAGCAGAGCCCCGGCGGCCCAAGATAAAAACTACGCGAAAACCTGCTGAAAACAGTAACGATCACTATTCAGCAATTGCCTGACATTCCGTAGTGGTATCCTTCATCAGGTCGCTAAAAATACCGCTTCGGCCTTTGCTCCACCACTGCCAGGTATTACCGTTATATTTCGCCCCACTGCCTGATATTACATTAGCCATCACTATTTCAGGACCATCGCCCTTCTTTATTACTGCAAGTGCGTTGGGCTGGTTATTATAATAGGTGACCTCAAGCCGTTGCCCATCATCACACCGGTAAACCGCCTGAGTGGTGTCGGTAACGCCCTTTCCCGGCAGTGAATAGGGTGTGCTGCATCCGCAGAGCAACATAGCGATAACGGCCAGACCTGCTTGATTTTTATGCATAACTCCTCCTTAAAATAAGCGCATATGGAGGCGGATTTGGTACTTTCTGAAAGCCCCGAATTTATCCCGCCATCGTGATTAACACCCATTATTAGCGTTAATTATTCCGCCATTCAGCAAATAATAGTGACACAAAATTGGGGCATCGCAGAGCTGATACCGCCTGGCTCTGCGAGCGAATGCATAACGGGAATGACTCAAGAGTGGATTTTAAGCCCTGTACGTTATTAAGGCTACATCTTCACCCGTCCAGATTTTAACGCTTGATCCGCATAGCTGTGTATCGTTGCGATAGCAACAGCCAGGCGTTTCGCCTTCGCTGGCGACTGGCTAATCTGTTCTATTTTTCGCGCCTGTGCGGCAATGGTTTTCTTGAGCTTTTCATTCTCCAGCAGCAGCGTGCTGCTATCATGACTGTGCAGCTGTTCGCAATAAAGCATTAAAGAGGAAAAATCATTAGCATTAAGCGTTACCGTTTCAGGCGTTCTTTTTTCAATCCAGCTAAGTAATGACCTGATACGCTCTGGCGACCAATCTGAAATCATTCTACTCATAAATAACTCTGGTATTTTGCTGTGCAAATAAAAATCAACAATAAGAACAAACTGTCATGCTTATTAAAGAGCGCTATTATTAGCCATTGCCTGATGTTGATAAAATGATCGAAATCAAGAATAAAAACGCAGTTTTATCCCTAATTCACTTATTCAATATAATAGTGCTTAAAATCAGATTTCCCCTGGCATCACAGATAGCGGGAAATGATGAAATTTCAGACAACTTATTATTTTCATCAAGTAGATTACCTTATAAAAACCCCCCCTGAGAATTGACGATGGCTAAAAACCTCCACCCAATTATTATTCAGCGTTCGTAATTTTCTTATTAATGTAATAAAAAATAGCGCTCACGATAAAAGATTGCTAATTATTCTTACTTATTTCATTTAATTATTGCTATCAATTATAAAAGCTTTTGATTGTTTATCCCATGTCCAAAACGCGCCCCCCCGTGGCTTGCGGCAACAAAAAACCGCCCGCAGGCGGCCTGATAAACATAACAGCATGCTAAGAGACGTTACCCACAATGTGGCCATCTATCTCTTCGATTTTTAGCCGTAGCAGGGCATTGTGCATTTCATCAAACTCGCCGTTACCTGATTTAATTCTCAGATCTTTCATATGGATAAAGTTTGCCGGGATAGATTCGCTTTCAGAAACGGGGGTGTATACATCATCCGCGACCCGCGCAAAATGTTCCGCCAGGTTTTCACCGATATCTCCCACCTGTGCTAAGTTTTCAGCCAGCGTTGAGTAGTACTCTTTACCAGAAATCATTAAGCCGCTGATCACCGTGCCTTTCAGGAAAAGGGTTATCCCAAAAGATCCGCCGACCGCATTTACTATATTAGTGAGATAAACCAAATCCATATCGCGCATCTTGCTTGCCACGACGTTTTTAACTTCTCTATCTTCAGACATCACATCCCCCTTGCCATAATGAAGGTGATACAGCTGATAAGAATATCTTTAGCTTAGTAGAAACCTGATGATGTGCCCGCTCTTGTTGGGTGCCCTCGCTGCCTGCCAAAAACATAACGCATTTTTAATTACCGGCTATGTATTGATCGCTTTTGCTGCTGTCATGTTGTAACAGGTAACAGCTTCCCTTGATATGACGCAATTTTTACCTCATATGTTGTGGTAGGATACTTCCCGCCTGGGTCGTTAGCTCAGCTGGTAGAGCAGTTGACTCTTAATCAATTGGTCGCAGGTTCGAACCCTGCACGACCCACCAGGCGGCCATCGTATAATGGCATTACCTCAGCTTCCCAAGCTGATGACGCGGGTTCGATTCCCGCTGGCCGCTCCACGCTTCCCTCTTTTTTACATGCGATATGCCGCAGCCGGCAGATTTTAGTGAATACTTCAGGACGGTATCGAACATTACAGGCAGATCGCCGCGCCGTCGCCACACAGCATCGACGCGCAATCAGAAGGAGGAGAAACAGTGAAGAAAACAATTTACCTGCCCCAGTTTGATAAAAAGGCGGAGGCTGAGGTTTTTGGGGGCAAAATCACCGTACGATACGACGGTAATGAAGGCTTCCCACGCAACCTTAAAGTTAAAGATCAGTTCTACGTCGTTATAGATGAGCAGGAAAAGGTGATGATCCTGACCCGAAAAGCCATTGGCTCATGGCACTTCTCATTGCTGTAACAATCCACTGAACTCAACAAGCCTCGCTCCTGCGGGGTTTTTTATTATCAGGCAGATCTTTTCCAGGCGAGATTTAACCAACAGGCCTGAACCTGGCCCACTACACCTGCATATTCATGAAACCACCTCATAGTGCCGCTATGCTGTGTTGATGCTGGGTGATGTGTGTTTTTGCAATGCATTACCGCAAACCGATTCCTTGCCTGCCGTGGCTTTGAGTTGCTTTGCGGTAATTTTTTGCCCTACATATGCCCTAACCCATCCAATGCACGTTTTGTGAGCAAAAAAGCTTTGGCAAAGGTCACAAAGCCCTGCATGTCCCAAATTTTTCTCACTTCCCCTTGCGGCTTTCGTAGACCACGAAACCAATCGAGAACACTATCCACACTGAATCCCTTGCCCTTGACTACCTTTCCTTTATATATACCTGTACGTTCTCAAACGTGACAACGCCAATGATCTGCATTTCTCTCAGCGCATCGCCCTCGATGGCCTCACCCTCAAATGTAATGATGCCGCCATAGAAGACGTGGCCGAACTGAATATTTATTATTTAAGATAATCTGGCTAAATTATTTGCCACGTAAAAAGTGATTGCTTATCTAGTGTTTACTCTCCACATAAATGCTAAACTGCATACACTGTAATTTTAAACAAAAGCAATAAAATAGAGTAAAGAAACTATGAGTACAGATAAAAACAGTACGAACATAAATCTACTTAAGATAGTTGCCAGCCTCATGGTGATGTTTATCCATGTGTCAGCGGTAAACTTTCCGAAGCTTGGGAAACATGAATGGGATGTATCTAATTTTTACAATTCATTTTCCCGTGTTTGCGTCCCTATTTTCTTTATGATATCTGGTTACTTCCTTATCACAAGAAACGAATCTGCTACAACATTCTACAAGAAGAGATTTACAAAAATAATCCCTCCTCTTGTTTTCTGGAGTGGTATTTTTTATTTATATAATTATATGTATGTAGGGGTTCCGCTTTACAACGCAACTGAGCTATTCAGTCGCCCAGCGTCTGCACATCTTTGGTTTCTATATGCCATGTTCGGGCTTTATTTATTCACCCCTTTCATTTCAAAAATATACAACAACAGTAGCGCGAAAGAGAGATTGATTTTTATTGGCATTTGGTTTGTAACATCATCAATAATTCCTGTGGCGAACTCAACATTTGGAATGACTATTAGCACAGGATTATTTCAGCTAACCACTATATATGGATATATAGGCTTCTTTTTTATTGGGGCGTGGATAAAAGACAATCAATCGGAAAGAGATAGTTTCGCAGCAGTTGCCTCACTGTTTTTATACATACTATTAAGTTTGCTTACCATGTATCTTACAAAACAATTTAGCTATAACTCTGGCAGGCCTAACGGAACATTCTATAGTTATCTATCACCTTTTGTAATTATAGGTGCGATAGCATTATTTTATTTCTTTATCTCCATTAAAATCGACAATACTATTGTAGTTAAGATTGCCAATATGTTTTCTTCTTTTGCACTAGGGGTTTACTGCATACACACCTTGTTTATATGGCCTTTAGCGAAAGAATTCCATATAGGTGGGGATGTTAACCCTACGGAATCCTATATACTTATAACCACACTTATAGTGTTTTTCACATCCTGCATCTTTTCTTACTTCGGTTCAAAAATTCCATTTGTGAAAAGAATGTTCTAATAGGCGCTCCCAATGGAGCGCTTTCTTAATTAGAAATTACGAGACACTTCTCGCCAAAGGCCCTCTGATGTATAAGAAAAAATCATCATGCTGCCAGCTGCTGGGGTTACGTTGGTTGAACCTTTCAAACGTATTGTTCCTGGCACCGCCCCATGCGCGACGGTAACACTCCCATTAAACTGCACAGTAACAACCTTTCCTGGTAACGCCCCGTTCATTGTCGTCATTGTAAAGGCAGAGGCAGGAGAGAGCATGAAACTATCATAGCTTATTACGTTAGGGTTAGCCGCTGCTGTAAATGTTGGTATGCTTGGCGCATCGACTTTAACCGTTGCAACTGTACCTGCAAACAACCCAGCCGTCCCTGGCGGCATGTAATCGTGTGAAGGGAAAGTAATCACATGCCCATTTAGTGAACTTGCGTTATTGAAAAGATAACGATGCGATGTGCCGTATACTATTGCTTTTATAAAATGCGGTGATAATGGAGCATTAATATAGATAGCATCGTGAATGCCTTCACCGGAAAGCCCGGCATTTGTAATACGGGCATCAAATGCGAATCTATTGCAGCTAACCGGAACAAGCGCAGCGGACTGGGTATTGAGTATTTGAGCGCCACCAGACACCTCAAGACATGAGACAAAAGAAATACCATAACCACCACAGTTGTTTACTCTCGTATCGTGATCTATATAAACATTATCACATTGAGGAAACGTCATACCATTCCTGACTGCACTGTTCACCCTGATATTTTTTAATATAACTTGGTCTGTATGTTCAGTGTCAGAATCACCTGAACAATTCACACCATCCCTTCCTGCTGACTCTATGGTAATATCTTCAATGACAAAGTTTCTGGATTTGATCGCATGGTTAACAGTGTCACCCTCTATGGACACTGCGTCATAGCTGGTAGTACCAATCCTTATGTTTTTAAACCTGCCATTCACTACGTTAACTTGTGCCGTAACTGCTTTTCTATCAGCATTAGGGATATATAAATCCTCAGCGTAGAAATCCTCACAACCTGCAAATCCAATGGCATTGTCAAGATTGCCAGAGCCATTAGCGGAAACGGAACCACCTCTAATTCCAACTCCCTTTATCCTGCCACTCTCTGAAGTTAGTGAACCACTAAAACCAATACAGTATCCTTTATTTGGAGTAGCCGTTTCTGTGTGTACATGCACTCCATCACCAAGCTTAATTTCTACTCCAGAGAATGTTATTGTTAAAGAATCACTTAGCTCTACATCATTGAATCCATTAAGCGACTCAACACACAAGACCCCCCCACCATTTTGCCCAACAAAATCTGCCCCAAGTTGAATAGCCGCCCGGTCATCGACGCCATTACCCAAAACCCCGAAAGCACGAGCGCTTTGCACAGGCTGTTTAACCATCTTCCAGCCAATCCCATCAGCATCATATACAAGAGCTTCATCTCCTGATGATGGAGTACCTGTAGTACCTGATCGCCGATAACTCGCCCCACCAAGTCCTCCCGCATGGTGCTCAATAGTCATAACGATTTCAACGATGCCATGCTTTCCACTTTTAAGATCAGAAAAATAAGGAACGCTCTTTACCGCATGCGGAATGATGTCTACGCCGTTGATTTCAAGGTCTTGACGCAGGCGATCCGGATCATATTTCAGTACATTAGGGAAATAGAACTGCTGGACGCGGTACGCGTCGTAGACGGCCATCGAGTGCCCTTCTATGGTCACAAACTTAACAATCTGACCGTTGTATACTGGGAACCTTGCCGAATTGATAACTATAGGTTGTGAAATTGGAACGGTTGAGCCGTCTTCGTTTTCTACATAAACCTGTATCTGATTTGATGGGATGGTTGGATCTGTATCAATTTTGCCGATATAAATACGCCCGTTAGCGAGCGCTTTAAAAGAACGGGCGGCCGTAAAGAGTTGAGACGGCATCGAAACGACTACATTCGCTGTGATGTCTTGCATTTGGTTTTGCTCCGGGCGTAGTCATGCCTCGCGGTAAAGCGTCTGGCGTTAAATTAATAGGGGGTTTTAAGATGAAAAAAGTGTTTTTTTTGGCTGCAATTTCACTGACTGGATGCGCAAAAATTAGCGACTATCAGACAAGTTGTGAGCAACGGTTCTCGCGACTTTCTGACGTGGCTACTTGTCTGGACTCCAGCGTAAAAAATGACTCAAGAATGTCGAGCGCTGCTGAACCAAAGCTTTACGTACTGGCTGCAAGGATGCTCGGACAAAAGGTTGATAACGGAGAAATAAGCGACATACAGGCAAGGATTGAGCTGCAAAATTTCTATATCTCCTTGCAGAAGCAGGAGCAAGCTAACCAAATGGCTCAGAGCCAGGCAATACAGCAGGCTCTTCTTAATGCTCAGGCCGTCAATACATTGCAATCCATTGAACAAAAAAACAGACAGCCCACTTACGTACCGCCAGCTCCACTCCATAACAACAATGTCACAACGAATTGCTACACATTTGGCAATCAAACTCAGTGCCGGAGCTATTAGCTTTCATGACGTTAAATTAAGGGGCTGAAATGCATCCACCATTGCTTTACAGGCTCAAATAGCTACCCCTGGATTCAGGGACGTTTAACTATCAGGAAAGCTTTCCCGATTCTCCACTCTTCAGACATTCGCACACACAGGAAAGCGAAATAACCATGGGTCAGCTGGCAGCCCGCTGGTTAAAGTTAAAGGAACCAGAAATTGCACACAGCACATACTGTACGTATGAACGCCGGGTAAGAAAGACGATTGAGATGCTTGGGTCTGACCGGGCGGTAGGCTCAGTAAAAAGCGAGGATTTACTTAATCTCAGGAGAGAGCTTCTAACCGGGCCACAACTTCCGGGCAGAATGCATTCAGTAGAGAAACAGGGGCGATCGGTTGCCACCGTAAACGGATGCATGCCAGACCTGTCTGCACTGTTTAAGTTTGCCTTTGATAATGGCTACATACCCCGCAATCCTATGGCAAGTATCGCACCACTTAAGAAGGACCATAAGAAACCAGATCCACTTACCCGCGATGAGTTCGCCCGAGTCATTGAGAAATGCGCAAACCGTCAGGTTGCCAATTTATGGAGCCTGGCGGTATTAACCGGATTGCGTCATGGCGAATTATGCGCACTCGCATGGGAAGATATCGATTTGAAGGCCGGTTATCTGAAGGTGTGCCGCAACCTGACCAATGAAGGCCGGTTTACTCCACCGAAAACCAGAACCAGTACCAACCGCATCGTTTGTCTTATCGATAGTGCGATAGAAGTCCTTAAAGACCAGATGGAACTGACCCGCATGAACAAACCCATCGATATCGAAGTTCACATGCGTGAGTTCCAGAAAAAGGAGCAGGAGCAATGCACCTTTGTCTTTAATCCAGGCATCTACGCAATAAACAGTCTGGCCGGGAACTATTACGCGGTGGCCTCTTTAGGGCAGACATGGAAATCAGCGCTCAGACGTGCCGGGGTGAGGCACCGGAAGGCATATCAGTCTCGTCACACCTATGCATGCTGGTCATTGTCTGCCGGAGCCAACCCAAACTTTGTGGCAAACCAAATGGGGCATGCGAATTCCCAAATGGTTTACCAGGTATACGGGGCGTGGATGCCGGAGAATAACAACGAGCAAGTTAGTCTTCTGAACTCAAAGCTGAATGAATTTGTCCTACATATGCCCTACAGGAGAACAGCAAGCCAAGGTATTTAATATATTTCAGTAAGTTACCCCACTACACCTGCATATTCATGATTTCCTGATAAGCTGATACCAGCTTATTACGCACCTGAATGCCCATCTGCATGGAAACCGATGATTTCTGCAGATCGATCATTACGTCGTTCAGCGCGATACCCGGTTTACCCATCGTAAAGTCCTGTGCCTGCGCACGCGCGTGGTTTTGCGTTTCGCTGATCTTGTCCAGCGCCGCTTTCATCTGCGCAGAAAAATCAGCCTGCGCCACGCTGTCAGTGTTTCTGTTACTGGCCTGCAGCGAACCAAGCTGCAGCTGCTGAATCACGCTTTCTATCCCCTGGATTGCCATGTTAACCCTCGTTGTTATTGGCGGTTCGTTTAGTTTGTGCAAATAAACTTAACACAAAGTCAATAGGACAAAGGGTGTAAATGACAGCAAAAAACATGGCTTTTTGACCCATCGAAATTTGCGAATAGGAAAATAATGGCATCCATTGAAGTGGAACTTTTCTAAGCCGTATCAGGGAGTCAGTTTTGTCACCACTTAACACACAGTCCGGTCAACTGTCAGGCAGGAAATGGTCATGAATGCAACCGCAACTCAGGAAACAACAAATAAGAAAGGCTTAAATGACCTTGTTGCCCGCCTGCGCGCCAATCCGCGGATCCCGCTGATAATCGCAGCCGCCGCCGCTACTGCCATCATTGTTGCGATGGTACTGTGGGCAAAAGCACCGGCTTATAGCGTCCTTTATAATAACCTTTCAAATGAGGATGGCGGCGCAATCGTGACGCAGCTGACTCAGATGAATATCCCTTACCGCTTTGAAGATAAAGGCGGCGCCTTAATGGTGCCGGCAGAAAAGGTACATGAGCTGCGCCTGCGTCTTGCTCAGCAGGGGCTGCCAAAAGGCGGCGCCGTGGGCTTTGAACTGCTGGATAAAGAGAAGTTCGGTATCAGCCAGTTCAGCGAGCAGGTGAACTACCAGCGTGCGCTGGAAGGTGAGCTGTCACGCACCATCGAATCACTCGGTCCGGTAAAACGCGCCCGTGTACACCTGGCGATGCCGAAACCAACGCTGTTCGTTCGCGAACAGAAATCCCCTTCCGCCTCCGTCACGCTGAACCTGCAGCCGGGTCGTGCGATGGATGAAGGTCAAATCAACGCTATCGTTCATATGGTTTCCAGCAGCGTAGCCGGTCTCCCGCCAGGCAACGTCACGGTTGTCGATCAAAGTGGTCGCCTGCTGACGCGTTCCGACGCGGCCGGACGTGACCTGAACGATGCCCAGCTGAAATATGCAACCGAAGTAGAAAGCCGTTATCAGCAGCGCATTGAAGCGATCCTTGCGCCGATCGTCGGCAGCGGCAATGTGCACGCACAGGTCACCGCCCAAATCGATTTCGATACGCGTGAACAAACAGAAGAGCAATACAAACCAAATACCGATCCGGTGAATGCCGCTGTTCGCTCACGTCAGAGCAGTAGCAATGAGCAGATTGGCGGCCAGTATCCTGGCGGCGTACCGGGTGCGCTGTCTAATCAGCCTGCGCCTGCGAACAGCGCGCCGATCGAAACGCCAAAAGCAGATGCTAATGCGGCGAATCCGGCTGCGGCTAACACAACCACCACCGCTGCGCGTCCGGTGCCGTCTAATACGCATCACGATGAAACCACCAACTATGAGCTGGATCGCACCATTCGTCATACCAAGATGAATGTGGGCGGCGTGAAACGCCTGTCGGTTGCTGTAGTAGTGAACTACCGTGCCGATGATAAAGGCAAGGCGGTAGCGCTGAACGAGAAGCAGCTAAAACAGATTGAAGATCTCACGCGCGAAGCAATGGGCTTCTCCAGCGATCGTGGCGACAGCATCAACGTGGTCAACTCACAGTTTACCCAGACTGAGGATACCGTCAGCGAACTTCCGTTCTGGCAGCAGCAGTCCTTCTTCGAACAGATGATGAACGCGGGACGCTGGTTACTGGTCGCTCTGGTTGCCTTCATCCTCTACCGCAAACTGATTCGTCCGCACCTGCTGCGTAAGCAGGAACTGACCAAACAGGCGGCTGAACAAGCGGCAGCGCTGGAGCAGCAACGTAAGGAACAAGAAGCCTTCTCTGTTTCGCTCAGCACAGACGATCAGGAGCAGGAACGTAAATCTAAACATCGCGTCAGCGCCGAAGTCATGAGCCAGCGCATCCGCGATATGTCTGAAAACGATCCACGCGTTGTGGCGCTGGTGATCCGCCAATGGATGAGTAACGAACTATGAGTCTGACCGGTACTGAAAAAAGCGCCGTCCTGCTGATGACGATCGGTGAAGACCGTGCCGCTGAGGTGTTCAAGCATCTCAGCACGCGGGAAGTGCAGCACCTTAGCGCAGCCATGGCCAATATGAATCAGGTTTCTCACCAGCAGCTGGCCGAAGTGCTACGTGAGTTCGAGACGGATGCCGAGCAGTTCGCGGCGCTGAGCCTGAACTCCAACGAATATCTGCGTTCGGTTCTGATCAAAGCGCTGGGCGAAGAGCGTGCTTCGACGCTGCTGGAAGATATTCTGGAAACGCGCGAAACCACCACCGGTATGGAAACGCTCAACTTTATGGAGCCGCAGGCGGCTGCCGATTTGATCCGCGACGAACACCCGCAGATCATCGCCACCATCCTGGTCCATCTCAAGCGTTCACAGGCGGCGGATATCCTGGCTCAGTTCGACGATCGTCTGCGTCACGACGTGATGCTGCGTATCGCCACCTTCGGCGGCGTGCAGCCAGCGGCGCTGGCGGAGCTGACCGAAGTGCTCAACTCGCTGCTGGATGGTCAAAACCTCAAGCGTGCGAAGATGGGCGGCGTAAGAACCGCAGCGGAAATCATCAACCTGATGAAAACGCAGCAGGAAGAAGCTGTTATGGAAGCGGTACGCGAGTTCGATGGCGAACTGGCGCAGAAAATTGTCGACGAAATGTTCCTGTTCGAAAACCTGGTGGATGTGGACGACCGCAGCATCCAGCGCCTGCTGCAGGAAGTGGAATCCGAATCGCTGCTGGTTGCACTGAAGGGCGCCGATCAGCCGCTGCGCGAGAAGTTCCTCAAGAATATGTCGCAGCGTGCTGCCGATATTCTGCGCGACGACCTCGCCAACCGTGGCCCGGTACGTATGTCGATGGTAGAAAACGAACAGAAAGCGATCCTGCTTATCGTGCGTCGTCTGGCGGAAAGCGGCGAAATGGTAATTGGCGGCGGCGAGGAAACCTATGTCTGATGCCTTTTCTTCCCGTCCGTGGCAGCGCTGGCAGCCTGACGATCTAACGCGCTTTGATCAGCCCGACGCTGAGCCGCAGGCCGAGCCCGATTTCGCCTTCGACACCAGCGAAGAAAGCGAAGACTTTTCGCCGCAGTCGCAGCTGGAGCAGATGCAGACCCAGGCACGCCTTGACGCCCATGCGCAAGGCTATGCCGAAGGCCAGCAGAAAGGCTTTAATGAAGGCAGGCAGGCGGGTTTTGATGCCGGTTTTCAGCAGGGGCTGGCGGAAGCTCAGCAGCAGCAGGCGCCGGTTCAGGCGCGCATGCAGCAGCTGGTAACCGAATTTCAGCATACGCTGGAAGCGCTGGACAGCGTCATCGCCTCACGTCTGCTGCAGCTGGCGCTGGAAGCGGCGCGGCAGGTTATCGGCCAGGCCACGGCGGTCGACGGCTCTGCCCTGCTGCGTCAGATTCAGCAGATGATCCAGCAGGAACCCATGTTCAGCGGCAAGCCGCAGCTGCGAGTTCATCCTGACGATCTGCAGCGCGTGGAACAAACGCTTGGCCCAACGCTCGATCTGCATGGCTGGCGTCTGTTGGCTGACAGCTCGCTGCATCCGGGCGGCTGCAAACTGAGCGCGGAAGATGGCGATCTGGACGCCAGCGTGGCGACACGCTGGCATGAACTGTGTCGCCTGGCGGCACCAGGAGAGCTGTAATGACGACTCGTCTTTCACGCTGGCTGGGTTCACTGGATGCGTTTGAAAAACGCATGGCAGAAGTGCCTGAGGTACGCCGCTATGGTCGCCTGACGCGCGCCACCGGTCTGGTACTGGAGGCGACTGGCCTGCAGTTGCCGCTGGGGGCGACCTGCGTTATTGAACGCCATGACGGTAAACAGGTTTCTGAAGTTGAGAGCGAAGTGGTTGGCTTCAACGGTCAGAAACTCTTTTTGATGCCGCTGGAAGAAGTGGAAGGCATTTTGCCCGGCGCGCGCGTATTCGCCCGCGTCAGCGGTGATAACGCGCAGAGCGGAAAACAGCTAATGCTGGGTCCTCAGCTGCTCGGTCGCGTGCTGGACGGCAGCGGTCGTCCGTTGGACGGCTTGCCCGCGCCGGAAACCGGCTACCGCGCCCCCTTGATTACCCCACCTTTTAACCCGCTGCAGCGCACACCGATTACCGACGTGCTGGATACCGGCGTACGCGCGATCAATGCGCTGCTGACGGTAGGCCGCGGTCAGCGTATGGGCCTGTTTGCCGGTTCCGGCGTGGGTAAATCGGTGCTGCTCGGCATGATGGCGCGCTATACCAAAGCCGATGTGATTGTGGTCGGCCTGATTGGCGAGCGTGGCCGTGAAGTTAAAGATTTTATTGAAAATATTCTTGGCACCGAAGGGCGTGCGCGCTCGGTGGTGATTGCCGCTCCGGCGGATGTATCTCCGCTGCTGCGTATGCAGGGCGCGGCTTATGCCACGCGCATCGCTGAAGATTTCCGCGATCGCGGTCAGCACGTGTTGCTGATTATGGATTCATTAACGCGCTATGCCATGGCGCAGCGTGAAATTGCGCTGGCAATCGGCGAGCCGCCGGCGACCAAAGGCTATCCGCCTTCGGTTTTCGCCAAGCTGCCTGCGCTGGTGGAACGCGCCGGGAACGGCATCGACGGCGGCGGTTCGATCACTGCTTTCTATACCGTATTAACCGAAGGCGATGACCAGCAGGATCCGATCGCTGACTCCGCGCGCGCCATTCTTGACGGCCACGTGGTGCTGTCGCGGCGGCTGGCGGAGGCAGGCCACTATCCGGCTATCGATATCGAAGCCTCAATCAGTCGTGCGATGACCTCGCTGATCGATGAAGCGCACTATGCGCGCGTGCGCCAGTTTAAACAGTTGCTCTCCAGCTATCAGCGCAACCGCGATCTGATTAGCGTCGGTGCCTATGCAGCCGGGAGCGATCCGATGCTGGATAAGGCAATCAAACTGTGGCCAATGCTGGAATCCTTTTTGCAACAGGGCATCTTCGAGCAGAGCCGCTATGACGATGCCTGCCTGCATCTCCAGGCAATTTTTGGTTGATGTCGTCGGGCCACGGTCCGGCGCGAGGAATGAGGTCACCTGACGATGGCTAAACCCAACAGTGCGATGGAAACCCTGCGCGACCTGGCGCAGAAAGAGGTGGAAGACGCGGCTATCCGGCTGGGCACGATGCGTCGCGCCCAACAGCAGGCGGATGAGCAGCTGAATATGCTGCTCAACTATCAGGATGAATATCGTCATAAGCTGAACAACAACATGTCGACCGGCATCGCCAGTTCGCGCTGGACTAACTATCACCAGTTTATTCAGACGCTGGAAAAAGCCATCGAACAGCATCGTCATCAACTGACACAGTGTACGCAGAAAGTCGAGCAGGCGCTTGACGTCTGGCGCAACAAACAGCAGCGGCTGCACGCCTGGGAAACGCTTCAGGCTCGTTCGCAGGCCAATGAACTATTACAGGAAAACCGTCTCGATCAGAAACGGATGGATGAGTATGCCCAACGGGCATCTTTGAGGAAGGCTAATGATTAAGTTGCCAACATCAGTGAATACCGTCAGCGCCGATAGTGGTGTCGACCTTACCAACGGCACCGGCCTTGTCAGCGGCGATGGCGCGGCCTCCGGCCAGCTGTCGGAGGCGTTCCTGACGCTGCTCGGCAATCGTCTGCTGACGCTGGCGAAACAGGGCGATGGAAAAGCCACGCTGCCCGCTGATGCGCAAAAAGCGCTGGCAGAAAAAAAACCGGTAAGCGAACTGAGCCAACTGCTGGCTGCAGTGCAAAATCCTGAAGCAATTGATGCGCTGCTGACGCCGGAAAAGGCTAAAGAGAACCTTAAACTCGCCGATGATAAAGAGGAGCTGAAACGAGACAGTTTAAGCGCTGCCGATCAGCAATCTTTACAGGCGCTGTTTGCCATGCTGCCGCAAACGCCGCTGGTACAGCAGGCCGCAAAAAGTAATGACGTGAAACTGGAAGGTAGTGGCCTCGGCGCACTCAATAGCCAAAGCGGCAACCTGAAAGCGGCGCTGCTCGCGCAACAGCCTGTTACCACGGATGCTGATGCGGAGAAAACCAGCCTGAGCAGCGGTATGTCGTTGGCTGCTGCTGCGACGACCGCTGCCGGTAGCGAGGAGGAATCTCCGCTTTCCAGCTTCCAGAATCTGATGAATGAAACGCGTCAGAATGAAGGCACAGAGAATAAAGAAAATCTGCCGACGCATACGCTAAGCGCGCTGTCAGCAGCAATGAATAGCGCAACCGCCGCAACCGCCGCCCCTGCTGCTTCGGCAACGGCCATGACGCCGGTAACCTCGCAGATTAATGCGCAGCTGGGCAGTCCGGAGTGGCAACAGGCGGTAAGCCAGCAGGTGCTGATGTTCAGTCGCAACGGGCAACAGAACGCCGAGCTGCGTCTGCATCCGGACGATTTGGGTGCGATCCAGATCAGCCTGAAGCTGGATAACGATCAGGCGCAGTTGAGTATGGTGTCAAACCATAGTCATGTACGCGCTGCGCTGGAAGCCGCCCTGCCTCATCTGCGCACCGCGCTGGCAGAAAGCGGCATCAACCTGACGCAAAGCAATGTCAGCAGCGACGCTTTCCCGCAGAGCCAGAGTTTCGGCAGCCAGCAGGAACCGCGTCGCGACCAGCCTCAGGGCGCATTTCCGCTGGCATCAGGTAGCGAAGATGACGTAACGCCGCTGGCGGTCCCCGCCGCATTACAGGCGCGGGCGGCGGGCAGTAGCGCAGTAGATACATTCGCCTGACGGCGACAAACGCCAAAGGTAAAAGCAAAAGGCGCGTCTTTTCCCCCCATTGATCGGCGAGAGACGCGCGATAATCACTTCCGGCTAGCCACTATGGCCTGCCCCAGATAATTCACAGGGTATATCTGCAAAATGTCTGATAACGCGAAAGCTAAAGGCCGCAAACGTTCCATCCTGATTCCGGTGTTACTGGTTGTAACGCTGGCCGCTTGCAGCGTGGCAGGCTATGTAGTGTGGCGAACAATGAATAAAACCGACGGACATCAGGCTGCCGCGAAAGTGGAACCGCCTGCCGCCCCGGTCTTTTATGCTCTTGATACATTTACGGTTAACCTGGTCAATGCGGATAACGATCCCGATCGCGTGCTGTACGTAGGCTTTACCCTGCGTCTGCCGAATGAGGAAACGCGTCTTCGCATGAACGACTATCTGCCTGAGGTTCGTAGCCGGTTGCTGCTGCTGCTCTCACGCCAGGATTCATTGAAGCTGGCATCGGAACAGGGTAAGCAAGAACTGGTAGAACAGATCAAGCAGTCGCTGGCACCGCCGCTGGTTAAAGGTCAACCTCCGCAGGTCGTAAACGATGTACTGTTTACCGCCTTCATATTGAGGTGAGTTAATGGGCGATAGCATTCTTTCACAGGCTGAGATTGACGCGCTTCTCAATGGCGACAGTGAAAGCGCGGAAGATGATAAGAATAAGAGTATCGGCGATGACAATATTCGCCCGTACGATCCTAATACCCAGCGTCGCGTGGTGCGCGAGCGCATGCAGGCGCTGGAGATTATCAACGAGCGTTTTGCGCGTCAGTTCCGTATGGGACTGTTTAACCTGTTGCGTCGTAGTCCGGATATCAGCGTTGGGGCGATTAAAATTCAGCCGTACCATGAATTTGCCCGTAACCTGCCGGTGCCGACCAACCTGAACTTGATCCACCTGAAGCCGCTGCGCGGCACAGCGCTGTTCGTTTTCTCGCCCAGCCTGGTATTCATTGCGGTGGATAACCTTTTTGGTGGCGATGGGCGCTTCCCGACTAAAGTTGAAGGACGCGAATTTACCCATACGGAACAGCGTGTGATCCGCCGCATGCTGAAGCTGGCGCTGGAAGGCTACAGTGATGCATGGAAAGCGATCTATCCGCTGGATGTTGAATATGTACGTTCGGAGATGCAGGTAAAATTTACCAACATCACCACGTCACCGAACGACATTGTTGTTACCACGCCGTTTCAGGTGGAGATCGGCAACCTGGTAGGGGAATTTAATATCTGTATCCCCTTCAGCATGATCGAGCCGCTGCGTGAATTGCTGGTTAACCCGCCGCTGGAAAACTCGCGGCAGGAAGACAGAAACTGGCGCGATACGCTGGTGAAGCAGGTACAACATTCCGAGCTGGAGCTGATTGCAAATTTTGCCGACGTCTCTCTGCGTTTGTCGCGCATCCTGCAGCTGAAGCCCGGCGATGTACTACCGATTGAGAAACCGGATCGCATTATCGCGCATGTTGATGGCGTGCCGGTGCTAACCAGCCAGTATGGCACCCTGAATGGACAATACGCGCTGCGTGTAGAACACTTGATTAATCCGATATTGAATTCGCTGAATGAGGAACAGCCCGATGAGTGACAGCAAAAACACGTCCGATGACAGCATTTCTGCGGACGATCTGTGGGCAGAGGCAATGAGTGAACAAGCCTCGACCGACAGCGCGTCGTCATCCACCGAGAGCGTGTTCAAATCACTGGACAGCAAAGATGTCGGCGGTTCGCTGCAGGATATCGATCTGATCATGGATATTCCGGTCAAACTTACCGTTGAACTGGGCCGCACCAAAATGACGATCAAAGAACTGCTGCGCCTGGCGCAGGGTTCAGTGGTCGCGCTGGAAGGTCTTGCCGGTGAGCCGCTGGATATTCTGATTAACGGTTACCTGATTGCACAGGGTGAAGTTGTGGTCGTGAACGATAAGTATGGCGTCCGTATCACTGACATTATCACCCCGTCTGAACGCATGCGCCGTTTGAGCCGCTAATAATGAGCAACAGCACCCAGCAGGCAACGACTCAGCAAGCACCACAGCCCGCCTTTTCGACCGGCTCGGCATTAACGCAGGTCAGCAGCGTACTGGCAGGGATCGTCTTACTGATCCTCGCCTTCGCCTGGCTGGCCCGGCGTCTTGGCTTTACGCCGAAACGCCTTGGCGGCCCGCAGGCGCTGAAAATCAGCGCCAGTGTACAGGTTGGCCAGCGCGAGCGCGTGGTGATTGTCGAAGTAGAAGATGCCCGCCTGGTGCTGGGCGTGACGGCGCAGCAGATTACTCATCTGCATACGCTACCGCCTAAAGATCCCGAACAACAGGATGCGCCGCCCGCCCAGGCGGCACCTGACTTCCGTCAGATTTTACAGACGTTAGTGAAACGTCCCGGAAAACCACAATGATTCGTCGTCTGCTTCCCCTCCTGCCGCTGCTGTTGTTAACGCCGGAGGTGCATGCTCAATTGCCTGGTCTGGTTACTCAGCCGCTGCCGAATGGCGGTCAGAGCTGGTCTTTGCCAGTGCAGACGCTGGTTTTTATTACCTCGCTGACTTTTTTGCCAGCCATTTTGCTGATGATGACCAGCTTTACGCGCATCATTATCGTGTTCGGCCTGCTGCGTAACGCGCTGGGTACGCCTTCTGCGCCACCGAATCAGGTGCTACTGGGCCTGTCGCTGTTCCTGACCTTTTTTATCATGGCGCCGGTGTTCGATAAGATTTATCAGGACGCCTACCTGCCGTTCAGTCAGAACAAAATCTCGATGGAAGTAGCGATAGACAAAGGCGCACAGCCGCTGCGTGAGTTTATGCTGCGTCAGACGCGTGAAGCGGATCTCGCACTGTTTGCCCGTCTGGCAAACACCGCGCCGATCGTCGGGCCAGAAGCGGTGCCAATGCGTATTCTGCTGCCAGCTTATGTTACCAGCGAGCTGAAAACCGCCTTCCAGATTGGCTTTACGGTGTTTATTCCTTTTTTGATTATCGATTTGGTCATTGCCAGCGTATTAATGGCGCTGGGGATGATGATGGTACCGCCGGCAACGATTGCCCTGCCATTTAAGCTGATGTTATTTGTGTTGGTTGACGGCTGGCAGTTGCTGGTTGGGTCGCTGGCGCAGAGCTTTTATTCCTGATACCCGGAGCAATCATGTCCCCAGAATCGGTAATGGTCCTTGGCCACGACGCAATGAAAATCGCCCTGATGGTGGCGGCCCCGCTGCTGCTGGCTGCC
Source organism: Pantoea sp. FN0305 (assembly GCF_050113845.1). NCBI lineage: Bacteria > Pseudomonadati > Pseudomonadota > Gammaproteobacteria > Enterobacterales > Erwiniaceae > Pantoea > Pantoea sp. FN0305. The sequence goes on along the minus strand of NZ_JBNJSN010000001.1, from coordinate 702,301 downwards.
CTGATCAGCGGTCTGATTATTAGCCTGTTGCAGGCGGCGACCCAGGTCAACGAGCAGACGCTCTCTTTTATCCCCAAAATTTTATCCGTAGCCGCTACCGTAGTAGTGGCGGGCCCGTGGATGCTAAACCTGTTGTTGGACTATATCCGCACGCTGTTCAGCAACCTGCCCTATATGATCGGCTAACCGACCCGCTCTTCTCCGCCCGACCTTTAAGAGATCACACCTATGTTAACGCTGGACAGCAACCAACTGATGCTCTGGGTCGGCCAGTTTTTCTGGCCGCTGGTGCGTTTGCTGGCCCTGTTCAGTACGGCGCCCATTTTCAGTGAACGCGCCGTGAGTAAAAAGGTCAAAATAGGTCTGGCGGTCATGATTACCTGGATTCTGGCACCGCAGTTGCCGCCAACTAATGTAACGCTGTTTTCGGTAGACGGTTTTTGGCTATTAATTCAGCAAATTTTGATTGGCATCGCTTTGGGTTTCACCATGCAGTTCGCTTTTGCCGCAGTTCGCATGGCGGGTGAACTCATCGGATTACAGATGGGGCTCTCATTCGCCACCTTCTTTGATCCGGGCAGTCGACTGAATATGCCCGTGCTGGCACGTTTCCTGGATATGCTGGCAATGCTGCTGTTTCTCACCTTCAACGGGCATCTGTGGTTAATCTCGCTGTTAGCGGACAGTTTTCATACATTGCCGATTGGTGGAGATCCACTTAATGCCAATGCATTCCTGGCGCTTGCTAAAGCGGGCGGGTTAATCTTTCTCAACGGTATGCGACTGGCACTACCGCTTATCATTCTGTTGCTCACGATTAACCTGGCCCTGGGTTTGTTAAATCGTGTTGCACCTCAGCTATCCGTTTTCGCTATTGGCTTTCCTATAACCTTATCGATCGGAATTTTAACAATTGGCATACTTATGCCGCTCCTCGCCCCCTTTTGTGAGCATCTGTTTAGTGAAGTGTTTGATTTACTTTCTGACATACTTTCTGAAATGCCGCAAAACTAATCTCCAACAACTCTTAAGTTGACGCTTATGAATACTTAAGCACACACAATGTTTCTGCGTACTTTTCGAACCATTTTTACCAGAATTTCACTAAGGAAAATCTGATAAATACTTTAAAGCGATGAAAATTATTCGCATTAAATTACGCATCGCGTATTTTAAAACGGACTTCGCAACGGGTTTTATGTCAGGTCAGCCTTGGGCGGAATACGCAAATGGATGTTTTCGAAAGGAAAAATTTTTCTGCGTTTTTTTCTTGTCTAAAATGGATTTTTACGGCATTGTCTCGGCTCCCGAGTTTGCCACACATTCGCGAAACAAATCATTTTAAGATTTGTCCTATCAGGATTATCTTAGTTGTGCGCGATAGTGTAAGCGTTCTCAAAAGTTGCATCAGACGCCAACCGGGGCAGTTTGTCATTTTGACAAGATGCTGTTTGCGTTCTGCTGCGCTTAGAGGCAGTCATTTATGCTGCCCTGCGCAAAATCTGCTGTAGATACAAGGACGAAAGATGACCTCGGCACTGCTCCGTTTCGGATTCAGCACAGCTGAGTAAAATTACAAGATTGTTAATAGAAATCTTTCCCGTACCGCAAACGCGTATTCATCGTTGATTTAACGGATAACAAATTGGTGAGGGTCGCTATCATGCCAACGATTATTATGGATTCATGCAGCTACACACGTCTGGGATTAATGGATTACATGGCTACAAAAGGGATTAAAAAGAAAAATATCTCATCCGTTAACGATATTGAGCAGCTACAAATTAAATGCCAACAGCTAAAACCTGGCGTTGTCTTTATTAACGAGGAATGCTTCATTCATGAAGCCGATTCTAGCGAGCGTATTCGCAATATTATTCTGCAGCATCCTGATACGTTGTTTTTAATCTTTATGGCGATTGCCAATATCCATTTTGAGGAATACCTCTACGTTCGTAAGAACCTGATTATTACATCAAAATCGGTAAAGTCCGCCACGCTGGATAAGTTATTAAGCAGCTATTTACAGAAAAAGGTTAGCGCCAACACGCGCGCCTCTGCTGGCATTGATGCGAATCCATTGACGCTCAGCCAGACCGAATCAAATATGCTTAAAATGTGGATGTCCGGGCACGATACCATTCAAATCTCTGACAAGATGCAAATTAAAGCCAAGACGGTTTCATCCCACAAAGGTAACATTAAGCGTAAAATCAAAACGCATAATAAACAGGTTATTTATCATGTAGTGCGTCTGACGGACAACGTGACGTCCGGTATCTATGTGAATGTAAGATAAGCATGATGGCCGGCTTTTGCCGGCCATCATGCTTTTGCATTTTGCGACACGCCTCTCATTTATCCCGCTAAGCCTTTTGCCCGGGTTGCCGATGCTTATGACAGCTTCGACATCGCCAACCTTACCTACAGAGAGCAAAAGGATATGAAGAACACCTCCCCTGATGAGGCCCAAGAACGGGTCAGCTTTTGGCAACATCTACGTTTGGTTCCCCTGTTTACAGCAATTTTTAGCGGTATTTTACTGCTGTTTGCCCTGTGCATTGCGCTTTCCGGCTGGTTTTTGCTGCAAAGCAATCGTTCGCTGGACGAAGCAACACAGGAAATTCAGGTTCGTATGGCTTTATCTAACAGCTCTAACCATCTCCGTACTGCCAGGCTGCTGGTGATTCACGCGGGCGCTGCGGCGCGTATTGGGGAAATGGATGAATTCCGATCTATTCTGACGGCGGTAGAAAAACGTCTTGCTCAGGCACAGCAAAACTTTGATACCTATCTGGCCCGCCCGCTCAAAAGCGAAGCCGACAGCGCGCTTGATGCGCCGCTAAAAACGGAATTTAACGCCTACCTTAATAAGGGACTACTCCCGATGGTGAATTCAGCCAAACAGGGAAGCTTTGAAGGCGTGATAGCTCAGGAAACCGACGTAACCCGCAAGCTCGACGATCAATATAATCAGGTATTACTCAAAGCTATCAATATTCGTACCGCGCGCGCCGAGGCAATTAATCAGCAGGCAGATACGCAATCACACCTTGGCTTTGTGATTATGGGCGTGGCGTTTGCCGCAGCGCTGGTGCTGACGCTGATGACCTTTATCTTTTTGCGCCGCATAGTAATTAACCCGCTACAGCAGGCGGGTGAGCGTATCGCACGCATCGCCGCAGGCGATCTTACTGCCCCGGCCCGCAGTTGGGGCCGCAGCGAAATCGGCATGCTGGGCGCGAACCTCCAGGCGATGCAGCAGGCGCTGGTGCAAACCGTGGGTGTGGTACGTGAAGGTGCCGTAGCCATTTATCAGGGTTCCGGGGAGATCTCTGCGGGTAATACCGATCTCTCCTCGCGTACCGAACAACAGGCTTCAGCTCTGGAACAGACGGCAGCCAGCATGGAACAGCTAACGGCCACGGTAAAACAGAACGCCGATAACGCCCATCATGCCAGTCAGCTCGCTGCCGATGCCTCCGGCAAAGCGCGCGAAGGTGGTGATATTGTCAGCGGCGTAATCAATACCATGAACAATATCTCCGGCAGCTCGAAGAAAATTGCTGAAATCACCAATGTTATTAACAGTATCGCTTTCCAGACTAATATTCTGGCGCTGAATGCGGCAGTTGAGGCGGCACGGGCCGGTGAGCAGGGGCGTGGATTTGCGGTGGTTGCCAGCGAAGTGCGTAATCTTGCGCAGCGCAGCGCGCAGGCCGCTAAAGAGATTGATGGCCTGATCGCCGAATCGGTGCAATTGATTGGTCAGGGCTCTACGCAGGTCAGCCATGCTGGCTCTACCATGACCGATATTGTGGAAGCGGTACGTCGCGTTACCGATATTATGGCGGAAATTGCCGCCGCGTCCGATGAGCAGAGTCGCGGTATCCAGCAAGTTAGCCAGGCCGTTACCGAGATGGATAATGTTACCCAGCAGAACGCCGCACTGGTCGAAGAGGCTTCTTCGGCTGCTGTTTCGCTGGAAGAACAGGCCGCTCGTCTGACAAAAGCCGTCGCCACCTTCCGTCTGTCACAGCAGGAAAGCAGCGCTCCGGTTAGCGTTACGCCGGCTGCGCCAACCGCCGTCAAGCTGCGTCCGGCAGTGGCTGTGGCCTCTGACGATAACTGGGAAAAGTTTTAATCGCAGCGGCGGTACTTAAGAGGGTCGCCTAAACGTAAAAAACCCACCTCTGCAGGTGGGTTTTTATCTATTCACTGTCCGCCAGAGGCTCAACGAACACGCCTTCGTCATGGTCAGTTTCATTAAAAAACCAGATACCCAGCGGATAATCTTCCAGCGCCACCAGATACATGGTGCCCTCATTAAAATCCTCCGCTGCCAGAATGGTGCCTGGACGACGCGGGCCGCCATCGGTTTTTACCGTGACGCGATCGTTTACCTTCATCTTCATGCTCTCTTGCCTGGGCTTTTACATTAATAGCGGAGCATAAACGGCGAATTAACGACGTGCAATGACCCAGACCGCATGAATAATACCCGGAATATAACCCAACAGCGTCAGTATGATGTTTAGCCAGAACGCGCCGCCAAAACCTACCTGTAAAAATACGCCCAGCGGCGGTAACAAAATAGCAATAATAATGCGCAATAAGTCCATAACGTCTCCTGTTTTCTTCATTTTTCCCGCGGTTAAGTGTAGCAGGATTGTTATTTGTTGCCTGTAAGGCTGCGTAAATGCACGCAACAGAAAATAACCCCTCAAAATTTTCGCTTTCTTAACGTTTCACCGCGAGACTTCTGACAGAGGTTCTATCTACACTGTTTTTACTGCACCAACCCCATAGGCGCAGTCAACCTAAAAGTAACAAGGATTTTGCCCGCGCAGCGCGGGCTTTTTTTTAAGTTATTTCCTGGTTATACCAACCTGCGAGCGTTCTCTCATTTCCTGCCTGCTCTTTGCCTATACTTATCTGGCCATATGTTTGCCGGAGACCATCATGAACAACCATGAACCGCGTAGCGTCAGGGGAATGACTTACCCCGCATCCTCTTCCGTGCAGGAGAGTGGCTGGCTTTGCGATAAAATGGATATCCACAGCGAATGGGATCTGGCGCAACAGCAAAATATGTCTGCAGGTTATGGCTTTGGCCCACAGATCTTGCAATCGTTTGAATTTGATATTCATGACTGCTCGGTTAGCGAAGTTAATCGTTAAGCGGCAAAAAAAATCCCGACCTCTATGAGGCCGGGATGACAGAACCGTCAATGAAATTCGTTACACCAGGTAATTCCTTAACGGCTACAGATTACGATATTTTTTCCTTAAGACAAATCTTATTTAGCCGTTAAAGGGGGTGTCAGTGGTTTATTGTCGACAAGTTAGCGCTTAGATATCGCCAGCTTATCTCTGTTTTACTCCCTTTTTTGCTACAGTCGGATGTGCCACAATTCCTTTTTTTTACAGAATTATCCGAGCAGAGAGTTCACCCGCCTTTTACGCTAATCACCCATCATAATTAACATCTGTCGTTATACTTAGGCATCAGCATTTATCGGAGCTGGCCTCCGTTATCATGAGGATTTAAGCATGCCGCATCTGCACGACCCGTTAATGATCATCACTGACCTGGATGGTTCTCTGTTAGATCATCACACCTACAGCTGGGAGCCAGCAGAACGTTGGCTAACTCTGCTAAAACAGCAGCATATTCCGCTGGTGATATGTACCAGTAAAACGGCTGCAGAGGTTATTCCGCTACAGCAAGAGCTGGGTTTTCCCGGTGCGCCTTTTATTGCTGAAAACGGCGCGCTGGTACAGAACGATAATGCGCAGGGCGAAATGGTGCGCCATCACGCTGGTAAAAACTATGACGAAATCTGTGAGTGTCTGCGTCGTCTGCAACAGCAGCACCAGTTTCGTTTCACCGGCTTTAGTGAATTTACCGAAAAAGAGCTGGTAAATATTACCGGCTTGTCCGTGGCAAACGTCGCTCTGGCGCGCATGCGTGAGGCATCGGAAGCGCTGGTGTGGCGCGATACGGATGAACAGTTTGCGCTTTTTCGGCAGCAGCTGGAGCAGGAGTCGCTGATGCTGGTACAGGGGGGACGTTTCTGGCATGTAATGCCAAAAGGCAGCGGCAAGGGCGAAGCGCTGCGCTGGCTGCTGCAAAATATGACCACGGCGGGCGGTAAACGCTTTATTACCGTCGGCCTTGGCGACGGCCCTAACGATGCGCCAATGCTGGACAGCGTTGACTATGCGGTCGTGATCAAAGGTTATAGCAAATTTCCGGTTGAACTAACGCGCCAGGATGAGCGTCACGTCTACCAAACCACGGAATATGGCCCGACTGGCTGGAGTGAAGGTCTGGACTATTTTATCGCGCAGGAATAACCCAATCGTGGCATTTTCGCCTGATTGCTTTATGGGGACTCGATATGAGTGATTTTTTCCAGAATGGCGTTATTACAAATTTTCATAATCTGACCGGTCGCTCTACTGAGTCACTGGAAAAAGAGATGGTGCAGTTTGCGCGTAAACGCAAAATGGGCTTGATTTTACCCTCCCTGTTTTCTGAACTGGAAGGACCGGCCCTTAACCATATTGTTGATGAACTGGCGAAGGTGCCCTATCTGGAGGAGATTGTTATTGGGCTTGATCGCGCCGATCGCGATCAGTTTCTGTTTGCGCGTGAATTTTTTTCCCGCCTGCCCCAGCGCCACCGTATTTTATGGAACGACGGCCCGCGTCTGAAAGCGCTGGATGCCGAGCTGGACAAAGAGGGATTGTCTCCCACCGAGCCGGGTAAAGGACGCAACGTCTGGTTCTGTACCGGCTATACGCTCGCCTCCGATCGCAGCAGCTGCGTAGCGCTGCATGATTGCGATATTGTGACCTATGAGCGCGGCATGCTGGCTCGTTTGCTCTATCCGCTGGCTAATCCGGCGTTTCAGTATGAGTTCTGCAAAGGCTTTTACGCGCGCGTGGCTAACAATAAGCTGAACGGGCGCGTGGGCCGGCTGCTGGTAGGACCGCTGCTGCGCTCGTTGCAGCAGGTTTATGGTCATTCTGAGTATCTGGAATATCTCAGCAGCTTCCGTTATCCGCTCTCCGGCGAATTCGCGATGCGTACCCATGTACTGAATAATATAAAAATTCCCGGCGACTGGGGGCTGGAGATAGGGGTGCTGTCAGAGATCTATCGGAACTATACCACCCGCCAAAGCTGTCAGGCGGAAATCGCACATAATTACGATCACAAGCATCAGCCGCTTTCAGAAGAAGATGGCACCGGCGGCCTGCGTCGTATGAGCAATGATATTGTGCAGTCGCTGCTGCGCAAGCTGGCCACAATGGGCGTAAGCCTGACCAGCGACTCTTTCCGGGTGCTGAAAGCAACCTACTATCGTAATGCGCTGGACATGATGGAAATCTACAGCCATGAAGCGACCATGAACGGACTGCATTTCGATCAGCACAGCGAAGAGGCAGCGGTGGAGATGTTTACTCAGGCGATTCTGGAGGCAGGTCAGGCCTTTATGGAGCGCCCTAACGATAAGCCTTTTATTCCCAGCTGGAGCCGTGTGCAGTCTGCCTTCCCTGATATTTTGCAGCGTATTTATCAGGCGGTCGAAGAAGATAACGAAGGTCACGTTTAACCTCAGCAGCAGAAGCGGTATAAACCGCCCTGCTCTGCCCGTTGACGCCTGCTATCGCATAGCAGGCGCTTACTCTTTAGGCGTTTCTGACGGCGGTCGGCTCTCCAGGTGCCGCAATTTTTTCCAGGCCTGACGCACGCCTTGTTGCGCCAGTTGGCTGACATAGCGTTCAAAAATTTCAGTACGTCGCCGCTGCTCGTTACGGTTGTCACGCCAGATCATGATGCCACGCAACATAGTAAAAACGATGCCAACCAGATAGCCCCATTCCTGAAGCGTTAGCTTACTGATAGAGCCTTTAACCACGCCCAACAGCAACAAGATGCCATTCATTATCAAATCCATTCCTCTTCTCCCGACGATAAAAGGATAGTGAGATAATGAACCAAAAGTACACTTGATACAAGAACAACTAGTTCACTTTGTTAACTGAATCGCTTAAGCTAAATTTTCCCATTTTGCTTCGACAACCACGCCGATAATGCGGCAATCATCATGAATTTCCTGCATTTTATACTCTGGATTTAGCGGCTTAAGATACTTACGCCCGCCATCTTCGATATAGCGTTTAAAGGTAGCTTCATTAGCATTGATTAAGCGCGCCACCACCAGTTTCCCGGAGGTGGCGGGAATATCAGGATCGACCAGAATCATCATTCCTTCCGGAATACTCAGCCCCACCGGCGAGGTCATTGAATCGCCTTTAACTTCCAGCCAGAAGCTGTTTTCGCTGACGTGACGCGTAGTGGCTGGCCAGCGATCGATTTCCGCCCGTGACCAGGGTTCTACCGCCTCGCTCCAGAGCCCGGCGCTGACCCAGCTTATCAGTGGATAGCTGTTATAGGCGGGCACCTGCGCAACCGCACGCACGTTATTATCAAGCGCCGTGGTGCCCAAGTGCAGCCACTCGCGGCTTACGTCCAGATAGTCCGCCAGCGCCTGCATTTTACCATCGCGCGGCATCGCCTCGCCGTTCAGCCATTTCCCAACGGCACGCGGCGTTACCGACAGGACACGCGCCAGAGTGACGCCGCGCCCGTGCGCTTCCAGTCCTTTACGATTACAGGCTTCAATAAGCCTTGCGGAAAAAGCGTGACGAAGAGTTTCTTCTGACATAGTTCACCTGGTTCATCAAAACGCAATATTGCGCTAAAAAAGATACATAATGAACCAAATGTACAAAAGCTCATCCCGCCAGTCAAGGCTGGCGGGAGAAGAGAAAGGATTTAGCTGGCAAGCTGGCGGGCAGAATTAACCGGGAACAGTTCTTCTTCATGAAATGCTTCGCGTCTTACGCTGTAACCGTCATACCAGCGACATTCCACCATTCCGCTGGCAATGCCGGTGACGATCATGGTTTGACCATCCTCTTTATGCTTCACTTCATCACTGACGCTGATAAACATAATGCGGCCTCCTTAGTTTGGTGAAAAAGCACCCATTATGTATAGCAGCCCCACTGAAAATTTCCTGCCGCGCCGTCCTAAAAAGCATCATGACGTACGGAAGTTGGCGAAATATCAGCAAAAAATAAAACAGGCAAGTTAACCCTGGTTTCATCTGCACCGAAGACAAAAAAAAACGGACAGCTGTCCGTTTTTAACATATTGCCGAGAAGCATTGATGATTAGATTTTGCAGCCTTCGCAATCAGCTTCATCATTCAGCTCAGTCGGCACTTCGCTGGCTTTCTTTTCAGCGTTAGCCTGCGCCTCTTCCAGCTGAGCATCAATATCAAATTCAAACATATCGTCGTTCATGGCCTGCTCCCGTTAATCAATTTCGCGCTCTTTATACCTTAAGCGCGCAGCTTCGCAATCAGATTTACCGCTAACAGCACAATCGAACCAATAATAAAGCCGATCACCAGGTTAGCGCCGTTTTCCAGCAGTACGGTAATCACACCATGAAAACCTTCGCTGAAGTGAGTGATCATATGGTGCAGCACCGGAATACCATGCACGACAATACCGCCGCCCACCAGGAACATCGCCAGGGTGCCAACCACAGAAAGCACCTTCATCAACCAGGGTGCCAGCACCAGCAGCGTTTTCCCCGCCGCCTGCGCTACCGCTGAAGATTTATCGCGTAGCCAGAAGCCAAGATCGTCCAGCTTCACGATAGCGGCCACAAGACCATACACGCCGACGGTAACCAAAATGGCGATACCGGATAAGACCAGAATCTGATTCAGCAGCGGTGCGGCGGAAACAATGCCCAGGGTGATGGCTACAATCTCTGCGGAGAGAATAAAATCAGTGCGCACCGCGCCTTTGATCTTCTTTTTCTCATAACCGGCAGGATCCTGCTCTATCAGTTTCTGCAGCCGCAGCTGTCGCGCCTCGGGCGTTTCAGCATTTTTATCATGCTGCAGGGTGTGCATCACTTTTTCCACACCTTCGTAACAGAGGTAAGCTCCGCCGATCATTAACAGCGGCGTGATTGCCCAGGGCGCAAAGGCACTGATAACCAGCGCCAACGGCACCAGGATCAGCTTATTAAGGAACGAGCCTTTCGCCACGCCCCACACCACCGGTAGTTCCCGGTTTGCGTTTATCCCGGTAACCTGCTGCGCGTTAAGGGATAAGTCGTCACCCAATACGCCAGCCGTTTTTTTCATCGCGACTTTTCCCATGATGGAAATGTCATCAAGTAAAGTAGCGATGTCATCAAGCAGTGTCAGTAAGCTAGTTCCAGCCAAGTTAGTTTCCTTTTTTACAGTTCATTATGCTGACAACAGGGACAAGCCTGTATCTCGCTGACCGCCATATCGGCAATGCCTTCACAGTCCCACTCAACGCGTAACGGTCCATTACCGGCCTGGTGGTGCAAATATTTGCTGACCGAACTTTCCGTCATGCCAGTAATCTCTTCCGTGGCGACCAGGGTTTCCCCAACATAAACGCGCGCCGTTGCGCGCGTATTAACCATGCGCTCTCCTTGCAGCTTATAGAGTCGCCGTACCGTAAGTTTAATGCTGGACATACTGTCCTCCCGGACCGGTTAGGCTAAAACAACGATCTAACCAATTATGGCCTGTTTTGGCAAACTTTGCGCCAGATCACTTTAGGCCCTGATAATGATTGCTTAAAAAATAGCGCCCGATCTAAGGCGCTGCCACTGACTGCGGAGCCTCTTAGAACGGGGTTAGCCCTTAGCGGCAATGATCACTGAAATGAGCATAATCTCTATTTGACAGGTTTGCTTACGGAACCTGATTATCAACCGGGTGCTTTCTGGCCGCTGGCTAAATAATTCAACATTACAGCACTTTATATTTTTTTAGTTTTTTTGTTTATACCGATTCTATTAATAACAAAATAAAATGGACAAGGAATTTTATGCGCAACATCAGGATTGTGACCGCCGCGAACAGTTTAATAATGCTTAATTTTATTGTTATTACTTTTTTTATCGCTTACGTCATTAATATCGGATTAAGTTCCGAATATAACTTTGAACAGTCGAAAGTCTCCAGCCAAAAATATCTGATTCTGAATGAAATCAGATATAAAATTGCCATGACGCGTGCTGATATAAATGCGCTGGATGCGGATATATGGCGTAAAGATCCATTGACGCAGCGCTACGTTGACTCCTCTAAACGCCGGATTAAAGATATCAAAACTGCGGTGAAAAAATTGGAAGCGTTCAGGCAGGATCAGGATGTGGAAGAGATTATCAAATTTACTCACGAACTGGTGAGGAGCTATAGTTCCTTGTTGCAGCAGCTTCTTGATGGCAGCAGCTTCTTGATGGCAGCAGCAGCACTACTTCCACTTCCAGTATACTGGCCGATTTAAGCGAACATGTGAATAATGTCCTACTGCAAGAGGAGGAAGAAAACAAACTGTACGCCAGCCTGGCGCGTGAATATAAAAATAAAATTGTGATTTTTTCAAGCGCCGTGTTTATTGTCATCATTATTATCTCTGTGACAACGTGGCGCTGGGTAAGAAATAACCTTCTCTATAAACTGCATCAGTCATCGCTCATATTTGCTGAGATCGGCAAGGGTAACTTGCTGATGCCTGTTCCCTGTGAAGACAAAAATGAGTTCGGGTTGCTTTTCGCCGAAATGAATAAGATGAAAAATGCTTTGATCGCTATGATCTCATCGGTGCAACGTTCTGCTGCCCATATCGAGCAAAACACAAATAATATCGCGGTCGGAAATGATGATTTGACCTCGCGCACCGAGTCACAAGCCGCCTCTTTGCAGCAAACTGCCGCCAGTATGGAAGAAATTAAGATTACCGTCTCCCAGAACGCTCAGTAAACCTCTGGCTTTAGCTTGCCCCCGGCGCTGGAAAGCCAGGCGCAGCACGATCCGGCCCAGCTGCCAGCATCAGCGGATGCATTCCCTGATGATCGATCGCGGCATTGCTGTCGCTGGCCAGGATCCACTCTTCAAGGCGACTCACCATCGCCTCATCATCCAGTTTTAGCTTTCCGCGCAGCGCGCATTCCCATACCACTAACACCTTCCACTGCTGCTGCGTTAATTGCGCAATATGGCGTCGGTCACGCTCGACATTACTGCCGATTTTCCCCATCCAGAAAGCGGTGCGGGTAGAGGGCACCTTGAAAAGATAACAGTGATGATGGTGCCAGAAGCAGCCATGCACAAAAATTATCGCTCGCGCCTCATCCAGCACAAAATCGGGCCGCCCGGCCAGATTTTTATCCTGTACACGAAACTGAAAACCGCGATCCGTCAGCAATGCGCCCAGACGTTGTTCAATAGCAGTATCACGCGTGCGGATTGCGCGCATATTCTTGCTGCGCACAGCAGCCGAATGCACATCAGCCATAATGTTCTCCTTTTTGCTTTATAAACAGTGTATGCGCCGATGGCAAAAACCAGCAAACCGCCTGCGTACTGCAATAATTTACAAGCCAGCATACATGCGAAATGGCAAGATATATTCTTCATAGCTGATTATCGGGAGCTTTCATGACTGACCTGCTTTATCGTACCGAACCTGCAGCCACACGTTGCGAAGCGCAGCTTATCGCCTGGGGAACAGATGAAAAAGGTACCTGGCTCGCGACCGACCGCACGCCATTTTATCCGCAGGGCGGCGGACAAATGTCCGATCGCGGCACGCTGACATTGGGCGGGCAATCGTATGATTCACCGTTGGCGCTGATGCGTGACGGCAGCGTGCGTCATTATATTGCGGCACTACCTGGCGCGCCGAGAGCGGGTGAATCGGTAACGCTGGCTATTGATGCTGAATTTCGCCTACTGGCTTCGCGTTCGCACAGCGCAGGTCATCTCATTTCCCACGTGGTTGAAACAATGCAGCCCGATTTAATTCCCGATAAAGGCCATCACTTTTTACCCGGCGCTTACGTTGAATTTCAGGGAGAACTGCATCAGGATGCGCAAACTTTTTTACAGCAGGCGCAGCAACAGATAAACGCAGCGCTGGCCGCCGCTTTGCCGATCGCTGTTACTGAAAGCAGCTTTAACGATATCGCCACCCTGCGTCCGGAACTGGCGGAAAAAATCCCCCAGCAGCCGCAGATCCGCATCGTAACCATTGGCAACTATCGTCCTTTTGCCTGTGGCGGCACGCACGTTCCCCATAGCGGAGCGATTGGTGAGCTGACGCTGCGTAAAATCAAGGTAAAAAACGGCGTGCGTATCAGCTATGAGCTGTTACCGGGCTAAGCCAGCAGCCGCCCGCCTGCTCCAGCGGCAGGCGCTTTAGCAGGCATCCGCGGCTTGCGTCAGCGTTTACTGACCGCTTCCGCTATCCACGGCTGCAGCAGTTTTGCTACCGCTGCGAACACCGGCACGATAACTGAATTACCAAACTGACGATAGGCTTGAGTATCCGATACCGGAATACGGAATTTCTTGCCGCCGGGCGTTTCAAAACCCATGAGGCGTGCGCACTCGCGCGGCGTCAGACGCCGTGGACGACGCTGCTGGTTCTCCGGGTTATCAAACTCTTTTTCGCCAAGCGCGCGATCCCAGCCGCGATCGATAAGAATTTCCGAGCCATCTTTGTAATAGCGTGCCGAAAGCGTACGCACCACACCCTGCGTACTGGCGGGATCGAACAGGCCAAAGCCGAAACCGTTGCCCTTCGCCTGATGTTTGCGCGCGTAGTTATAGAGATATTTCCACAGCGTCGGCGTCAGAATATATTTCTCATCTACCTGCGGCTCCAGCAGCTCTGCCAGCGTACGCCGCTGCTGCGGCCAAAAACGGGAAATATCGCGCAGGGTGAAGCCCGGCTTTAATCCCAGCTCACGGCGAAAGCCCACCAGCACGATACGTTCACGGTGCTGCGGCAGAAAATGCTGACCATCGATAATTTTCGGGTCCGGCCCCGGCGGCGCGTCGGCATCCGCTACCTCATAACCCAGCTCATCCAGCGTCTGCATAATGATGCGGAAAGTTTTGCCCTGGTCATGGCTTTTCAGGTTTTTCACATTTTCCAGCACGAAAATCGCCGGCTTTTTGGCGGCGATAATGCGCGCAACGTCGAAAAACAGCGTGCCCTGAGCCTCACAGGCAAAGCCGTGCGCACGTCCCAGAGCATTTTTCTTTGATACGCCCGCCAGCGAAAACGGCTGACAGGGAAAACCCGCCAGCAGCACGTCATGATCGGGGATCTGCTGATTGATATGCTCCCACGCCGTTTGCTCATCAACATCGGCGTGCTGGCTTAGCGTGACATCCCGAATATCCTGATTAAAGCGATGCTGCTGTTCATCGCAATACCAGTTGGCTTTATAGGTGCGCACCGCATGTTTATTCCACTCGCTGGTAAATACGCACTGCCCGCCAATGGCTTCAAAGCCGCTGCGAATGCCGCCGATACCGGCAAACAGATCGATAAAACGAAACGCGTAGTTGGGATGATGCGCAGGCGGCGCTGGCAGCATCTGCTGCAACAGAGCCACTTCTGCCGCAGTAAGCGCACGCTGGCTGCTCTTACCAGCCAGCCAGCGGCTGAGCGATTCGCGCGTCCATTCATGTTGATTTAGCTGACGCAGACAGGTCGCTACGGTTTTTCGATCGTAAACCTCCAGCACCTGCAGCAGCAACTGACTATCTTCCATCCGTTTCTGCTGTTCGTCGGCCTGCGCCTGCTGAGCCAGCTGAAGCGCTACCTGGTCAAATTCGCTCATAACTCTGCTGTTTTGGGAAAAAGTGCCGCAAGTGTATCACCTGTTTGACCCAGCGCTCCATTGATTAGCATTATTGCTTTTTAAACCCCTTCGGGGTGACAACACAGCGCCCGGCCCCTAAACTGGCCGCAATAAAACATCAGGAGAGCTGAAATGAGCGAAACTGAACGACCGCAGCTGTCATTACCCAACGGCGCTAACAAGCTTTTATTACACTCCTGCTGCGCGCCCTGCTCCGGCGAAGTGATGGAAGCGCTACACGCTTCCGGCATCGATTACACCATTTTCTTTTACAATCCCAATATTCATCCGCAGAAAGAGTATCTGCTGCGCAAAGAGGAAAATATCCGCTTTGCGGAAAAACATGGCGTGCCTTTTGTCGATGCCGATTACGACACCGATAACTGGTTTGAGCGTGCCAAAGGCATGGAATGGGAGCCGGAACGTGGTGTGCGCTGCACCATGTGCTTTGATATGCGTTTTGAACGCACCGCGCTGTATGCCTGGGAGCATGGCTTCCCGGTCATTTCCAGCTCATTGGGCATTTCCCGCTGGAAGAATATGCAGCAAATCAACGACTGCGGAGAGCGTGCGGCGGCCCCTTATCAGGGTATGACTTACTGGGACTACAACTGGCGTAAAAAAGGCGGCTCGGCGCGAATGATAGAAATCAGCAAGCGCGAACGTTTTTATCAGCAGGAATATTGCGGCTGCGTTTACTCGCTGCGCGACAGCAATTTGCATCGTAAATCGCAGGGCCGTCCATTAATCAAGCTGGGCGTGGTCTATTACGGTGATGATGAAAGCTAACGCCGCGCTATTCTCCTCAGATTTGTCTTAATACCAGCAGAACTACTAAAACTACTCCTGGCGCTGCCGCTGTCACAAAATTGACATCAGTCGCGCCAATACTCCTTTTTATTTTTATGGAAAGGATTATGTCGCTACTTTCAGTGCTTCCGCTGCGCCTGGTGCGCCCTTTACGTTTTCGTTTGCCTGAGTTTTTATTCAGCCTTAGCGCGGCATTCTGGCTTTTCTTGGGTCTGTTCTGCCTGCTTCAGTGCGCCAGCGTACTGATCCTGACCCGCTCTGTCAGCCATACCCATACTTCAGTAGAAATCGCGCAGCAGCTGCATCAACGCCAGGCGCTGCTGGAAAATGCCCGCGTTGCGCTGCTGACGGCCAGCGATAACAGCCATCGCGCTGGCATCTGGTTTATGCAGGACAAGGAGACCGGATCGGTGGATAGCTGGAAACCACTGGCAGCCAGCGCAGCAGAGGCCCTTACCCAGGCGCAGCAAGCCTTTACCCGTTACGGCGCACCGCCTGATAGCCCGCTGGCGCAAAGTTTTCATCAGCTGGCAAGCGGTCTGCAGGAGCAGTTAAAAAGCCTGAGCGATAACAGTATCGACGGTTTTTTTATGGTGCCGATGGAGGCTTTTCAGCAGCAGTTTAGCGAGGCGTGGCGCGCCACCCTGGCCCAGGCCGATCGGCAGGCCAGCGCCACCAATCAGACCACGCTGCGTTCGCTGACCGACAGCCGCAATCTGCTCTTGTTCTTTTCTCTGCTTTTGTTAGCGATGCTGGTGGTGGCGGGAGGGCTGCTGCTGCGCGGCGTTCTGCAACCGCTGACCCAGGCTACCATCGAGCTGAAGCATATTGCCACCGGTAATCTGACGCAGCCCTTATCGGAGTCGGGGCGACAATCGCATGAGATGCAACGTTTGTGGCAGGCCATGCGGCAAATGCAGCAGGGTTTGCAGCATATTGTCAGCGAGATAAACGGCATTGCCGATGCGGTTATGCAGAGCGCCGAAGGGATCGTACAGCACAGCGATACGCTGAATAACAGTAATCAGCAACAGAGCAGCGCCTTTGCCCATATCTCTGCGCGTCTGACACGTATGGCGGAGGAAGTAGAAAGCAGCAGCCGCTTTACCCAACACGCTACCCGACAGGTGCAACACACCGATACGCTGACCCAGCGCTGCGGCGAAATGGTGAGTCAGGTGGATACGCACATGCGCGATATCGTGCTGGCTTCAGGTGAAATTTCAGGCATTGTCAGTCTGCTGGAAGGGTTATCGCTCCAGACGCGGATGCTGGCGCTGAACGCCGCCATTGAATCGGCCCATGCCGGCGCGTATGGTCGCGGTTTTTCCATCGTCGCGAAAGAGATTGGCTTGCTCTCGAATCAGAGCAGTCATTCCACGCGTGAAATCGATCGGCGGATCCAACATACGCATCAGCATATCTCAACCGGATCTGAACGCGTGCAGGCGCTGGAAGCGCTCTACGATCAGATTCGTAAGGAAGTATCCGGGGTTGTGGTACTGCTGGCGGAGCTGGAACAGAATGCGACGGCACAAAGCGAGCGCGTTGGTAAGATTGCGGCGGAGATTTCAAGAATGGCGCAACAGGTAGAACAAAATGAAGCGCTGTCGCAACAAAGCGCCAGCGCCTCTCAAATTTTGATCGAACAGGCGCAGCGTCTTTCTGCCAGCGTGCGCCAGTTCAGTCTGTAGTTATTTCTTCTTTTTGCTTTTTTTCAGCAGCGTGCGAATTTGTTTCAGCTCGCTGCTGGTTAGCTGTGGCGCGTCCTCTTCTTCCTGCCCTGCCGTTTCCTGAGCATCAATTTCCTGGGTATGCTGGTTATCAATTGCCGGATGCGGCTGGGTCAATAAGCTGGCCTGTAAGCGCTGGCTCACTTCCTGGCTCAGCGACAGCTGGTTTTCCAGCGCCAGCGTTTTCAAAGTTTCTTTTAGGTTCGGATCAATTTTAATAGTTAAGCTAACCGTGTCAGTCATACCATTTCTCCTGGTTGTTTGGGTCAACGTAGCTGAACAGCCGGGAATTTAACAGACTGTCACAAAAATTTAATATTCGCCCAACGCCGGAGTGAAGTCACGCAACACGGATTCATCCAGCGAAACCAGGTCTCCCTGTAGCTCTGCGCACAGCTTGGCCATATAGGTCACCAGAAAGGCAACGTTGTGTCGGGCCAGCCGCTTGCCCTCTGCGGTTTGCATGGTATCGGGCAGCCGCAGCAGTTTCTTTTGGAAATGATCCAGAGTCCAGCTGGTGTCGTCCAGTTGCCGATCGCGCCCAAGAGGATCTTCGCTGTCAAACAGCGCCCGGCCTAATGCGCCGGAGGTATAAAATACCCGCGCCAGGCCAATCGCGCCTAATGACTCCAGCCGATCCGCATCCTGAACGATGCGCGCTTCCAGCGTTTCCGGTTTGATACCGGCGCTGAAACTGTGCGCCTGCACCGCATGTGCAACAGGGTTATGCAGCTCAACGGGGAAATCAGGAAAATCTTCATTCAGGATACGGCGGGTTTCTACTGCCGCCTTGCTGGATGCCAGATGCCGCTGCGGATGATTTTTCGGCAAATTCACCACATCGTGAAAATAACAGGCGGTCATTACCACCAGCGGATCGGCGTTAGTGCCCTGCATAATGCGCTGTGCGCTTTGCCAGACACGCCGCAGATGCGCAATATCATGAGCTTTATCGTCCTGCGGCCAGCTGGCATGCAGCCAGTTTTCAAAGCGGGATTGCCAGAGAGTCAAAGACATCATCTTCTCCTTTTTATTATAAGCAGAGGTGCAAATGGCAGGACAGTATGCGGGAACAGGAGCAGCCTGCTCCTTCTGCGGATATACCGTTCTTATATGACAGCCTGATGATGCAGGCCAGCATTGCAATTCATGTAAAGCCACTTTTTAAAATGCGATCTACATCAAGTTATAGTGCTCCCATTACAAAATAACAACACAATTGCAACAGCCATCACGTTTCATCTGGCAAAAATAAATCTTTAAATATTATAAACGTTAATGATTGAGCAATAAATCAGACAACAAGCCTACTGCATGTCCGACCAGCTTGTGCCATATTGAAGCGGTCATCGCTTAAGCCAAACTCATTCCATGAAAGAATGGCTAATTGCTTTACTGGCGGTTAAGACACTGTAAAAATATACAATAAATCAATGAGACGCGAATATCTTTCAACACACTCGGTAATGTTTCCAGACGCTATCCGGGCAAACAGACCTTTTGCAGTAAAGCGGCCCATTTCATAAGATGTTCTCATGAATAAATATTGAAATGAACGCCCCTTTTATCATCAGTAATGTTAGGATTTATCCTATTGTCTGTTCCAAACAGCATTACCGGGAAGTTAAGAAAAGAAGAACAACGAGGTAGACATGAAAGAAAGGCCAATTCTGTTCTCTGAACAACGTGTACGCGCTCTGTTGGCTGGCCAGCAAACTCAAACCCGGCGAATTATGAAGTCTCAGCCTTTCGGCCCGGGACAAGATAATCATGAAGGTTGCTACGTTGTTGATGTAACAGGTAACTACTTGCACGGCAAAAAAATGATGAGTATGGCTAACCTGAGTTATCAGTGCCCTTACGGCCAGCCGGGCGATCGGCTCTGGGTACGTGAAACCTGGCGTGGCCCGATAGTGCCAGCAGAACAGCTACAGGCGTATGAACGGTCGCCGGGCAGTTTTCGTCAGGCAAAATATTGTCAGTATCGCGCCGACAGCAGGGAACTGGGCCTGCAGCACGATCAGGAAAGCGAAACCTTTGGCTGGCAGACCGGGATCCATATGCCCCGTTGGGCCAGCCGTATCGATTTGTTGATTACCAACGTGCGTGCTGAGCGCATCCAGGATATCAGCGATGACGACGTGATGGCGGAAGGCGTGCAAACCGACTCACACTTTTTAAACCACTTTTTTACGATGAACAGCGAATCTATCGCACCGAAAGAGGCTTATCGTAAAGCGTGGGAAAAACAGTACGGCGGCACCAGCTGGGAGGTCAACCCGTGGGTTTGGGTGATTGAGTTTCGCCGTGCCTGAGCAGTCAGGCTGTGACGTTGCGCCGCTTTAGCGCGTTCAGCGGTTGCGTGAAACGTCATGCTGCGGCATGGTACGCCGTGAATAACGTTGCGCAGAGTGAATATTGCGATGATCAAATGGCCATGGAAAGAAAAGGTCTTACCGACGCCTCTTCCCTGGGAACAGGCGCTGGCGGTGCCGATCTTTGCTTCATTACATCCTGATGAAGAGCAAGCGCTGATTCAGCTGGCGCAACGCTTTTTGCATCAAAAGCGGCTCGTTCCGTTGGCCGAGCTGCAGCTGGATGCATTGCACAGCGCGCGTATCGCCCTGCTATTTTGCCTGCCAGTATTAAAGCTGGGGCTGGAGTGGCTGGATGGATTTCATGAAGTGTTAATCTATCCCGCTCCTTTTGTGTCAGAAGAGAGCTGGCAGGATGAGGATGGGCTGGTTCACAACGATCGCAGCGTACAGTCGGGACAGAGCTGGCAACAGGGACCGATTATTCTGAACTGGCTCGATATTCAGGATTCGTTCGATCTGAGCGGATTCAACCTGATTATTCATGAGGTCGCGCATAAGCTGGATGCGCGCGGCAGCGGCTTTACCAACGGCGTACCACCTATTCCGCTACGCGAAGTGGCCCCCTGGGAGCAGGATCTGCATGCGGCGATGGAATCGATTCAGGAAGAGATCGATCTGGTTGGTGAAAGCGCCGCCAGCATTGATGCCTATGCTGCTTCCGATCCCGCAGAGTGCTTTGCCGTGCTGTCGGAATATTTCTTCAGCGCGCCTGAGCTTTTGGCGCAGCGTTTTCCTGCCTTTTATCAGCGTATGACCCATTTTTACCGCCAGGACCCGCAGGCTCGTCTGCAGCCTGTAGTGGTAACCGGATAAAGCGAGGTACCGGCAAGAATTGCTTTAAAGCTAGCCAACTGAATAGTAATAGTTTTTTTGCTGTTGACAGTGCGGTAAGCTAACGGTAATATTCGCGCCACTTAACCGATTCCTCTGTAGTTCAGTCGGTAGAACGGCGGACTGTTAATCCGTATGTCACTGGTTCGAGTCCAGTCAGAGGAGCCATATTTTTGCTCAATGAGCGCTTTATCTGCTTTAACACAGAAGGCATTCGTTGAACGTTAAAAAAGCCTGACCGCATACTCTCGCCGTCAGGTTTTTTTATATCTGTGGTTTACGCTGTGGTTCGCTAAGCAGCCTCTGTGCCCCTTGATCGATGCACGCTTCTTTCCTGCCCTCTTTTCCCAAAAGCGATAGCTGCTTTCTTTTCTTAACGTGGGTTTGCTCACGCAGCATGCCGCAGACCAACGTGCCGCTCACTACGGTTAGCAACGGGGCGCAACGGGTCTGTGTTAAGATAAGGCTTTACTCTGCCGGTTTTTACTATGCAACAGCCCGATTTCCTTGTTGGTGAATGGCATGTTTCGCCATCAATAAACCAAATAAATCGTCCGGGACACAGCTTAACGCTCGAGCCACGACTGGTTGATCTGCTGCTTTACTTTGCCCAGCATCCAGATGAAGTGTTAAGCCGCGATGAGTTGATCGATAATGTCTGGAAACGTAACATCGTAACTAACCATGTGGTGACCCAAAGCATTTCTGAGCTACGTAAATGTCTCAGGCATGAAGAAGAAGAGGAAAGCCCGGAGTATATTGTCACCGTGCCCAAGCGCGGCTACCGTTTGGCCGCCTCAGTCAGCTGGTTAAGCGCTGAAAGCGGGATCGCCTCACTCAACGAGGGTGAACCCCTTCAGCCACAAAGCGTTGCATACGCCAGCGCCTCTCCTCCCGCCGTTTCGCAGCCCGAACAGCAATCTGCGCCAGCGCTTGCCTCCGGAAGCCAGGCGCGCTCACCGTATCGCATCTGGGTATGGCTGGCATTTATCCTCTCTCTGGCTTGCGGAGTCGCGTTGCTGGTGGTGGGTCCATTCTCTTCGCCAACCTCAACGCCAACCTCTGTCAGCAAAGGGATCATTAACCCGCGTGATATCGATATTCAGTTTAGCGGTCGCCCTACCTGTACCAGCTGGACGCGCCAGAGCACCTATATGATGGGCATCGCCGATCAGATTACCAATCTCTTTAATACCTACTCGACCTATATGGTGCATAACCAGACGGACTACCGCTACCGGGGCCCCACCAGCGCAGGCAAAATCTTAACCATCGAATTCGTCAACCAGCGCCATTATCGTGAACAGCAGTGCTTTATGGCGGTACGGCTGGTAGATAATGCCGATAGCTCGGTTATGCTCGATCGCCGTTATTTTATTACCCACGATAACCAACTGGCGATCCAGCACGATTTACTGAAAAGCCTTTCGCAAGCTTTACAACAGCCCTGGTCAGAAAAAACGCAGCGGAGCCTGAATATCATGTTGCCAAAACAGAGTGAGGCGCTGCAGCAATATTATGAGGCGCATAGCTTATTATTGAAAGGCGATCCTGATTCCCTGACCCGGGCCAGTGATATTCTGGACGAGCTGATTAACAGCAATCCAGATTATTTCTTTGCGCAGGCCGAAAAAGCGCTGGTGGATATTTTACGACATACCGGGCAGCCGTTTGACGATCCGCAATTAGCCCTATTACAGCAAAAAATTTCTCAGCTGGAAAAGCTGCCAGAGATTAAAGATGAAGCTATTTACTATCAGATTAATACCATCGCGCTACTGAATCACGGGAAAATAGATCTCGCGGCACAGCAAATTAACAAAAGCATTGATCTGGAGATGTCCTGGCTTAATTATGTTTTGTTGGGCAAGGTCTATGAGATGCAGGGGCAAAAGAGACTGGCCGCAGATGCTTATATTACCGCCTTCAATCTCCGTCCCGGCGATAACATTTTATACTGGATCAGGAATACTATTTTCCAGACTTCACTGGCGGAAGTTGCCCCTTACCTGAACAATTTCACCCAGGAAAAGTAAATTTCATTCAGCCGATGGATAAAATTATTCATCGGCTCCTCTCGCCATCATAAAAACCCCTTCTCAATTTAACCTAAATATAGCATTTTTTAACATTACTTAACTCAAAAAAAACAAAGCAACGCGTTGAAAAATAATGATTTTTACCTTTCCATGACCCTACTATGACTTTTCATGTTAAAAGTAAAATTTCCGTCCGTTCATATTTATATTTAATTCACTTCTTTCGTATGTATTTACCTCGGCCTGCCCTTAATCTCCTGTCAACAGTTCAGGTAAGGCAGCAACACTTATTCACCTGAGCTATTTAAAATTAATTCAGGAGACAAACAATGGCCTCTGCAAAAAAAATTGGCCTTCTGGCCTGCACCGGTGTTGTAGCCGGTAATATGATGGGGAGTGGTGTTGCTTTACTTCCCTCAACCCTCGCCTCTATTGGCGGCATCGCTATCTGGGGGTGGGTAATATCACTTCTGGGTGCTATGTCGCTTGCCTATGTGTATGCACGTTTGGCAACAAAAAACCCGCAACAGGGCGGCCCTATTGCCTACGCCGGAGAATTATCTCCAGCCTTTGGTTTCCAGACTGGCGTTCTTTATTACCATGCCAACTGGATAGGTAATTTAGCCATCGGCATTACCGCTATCTCTTATTTATCAACTTTCTTTCCGGTATTGCATAATCCGGTTCCGGCAGGCATTGCCTGTATTGCCGCCGTCTGGCTATTTACTTTTGTTAATATGCTGGGCGGAAGCTGGGTAAGCCGTTTAACCACCATTGGTTTGTTTATGGTGTTGATTCCGGTGGTGCTCACGGCGGTAGTGGGATGGCACTGGTTTGATATTGCCACTTATCATGCCAACTGGAATACCTCAAATACCACAGATACACATGCCGTTATTAACAGTATTCTTCTGTGCCTGTGGGCCTTTGTCGGCGTCGAATCCGCTGCCGTTAGCTCCGGTATGGTGAAAAACCCGCAGCGTACCGTGCCGCTGGCAACCATTTTGGGAACCGGTATTGCCGGCATCATCTATATCGCTGCAACCCAGGTCATTTCCGGGATGTATCCGGCCAGTGAAATCGCTGCATCAGGCGCACCTTTTGCCGTCAGCGCTTCAACCATTTTAGGTAGCTGGGCGACGCCGGTGGTATCTGCCTTTACTGCCCTCGCTTGTCTGACCTCGCTCGGTTCCTGGATGATGCTGGTAGGCCAGGCCGGGGTACGCGCCGCCAACGATGGTAACTTCCCGGCGGTGTATGGCGAACTGGATAAAAACGGCGTACCGAAAAAAGGCCTGCTGCTGGCCAGCTGTAAAATGACCGCCCTGATGGTGCTTATTACCCTGTTAAGTTCCGGCGGCAGCAGCGCTGCAGACCTGTTCGCTCAGCTCACCGGCATCGCCGTACTGTTGACCATGCTGCCTTACTTCTACTCCTGCGTTGACTTGATTCGTTTTGAAGGGGTGACGCTGCGTAATCTTCTCAGCCTGATCGCCTCAGTGATGGGTTGCCTGTTCTGCTTTATCGCGCTAATGGGCGCTGGCTCATTCGAACTGAGCGGAACCTTTATCGTCAGCCTGATCATTCTGATGTTTTACGCCGGTAAGCTGCACCGCCGCCAGCATGCGCATGACGACAACGCGCACGACCATCTGATCCCGCATTCCTGATATTCAAAATTTGCCCTTCCATTCCTGCTAACCGGCTCGGGAAGGGCATCTTACATCTGGAGATAACTTTATGAACGTTATTGCAATCATGAATCACATGGGTGCCTTCTTTAAAGAAGAACCTATCCGTGAACTCCATCGCGCTCTGGAAGCCATTAATTTTAAACTGGTCTACCCTAACGACCGCGAAGATTTGCTGAAACTGATCGAAAACAATGCCCGCCTGTGTGGCGTCATCTTTGACTGGGATAAATACAGTCTGGATCTGTGCAAAGAGATTAATAAACTCAACGAGCATCTTCCGATTTACGCTTTTGCTAATACCCATTCATCGCTGGATGTCAGCCTTAGCGATCTGCGTATGCAGGTACGTTTCTTTGAATATACGCTTGGTGCTGCGGAAGATATCGCTAACAAAATCAAACAGAGCACCGATGAGTATGTTAATACCATCCTGCCACCGCTGACCCGCGCCCTGTTCAACTATGTGCGCGAAGGAAAATATACCTTCTGTACGCCTGGTCATATGGGCGGTACCGCTTTCCAGAAAAGCCCGGTAGGTAGCCTGTTTTATGATTTCTATGGCGCGAACACCATGAAATCAGATATCTCAATTTCTGTCTCGGAGCTGGGTTCGCTGCTTGACCACACCGGCCCGCATAAAGAAGCTGAAGAGTATATTGCCCGCGTGTTCAACGCTGAGCGCAGCTACATGGTGACCAACGGCACTTCAACCGCGAATAAAATTGTTGGTATGTACTCCGCCCCGGCGGGCAGCACCATTCTGATTGATCGCAACTGCCATAAATCACTGACTCACCTGATGATGATGAGCGATGTAACGCCCATCTATTTCCGCCCAACCCGCAACGCTTACGGTATTCTCGGCGGCATCCCGCAAAGTGAGTTCCAGCATGAGACTATCGCCAAACGTGTTAAAGCGACGCCGAACGCCAGCTGGCCGACACATGCGGTTATTACAAATTCCACATACGATGGATTGCTGTATAACACCGACTACATCAAGAAAACGCTGGATGTAAAATCGATTCATTTTGACTCCGCCTGGGTGCCTTATACCAATTTCCACCCTATTTATACTGGCAAAAGCGGTATGAGCGGCGGTCGGGTAGAAGGGAAAGTGATTTATGAAACGCAGTCTACCCATAAACTGCTGGCAGCATTTTCTCAGGCCTCAATGATTCATGTAAAAGGCGATGTTAATGAGGAGACCTTTAACGAAGCCTATATGATGCATACCACCACTTCGCCGCACTACGGCATCGTGGCCTCTACGGAAACCGCCGCCGCGATGATGCGCGGTAACGCCGGTAAACGTCTGATTGGCGAATCCATTGAGCGCGCACTGCGTTTCCGTAAAGAGATCAAACGCCTGAATGCGGAATCTGAAGGCTGGTTCTATGATGTGTGGCAGCCGGAACATATTGCCGAGGCGGAATGCTGGCCGCTGCGCTCAGACAGCGCATGGCATGGCTTTAAAGATATCGATAACGACCACATGTACCTTGACCCGATCAAAGTTACCATCCTGACGCCGGGTATGGATAAAAATGGTCAGATGAGCGACTTTGGTATTCCAGCCAGCCTTGTAGCGAAATACCTGGACCAGCAGGGGATCGTGGTAGAGAAAACCGGCCCGTATAACCTGCTGTTCCTGTTCAGCATCGGTATCGATAAAACCAAAGCGCTCAGCCTGCTGCGCGCCTTAACCGACTTCAAACGCGCCTTTGACCTCAACCTGCGGGTGAAAAATATCCTGCCTTCCCTGTGGCGGGAAGCGCCAGACTTCTATAAAGATATGCGTATTCAGGAGCTGGCCGCGAATATTCACCAGCTAATCCAGCGCCATAATCTGCCGGATCTGATGTATCGCGCCTTTGAAAATTTGCCGGCGATGGTATTAACGCCTTACCAGGCTTTCCAGAAAGAGCTGCACGGTGAAGTCGAGGAAGTGTATCTGGAAGAGATGGTGGGTCGGGTCAGCGCCAATATGATCCTTCCGTATCCTCCGGGCGTACCGCTGATTATGCCGGGTGAAATGATCACTGATGAAACACTGCCGGTGCTGGAATTCCTGCAGCTGCTGTGTGAAATCGGTTCTCACTATCCCGGCTTTGAAACGGACATTCACGGCGCTTACCGACAGGAAGATGGCCGTTATACGGTAAAAGTATTAAAAGATTAAAATAGAGGACAGAGGGTAACCTCCTTTGGGGAAGCAGCTGCTTCCCCTTTTTTCATCATTCATGCGTAATTACCCGCCTGACGCCCTTTTTAACAGTGCCCGCAATTGTCCAGGCCCGCTTTGACGCTTAGCAATCCGCAAATCGCAGGATGCGCTCGGCCAGTGCCTGCGGCGTCTGCATCGGCATCAGGTGTCCTGCCCCTTCGATAACTTCCAGCTTTCCCTGCGGCAGATGCGTTTGCATCATTTCCCGCTGCGCATCAATGCCAGGTACGTTTCTGTCCTCGCTTCCCAGCACCAGCAGCGCCGGAATATCGATACGACCAATGCGTTCACGCCACTCTTCCCGGCTGCCGGATAGCGGCCAGGCGTGCCAGGCCGCCAGGCTGGCGCTCTGCGCATCGGCAATCGCCACTTCGCGTAGCGGGTCGGGCAGACGCGCGGAACAGGAGCCGTCGACAAATTTCTCCGCTTCCTGACGTGTGCCCTGATAGCTGGCCTGCGCCTCCCGGTCCTCGTCGCTCATCGGCTGCGGTCCCGGCGGCGACGGCGCAACCAGCACCAGTTTCTGCAGATAAGCGGGCCGCCGCGCGGCTAAAGCCAGCGCAACTTTCCCGGTCATGGAATGACCTGCCAGGATCACCTTGTTTAATCCCAGACCACGCAGGGTTTCATCTACCTGGCGCACCATGGAATCCACGTCATAGCCCTTCACCTCCGCCGCATCGCCAAAGCCTGGCGTGTTCAATGCCACACAGCGGTAATGACGATCCAGATAAGGCAGAGTGGGAAACCAGGTTCGGTGCGAGCCGCCCAGATAATGCATCAGCACCAGTGTGGTCTCGCCCTGCCCCTGACTACTGTAAGGAAGCATCATTCCTCCTGACACATTGCCTGATGAATGTCGCCTAAAGCCGCGATCGCTTGTTCGCTGTAACCCGCCTGCCGCAGCGGCTGTAGCACTTCAGAAACGAGATCCGGCACGTAACCGATCAGAACTTCACCGGCAGTATGTAAGGTCACTTTATCCAGCGCAGCAGGCAGCAGCAGCGATTCGGCACGCCCGATGCTAACGCTGATGCCGTTTGCCTCAACCGTTAAAGGGTCTCCCAGATTGGAAAGAATACGCGCACTGTTAAAGCTGAAGCTTTGCGACTGGCTGAACCGCCAGCGCTCCAGCGCAAAATAGGGACCGGCACAGCAGAAAAGCCGCGTCAGATGCTGCGTTTGCAACGCCAGCCCGGCCTGCGGCTGACAACGCAGCTCTGGACGCAGCTCCTGCAGCAGCGCATCGATATTTTTCTCCCACTCCTGCTGACTCAGGCGTGAGCCATCTTCCATCCGCCACGGCATAGCGTGCTGCTGGATATCCGATGTCTGTTCGATTTCATAGATCAATGTGTCAGGGCCAAAACTGTGTAACATGCCGCCAGGCACGTAAAAGTTATCGCCCGTTTTTACCGGCACCCGATACATTACCGCATCGTAATCTTCCGCCAGCAAAGCGGCCTTTAGACGCGCATTGTCAATGCCTTCGCGCACGCCCAACAGACAGGTGGCATCCGGTGCCGCCCAGAGGATATGCCAGGCTTCGGTTTTGCCGTTTGGCTGCTGTTCCAGGCGCTGCGCCAGTTCGTCATTGGCGTGTAAGTGAACCGGCAGCATGCCGGTTCCGTCAATAAACTTGCTCAGCAGCGGGAAATGCGGGCCACGCCAGCCCGGAGCAACCATCTCATCAGGATAACGCAGGGTCAGTTCGCGCAGGCTGCTGCCTGCCAGCTCGCCATTGGTTACCGAGGCGATCATGCCGTCTACGTCACTGATTTCCCAGGTTTCGGCAATCCGCGTATCGGGCAGATCCGCTTTTCCCAACTGTTGCCTGATGCGCTGACCGCCGAAGATATGCGTGGCTAACGGCGTCGTCAGCTTTAAAGGATAAGCCTTCATTGCTCCCCCTTGCGCAAAGTTAGATAACCGCGACGCCGCCGGTAACGGCGATGGTTGCGCCGGAGATGTAGCTTGCTTCATCGCTGGCCAGCATCACGTAAGTCGAAGCCAGTTCAGCAGGCTGTCCCATACGCTGCAACGGCACTTCTCCACCGAAGCTTTCTACCTGTTCAGGCGGCATGGTGGCAGGGATCAGCGGCGTCCAGACAGGGCCAGGCGCAACAGCATTGGCACGAATGCCTTTATCAGCCAGCAGCGCCGCCAGGCTGCCGGAGAAGTTAACGATTGCCGCTTTGGTGGCAGAATAGGCAAGCAGTTTCGGCTTCGGCTGATCGGCGTTCACTGACGCCGTATTGATAATCGACCCGCCGGATGGCATATGCGGTACTGCCGCCTTGCAGATGTAGAACATCGCATAGAGATTGGTTTTCATGGTGCGGTCGAATTCTTCGTCGTCGATCTCATCCAGCGCATTGCGCGTCATCTGATAAGCCGCATTATTCACCACGATATCAATTTTGCCGAACGCTTGCGCCGTCTGCGCCACAATGCTGCGGCAGTGATCGGCCTGGGTGATATCGCCTGCAATCAGCAGTGCTTTCTGTCCCGCTTCCTCAACCAGTTTCGCCGTATCTTTGGCATCTTCGTGTTCATCCAGATAGGAGATCACCACATCTGCCCCTTCGCGGGCATAGGCGATGGCAACAGCGCGACCGATGCCGGAATCACCGCCGGTAATAAGCGCAGTTTTACCTTTCAGACGGCCAGAACCCTGATAGCGGGTTTCACCATGGTCCGGCTTTGGCTGCATCTCCAGAAAGCTGCCAGGCCAGTTTTGCTGTTGTGCCTGTTGCGGATGTTGTGGACGGTTTGTCATACGTTTTTTCCTCTTATAAAAAGCAAAGTCGCCTGATAAAAACAGGCCTTTTGCCTGTGGAAAAGGGCGCTGAATCGTTACCGGTAACCAGCACTAAGTGTAGCAGCGTCACACAAAGCGCAAATGCGGTTACGTAACGTAACAGTTTGAAGAGAAAACTATTTTTAAACGCAATAAGAGGCTACGCGGCAAGATAAGCCAGGGAAAAACATAGCGGAGAACAGCAAAAAGCCCGCTGA
Organism: Pantoea sp. FN0305; assembly: GCF_050113845.1. NCBI lineage: Bacteria > Pseudomonadati > Pseudomonadota > Gammaproteobacteria > Enterobacterales > Erwiniaceae > Pantoea > Pantoea sp. FN0305. The sequence continues at coordinate 672,774 of NZ_JBNJSN010000001.1, read as the reverse complement.
GCCGCACTGCGCGCCTCTACCGCAACCGTCTATACTGTGGGTTACGTTGCAAAACCCTTATGGAGGCATCATGGAAAGTGAAAGCGAGGTTTACACCCGTCCCGAACCAATTGTGGAATTACCCGAAGCAGTGTTTAACCGGCTGCGCGGCGAAATCAAGCCGCAGGCGGTGAACGAGGCTGTTCGTCTCTCTACCGTTGATGCCGATGGCTGGCCGCATGCCGCTCAGCTTAGCCTGGGCGAAGTGTTCGCCATTGATCGTCAGACATTACGTGTTGCCCTGTGGCCCGATTCTCACACCACCGAAAATCTGCGGCGCGATGGACGTCTTTCGGTGGCGCTTGCCTATGACAAAGGCATTATTGAGATGCGTGGGCGCGCGATTCAGATTGCCGAAAACGAGACCGATCTGAACCTCGCAGTATTTGAGATCGATATCGGCAATATCATGGTGCATCGCTCTGACTACGCTGAAGTCGCGACCGGCGTTACCTTTAAAATTCATGATGCGGAAAAAACGGCAGCACGCTGGCAGGCGCAACGCCATATGCTGTCATCGCTGGAGTAAACGGCACGCTTTCTTCGCCTATAAAAAAGCCCTGCAACGCAGGGTTTTTTACTGGCATCAATAGTCCGACTTAAGCGGGCATTTATAACGCATTATCGCTGCACGCGCGCTCTGGCCGTCGCCTTGCTGCGCTATCTCTTACTCAATATCCGTTTTGAGTCAGCCACCGGTCGATATTTTTGCAGCCATTTGCCGCTGATCAAGCGTCGCCAGAAGAAGATGCCGCGCACCAGCCAGTCAAGGAACATCCCCAGCCAGACGCCCACAACCCCCATTCCCAACACAATCCCCAACAGATAACCGGCGACCACGCGCGCGCCCCACATGCTGAGCATAGAGACATACATGGTGTAACGCGCATCGCGTGCGCCTTTCAGCCCGGCCGGTAATACCCATGAAGCGGCCCAAATCGGCATACAGGCGGCATTCAGCCAGACCAGATGTTTCACAACTTCAATAACATCCGCATCGCTGGTATAAAAACGCGCCAGCAGTCCGGCAAAAGGCACGGAAAGGAAGGCCAGCACGCACAAGCCAAAGGTCGCCAGCCAGAAAATATATTTTAGCTGGCGCGTGGCCTGACCAATCTGATTTTTACCCAGCCGCGTTCCCACAATAATGGTCGATGCGGACCCGAGCGCGTTACCCGGCAGGTTAATCAACGAAGCAATAGAAAAGGCGATAAAGTTACCGGCAATTTCGCTGGTGCCCATTCCGGCCACGAACACCTGCGTCAATAGCTTACCGCCGTTAAACAGCACGGATTCAATACTGGCGGGGACGCCAATGCCTAATACCTCCATCAGGATCTTGCTGTTCCAGCGGCTAAAATAGCTACGCAGCGGAATGCGTAACGCCGGGGTAAAGCCCACCATCAGCACCACAATGATACCAATTGCGCCGATATAGCGCGTGATGGTCAGCCCCAGTCCCGCGCCGATAAAACCCAGCCCTTCCCATGAGAAGCAGCCATAAATCAGCACGCCACTGATAACGATATTAAGGATATTCATCCCGCCGTTGATCAACATCGGGATTTTGGTATTGCCCGCTCCGCGCAGCGCGCCGCTGCCGATGAGCGTGATGGCCGCAGCCGGGTAGCTCCATGCCGACATTTGCAGATAGCTCAGCGCCAGCGCTTTTACCTCCGGCGAGGCGCGGCCTGCGATGCCATCAATAATCACGTGACCATAGAATTCGATCACGCCTACCAGCAGCAGAGACAACACCGTCATCAGCGCCAGCGACTGCCGGGTCGCCGCCCGGGCACGCTCCCCGTCACGCTTGCCGAGGCTGAACGCCACCACTACCGTTGTCCCTAAATCCACTGCCGCAAAAAAGGAGATCACCACCATATTGAAGCTGTCGGCCAGCCCAACGCCCGCCATCGCCTCTTTGCCCAGCCAGCTGACAAGGAAGGTGCTCAGCACGCCCATCAGCAGTACGCAGAGATTTTCGATAAAAATGGGCACCGCCAGCGGCGTGATTTCACGCCAGAACAGCACCCGATAAGAACGCCGTTTGGGATACCACGCCGTGCCTTCAATGGCGCGTCGCAGTTTGACGAGTAAAGTTTGCAAGATCGACCCGATGACTTTAATGGAGGTGAGAATAATGATGATGGGCAATGGTTAGCAATTATGCAAAATCTTTCCGTTACGGTTTAACGCTTTATTACAACTTCAGTTTTCACCGCTGCCCCGCTCAGCGCGCTTTCATCCTGCCGGGATCATACGCCAAATTTTGCCAGCAGCCAGCGCCCTGATCGCCGGAAAAAGCATCAACTACGGCCATTTTTGCTGGTTATTACAGCAAACTGATTATGCTTTCCGCAAACAGTACCGCAGGGTGAAAAAAGGGTTTTGACATCATGGGGAAAATCAGTAATATGCGCCCCGTTCACACGATTCCTCTGTAGTTCAGTCGGTAGAACGGCGGACTGTTAATCCGTATGTCACTGGTTCGAGTCCAGTCAGAGGAGCCAAATTCAGAAAAGCCTGCTTTCGAGCGGGCTTTTTGCTTTTCAGTCTCTTGCCACACCTCTGCAACACTGCTTCTGACCGCCGATCGTTATCAAAGATAAAAACGTTAAAACCGGCTTCGCAGGTAAAAAGCTAACCTGAAGTTGCTTATCGGCATGTATTTGAAGCGCAACAGCCAACGGCAGCAAACAGATATTTCCCCAAATTGATAATAAACCTCAGGTATAAAAAGTTCTCGCTTTAGTAATAATTTTCATTATCATTTCACTTTAGCTTTAATAACTGAAAATACAGCAATAATTTTTATGAAGGGTAGCGTGAAATGAAGAGAGTCATCTGCGCAGCAGGATTAATGTTTGCCTCGGTCAGTTCTGTATTTGCAACCACTTACCCTCAGACAATTGAAAATTGCGGTTATAAAGAAACCTTTAACGCCGCGCCTGAACGCGTTGTGGCATTAGGGCAAAACACCGCTGAGATTTTACTGCTGCTGGGCCTGCAAGACAGGATGGTGGCAAGTGCCTTCTGGCCTTCGAAAGTCCTGCCGGAATTAGCAGAAAAAAACAGCAACGTTAAAACGTTAACCGTTGAAATCCCTACTCTGGAATCTGTTCTTGCGCAAAACCCTGACTTTGTCGCGGCGCAGCTTCCCCTGTTAATGGGACCAGAAAGCAAAGTAGCCAGGCGCGAAGATCTCGCCACTATCGGCGTAAACAGCTATATGTCGCCGGGCATGTGCGCCACGAAAAAAGCCATCGGTGATATGTACGGCAGCCGCCAGCAGCTGTGGGATATGAGCTATCTCTATCAGGAGATAGAAGATTTTGCGAAAATTTTTAACGTTGAGGCGCGTGGTCAGGCCCTAATTGCCGATTTCAAAAAACGTGAAATAGATTTACGTCAGGAATTCAGTAAAAGTAAAAAAGACCTCTCGTTTGTGTTCTGGTTTTCCAGTTCATCCCCTTCAGCTGACGCTTACGTGGGCGGTAAAAACAGCGCCTCGGGATTTATCGCTAATGTGTTGGGCGGTCATAATGCGATCAACGCTGAAGCAGAGTGGCCCACCGTTGGCTGGGAAAGCATCATTGCCGCTAACCCGGATGTGATTGTGGTTTCTACTCTCGATCGCAACCGCTGGGCGCTCGATAACGCAGAAGAAAAAATTAAATTCCTGAAAAGCGATCCCACCGTCAGCCAGCTTGAGGCCGTGAAAAAAGGTCATATCGTCATTATGGATGGTCAGGCGATGAATCCCACCATCCGCACGCTGTATGGCGCTGAACAAATTGGCGAACAGCTCAGAAAGATGGATATTCAGTAATGGCCGATGTTGTGCAACAAGCTCGGCGGGGGATGTTTCTCTCCCTGTCGTGTCTACTCTCCGTGGTGCTGTTGATTGTGGTGATTGCGCTGGGTGTTAGCGTTGGCGAACTGGCCATTCCGCTTGAGAGCGTATTATATGCGCTGGGTAATAAAGCCGGATTAACCCATGTGCCGCTGAATCGTATCCACGAAAGCGTTATTTGGGACTTTCGCCTGAGCCGGGCGCTGGTTGCCGCCTGCTGCGGCGCGGGACTGGCTATCTGTGGCGCTGTACTGCAAAGCCTGCTGAAAAATGCTCTTGCCGAGCCTTATGTACTGGGCGTTTCAGCGGGCGCATCAACCGGTGCGGTCTCCGTCGTAGTGTTGGGTATCGGCTCCGGTGCCGTCACGCTTTCAGCTGGCGCGTTTGCTGGCGCATTCGCCGCCTTTGCTTTTGTCGCCTTTTTGACCAACGGCGCACGCGGCGGTAACGAACGAACCATTCTCGCAGGCGTAGCCGCGTCGCAGCTTTTTAACGCCATTACCGCCTATACCATCAGCACCTCCGCCAGCGCTCAGCAGGCGCGCGACGTGATGTTCTGGCTGCTCGGCAGTTTCAGCGGTGTAAGGTGGCCTGAGTTCCAGCTGGCGCTGTGTGTAGTTCTGGTAGGCCTGGCTATCTGTCTCTACTACTCGCGCGCGCTCGATGCCTTTACCTTTGGTGACGATGCCGCGCTTTCGCTTGGCATTCCTGTTGCCTGGGTACGGCTCACTCTGTTTACCACCACCGCGCTGATCACCGCCACCATAGTCAGCATGGCCGGATCTATTGGTTTTGTCGGGCTGGTGGTTCCGCATGTTATGCGTTTCTTTTTTGGCCCGTTACATCGAACCCTGTTGATCGCCAGCGCGCTGGCGGGCGCCATCCTGATGGTGCTGGCGGATATCGCCTCGCGAATGCTGATCGCGCCGCAAAGTCTGCCTGTGGGAGTGGTGACAGCACTGGTCGGCGTGCCGTTCTTTGCCATTATTATTTATCGTTCAAGGAACAAGTAATGAGCATCTCTGCTGAAAATGTCACCTGGAAGGTGGGCAAGAAGGTTATCGTAGACGATGTTTCGCTCACGGTCTCTTCAGGCGAAACCGTGGGGCTGCTTGGTCCCAATGGCTCAGGTAAGTCTTCCCTGTTGCGCCTTCTTGCCGGCATTCGTCGCCCGCATTCCGGCACGGTGATGCTGGATGGTAAAAACATCCGTCATATCGCTAAAAAACAGCTGGCTCGCCGTATCGCCTTTGTTGAACAGCATGGCGCCACAGAAGCAAACATGCGCGTGCGGGACGTGGTTAAACTGGGCCGCATTCCGCATCACTCCCCTTTTTCCAGCTGGAACCCGCGCGATGATGAGATCGTGACTGAAGCGCTGCAAAAAGTGGATATGCTGAAATATAGCGATCGGGGATGGCAGAGTCTGTCCGGCGGCGAACGCCAGAGAGTGCATATCGCCAGAGCGCTGGCGCAAACGCCTGGCGAAATCCTGTTGGACGAGCCGACCAACCATCTGGATATTCATCACCAGATACAGTTAATGAAGCTTATCACCGAGCTGGGGGTAACAAGCATCGTTGCTATTCACGATCTTAACCATGCGGCGATGTTTTGCGATGCGCTGATCGTTATGCAAAAAGGCAAGGTGGTCGCCAGAGGGACGCCGCAGCAGGTGCTGACCGAGTCACTGCTGTGGGAGGTGTTTCAGGTGGAAACCAGAATTGAAATCTCTCCCTATCACGGCAAAAAACATATCCACTACATCTCGTAACGTCAGGCTATTTTCATGTTTTTGCCTTTTCAGAGGCCGGTAACGCACGTCTGGCCGCCGGTTTTATTAGGTAGCCAGTTTGTTTTCAATATTGGCTTCTACGCCGTAGTGCCTTTTCTGGCGCTGTTTTTACGTGACGATATGCTGCTTTCCGGCGGCGCGATTGGGCTGGTGCTTGGACTACGCACTTTCTCCCAGCAGGGCATGTTTATCGTAGGCGGTGCGCTGTCAGATCGGTTTGGCGCGCGCGTTGTTATTCTTTGGGGCTGCTTTATCCGCATCGCGGGATATCTGTTACTGGCGTTTGGTCACACCCTGTGGCCGATCGTTCTTGGTGCCTGTCTCACCGGCATTGGCGGGGCGTTATTCTCTCCCTCTATTGAGGCGCTCCTCGCTAAAGCAGGCCAGCAAAGCGAGGCCAGCGGTAAACGCAGCCGCGCCGAATGGTTTGCTCTTTTTGCCGTCTGCGGCGAGCTGGGCGCCGTGCTTGGCCCGGTATTGGGGGCACTGTTTACCGGGCTGGGTTTCCGTTTGGTTGCGTTTGCCGGGGCCGCTATTTTTTTGCTGGCGTTAATCGTTCTTTCTGTTTGTCTGCCGCGCAGCGAGACAAAGCCACCCTCTCAGCAGCGGACGGCCTGGTGGGGCGTACTCCGTCAGCCACGGTTTGTGGTGTTCATTATTGCCTACAGCTCCTGGTTGTTGAGTTACAACCAACTCTATCTGGCGCTGCCGGTGGAAATTCAGCGCGCCGGGGGCAATGAGAAAGATTTGGGGCCGCTGTTTATGCTGGCTTCATTGTTGGTCATCACCTTACAGCTTCCTCTGGCGCGTTTTGCACGGGTTATCGGGCCTGCATGGAGCCTGCCGACAGGCTTTGTTCTGGTGTCAGCCTCTTTTCTGAGCGTGGCGCTTTTTGCGGCGCATGAGCCGTCTGCAGGCTGGTTGCGTTTGTTGCCTGCGGCCTGCTTCGTCACGCTGCTAACCTTTGGGCAGATGTTACTGGTGCCCGCCGCGAAAGATTTTATCCCCCGTTTTGCTGAGGAGACGACGCTCGGTGCCCACTACGGCGCGCTGGCCAGCGCGGGCGGTTGCGCGGTGCTGGCTGGCAACTTTCTTTTTGGCGGCCTGCTGGACCGCGCGCTGACGCCCTCAACAGAAGCGATTACGCCCTGGCTGCTGCTGGCGCTGTTTCCGTTCTGTAGCGCGGGCATATTAATCCTGCTCTGCCGCCAGATGCGCGGGCGTTAACCGCGCGCCCGGCTGCGGCCAACCGCCTCAGCTCGCCAGAAAAAAGCCCGCTCAGGTTCCCCCTGGCGGGCTTGTGGCATTCAGCACCTTACGTCATCAGGCCAACACTTTCAGTTTCGTTATCTGCAGTTCAGCACGACCTTCGATAGTTTCCATCAAACGCAGGAACGGCGCGGCTTCGCTATGCTGTTGCAGATGCGCTTCAGATTCCCAGCGCTCCAGCAGCACAAAGTGCTGCGGATTATCCAGATCCTGGTGCAGCTGATATTGCTGGCAGCCCGGCTCGCCCTGCACGTCGCGCTCCACGGTGCGCAGCGCCTGCTCAACCACTTCCGCTTCGCCTGCTTTTGGGATCACGGTGGCGACAATAGCGATAACTTCACTCATTTTGTTTCTCCCTGGATCGGTTTGATACATAGCGTCAGGTCAGAATAGTCGATATTGCGCCGCGAACGCATAGCGGTTTCTGTCAGAAGGCACGCAGCGCTTAAATTTGGCGAATAACTGCTGCGTTTTTAAGCTTGAAATTCCTGAATCGGCCAATATATAGCGTTCAGGATTGTCTGAAACTTGATTATCGGGAGCCTGGCGAATGAAACCGTGCGATGAAACCCTCTCTCAGCAGCCGCAAAAAATGGTGGCGGCGGCTAATCAGGACTCCGTTCAGGAGTTGCTCGCGCTGCTACAGCAGCAAAATTTGCCGCCGGAAACCGCGCTGGCAAACCTGGCGGTGGCAATGTCTCAACTCATGGCTAACACCGGCTGCCATCAGTTTATTCTTAGTAACCCGCTCTCACAGCTGTTGGTGCTGCTGCAAACCGGCGCGCCTACCCATAGCCATATGATCCATTAAGGCACGTCCGTTGTTGGCGGCAGCGCTGCCTGCCGCTTCCCCTGCTTAGCCTGCCACGCCTCGTTACCTGCTTATAACGTCTACACTTACCCGGTTACCTGATTAAGGGCCGTCATCGTAGCGGTCCGTGCTGCATTTTTTGATAAACGCAATGTGGGCAGTGCTGCCAGGCGCTGCCATCCCCTTATCCTGTTACGGGAGACCGCTATGGCTCAGCAACGAGTAATGCGCCTGCGCATCAACGGAAATGAACACCCTCTGGCGCTTGACGCGCGTGTAACCCTTCTCGATGCTCTGCGTGAACACGCCGAACTGCCGGGAGCAAAAAAAGGCTGCGATCACGGCCAGTGTGGCGCCTGTACCGTACATATCGACGGCGAACGGGTATTAAGCTGTCTGACGCTGGCGGCGCAGGCGGAAGGCCATGAGATCACCACCATCGAAGGGCTGGCTGGAGCGGATGAAACGCTGCATGCGGTGCAGGCAGCCTTTTTACGTCACGATGCCTTCCAGTGCGGCTACTGCACGCCGGGACAGATTATGTCCGCCGTGGCCTGTATTAATGAAGGCCATGCCAACAGCGACGATGAAATCCGCGAATATATGAGCGGCAATATCTGCCGCTGTGGCGCTTATCCCTTTATTGTCGCGGCGGTGCGCGAAGCGGCGCAGCAGCTACAACAGGAGCAAACGGCATGAGAGAGTTTGATTATCTACGCGCCGAAGATATTGCCAGCGCGACGGCCGCCACCAGCGTGCCGGGCAGCCGTCTCCTGGCGGGCGGCACCACCCTGATCGATCTGATGAAATGCGATGTCGAGCAGCCCGATCGCCTGATCGATATTACCTCCCTGGTGGGGATGTCAGCGATTGAGCTGGAAGAAAACGTTATTCGCATCGGCAGCCTGTGCAAAATGAGTCAGGTCGCGCAACACGAAGCATTGCAAAACATTGCGCCCGCCGTGATCCAAAGCCTCACCAGCGCCGCCTCCGCCCAACTGCGCAATATGGCGACCATCGGTGGCAACATCATGCAACGTACGCGCTGCAGCTATTTTCGCGATGCGCACGGCTACCAAAACTGCAATAAACGTCATCCCGGCTCTGGCTGCGCCGCCCGTACCGGTATGAATCGTAATCATGCCGTGTTGGGCAACAGCGAACATTGTGTTGCCGTCTATCCCGGCGATCTGGCGGTGGCGCTAACCGCGTTCGATGCCACACTGCAGCTTCAGGCGGTGGATGGCAGCGAACGCCGCGTCACCGTTGAAGAGTTTTTACTGCTGCCAGGCGATCGTCCCGACCAGGAGCAGGATTTACACGCCGGTGAAATAATTACCGCCGTTGAGATTCCGGTAACCGCCGCGCTGCAGCGTTCACACTATCTGAAAGTACGCGACCGCAGCTCTTATGAGTTCGCTGCCGCCAGCGCCGCCGTCGGGCTGGAACTGGAAGAGGATGGCGTTACGCTGCGCGAGGTACGCATCGCGCTGGGCGGCGTCGCCACCAGGCCCTGGCGGCTTCGTGCGCTGGAACAGGCGTTGCGTGGCAAACCTTTTAACGAGCAGCAATTGCGTGACCTGGCGCCGCTGGCGATGCAGGAGGCCAGCGCGCTGGCGCACAACGGTTATAAAATTACGCTGGCGCCGCGCGTTATCGTACGGGCGTTGCTGAATGCGGGAGGCATAGCATGAGCGAGACCATCAAACGGCATAATCCCGACAGCGCGGCTCACGCACTTCAGGGGCTGGGCGCTCGCCGCGATCGCGCTGACGGCAAGCTGAAAATTCAGGGGCTGGCGCGCTACGCTGTTGATCACCCGGTAGATAATCTGTGTCATGCGGTGGTGGTACAGTCTTCCATTGCCGAAGGGGAAATCAGCCATATCGATAGCGTAAAAGCACGGCAAATGCCGGGCGTGCTGGCGGTTTACACCCATGAAAGCGGGTTGACCATTCATCCTGCTGCCACCTTCGCCAGCGGCGGCGCGGCGGCGCAATCTTTTGTCCCGCTGCAAAGCCCGCGCGTACGCTGGAACGGGCAGCATGTGGCGCTGGTGGTTGCTGAAACGCTGGAACAGGCGAAAGCCGCAGCGGCCAGCATTCACATTGATTACGTTACGCAACCAGCGATTATTCATCCGGATGACCCGCTTGCTCAGCCAAAACCGGTGGAGGATTTAAACGTTGACTGGGGCGACGCCCGGCAGGCAATTCAGCAGGCGAGCGTCTCGATTAGCGGCACCTATACCACGCCGCGCGAATATAATCTGCCGATAGAGCTGCACGGCTGCATCGCTGACTGGCGCGATGGTGAACTGACCTTATGGGAGCCAAGCCAGTGGGTCGGCGGTGCGCGTAGCGTGGTGTCGCAGTGGATGGGGATCGATATTGATAAAGTCCGCGTGCTTTCGCCCTTTACCGGCGGCGGTTTCGGTTCGAAAGGTGGCATTCAGCCTCACTCAGCGCTGGCCTGCGCCGCCTCGCGCGCGCTGGGCCGGCCGGTCAAGCTGGTGCTGACGCGCGGGCAAACCTTCACCGGCTTCGGCGGACGCCCCCGCACTCATCAGCAGCTGACGCTGGCGGCCAACAGTAACGGCAAGCTACAGGCGATTGTACATAAAAGCTGGAACGAAACCGCCCGTGAAGATACGCATCTTGAACCCTGTAACTCGGTTACTGCCCTGATGTACACGGTACCAAATTTTCATTCACGTCATAGCCTGGTGCCGGTCAATACCGTGAATCCCGGCTGGATGCGTGCTCCGGGCGAAAACCCCAGCAGCTGGGCGCTGGAAGTGGCAATGGATGAACTGGCGTATGCGCTGAAACTTGACCCGCTGGAATTACGTCTGCGTAACTATGCGGAAGAAGATCCGCAGGCTAACCTGCCGTGGAGCTCACGTCGGCTGCGTGAAGCCTATTCCGCCGGCGCGCAGGCGTTTGGCTGGTCGCAGCGCCCGCCGGAGCCAGGCACCCTGCGTGAAGGTCGACAGCGTATTGGCTGGGGTATGGCTTCCGGCAGCTATCCGGTGCGGCGTACACCGGGCGAAGCAGGGATCACGCTGCGTCAGGATGGCACGCTGGAAGTGCGCAGCAGCGGTGCCGATATTGGCACCGGCACCTATACCATCCTGGCGCAAACCGCCGCCGACGTGCTGAGCGTGCCGTCAGAACAGATCAGCGTGCTTTTAGGCGACACCAGCCTGCCGCGCGCGCCGGTGGCTGGCGGCTCGCAGTTGGCGAATCTCCTGACCGCCGCAGTATACAAAACCGCACTTAAGCTGCGTGAAGAGCTGATTACGCTGGCGCTCGGCAGCGCTGAATCGCCGCTGTTCGGGGCCAGACGCGAGGATGTGATGCTGGCGGAAGGTCAGCTACGCCTGTTCAGCCAGCCGGGCAGCAGCCTGAGCTTTACCGAGCTGCTGCGCGTCGCCGGAAAGGAAACGCTGGAAGTGCAGGCGGATACCTTTCCTTCTGACGCCACACAGCAAGATCGCGATGCCGCTGACCGCACCTCGTCAAAGATGATCCCGCCCACTTCCGGCGGCTTTTCTGCCCATAGCTGGAGCGCTATTTTTGTCGAAGTGGCGGTTGATGAAGATTTCGGCACTATCCGGGTTCGCCGCATCGTGGGCGCTTTCGACAGTGGTCGCCTGTATAACCCGAAACTGGCGGAAAGCCAGTGGATCGGCGCGATGGTGATGGGGATTGGTCAGGCGCTGCTGGAGGAAGGCTTGCTCGATGACGATAATGGCCGCGTGCTTAACGCCAGCCTGGCGGACTATCTGGTAGCGGTGAACGCCGATATTCCGGATATGGAAGTGATCAACGTCGGCGAACCTGACTATCAGGCCAGCGCGTTGGGCGGCAAAGCGGTCGGCGAACTGGGCATTGTCGGCGTGGCGGCCGCCATCAGCAATGCGGTGTTTCACGCCACCGGCAAACGCATCCGCGATCTGCCGATTACGCTGGAGAAAATGTTAGCGGACTAACGACTCGGGCGGAATGGTTCTAAGCTATAGTGCAATGCAAAGCTGAAAACCTGAGGAGAAAAAATGGCTAACGACCATTTCGCTAATGGACTGAATACGGCGCAGGCGCTGGAGCAACTGGATGCGCTCTATTACCAGGCGGTGAGTGCCCTGCGTGACGCCATTAAAGCCTTTGTTGAAGAGGGCACGCTGCCGGATCCGCAGGCGCGTGCCAACGGGCTGTTTGTTTATCCGGAGCTGCGTATCAGTTGGGACGGCACCTCGCCGCAGAAAAACCGCAGCCGGGCCTGGGGACGCTTCAGCCACGCCGGAAGCTATGCCACCACGATCACTCGCCCGCAGCTGCTGCGTCACTATCTGCGCGAACAGCTGGCGATTATCGAACGTGATTATGAGGTCACGATAGAAGTTGGCCCGTCGCGCCAGGAGATCCCCTTCCCTTACGTGATTGACGGCTCCGACTTTGGGCTGGACCGCACGATGAGCAGCGCGCTGGCGAAACATTTCCCTACCACCGATCTGGCGAATATTGGCGATGAAACGGCAGACGGCATTTTCAACACCACCAGCATTTTCCCCCTGAGCCACTTTGACGCGCTGCGTACCGATTTCTCGCTGGCGCGTCTGCGGCACTATACCGGCACGCCGCCGGAACATTTTCAACCTTTTGTCCTGTTTACCAACTACACGCGCTATGTGGATGAATTTGTACGTTGGGCCTGCGAGCAGATTAAAGATGAGAACAGTCCCTATACGGCACTCTCCTGCGCTGGCGGCGCGCTGATTACTCAGGAAACGGAGAATGCTGAAGCCGCCCTCTCCGACCTGGCGTGGAAAAAGCATCAAATGCCCGCCTGGCACCTGATCTCGCCAAACCAGCGTGGTATTACGCTGGTAAATATTGGCGTGGGGCCATCAAATGCGAAAACCATTTGCGATCATCTTGCGGTATTGCGTCCGCACGCCTGGCTGATGATTGGCCACTGTGGCGGCCTGCGGGAAAGTCAGCAAATTGGCGATTATGTCTTGGCGCATGCCTATCTGCGCGACGATCACGTACTGGATGCGGTGTTGCCGCCGGATATTCCTATTCCCAGCATTGCCGAGGTGCAGCGCGCACTGTATGACGCTACCAAAGAGATCAGTGGAATGCCGGGCGAAGAGGTAAAAATGCGGCTGCGTACCGGTACAGTGGTTACCACCGACGATCGTAACTGGGAGCTGCGCTATTCAGCCTCGGCGCTGCGCTTTAATCTCAGCCGTGCCGTGGCGGTGGATATGGAAAGCGCCACCATCGCCGCGCAGGGCTATCGGTTCCGCGTGCCCTACGGCACCATGCTGTGCGTTTCCGATAAACCGCTGCATGGCGAGATTAAACTGCCCGGTCAGGCTAACCGCTTTTATGAGGGTGCCATTTCCGAGCATCTGCAAATTGGCATCCGGGCGGTGGAGCTGCTGCGCGCCGAGGGCGATAAGCTGCACTCACGCAAGCTACGTACCTTTAACGAGCCGCCTTTCCGCTAAATATGCATAAAAAAGACGCCTGCGGGCGTCTTTTTTAGTATGCCGAAATTATGCCAGCTTGATCATCACCATGCCCACCAGCAGCAGCGACAGACCAACCCAGCCGCGCGGACGCAAACGCTGTTTAAACAGGATCCATCCTGCCGCCAGCGTTGCGATGACGCCAAAGCCGCCCCATAGCGCATAGGCGACCGCCAGATCGATGCCCTTCACCGCCTGCGCCAGAGCGCTGAAAGCGCCCATTACCATCAGCAGTGACAGGAGCCCTGGCAGTGGTTTGCGAAAACCATCCGAGTATTTAAGGAAAATATTCGCAGTGATTTCCAGTACCACCGCCAGCATTAAAAAGGCGATATGCCATCCATTAAGCGGCTGCATGCAACTCTCCTTTTTCATCTTTACGTTTGCCAGCTTTGTCGGTACCACCGTGCAATAACAGGATACCGGCAATCAATACCATCAGGCCAAGCCCCTTTATCAGCGGCAGCGATTCAGCGAACAGGGTGACGCTACAGAGCGTAATCAGCAATACGCCAACGCCTTCCCACAGCGCATAGGCCACGCCAAGCGCAATACGTTTTATCGCCAGTGATAACGCAATATAGGAAAGTGTGATCATGACATACATCATCAGATGTCCCAGCTTGCCGCCGTACAGACTGGCATACTTCATAGAGAGCGTACCCGATACTTCTGCAACAATAGAAACTGCCAAAAAAAACCAATATTTCATCTTTAAACCCTCAAGATGGTAAAAACATAATTACTTACTACTAAAGCGGCCAAAAATGCGCCCTACAGTAAAAATCTGCATAAAAAAACTTTTTATGAAAGTGTTAACCATTCTTCCGGTAAGCAGCCTGGGCCCGAATACCGGCACGCGGAATGCGCGTATGGTCACAGAAGAGTAAACGGGGCTACAGCTCGCTACACCAGTGGGTTTCGCAAGTAACTATCGGCGAGATAAAACCAGTGACGAAGAAGTTTGATGAGAATGTCTTACTACCTTTCAGCATAATTTTTCACTGTGTCAGTAAGTAAAATGACCTGCTTCAGTGCCTCATTAAGTTAATAAATTACAGCTTAGAGTGAAATATAGCACGAAAACGCTATTTGCTGAAATCTCTCATTTATCAGCACGGATTTTCCTGATTTAAATCAAATTCTTTTGGGATTTGCAGGTGGAGTAAAGCGATAAAAATCGCTAATGCGTGGCATACAGGATCATGTCAGAAAGCGGGCGCAGCAAAGCAAGGGCCGCCACCGTAGACGGCCCGGAGAATCAGGCGCTCAGCCAGCCCAGCTTAATCACGAACAGCAGCGAAAGTACAATCAGCGCTGCATTCAACTCATGACGGCGGCCGCTTAACAGCTTCACCAGCGTCCAGGTTATAAAACCAAAGGCGATGCCATTAGCGATGGAATAGGTCAAAGGCATGGTCAGGGCGGTTACGGTGACCGGCGCAGCGGTAGTGATATCTTTCCAGTCGATTTCAGCCAGTCCGGCCGTCATTAATACTGCGATAAAAAGCAACGCAGGCGCGGTCGCGTATGCTGGCACGCTGGAGGCGAGCGGCGAAAAGAACAGGCTGAGAACAAACAGGAAGGCCACAACAATCGCCGTGAGTCCGGTTCGGCCGCCCGCGCTGACGCCTGCGGCGGATTCGATGTAGCTGGTGGTGGTAGAGGTACCCAATAGCGAACCAAACAGCGCGGCGGCGCTGTCGGCAACCAGCGCTTTGCCCATTTTCGGGATATTGCCCTGCTCATCCGCCAGGCCGGCGCGTTTGGTAACGCCAATCAGCGTGCCGGAGTTATCAAATACATCCACAAACAAGAAGGCAAAAATCACGCTGACCAGAGAAATATCCAGCGCGCCTTTGATATCCAGCTGCAAAAAGGTGGGCGCGATAGAGGGCGGTGCGGAGAAGACTCCGGCAAAAGGCGACAGACCAAGCCCTATTGAGATAAAAGTGACCACCAGAATGCCGATCAGCACCGCGCCGGTTACGCGCCGCGCCTCCAGCACCACAATAATAATAAAACCCAGCATCGCCAGCAGCGGGCCAGGTTTGGTTAAATCTCCCAGCCCCACCAGCGTCGCTGGATTGGCAATCACTATGCCCGCACTTTGCAGCGCGATAATGGCCAAAAACAGTCCGATTCCTGCCGCGATACCGGAACGTAGCGGCAGCGGAATGCTGGTAATAATCCATTCACGAATTTTAAAAATTGATAAGGCGAAGAAAATCAGCGCCGACAGAAACACCGCACCCAGCGCGATTTGCCAGGTGTAGCCCATATGCAGTACCACGGTATAGGTGAAAAAAGCGTTCAGCCCCATCCCCGGCGCCAGTGCGATAGGATAGTTAGCAATCAGCCCCATCAGCAGCGAGCCAATTGCTGCCGCCAGACAGGTGGCAACGAAAACCGCGCCCTTATCCATCCCGGCGGCGCTAAGGATCGTAGGGTTAACAAACAAAATGTAGGCCATTGCCAGGAAGGTGGTGATACCGGCCAGCACTTCGGTACGCACCGTGGTGTGGTGTGCTTTTAGTTGAAATAGTTTTTCCAGCATGCTGCTTCTCTCGTAGCGTTAACGTCGTCACTTGCGTGAAGTTTCTCTTGCCAAAATAAAAGGAATAAGAGCATTCCTGATTAGCAAGAGCTATGCCACAGCAGCTACCTCGTGTTTTCAACCACGGCGCTATTCCGGGTTGCTTTTTATGCGCCTCCGCACTGTAAAAGGGCACCATAAAACCGCACCGCACCAGAATAGTGCTAACCGTAACGGTCTGCGCATCAGCGCAGATACTGAATCATCAGTCATTAACAGACAGCAACCTGCGCGCTGCGCGGCAGCACCATGACCATATCGCCACAGGTCAGCATCAAATTAATGCCCTGCCCGTTTAGCGGCCACTCACGCAAAAATGCGATCACCTGTGGCGGCAGCTGCGGCGCGACGGCGCGGCGCTCCTGAATGCCTGGCCCACGCAGGCGCAGCGTCAGGCCGCCGTTAAGTGCCGGAACCTCCAGGATCACCGTGGCACCCGCCGCTGCAATGGCATGCAGGTCAGGGTTGCTATCGCTGTGCAGCAACGCCAGGGCAGCAGACTGGGTATGGCTCAGCGGCGCGCTTCCGGCCTGGTACAGAGCATCGCGCAACTCAGGTGTATCCAGATATTCATCCAGCCACAGCGGAGTATCCGCTTCGCTCAGGGTCATCAACAGCGCCGTTGCCGCAGGTGAGAGACCTGCCCAACGCTGAGCGCAGGGCAGCGTGACGGCTACGCCAGCTTCGTTCATGGCTTTTAAAATTCTGCGCAGCACAGGCTGCGTGGCTACTACAGGGCGGTTTAAGCTCGCCAGTAAACTCATATTCTTCTCCGTTAGGTACAGCATGATGGCTACTTTGCCGCAGCTAAATGACAGACGGGTTACGCGGCGGTGGCAGCATGATGAATTTGTGTTAAGTCTGGCTACCCACCCTGCCACTGATTAACATCATTAATAAAAATATCATTCACTCCTAATGTTAGATCAAAACGTTAGATTTGCCGCTTCGCCAGTATCCATATGGAGCAAAATCTATTTTATCTGTCACAATTAACTATCAGAGAACAGTGGCATGAGTGGAAAAATGTTTAATAAAGATCAACTACCAGACACTTTTCGACGCGAGTTTATTCGTGAAGTGGTTTTGCCATTAGCAGCGGTCTTGTTCATTACCTGGTGCGCAGCCAGCTTCAGCCTGGTATGGACGGCAAAACACAATAACCACGAGGCGCTGGTACAGCAGGAAAATATCGTTAAAACCGCGTTTTCTCAGAGCATGACCGAACATTTACGCCAGTTACACAGCCTGAGCAACTGGCTGCCTCTGGTCCAGTATCTGCAGCAGCCCGGTAAGGATACGCTCTGGCTGGACGATAATATCGGCATCTGGCTATATGAGATGTTTGGGCATCAGGACATCTTTGTTCTTGATCCGCAGGATCAGGCACCGTATGGCTGGCAAAACGGAAAGCGCAGTGAGGCCTCCTACTGGAGCAAATTTGAACCTGCGCTGTCACCCTGGCTGGCACGCCAGCATGAACTGGGCATTCAGGATTTGGTTGACTATGTGAAAATTGGTGAGCGGGCGGCACTGGTAGCCATCAGTAATATTAGTACGGAAGGGAATAACAGTGGCTTCAGGATTATTAGCATTAAATATCTTGACGATGGTTTTCTCAATGCGCTGGCCCAGCGCAGCCTGATTGATGGTTTGCACTATATTGGCGATCGCCCCGCGCCTGCCGATCAGGCACGCTTTCAGCTTACCTCGCGTCTCGGCTTTTCCGCTGGCTATTTTGCCTGGCGACCAGAACAACCGGGCAGTGAGATAGTAAAAATGTTGATGCCGTTGATCGGCGCGTTACTGCTGGTTACCACTGTGGTTTGTATTGTGATGATGTATCGCCTTTGGCGCATGCAGCTGGGTCTGGCTCAGTCGATATTACGTCTGGGCGCCAGCGAAGCCCAGGCGCAGCATCTGGCATTTCATGATGTGCTTACCGGCCTCCCCAACCGCGCGCTGATTGACGATCGGCTGACGCAGGCACTGGCGCGTGCGACGCGTAACCGCAGCCAGGCGGCGCTGCTGCTGCTGGATCTCGACCGCTTTAAAAATATCAACGACACCTATGGCCACCATGCCGGTGACGATTTAATCATTGAGGTTTCACATCGCCTTGCTGCGCTATTGCGCGACAATGATACCGTTGGACGCATAGGCGGCGATGAGTTCGTTATTGTGATGGAGGATATTCAGGATCTCAGCGCAATTGATGTGCTGTGTCAGGAAATTCTCGATGCGCTGGCGAAGCCTTATAAACTGCTGGGCAGTGAAGCCTGGATTGGCGTCAGTATCGGCATCACGGTCGCACCGCAGGACGGGCTGGATCGTCAGGAGCTGATGCGCAAAGCAGATATTGCGCTGTACGAGGCGAAAAACGAGGGGCGTGCGCAGTATCGCCATTTCGCGCGTGCCATGGACGAATCGGTACAAACACGTCAGCAGATTGCAGCCGATCTGCGTCATGCGCTGCAGCAGAAACAGGGGCTGGAGGTCTGGTACCAGCCCTTAATGGACGTGAAGGGCGAACGAATTTTAGGATTTGAAGCCTTGCTGCGCTGGAAGCACGCGCAGCGCGGGTTTATCGCGCCGTCAGAGTTTATTCCTATTGCCGAAGAAACCGGATTAATTTTACAAATCGGCGAATGGGTGCTGCGCGAAGCGTGCCGGGTTTCTCTACGCTGGCCAACGCTGACAATCGCCGTTAATGTCTCGCCGCTGCAGTTTCGCGCCGCCGGGTTTGTACAGCGTGTTAAAGATATCGTGCAGATGGAAGGCGCTAATCCCCGCGCTCTTGAACTGGAGATTACCGAGGGCGTACTGATTGATAATGAGCCAGAGGCTCGCGCCATTATCATTGCCCTGCGTGAGGCCGGCTTCCGCATCGCGCTGGATGATTTCGGCACCGGCTACTCCAGCCTGAACTACTTAAGCAATTTCCCGGTGGATAAAATCAAAATTGACCGCTCCTTTACCCAGTCGCTGGGCGTGGCGGAGAACTCAACGGCGATTATTGAATCTGTCGTCCGACTTGGTCATGCCATGGGCCTGACGGTTACGGCAGAAGGCGTAGAAACAAACGGGCAGATGCTGGCACTGGCTGAGGCGGGCTGCAACCAGCTACAGGGCTATCTGTTTAGCCAGGCTGTGCCGTCTGAACAAATTGCTCTGATGCTGGAAAAGCGTAAAGCAGGATAAATGCCTCACCCTTAAACCGCTGACAATAGTTTCAGGGCGAGGCGGCTTGTTCCGCTATGCTGTGGCTGAGCTGGGCTTTACGCCGGGAAGTCGGTGCCAAGTGAGGTTTCTCGCCACGCTTCAATCTGCGCCAGCCGCTCACGGAGTTTATTAGTGACCGCCTCAAAGCCAAACGCTCCCATCACCAGATGGCGCGGCGGATGAGCATTTTCAGTAATCGCCATCATTACGGCGGCGGCGCGCGCCGGATCGCCCGGCTGTTGGCCACTGTAGCCTGCGGTATTTTTCATGCGCGCACCAGCGGTTTCCGCATAATCATCGATACGGTTTTCTGTCTGATGCAATGAGCGCCCCGCCCAGTCGGTGCGGAATGGCCCCGGCTCAACGCAGGTAACCTTGATGCCCAGCGGCTCACCCTCAACCGCCAGCGCATCGGACCAGCCTTCTACCGCATGCTTGCTGGCGGCATAGTAGCCGGAGCCAGGAAAACCAATCAGGCCCGCCACCGAGGTAATATTAATAATATGCCCGCGCCGCGCCTTGCGCATAGCCGGGAGCACCGCACGCGTCATGGCGAACAGACCAAAAACGTTAGCATCAAACTGCGCGCGGATCTCTTCTTCAACGCCCTCTTCAACCGATGACTGATAGCCATAACCTGCATTATTTACCAGCACATCAATGGTGCCAAACTTCTCCAGCGTTGCCTTAACCGCACCATCAATATTGGCGCTGTCGGTGACATCAAGCGCCAGCGCCAACGTCTGCTGTTCTTTACCCGGCACCAGGTCCGCAACTTTTTGCACATCGCGGGCGGTAACCACCACGTTAAATCCACGTTCAATCGCCTGCTTCGCCAGCTCACGGCCAAAACCGGTAGAGCAGCCGGTAATAAACCACACCGGGCGCGTTTCAGTTGTCATGCTGTTTTCCTTATGTGCGATCGGGCGAAGCAGGAAACTCCGTTAACTCACGGATATGTTCCTGACAGCCTCGCCCGTTGAAGAGAGGTTAACCTTTGATTTTTCGTAAACATAAGCCAGGAGCGGCGGTTTTACAAACGCCTTGCCACGCCGCTCAGGTTATCTCTTTTTAGTGGGCAACACTTCGTTCAGCAACTGGCTGGCGGTATCGCCAATCACCTGCGCAGCGCCGCGATCGCCCTTTAACATTGAGGTCATAAAGGCTTTCGCCTGTTTAAAGGTAATATGCGGTGGCAGCGGCGCTACTTCCGGATCGGTCTTCACTTCCAGCACTACCGGTCGGTCGCTGCTTAGCGCTTCCTGCCAGGCGGCACTGAGCTTTTCCGGGTCGTCGACAAAAATGCCCTTCAGGCCGAGCATCTCAGCAAAGGCAGCGTAGTGCACATTGGGAATATCCTGGCTGGCCTCAAAGCGTGGATTGCCTTCCATCACCCGCTGCTCCCAGGTCACCTGATTAAGATCCTGGTTATTAAACACGCAGACAATCAGCCGTGCATCGCCCCAGCCCTGCCAGTATTTCTGGATAGTGATAAGCTCCGCCATATTGTTCATTTGCATCGCGCCGTCGCCCACCAGCGCCACCACCGGCTGATGCGGAAAAGCAAACTTGGCGGCAATCGCATACGGCACCGCCGCGCCCATGCAGGCCAGGCCGCCGGAAAGCGTGGCGCGCTGTCCCTGTTTGACCCGATAATCGCGAGCGAACCAGTTGGCACAGGAGCCGGAATCTGAGGTAACAATGGCATCGTCAGGCAGCAGGGGCGACATTTCCCATACCACGCGCTGCGGGTTAACGGGTTTCGCGGGTGCCATTGCCCTCTCTTCCATCACCTGCCACCACTCCTGTACCTGACGGGCGATATTCTCCTGCCAGCTGCGGTCTGCTTTATGTTGCAGCAGCGGCAGCAGCGCACGTAACGTTTCCGCCGCATCGCCATGCAGATTCACCTCGCAGGGATAGCGCAGGCCAAGCATTGAAGGATCGATATCAATCTGTACCGCTCGCGCTTTGCCCTCTTCTGGCAAAAACTCTGTCCACGGAAAGCCGCTGCCGATCATTAATAGCGTGTCGCAGTTTTTCATCATCTCTGAAGAGGGTTTGGTGCCCAACAGGCCGATAGAGCCGGTCACAAACGGCGCGTCATCCGGCAACACATCTTTGCCCAGCAGCGCTTTCGCCACGCCCGCACCCAGCACATTCGCCGCCTGCACCACCTCTACGGCCGCGCCGCGTGCGCCGGAACCAATCAGAATCGCAACTTTTTTACCGGCGTTGAGGATTTCTGCAGCACGTTGCAAATCATCCTCATAAGGCACCACTTTTGGTCGTTGATAGCCTGGGCCGGAATGGGTAAAGCCGTGCGCATGCTGCGGCTCCTGCCACGGCTCGTCCTGTAGGTCTTTCGGCAAAATCAGCACCGCCACGCCGTTTTGCGCTTTCGCAATACGCACGCCACGATCGACCAGATGGCGCACCTGCGCCGGGGCCGCCGCCTCCTGCACAAAATTAGCAACGTCAGAAAACACGCGATCGAGATTCAGCTCCTGTTGATAGTTGGAGCCGCGAGAGGTGGTTTCCGCCTGGCCGGAAATCGCCAGCACCGGCGCGTGGTCCATTTTTGCATCATACAGACCGGTCAGCAGATGCGTGGCGCCCGGGCCGCCGGTAGAGAGGCAAACGCCCAGTTCGCCGGTAAATTTGGCATGGCCTGCAGCCATAAATGCCGCCATCTCTTCATGGCGTACCTGAATAAACTCAATGCCGGCGCCCGCTTTATTTGCTCGCTGAATCGCGCCCAGCACCCCATTAATGCCATCGCCGGGGTAACCGTAAATTCGCGTAACGCCCCATGCCTTCAGGCGCGCTACAAAAAAATCGCTGGTCTTCATTGCCATTGTCTGTTTCTCCCTCTCAGATTACACAGACTTTAAGCATAGCTGACCTGTTCAAAACACAACCGCCGCGTTTAGCCCATCGCCTGACTCATCAAACTCCAGGCCGTCATCCCCTGCGGCTGCCACTCGCTGCCGCGCACCATGCGCAACGGATTATCTACCGGTTGTAAACCAAGGGTTTGTAGCCACGAGCCCAGTCCTGCCTCGCGACGGCTGTCAATACGCACAAAAGCGCCAGCCAGCGGCTGCATCGCTTCAATAATCAGCTGTTGCGCCATTTGCCTGTCAGGTGCGATGACCGGGCCGATCACATAGCCATGCCCGAAACGGCGGGTAACAGCAAAGCCCAGCGGCACCGTTTGCTGACGCAGCAGCGTGATGCTGGCACCG
Source organism: Pantoea sp. FN0305 (assembly GCF_050113845.1). Taxonomy (NCBI): domain Bacteria; kingdom Pseudomonadati; phylum Pseudomonadota; class Gammaproteobacteria; order Enterobacterales; family Erwiniaceae; genus Pantoea; species Pantoea sp. FN0305. Next base: position 650,399 of record NZ_JBNJSN010000001.1, on the reverse strand, counting down.
CTCTGGAATAGCTGCTGTAGCAACGGTAGCCGCTGAAAGCCGTTTGCCTGCCAGTCAAGCTGCGCCAGCGCCGGAAGATCGCTCTGCCGCGCCATCTGTACCAGCCCGCTGGCGGGCGGCGGCGTCAACGCTGACGTTTGATACTGAATCACGTCGCCCGAGGCGACAAATCCCATCTGACGATAGAGAGGCGCGCCGGCGGCGGTAGCGTGCAGATGCAGCTGCCAGCCCTCCAGCTGCTGCAACGTATAGTGTAACAGCGCCTTACCGATGCCCTGACCGCGCAGCTGACCTGCGACAATGATCACGCCCAACGAGGCGCGCTCCGCGCCCCAGCGCCAGAACAGCGTGCTGCCGACCACACGCCCCTGCTGTTCCGCTATTACGCCTTCGCCCAGTTGCAGCATTAGTTGCCAGTCGGCAAGACGATGTGGCCACTTAACTTCCTGCGTGAGCGCCACACAGTCGTCCAGATCGTGCGGCGTCATTGCCCGTAACTTAATCATCCTCGCCCCTGCAAAAATAGCGACATTAGCCGCTGCTTTTACGATCTGCAATACACGGGACAAAGAGATTAAATCTGAAAGTCGATCGCTGGCTCCTCTTCCTGAACGCTAAGCGCCTGACGTTTCATCTCCTCCAGCGACAGGTTGGCGCTGCATAACTCAAGAAACTGCCAGACATAATTGCGCTGCAGTTGCCCGCGCTTTAGCGCCAGCCACACGGTGCTGGCCTCGAAGAGATGGCGCGCATCAAGCCGCGTCAGCGCTGATTGCGTATCCAGCTGGCATGCCTGATCGGCAAGGATCCCCACGCCAAGCCCCAGATCAACATAAGTTTTCACGACGTCGGAGTCTTGCGCGCTGAGGATAATGTCCGGTTTCAGCCCCGCAGCCTGAAAGGCGCGATCGACACGCGAGCGTCCGGTAATCCCCTGCCGATAGGTAATCAGGGGATAGCGGCTGAGCGCCGCCAGAGTAAGCTCCTGCTCCTGCTCCAGCTCATGTCCTTTTGGCACCAGCAGCGCATGATGCCAGCTAAACCACGGAAAGGCCGCCAGCGCCGACTGATTAACCAGCTGCTCGCTGGCGATACCGATGTCCGCTTCGCCAGCAGCAACCATCGCTACTATTTCCTGCGGCGATCCCTGATTCAGCTCCAGCCGCACCTGCGGCCAGAGCGCGCGAAAAGCTTTGATCACTTTTGGCAGGCTGTAGCGCGCCTGTGTATGGGTAGTGGCTATGGTCAGGACACCGCTGGTTTCGTTGGTAAAGAGATCCGCCAGCCGTCGTACCCGACTCGCTTCATCGAGAATGCGCTCAGCGATAGCCAGCAGCGCTTTGCCCGGCTCGGTCATGCCCAGCAGCCGTTTGCCGCGACGGATAAAGATATCTACACCCAATTCATCTTCTAAATCGCGTATATGGCGGCTGACGCCAGACTGTGAGGTAAAAAGCGTATTCGCCACCTCCGTCAGGTTAAACTCACAGCGTGCGGCTTCACGGATAATTTTAAGCTGTTGAAAGTTCAAACCGTTTCTCCTTATCTGGCGTTCAATGCTGCCTTAATGTTAAGCAGGCTTATTGATAGCTACAAATAATAAAAAACGGTTTCTTATGCATTTATGAGATAAAGGCGGACGACCAGTAATGATTAACCAGCCTGTCCGTGATCAAAGATGATCTAACCCACCAGCATCAGCTCACGCTCTTCCGCAACGGGCTTGTTCAGCAGCGTCAGCAGGATATTTTTCACCGCCTGAGCGGAAGGCGATAGCGGCAGACGCGAAGAGATATTGAGCGATAGCGGTAGATTAAGCGAAGGTGAATTAATACGCGCCATCCAGCCGTTAGTCGCGCTAACCAGCGCCCGTGCCGCCGACTCCGGCAGCACCGTTGCGCCCATACCGCTGGAAACGGCGGCGCTCAGGGTGGCAAGCGATTCAATTTCACCAATGATACGCGCGCTGAGGCGTCGTAATGAAAAAGCTTCATCGACCCGTTTACGCACCGCGCTGTAATCACGCGGCAAAAAGAGGTTCATCTGCGCTACCTGAGCCAGATCCACCATGCTGCCAGGCGCATTGCAGACCCCTACCAAATAAAGCTCTTCTTTCATCAGCGGCGTGCTGGTAATGCCCGCCAGCGGCGTGCGGTCATATAACACCGCCATATCGAGCTGTCCGTTTATCACTTTTTCATGAAGCGAAGAGCCGCTGTTTTCATGCAGGTAAACCAGGATTTCCGGATACTCTTCACGCACCGTTTGCAGCAGCGGCATGGTTAGCGAAGAAGCAGCGGTGCCCGGCGCAAGACCGATAGAGACCTGACCGTTCAGCGTCTGTCCGGCATTGATCACTGCCATTTGCGCCTGTTCACACTGACGTAAAATGGTTCGCGCATGGGCATACAGAATTTTTCCGGCCTCGGTGGGCGTTACGCCACGTTTGGTACGGATCAACAGCTGTTGGTCCAGTTCATTTTCCAGCGTGGCCACCTGCTGACTCAATGCAGGCTGCGCAATATGCAGCACTTCCGCCGCCTGAGTCAGACTGCCAATATCGACAATTTTTACGAAGTATTTAAGCCGTCTTAAGTTCATGTTGCCTCCGTCGGGGTTACCGAATGTTGTTACCAGCTCAGGCGCGCATCGCGGCTGTAAACCATGCATTGCAATATGCAGGCCAGTTTTCATCGCGGTCAAAATGCGGCATCGCTAACCCACGATAAAATAAGAGAATCTGATTACCCTAAACGAGTTAAAGGGCTAAATTTATGTCGCCAGCCCGGCAGGTTAATGGTCTGTCGCACCAGAAGCGTGCAGCGGCTGCGTTTGTACTGTGCGGGCGATAAGAGAAACTTTTTATAAGCGCTGCGCCGCTACTCTTTCGATCTTCATCACAAAAACCTGCTTTCATACCGGGCGAAACATGAACTCTGTCACTGTTCCCCTTTTCACTTATGGCAAATGTAAAATTTTTGTTATTACCTTAATTCACAAAAAAATCGTAAAAACAGCAGGTTATCCCAAATGAAATTATCACTTCATTAACTTTTATGTGCCCTTTGTAAAAGATAGATAACGTGACGTCATACTATAACCCCTCACCACCAGAGATAAGCGGTAGTACGCCTGCTGTCTCCTTAATTTTTAGAAGGAAAGTATTTTGCTGACTGTGCTGGGTTTTTCGATGGTGATCTGCTTCATGTATCTGATCATGACCAGGCGAATGTCGGCGCTGATTGCGCTGATTATTGTTCCTACTTTTTTTGCGCTGGTAGGCGGTTTCTGGCACGGACTGGGCGAAATGATGCTTAACGGCGTCAAAACGCTGGCCCCCACCGGCGTGATGCTAACTTTTTCCATCCTCTATTTTGGTTTGATGATTGATGCCGGACTATTTGATCCGCTGGTGCGGCTGATTTTAAAAATTGTACGCGGCGATCCATTAAAGGTGCTGGTTGGCACGGCTGTGCTGACGCTGCTGGTTTCGCTGGATGGTGACAGCTCCACAACCTATATGATTGCCGTCGCGGCATTTCTGCCGCTGTATCATCGGTTGGGGATGAATGTGCTGCCGATGCTCTGTTTAATTAATCTGGCCAGCGGCATTATGAACCTGTCGCCCTGGGGCGGTCCAACCGCTCGCGCGGCAGCAGCGCTGCGTATTGATGCGCTGGATATTTTTATTCCCATGATCCCGGCGATGCTGCTGGGCTGTTTTACCCTGGTGGGAATGGCGGTGCTGTTCGGTCTGCGCGAACGTCGGCGGCTGGGCATCATGACGATGGAAAGTCATCATCTGGAAAATATCAGCCTGGGGCTGGGCGATGCAGAGGATTGTGAGGCTAACCGACGCCCTAAAATGTTCTGGCCCAATTTTATCCTTACCACCACGCTGCTGGTGCTGCTGGTCGTGGGACTGATGCCCATTCATATTCTGTTTATGCTGGCATTCGCCATCGGGGTGATGCTTAATTATCCCTCGCTGGAGCAGCAAAAAGAGCGCATCGGTGCGCACGCCGCTAATGTGCTGGCGGTGACCGCGTTGATTTTCGCTGCCGGGGTGTTTACCGGAATTTTGTCCGGTACTGGCATGGTGGACGCTATGGCGAAGAGCCTGCTGGCGGTGATCCCTCACAGCTTTGGCCCTTACCTGGCGGTGTTTACCGCAGTAATCAGCCTGCCTTTTACTTTCTTTATGTCTAACGATGCGTTCTATTTTGGCATTCTGCCGGTGATCGCCCAGACCGCCGCAGGCTACGGTATCAGCACCGAAGAGATCGCGCGCGCTTCGATTGTCGGTCAACCCTTCCATCTGCTCAGCCCGCTGGTGCCATCAATTTATCTGCTGGTTGGGCTGGCGAAGGTGGATATTGGCGACCATCAGCGCTTTTCAATTAAGTGGGGGATTGTGGTAAGTATGGCGCTGTTGGTAGGCGGCGTGGTGTTTGGCGCCTTTCCGCTCTGGCACCGCTGAGCAGGTCTGTAAACCTGCAGCTGGCGCATCGCGCCAGCTATGGCGATAGTCAGAGAAGGATTTAATCGCTATAGCGGAATAAGTCTGAACGGAATATTGCATGGCCGGTGCTTATTTAGTGAAGGCCCGGCCAGGCGATAAAACAGTAAGAAAGCAATTAATGGTGAAGCTGGGCCAGGTCATCCTCGGTTAAACCGGTCGCCTCCCGCACTGACTCACGAGGCATTCCCATTTTTAGCAGGCTGCGGGCAACTTCTAATTTGCCTTCATTTCGGCCCTGCTGTCGACCGAGCTGGATACCCTTCTCAATACCTTTCTCAATACCTTGCTGTTCAAGCTGTTGGGCGATGGTCATAAGTGCGTCCCCGTGTTGCGGCACACGCAGTGCCAGTTCGCGAACAAAAGCTTCGGAGTCGGCAGACTCACCTGCCTGTATTAAATATTGTATCAGCACCATTACCTGCGGTGAAGAAAGATAATCGGCCATCAGTAGCGTGACCAGACGATCTGTCAGGGTGGCAATATCACGCTGATGAATATGCTTCTGCAATAATGTGAGTGCTGCCATGCTGCGATGTTTCATGATTTCATCGTCAGGGATCACAGTGACATCCACCAGCGGAAAAGCACCGCTGTAAAGCTTGCCAGCCAGGTCAGGGTTATCAAATTCATTCAGCCAGCGTGTTGAATAGGGATAAGGGCTGCGTTTGCCAACATAAAAAAGCACCGGTATCACCAGCGGTAGCTTATTATGACCCGCTTCGATATGGCGCTGCATCGCCGCTACGGCGTAACGCAACAGGCGAAACGCCATATGTTTATCCGGCGACGACTGGTGCTCGATCAATACATGAATGTAGCCATCACCTGCGGAGGTTTGCAGGCTATAAAGTACGTCACTGAAATACTGGCGCAGGTCACTTTCTACAAAGGATCCTGACTCCAGCTTCAACGTGCTGAGGTTGCAAATGGCGCGCAACGCAGGCGGAAGATGCAGCTCCATAAAATCACGCGCAATTTCAGGCTGTGACAAAAACTGACGGAAGGTAGCATCATGGGGCGTTGGTGTTCTGTTGTTGTTTTTCATTGACCAATCGTTTTTGTATATTGCTTCTCTTTTATTAATGCAACGCTATTATTTCCTCACCACCATTATCGCTATTCAGGCAGGAAAATAATGAAACGACGTTCATTATTCACCTGCCTGATTTATGCAACGAAAATAATAGCAGCGCAAACTTAATAGGCTTATTGACAATCCACTATAAACGCGATCAATCATCAGTTTATGCGTCATGAAAATCAACTTCATTAAGTCAAAAACTCAAATCAGCTCGCACTATTATTTCGCACAATTACGATGAGCATTACCCTGTTAATAGATTATCTGTAATAAAACGTCTTACCGCTTTTTGCGATTACGGTGCATATCGATAGAGACCGCAGCAACAATAATGATGCCTTTAATAATATCCTGTATATAGGCATCCACGCCTACAAAGGTAAATCCGCTTTTAATCAGCCCGAGAATGACCGCGCCGATCAGCGTGCCGGTAATGCGACCCACACCGCCCATCAGGCTGCTGCCGCCAATTACCGCCGCCGCGATAGCATCCAGTTCATAAGACATGCCCATGCTCGACTGCCCGGTACTGACGCGTGCCGCCAGCACAACGCCCGCCAGTCCGGCCAGCCCGCCGGCAATGGTATACACGATCACCAGATACTTATTAACGTTAATTCCGGAAACGCGCGCCGAGGTCATATTGCCGCCGATAGCGTAAACATATTTGCCGTAGCGCGTATGTTTCAGCGCAATGTGAAATATCACCGCCACCGCCAGAAAGATCACGACCGGCATCGCGCCCTGACCGATGGCGGTAAAACCATCAGACAGAAAGCTGATAGGGTTGCCCTGCGTGTAATACTGCGCCAGCCCACGGGCGGATACCATCATGCCCAGCGTGGCGATAAAAGGCGGAATACCGGTGCGGGTTATCAGTACACCGTTAATCAAACCGCACAGGATACCCACCCCAATCCCGGCAACAATCGGCACCACGGCAGGCAGGTCAACCAGCGAAGGAAACATCGGCGACAGACTGTCCGAGGTTTGCGCCAGGCTGGCCGCCACCACCGCCGTTAACGCTATCAGCGAACCGGAAGAGAGATCGATGCCGGTGGTGATGATCACCTGCGTTACGCCAACGGCAATAATGCCGATAATCGCCACCTGCAGTACAATCAGCACCAGACGATTGGTGTTCAACAAAAAAGATTGATCGCGCACATACCAGCCTGCCACTTCAAAAATCAATGCGATGCCGAGCATCACAATAAAAATGCCGGTATCTTTTGGCAGCTTGCCCTGCAGCTGGCTTAACAGCGGCTGACGCGATGCGCGCGGTTGTTGAGTACTCATTTTCACGTTGCTCATAATCTTCCTCTCGCTTCACTCGGATGCCAGCGACATAATGGTTTCCTGATCGGCCTCTTCTTTATCGAGGATGCCGGTTATCCGCCCTTCGTGCATCACCATCACCCGGTCGCTCATGCCCAGGATCTCCGGCAGCTCTGACGACACCATAATCACCGCCACGCCACGGTTGGCCAGCTCACTGATCAATCGATAGATCTCTGCTTTCGCGCCAACATCAATGCCGCGCGTCGGCTCATCCAGAATCAGGATTTTCGGCTGCGCCAGCAGCCAGCGTGCAATCAACACTTTCTGCTGATTGCCGCCGCTGAGGTTATTGATGATCTGATCCATGGTGGGAGTTTTAATATTGAGCCGCCGGATCTGCTCCATACAATCCTGCGCCATTTGCACATGGCTGACGAAGCCGCCTTTGCTGCTGTATTCCGGCATATTTACGATGCTCATATTCTCCAGCACCGACAACACCAGAAACAGACCGGATTTTTTACGATCCTCAGTCAGAAACGCCATGCCCTTCTCGATCGCCGTTGAGGGCGAGTCGATGGTGACCGGCACGCCGTCAATCAGTACTTCCCCGCTGTCGGCAGATGCCATGCCAAACAGAGTTTCCATTACTTCGCTGCGTCCGGCACCCACCAGCCCGGCAACGCCAAGGATTTCACCATGCCGTATGCTAAAGCTGACATCCTCAAACGCATCCTGGCGCGACAGATGACGCACCGTTAGCACCTCTTCGCCGATGGCGTTGTTGAATTTAGGGAACAGCTGCGTCAGTTCGCGGCCCACCATCTGGGTGATCAATGACTGGCGGGTATAGCTGTCGGTCCGTTCGCTGCCTACCCAGCTGCCGTCGCGAAATACGCTGACCTCATCGGTGATGGCAAAGATTTCATCCATTTTATGGCTGATATAAACAATTGCTTTTCCCTGCGCCCGCAGATCGCGAATGATTGTAAACAAATGCGCGACTTCACCTTCAGTCAACGCCGAGGTTGGCTCATCCATAATCACAATATCGGCGTTCCACGAGACCGCTTTGGCAATTTCCACGATCTGCTGGCTGGCAATGCTTAACTCTCCCACCATGCGACCCGCCGGCAGGCGAATATTAAGCTTGCTGAGTAGCTCTGCGGTTTGCTGATTCAGCTGGCGATGATCCACCAGGCCAAACTTTACCGGCTCACGTCCCAGCCAGATATTTTCGGCTACCGTCATCCATGGCACCAGATTAAGCTCCTGATGAATCATTGAGATACCGGAACGCAGCGCATCCAGCGTGTCCTGAAACTGCACCGGCTCGCCTTTGATACGGATTACCCCCTGGTCGGGACGATAGATCCCAATCAGGCATTTCATCAGCGTGGATTTCCCCGCGCCGTTTTCTCCCATCAGCGCATGTACCGTGCCGGGCCTGACGCGCAGCGAGACGTTATCCAGCGCTTTCACCCCTGGAAAAAATTTACTGATGCCTTCAGCTTCCAGCGCATAAGCCGTCATGTTTTACCTCCGTACGACAGGTCGTCTGCCAGCAGCCCGCATAACGGGCGGCAGGAGAACGGAAAGAATTATTTTTGGTTACGGCTGACAAACTGTTGATAATTCTCTTTGGTAATCAGCTGATAGGGAATCATCACGCTTTTCTGAACTGTTTCGCCATTCACCAGCTTGATAGCCGTCTGAACGGCACCTTCGCCCTGCCCCTTGGCATCCTGGAAAACGGTGGCGACCATCCTGCCGTTTTTGATCTGCTGTAGCGCATCAGGCGTACCGTCCACGCCGGCAATCAGCACCTTGCTACTTTTCCCCAACGCCATCAGTGCACCGATAGCCATTTCGTCATTATTGGATGCGATAGCGTCAATTTGATCGCCTGCGGTCATCCAGTTGCTGACCACATCCACCGCCTCATTACGCATAAATTTGGCAGTTTGCTTCTGAACGATTTTGATCTGCGGATATTTAGCCACAACCGCCTCAACGCCTTTGGTACGGTCGCGGGTGGCTTCGTTGGCCAGATCGCCCATTAAAATAGCGACGTTGCCTTTTTGATTTATCGCTTTTGCTAGTGCTTCCATTTGCAGGCGGCCCGCCAGTTCAGAATCCGATCCCACATAGGCCATTTTGTCAGTCAGCTCCGCCTGAGGACGCCTGTTAACAAAGATCAGCGGAATGCCTGCTTTGCTGGCCTGATCCATAATCGGTTTTACTGCGTTGGTATCCACCGGATTCACAATAATTGCGTCAACGCCCTGACCAATAAAGTTCTGCACCTGTTGCAGCTGCTGCGCCACGTCACCTTTGGCATCTTCCATCTGGCCTTGCACCTGATTTTTATCCATCTCTTTCTGCATGGCGGTACGCAAAATAGTCAGAAAATTGTCATCAAACAGCGCCATTGATATGCCCAGCTGAATATCTTTCGCCAGCACTGCCGCAGGCAGCAAGCAGGCAATAACAGAAGCAACAATCGCTTTTTTCATCTTCATAGTTCACCCTTTGAATCGTTAAGTTGCGCTGGCGGGCCGTTACCTCGAATGAAAAATATTTTTTACATTCACACAACATCACCAGGGTTTAAAGCTACGGAAAGAGATAAAACCTTATAACTGTCGCGCTTTTTCTGTTTACACCTCACCTTTTCAACCTGCTGATTTTTATCTTAATGCGTGTAAAAAAGCCGTTTATAAAGCCCTGGTAACAACGCTCACGCATTGAAACAGTTCGTTTGTTTCATAATAACTTTTATTGAAATTTTCATAATGAAAGCATCGAAACGCCCGTTTTAAAATTACCAAATAACAAAAATTTGACATGCCTCTAACAACAGCCGGGAAAAGCGTTTAAATTGAGATCTACCCGGCAGATTAGAAAAGCAGCAAATGGCAGCTTATTGCTGATTTTGCCAGCAAACGCACGGGGAAAGGCGGGAGAGGCTTTGACATTCAGATGGGTGCCAGGTAATATTCGCCTCGTTCACACGATTCCTCTGTAGTTCAGTCGGTAGAACGGCGGACTGTTAATCCGTATGTCACTGGTTCGAGTCCAGTCAGAGGAGCCATATTTAGAGAAGCCCGCTCAGGGAAACCTGAGCGGGCTTTTTGCATTCTGCGCTTGCTTTCTTACTGAAGCGGATACTTGTTATCCCTGTTTAGCCGCCATCATTCACCAACTTTTCGCCATCGGCAGAGGGGGTTCTCTGTTCATTTACTCATCGCAACCTTGTCAGTGCTACTTCGCCAACAGTCGGTTAACTTTAATAATAGAACGGGTCAGCGTGCTGCCATGATGCGGATCGCCAAAATGAAACAGCGCCGTGGCGCGTCGAAAGGCAGGATCGCACGGGCCATTAGCGTGAAAGGTGCGATAACCGTGAAAGAAGTAGATATTGCCCGGCTTTAAGTAGAGCGTCATGGGTTTGACCAGCCGGTGCTTGATCGCTTTCATTAACAGATAACGCGATAATCTGTTTTGCATCAGGCTCTTTTCCAGCACGTTGAATATTACGCTGGAGCGAAAAGGCCGCAGGTTAGGAAACAAAAGCAAATCCCCGCGCGCCTTCCCTTCCTGCGGGATTTCAATCGGCAGCAGTGCGGTAATGACGCTGGCATCATAATGAAAAGAGTTGGATTTCTTTTTACCGCTTTCTCCCTGTACACAGCGCAGTACGGCCAGAATATTTTGATCGGCTAACCGGCGCGCCAGCGACTTTTCCGCCATCCGCTGCATAAGTTGTCGAAAGTCAGCGTCTTCACTAAGCCGGGCCAGCGGCGTGTGATCAATTTTTTCCACATCGCCGAAAATCGCATGATATCCCTTTCCCGCCTCTGCGCTTACCTCGTCAATCCAGGCACGAAATTTTGCAAGCCCTTCATCGGTGACCACATTTTCCAGTACGGCATAACCCTGATTTTCAATGTTTTCTAATAAGCGTGGAACGTTATTCGGATCGATATTGGTAACAAAAGACATAGCACCCTACCTGTTATACTATTTTTGGTATAGAGCGTTCAGCGCTCTTTTTTAATACCCTGGTTTAACCGGCTTAATCATAGGAGCTCTGCTGAATAAAGAAATAGACTCGCGTCCAAAATAAGAATTATTAACATTAGGGGTCTGATTTTAACTGGCATCTTGTGGTTCATATGCTTTGCAAAAAGCTGATTTAAGCCATTGAATAAAAAAACAGGCTGCTGCTTTAAAAGTTTTACTGGCTTTTTATTGAGACCAATAATAAGTGAGTCACATCTGGCATGAGTTAAATAATCAGCGCTGCATCGGCGACGGTTTCAGGCAGATAAAAATGGCTTTCGTGGCGGAAGTTTTCCAGCCTGGGCGCTGGCGTTGTGTTTAACGGATCAACACGTTACCCTGCCAGCGGCTTAATTAACGGGAATTGCCCCAATATGGTTGAACAGGCAAAACGCAAAAACGATCCTGAAGGACTGAAAAAACGTATTCTTGAAGGCGCGCTAAAAGCCTTTGCCGAATATGGCATGCAGGGCGCGCGCCTGGAGCAGATTGCAGATAACGCGCAAACCACCAAACGTATGGTGGTCTACCATTTCAACAATAAAGAAAACCTCTATCTTGCAGTGCTGGAGCAGGTTTATCAGCAGATCCGCGAACATGAAACCGGCCTGAATTTACGCGAACTGCCGCCGGAAGAGGCGATTATCCGGTTAGTAGAGGAAAGCTTTGATTATCACGCTACGCATGCTGATTTCATGCGTCTGGTCTGTAGTGAAAACCTGCTGCGAGGCCGTTATATCAGCCAGTCGCCGCGCATCAAAGCGCTTAACCGTAGCGCGCTGGATTTGCTGGAGGATATTTTGACGCGTGGACAGCAGGCAGGCCTGTTTCATCGTGACGTGAATACCATTGATGTACACCGGCTGATCAGCAGCATATGCGTTCATCATGTCTCAAACCGCTATACCTTTAATGCGCTGTTCACTCCCGATAACAGTGAAGCGGAAAGTATTAAACGCAATCGACAACTGGCCGTCACCGCCACGCTGCGCTATTTACGCCGCTGTGATGCGCCGGCTTAATGCCGTTTTTTGAGAAAACAGCAGGCTGGTCTCTGTCGCCAGCCTGCTTAACAAGTTAAATAGTCAGCGTTATATCAGAGCAGATCGCGCCATGACATTATCAGTGCCGCCGGTAATGGATCGGCGCGCACCCCTGGCGATGGCTGCCAGCTATCCCAGGCGCGAAAAGCCGAGAAATCCAGCCCGGTCAGGCTTTCCAGCCCCCTCACCGTAATCCGAAACTCATCAACCTGTGGCACCTTATCCTGCTGCGCGGTGGCAATGACTCGCCGTGGCTCATCCAGCAGATTCGCCTGGCTAACCAGTAGCGCCGTGGCCTGCGGCTCTCCTTCATTACCGATGCGTAATACCACTTTCCAGTACATCAGCGGCACCTTCGCCTCACCATATTGTCGCCACTGATCGTCAAGGACCGGGCCGGTGAGCACTGTAATCTGCTTTTTACTCTGCAGTACGCCATATTCCAGAATATAACGCTCTACGCCCTGCCAGTACTGCAGGCTCTGATTAAAACGAAAATGCTGCGGTGAACAGTTAGTAAAATGAAAGGTATCTTTATTGGCGCGGATCGCCTCCTGCGGCGTTCCCCAGGTTGGATCGCTGCGACGGGTCAGATGGCCGCGATCGAACCAGCGGCTGAATTCGCGATAAAAAGACTGAACCAAATAATAGCGGCTGTCGATGCGGCTATCCTCATACCAGCTGTCGCCTTCTGCCAGCAGCGAGGGCTGACCACTGTCGCGATTGATGTTGATATAGCGCGCGCCATCAATATTGGTGGCGGTAAGAAAAGCGATGCGTCGCTCGGCACAGAGGGCCAGCGAAAAGTTCTGGTAATCCAGAATCGCCTCGGTGCCGGTCGCGCCGGATCGCAGCGGGGCGATTTCCGCCGCTCTTGGCGTCAGGATCTGTGCCAGCGGCACCGCGTGATCGGTTAAAAAATCTGCCTGATAGCCGTTACGGTTAGCATAATTCGCATCTGGCGCGGCGCGTGCCAGTTCTGTGAGCGTCAGCGCGCGTTCGCCGCGTAGTGCTGCAATCAACCGCTGACGCGCTAAGGGTTCCAGCTTTACCGCCTCTGCTTTTAACCAGTCCACCAGGGCGCTGACACGAATGCCCTCATTAATCAGGGTGCCGCTTTCGTCCTGTGCCGCACCGTGATGAAGCGCCACCAACTCCCAGCTATCGTTAAAAACCGGCGCGCCGGAAGAGCCTTCTTCAGTATCCGCCGTGTAATGCAGGACATTTGCCGCCGCGCTGCCCTCTTCCCCACGCGCCAGCAAATAGTTATCACGTAGCGCCACCTGCTGCGCCGCGCCTGCAGGATGCTGAAGGATATTTACCGCCATGCCCAGCCGGTGTTTATCGGGTCGATCGCTAAGCATTATCTGGCCAGGCAGCGCCGCATCGGCATCGCCCGTGCGCTGTTCACCCAGCGCAACCAGCGTACAATCGAGCTCATCCTCCGGGCTGGTTAGCCAGAAACTATCGGCATCCAGCGAGTAAATAGCGGTTGCAGCGCTGTTATCCTGCTCATTCAGCCAGTAGCCGAACTCCACGCTATAGCCAGCGGCGCGCTGGCGATCCGGTAATACGTGAAAGCAGGTAACAAACAGTCCGGCCCCCGTGAGAAAACCGGTGCCTTTCGGGACGCCATCTTCCCGTACCAGCGCCACTGCTTTGGCCCGTTCAGCACCCTGCAGTAAAAAGCCGGTGGGTAAAAAATCCGCTTCCGGGCCGATGATTGCCGTCCTCTCCAGCATGCGCTGGAAAGCATAACGCTGCGCGCGTCGGCTATCCGGCTCAGCCAGCTCAAGTTTGCCTTCGGCTATGGCCTTCACGCTCTGTTTGCGCTGGGCCGTGGTCAATGTCAGCCGCTGCCGTACCAGATATTCTGTCTGCCTCATGGTTTCTCCTTTCGCCTTGCTGTTAAACCGCCTCCATAACCATAGTCACCTTTACGCACATCGGCACGGCGCTTAACAGAGCAGGATAACCTCGCATTGCTGTTTTCTTCAGCATTCAATCGCTTTTTGCGAATCAGGCTTTGACAAGCGCTAACGCCCTCGATATTATGCGCCCCGTTCACACGATTCCTCTGTAGTTCAGTCGGTAGAACGGCGGACTGTTAATCCGTATGTCACTGGTTCGAGTCCAGTCAGAGGAGCCAAATTCAGAAAAAGCAGACGCCAGGCGTCTGCTCTTTTGCTTTCCAGCTCCGAATACTTTTCACTCCCTTTCCTGCCTCGAAACAACTTACATCGTTCTGTACATTTTCCACTTATCTCAATACATCCCTGTACCTACGCCATAAAGCTATGCCGCCATAAAGTGACTGTTATAAGGCTTTTTTCGTGCCAGAGGTGATTTTTTGGTCATACATGCTGACCGGAAGCCACAAAATGATCTATTAGCAAAATTTCTGATGTTTAATTTTAGTTAAGTCAAAAAAACCTCCACAAAAGGAAAATGCAATTATAAATTTAAAAACTTGATTTATCTTCATGGCGGGATTTAAATCTTAAAAAAGCATCTCAAGTGCTGAAAGGCAGCATAAAATAGCGCTCAGGCGTTAAGTGTGTGCTAAAAGGCTCATTCGTTATAAAGCACTTGTCGTTAAATCCTTTCATAGACGGGTCAAGAACTTCCCATTGCGGCCGTTTTTTTTAATAATAATCTATAACCAATATTAATAATTTTTCCGCACTCCAACAAAAAATCTATTTTTATTATAAAAAACAGATTTAATATTCCTTTTTTACTTATTAGAGCCGTAGATGTAAGGCAGGTTATATTACTTTGTAAATAAAATAACCATCCTCTGTAATGAGGATTTACTTTTATCATCAATTTGACATGGCACTGTAAAAATAATTAATCTACGGCTCCTTGAAAGACCTATCAGATAATTCTTAGCGTTATAGCAACGTTATATTTATTGGTAAAAAAGCATGAACCTTAACGCAATGTTAAAGGGATTCAGATTATGGCGTGCAGGCAACGTCATATGCCAGGGAAGCGTTTCACTATTGTTAATGATGCTTGTTAGCGGCCAGGCACAGGCATCGTTAATACTTGATCAGAATCGAGTAGTGCTGAGCGCTAATGAAGGCGGAATGGGGGTAGTAAAAGTAGATAACCCTACAGACCGTGATTATCTCATACAAAGCTGGATTACCACTGATAATAACGGTGTGCAGGAAGCGCTATTTGTACAGCCGCCGCTGGTAAAATCAAAGCACATCAGAAAGTTGCCTTGCATATAGAGGCTATCGATTCTTCTCTTGCTGAACAACCACAGGAGCAACTTTATCGGCTCAATGTTAAAGAGATCCCTAAAGTTGAAGAGAAAAGCGGCTCGCAGCTGATATTAGTGATGCTGACAAAGGTTAAAATATTATATCGCCCTGCTGCGGTATCGCCTGAGATGGGCAATCAATATAAAAAGTTGACGTGGAAAAAAGCCGCAGGAAAATTACAGGTTTATAATCCAACGCCCTATTATGTAACCTTTAGCAAAGTCTGGGAAGGAAACGACACGGCGCATGCGCTGGATGCCGACATGGTTTCGCCCCACTCAACAATGTTAATAAAAGGCTATCACGGCGCTTCTGATATTAATTACCGTATTATTAATGATTATGGTGATATCAGTATGCCGGTACATGTCAAATTATAATTTCTCCTGACATCCAGATATTTAACGTTTTCGATTGGTGTCGAAGATGTTGTTTACTACTTGTTGGTTAATATTAAAAAAGGAAAGAAAAGTGAATAAATTAAAAACAGTTTCTTTGGGCTTATTAATGGTGACCTCTTCTGCCGCTTTTGCGGAAGGTGAAGGCAGCGTGGTACATTTTAACGGTCATGTTAATGAACCAACCTGTGCCATTGTTCCTGCCGATCAGAATATTACGCTGGAAACTGTTGGTGCCAGTGCCTTTGACAAGGTAGCCATTGGCGATAGCATTGAAAATGGCTCCCGTGATTTTGAAATTCATGTTAATTGTGAAGATCAAAATTTAGGTAACCATATAAAACTGGTTATGAAGGCATCTGCTGATGAAAATCAACCCAAGGCATTAAGAAATGCCAGCAATAATACCAGCGGTGTTGGCCTGGAAGTTTTTTACAATAATGAAGTCCTGGCGCCTAATCAAGAACTGGATGGCAGCCGCATTAATAACCTTAATAAAGGCGATGACAATATTAATATGAAAGTGCGCTATGCGCGCCTTAGCAACAATATCACCGGCGGTGACGTAAGTGCCGACGTTACTTTCGTAACGGAATATCGTTAATTCTCGTTATCATCCTGCTAAAAATCAGCCATGGCTCAGGCCATGGCTGTTCTCTCTGGCTTAAAGTTATGAGCGCCGTAAATAAACCTGCTACAACGCTACTATTTGTTGTTTGTCTGGGCTGCATGGGCGCAGCATCATTGAAGGCCGAAGAGAAGTTCGATTTATCACTGCTGGAGAATCAAACACAGGTCAATCGACAAGATGCGGAAATATTTAACGGCGACAGCGATATCCTGCCCGGGAAGTACTCTTTTAAAATTTTAATTAACGATCAGGAAGTGGCAGAGCAGGATGTTGTGTTTCGTCTCTATCATGGTCGTAGCGAGCCGCTGTTCGCCTGTCGTGATTTACAGGAATGGGGCGTTCACATTGACCGCTGCCCTCAGGCAGAAAACTTTCTTTCCGCCTGGGTACATGATGCCAAATTTGATATTGATCTGAGCGAAAACAGGCTGATGTTAACGCTGCCTCAACAGGCCTGGAGCAAACCGAACCTGTATGATATCGCGCCTGGCTGGCGGTGGGATAACGGTATAAACGCCGCTTTTGTCAATTACGACCTTTCCGCACAGCGTTATCAAAGCAGCAGCGTCAGCAACGATTTTTACGGCAACCTGAGCAGCGGCGTTAATCTTTTTGGCTTTCACCTGCGCAATGATGGCTATTTTTCTGCGCCTGAGATGGCGCATGCACGTTATCAAAGCAGCAGTAGCTGGCTGGCTTATGATATTGACCGTCTGCGTAGTACGCTAACCGTTGGCGACTTTTATACCAGTGGCAGCCTGTTTCAGGGAACCACGCTGCGTGGCGTCTCGCTGATGACCAATATGGCGATGTTTTCAAACACCGAACGCAGCTATGTACCTGCCATCATAGGTTCCGTTAGTTCGAACGCCACGGTTATTGTTAAACAGAACGGCTATGTGATCGCCACCCGGCAAATTCCCCCCGGCGCCTTTAATATCAATGATGTCCCCGTTTCTTCCTCGGCGGGTGATATTGACGTGACGATTATCGAAGCCAGCGGGAAACGGCAGCACTTTACCCAGCCGTTCAATACCAACAGCTTTCAGCTACCGTCACATAGCCTGCGCTATACCTTAAACCTTGGCGAAAGCCGACAGCATAACGCACAGCGCCTGCTGGAAGGCACGTTGTTATATGGGCTGAACAATACCTTTACGCTGTTGAACGGCGTGCAGTATGCCGCTGATTACCGCAATGTTGCTATCGGGATGGGCGCTAACGTACGCTGGCTGGGCGGCGTCAATGTGCTGTTTAATCAAAGTCAAACCACACGCTATCAGCAACAGCGTACCGGTAGACAATTACAGCTGGGCCTGAGCCGTTTTCTGCCGCTGACCGACAGCTATCTTTATGCTTCCGCCACGCACCGCTTTAATCCTTACTATCAGGAGTTTGGCTACTCTCCGCGCGCGGTGAGTACCGGGCTGGCGAGCGGCTATCGCAATAAATATAGCGTGCAGCTCAGCCAGAACATTAAAGGGATGAATCTGGCACTGAATTACAATCAGGAAATTGACTGGCTCGGCAGGCGTTATCGTAACTGGCAGACCAACCTTAATTTCAATATCAGGCATGCTACGCTGCTTACTTCCTGGTCACGCCGCTATTCAGCGGGACATGCTGCTGAAAATTATCTCTCAGTGAATATCAGCCTTCCTCTGGGAAGAGAGCGAAACCACTATCTTGATATGAGTCATAGCAGCGGCAACAGCCATAGCAGCCATCTCTCTTTGACGGGACAGATGGGCGAAGAGAGAAATCTCGCTTACAGCCTGGGCGCGGCTAAAAGCGGATCTGAATATCATTATGATGCCTCGGCCAACTACACTTCCAGCCAGGGGGTAGCCCGTGCCGCATGGTCGCGTGGCCGTTCAACGGAGCAATGGCAGGCGGGCGCACGCGGCTCAGTAGTGCTGCATTCGCATGGCATAACGCTGGGTCAGTACCTGAGTGAAAGTGCTGCGATCGTTCATACACCACATATTGCCGACGTCAGGATAGAAAACGCACAGCATGTCGCGACCGACCGCTGGGGAAATGCAGTGGTGCCGAGCCTGGTGCCCTATTACTACAATGAATTAGCGCCCACGCTGGATAGGCGACACATTCGTACCATTAAGCTTGATGAAGTGGTGCATCGTCTGGTGCCGCGTGAAGGGGCGATTGTGGCGGTGGAACTTAGCGCCTCGCATCAGCAGCAACACTATGCGCGTATTACCCAAACCAGCGGACAGCCACTGCCGTTTGGTGCCATTCTGTATGATGCGGACAATCGTAACCGGGGCGTACTCTCCGCAGGCGGCGTCATCTCAATGGATATTTATCAACTAAAGTGGCCGCTGCATATCAGCCTGGCTGACAAACAGCGCTGCACTATTGACCAACCGGCACAAAAAAGCACAGAGAAGAAAATCTGGCATCTGATCTGCCATCGTTGAAGCTGGCGGCAAAATAAGGCTGGCAGGAGAAAAAATAAAAACGGGCCGCAACGCGGCCCGATAAACATGGGTCAGCACAACCGCTGACCGCAGAGATTACTGATTCTGTCCCGGTACTTTATGAACGCCCATGGACTTGAGTTTTTTAGAGAGCTCACGACGCTCTTTTGACAGATCGGCATTTTTGATGATGTATTCATCCACGCGATCTTCATAGTCGCTGCGCATGCTGGCGATGATCTCCTGAATCGCTTCAACGCTCATGCCCGGTTTAATGTATTCGCTCAGGTTATCCAGCAGCAGCACACGTTTCTGGTTGTCACGAATTTTCTTTTCCACATCGTGAATTTCGCGCTGTAGTTTGTTCTTGCGACGGTTCATGCGCACGAACTCAAGCACGTCCTGAAATGATTGCTTTGCATTTTCCATGTTGACACCTTTCATTAGGCCTGCCTGAACAGGCGGTATTGTCGTAGCCTTCAGCTTAGCGGCTCGCCTGGGCCGATGGCAATTTTCACATTTAAATTCGGACTGTGGGACATTTTAGCGCGAAATCTTGCGCAGCCACAGCTTCGATTGTCGAAACGATTATTTACGCATGGCCAGCCGAATCAAATCCGACAGCCGTTCCAGCTGTTTCGCCAGCTCCAGGCTCAGCCAGACATAGCCATGAATCGGCGTTTCCACCAGCCGATCGCGGTCATTTTCCGCAATCAGCTGCCGCAATTCGCGCGCGATCTCCGCCAGCTCATGATGATTGGCCGCGACCCGATCGGCGTTGCCTTTAATCAACATTTCCGCCAATGCGTTAAAGGTATTTTCCGTCATCTGCTGCGTACGACGTAAGGTGGATGCATTCAGCAAAATCAGATGGCTGGCACGGGAAGACCACCAGGCATTGATTTGCAGCTCAAGGGTACAGAGAATATTGCGGTTAGTGGTTTGGATCCCTTCCAGCACCGATTTCGGAATACGCGTCTCTTTGCTGGCAGGTTCCAGCAACGAACGCATACGCACCACATCGCTTAATACCCGCTGCAAAGGTTTATCGAGATGCGGCTTATCCACCAGGTTCGGTGAAAAGCCGGCATGATAAATTTTCGCCATTGCTGACAGCGAATCAGAGAGCTTAATGCGCCAGTGAATATAGGCTTTTTGTGGCCAGATACTGGTAAACAGCAGCGCCAGCAGCGAGCCGAGAATCACGTCGCCGCTGCGCCACAGAGCCGTGGTCATGTCACCCGCTGGCGCGCCGCAGACCACCGCCAGCGTAATGCCAATCAACAGTGCCATATAAGGCCGCCTGCCCAGCGTCAGGTAGCCGCAGATAAACATCACTACCGTACACCACGCCAGCATTACCGGCAGTGAAATCAGCTCCAGCTTCAGGGCAATCAGCCCCGATATCGAGCCAAAAAAGGTGCCGCCAATCCGCTGAAGCGCGCGCGGAAAAACGTTCCCCCACGCGGAGACCGGCCCCATCACTACCACCAGCGTAATCAGCGGCCAGCTTCCCTCCGGAATTTCGCTCAGGCGCACCAGCAAGAACGTCAAAACAAAGCCCAGCGCAATGCGAACACCATGGACGATACGGTAATGTCGGTAAACGCTGAATTCAACGGTTGAAAGCGGCTTATCGGGGCGCAAGCATAGTCTCCAGGGTAATGAAAAACGGAAGGTTATCATAACCTGGCGACACCATCAGGATGAGACTTTCATCTATATTTTGCTGATTTTTAACTTCATTTTACATTAAGGAAAAGAGTGATTAACGCAGCAGATGACATATTGATACACCCGACGCGGTAGATCGCGTCAGGTGCGTACCGTTATTACCGCTCTGTGCCCGGTGCCATATGAGCCGTTACTGCCGCCTGCAAATATTGCAGCAGATCGGGCGTAAGCCAGGTCCCTTCCATCAGCTGCGGCTCCTGCTGCATCGCCTGACGGATTTTATTTTGCGTCTGTGGGTTATCGCTGGCATAAGAGCGAAACAGCGCCAGCCAGTGCGCACCGAGCGCCCGCGCCTCCTCTGCTTCCGGCGCGACGCCGCGCATCATTGCTTCGCGCAGTCGGCTAATCAACGCTGGCCACTCCTGCATGCGATCAAAGTAGTGCGCCCGTACAAAAGCGTACTCCTGTTCATCAAGATAGCGCTGGAAAATAGCCAGCTTGCTTTCCGCGAAGGCGCGCGTAACGTAATCCAGCATCGCAGGGGTGATCCCGGTTTGCTGCTGCATCGCTGGTTCATTGAGATGCATGGTGGTCAGACGCTGCAGGAAAGCGGGATTATGTGCGGTATCGCGCTCCAGCATCTGCATCCAGCGACGAGCCAGCGCCTGAGCCTCCGGCTCCTGCGGCGCAATGCCGTTGTCCTGTAGCTCCAGCAGCTTTTGTACCAGCTGCTGCCACTCCGCCTCTCGCTGCGCATCCGCCTGGTAAAAAGGCAGCTGCGTTAACTCTTCCGCCGTAAAATAGTTATCGTACATGGTCATCATCTCTAACGTTGTTAGCCAGTCCGTCAGCTCGGGTTCGCCGCCCCGGGAGAGCTGCTGATATAGCTGCCCCAGCCGCTGCCGCAGCTGTTGCATCTGTGTCAGCTGGCGATCGAGCGCCTCTATCTGTTGAGTCAGCACCTGCGGTAAAGAGAGTGCGCCATCGCTCAGCAGCGGATCGATTTCCGCCAGCGGCACGCCAAGGCGTTTCAACGCCTGAATCTGATGCAGACGACGAATATCGTCACGGTTGTACAGTCGATAGCCCGCCTCGCTGCGCGCCGACGGCACCAGCAGCCCGATGCTGTGGTAATAGTGCAGCGTACGTACCGTTACGCCCGTGCGTCGGGCCAGTTCACCTGCCTGCAATAACATGACTCTCTCCTTGCTCAACGTTAACCAAGGATAAAGGCTGACGTGGCGTCAGGGTCAAGAGGAATGACAAAGGAAAAACGTGAAAAGGAAAACAGGCGGATTTAGCATTAACAAAACACGGCAGAGGCGAGAGCTCGCCTCTGCCTGCCGGTTAAAATTTCTGCTTGAGATAATCACTGATTTTGGTCACGATACCGCCCTCTTCCACCTTATTCAATGTCATTAGCGGATAGCTGGCCAGCACCTGTTCTTTGTCGATCACCTGAATCATGCCGACCTTCTCGCCCTGTTTTAGCGGCGCTTCAAGATCTTTGCGATCGATAACATATTTCGCTTTGATGCTCTCTATCGCGCTACGCGGTACTGACAGATAAATATCCTCGGCGGCGCCTACTTCTACCTGATGCGGGTTGCCATACCACACGGTCTCTTTGCCCAGTGCTTTGCCAGCATGAAACAGCTGCACGGTATCAAAATTACTGTTGCCCCAAATCAGCAGTTTCCGCGCCTGCTCTTCACGGCCTTTAGCGCTTTTACCGCCCATGATGACGGCGATCAGCCGGTGACGGCCCTCCAGGCTGGAGGCGATCAGGTTAAAACCGGCGCTTTCGGTATGACCGGTTTTCAGGCCATCGACATGCAGGTTTTTATCCCACAGCAACCCGTTACGGTTCTGCTGAGTGATGCCGTTCCAGGTAAGCGATTTCTCGCTGTACATCTGATAGAAATCGGGCTCGCCGTTGATGATGGCGCGCGATAGCACGGCCAGATCGCGGGCGGTGGTATGCTGGCCAGGCGCATCCAGTCCGTGAACGGTTTCAAAATGGGTGTGCGTCAGCCCCAGCTTCGCCGCATAGTCATTCATCATTTTGACAAAGGCGTCCTGGCTGCCGGCAACATAATCGGCCAGCGCGACGCAGGCATCGTTGCCGGAATCGATGATCACGCCACGGCTCAGATCGCGTACCGTAACCTGTTCGCCCGGCTTGAGGAACATCAGCGAAGATCCTTTAAATACCGGATTTCCGGCGCCCCACGCATCCTGACCAATAGTCACCTTATCGTCCCGGCTGATGCGGTGCTGATCGATAGCGCGATCGACCACATAGCCGGTCATCAGCTTGGTCAGACTGGCAGGATTGCGCTGTTGATCGGCATTGCCTTCGGTCAGTATCTGCCCGGTGGTAGCGTCCATTAACACCCAGGATGCAGCATCCACCGACGGCGGCGTAAGCGGAAAAGAGATGGAAGCCGCATGGGCCTGAAATGCTAAAAACAGAAAACCGGTAAGAGTTGCAAACTGACGCCTTTTCAACGGAACACCCTCAATCAAAACATGAATTTAACCAGGGCGTTGTTGTACGGGATTAAGCGGTGATTTTTCTGAATAAATTGCAAATAATTATGTATTTAGCATCGGCCCATTTGCGGGTTATTGCGCCGTTTTTCTGCGGCATATTATTCGTCCCCATTAGCCCCTGACCTTCAATAATAAAAAAGCCACCTGACGGTGGCTCACCTGATTCACATTTGCTGAGGAAATTAGTGCGGGATTTCGGTCATTGATTTAACGTCAGAACGGTTGATCTGCTGCTCATTTCCGTTGGCGTCTTTATACTTAATCAAGCCGGTAGCATTGTCCTCTTTGGGTTTGCCATCACTGACAATTGTCCGTCCATCGTTAGTATGGATGGTGTAGTTGCTGCTGGAACATCCCGCTAATGGCAGGGCTGCGGCAAATGCAAATGCTAATAATGCTGTCTTTTTCATCATAACCTCCTGTTCAGATATTTACTCTTAATGTTTAGCACACTTTAATCATTACGCAATTTATCGCCTCTTTCTTTCCTGTGGCCTTTGTAATATTTCGAAAGCAATTAGCGCCCGGTTTTTCAGCTGCTTTGGCGACGTGTTCTATTCTTTAGTCACCGTTCCACAACAGAACACAGAGAATGATGAAACATAAAAATCGCACTATTGGTATTGCTCCCTACGGTGGATCGGCTGGCGGCTGGGGCGCGCTTAAGGCCGTTGCCGATGCATTGCGCGGACAGATGTCAGTGAAGCAGGATGTTATCGCGCTGTTTAAAGTCAACCAACCGCAAGGCTTCGACTGCCCCGGCTGCGCCTGGCCCGATCCACGTCACGCCTCATCTTTTGAGTTTTGTGAAAATGGCGCTAAAGCCGTCTCCTGGGAAGCCACCAGTAAACGCACTACGCCGGAATTTTTTGCCGCGCATACGGTAAGTGAACTGTGGCAGCGCAACGCATTTGAACTGGAGGGCGAAGGCCGCCTGACGCATCCCATGAAATATGATGCCGCCAGCGATACCTATCAGCCCATTGAGTGGGAAACTGCGTTTCGTGAAATAGGTGAGAGATTGCAAAGCTATAGCGATCCGGACAGCGTCGAATTTTACACTTCCGGGCGTGCTTCCAACGAGGCGGCTTTTCTCTATCAGCTGTTTGCGCGGGAATATGGCACCAATAACTTCCCGGACTGCTCGAACATGTGTCATGAGCCCACCAGCGTTGGCCTGCCGCAGTCGATTGGCGTCGGCAAAGGCACGGTTGAGCTGGAAGATTTCGATCATTGCGATCTGGTGCTCTGCATCGGCCATAATCCCGGCACCAATCATCCGCGTATGCTGGGAACGCTGCGCGAAGTCTCTAAACGCGGCGCGACTATTGTGGCGATTAACCCGCTGCGCGAGCGTGGGCTGGAGCGCTTTACGTCGCCGCAAAGCCCAATTGAGATGCTGTCGCTCGGCTCAACCGCGCTGGCCTCCACCTACTATAAAGTCCGTGTCGGCGGCGATGCAGCAATGTTAAAAGGCGTGATGAAAGCGCTGCTGGCGATGCATGAGCGGGCGCTAAAACAGGGCCAGCCAGGCGTTATTGATGAGGAATTTATCCGCGAACACACGGAAGGCTTTGAAGCGCTGAAGCAGGATCTGGAAGCGACCGAATGGCCGCATATCCTGAAGGTTTCCGGTATGGATTATAAGGAGATCCTGAACATTGCCCGCCTGTATGCCACATCAGAAAAAACCATTATTTGTTACGGCATGGGCATCACTCAGCATCAGTACGGCACCCAGAACGTACAGCAAATTGCTAATCTGCTGCTGATGCGCGGCAATATCGGCAAGCGTGGTGCCGGCATCTGTCCGCTGCGCGGTCATTCCAATGTACAGGGTGACCGCACCGTAGGCATTACTGAAATTCCCTCGCAGGAACTGCTCGACAGTATTGAGAAAGTGTTCGGTTTCAAGCCGCCGCAGCATCATGGTCATGGCGCAGTCGCTGCCATACAGGCAATGCGCGATGGCAAAGCAAAAGCGCTGCTCTGCCTCGGCGGTAACCTGGCGGAGGCGATGTCCGATCCCAACGTGACTTTTGACGCGATGCGTAAGTTGGATCTGGTGGTGCATATGGCCACTAAATTAAACCGTTCACATCTGCTGTTAGGCAAGCATAATTACATTTTGCCGGTACTGGGCCGTACCGAGCTGGATGTGCAGGCGTCCGGGGAACAAAGCATTACCGTAGAAGATTCCATGTCGATGGTTCATGCCTCGCGCGGTATGTTAAAGCCCGCTTCGCCCTGGCTAAAATCAGAGCCGGCAATTGTCGCGGGGCTGGCTAAGGCGACATTGCCTGATACCAAAGTCAACTGGGATCAGATGATCGGGGATTACAGCTTTATCCGCGCGGCAATTGAAGCCGTTTTCCCCGCTTTCAAAGATTACAACCGTCGTATTCTGCAGCCAGGCGGCTTCCGTCTGCGCAATGCAGCCTCCGAACGGGAATGGGACACGCCCTCAGGCCGGGCGCAGTTTAAGGTTATGGAAGGAATTAATGAGGATCCGCGCTCGCTGAAATGTCACGACCTGGTGCTGACGACGTTGCGCAGCCACGATCAGTACAACACCACGCTGTATGGCCTGAACGATCGCTATCGCGGCGTGACCGGACGGCGCGATGTGCTGTTTATCAATGCGGACGAGGCGGAAAAACGTCAGCTGCGGGTGGGCGACAGGGTAAATATCATTGCGCTGGATCCCGATGGCAAACGCACCGAGCGCCGTATGGATAATCTGACTATCGTGGTGCTGGATATGGCAGGCGGCTCAGCGGGCGCCTACTATCCGGAAGCCAACGTGATGGTCCCACTTGACAGCCATGATACCGCCAGCGGCATCCCGGCATATAAAAGCATTCCCATTGAGATGGAACCCTGCGCGGTGCCGGTAGAAACATCCGGCGCTCTGCGCTGATTAAACGACTAAGTGATAAAAAGCCTCCGCTATTATCGGGGGCTTTAATATTTCAGAAGGCATCAACATATTATGTCGCCAGCGATCGTCTTGCGAATAGCTTGTATTTAATGTCGATAAGCATAAAGCGCGTCTCGGCCAGGATGCTGGAATATACCCTGCATGCAGCAAAATAATTTATATCTGGTTGTTAACGATATGAGTAACCTTTTCAACTAAAAACAGATTAAAAAAACCATTATCAGGTTATTATCTCTTTTCGTGGCGTGTGAAATTATTTACCTATGAGGCTCGGCGGGTTTTCTGTGACAAAAGGCGCGCTGTTTTATATTAATGAGCACGGCGAACTGATTTGCCGCGACCCACTGGCGTTTAAGTTTGACGGGGCGCAGGATATTATCCGTGAATATAACCGATCGGTTGCTCGCCGCGACTACAGCAAACGGGGCGGTAAACCGCACCCTACTGCGTTACCTGCCCGGCGAACGAAAAAACAGCCCGCGCCGTTCAGCACTATCAACAGCAAAGCCGCCGGAAGACTGCTGGCGACAGGCGGGATTTATCATCAGAACCCAGAAATGTTTGCTGATACCGTACGTAAGCCAGGCGGAGATGCCACGAAAGGATTTGACCAGGTGCTAAATGAGCAGACTGCAGGATCGCTAATTGCATTAAGTGCTTTGTTTACTGCTGCCCGGACTGGAGTACACCCGGGCTCTATTATCGAATTAAAAAACTGGAAAGCTATCTGGGACGCTATAAAGGAAACCGAATGTTACTGCAAATCATTGATGTGGTAAAAATCAATTATGTCAAAAGAAGCAGCGCGGTTCAGAGAACGTTAAGGAATTCATTCAATAATAGTGTCAGACGAGAATTTGCAAAAAACATTGCCGAGCATCCAGATATTATTAACCGTTTGGATGCACCACAACGAAAGATCCTACGGACTGGACAGATACCAAATGGGTTTAGTGTCCATCATAAGCTTCCTCTGGACGATAACGGAACAAACGATTTTTCGAACCTGATATTAATCAGAAATAAAATATAACATTCTATTTTTACAACTACTCAAAATGCCATCAGCCGTGGCCTGGCACCAGGCGACCGTAAAACAGTTTTATGGCCAGTTCCTAAGGGAGTAATTTATCCATGAAGGAAAAATTGAGCGGGTTAGCATTAGCTGGACATGAGTTTACTTTTTTGAGTAAAAACATGGGTTATGAGATTAGTCCTCCTTATACGGGTAAGATCCCCTCACACGATTTTGGTCGAGGAATTGCAGCGCAGCAGGCCAAATTTTGGCAGCAATATGGCGTATTATTATGCATTAGTAATGGATTATTCGCTGATGGTCATATTTTCTACGGCCTGACGACCGATGGCGATGAACCCGGATTACTCAAATTTAATGATGTGTTGAATACACAAGGTTTCGAATGCGAGGGCATGCAGGGGCGCATTGTTATTGGCAGTAATAATACCGATACGCTTTATTACGACACCGCCACTGAGCGATGGGGATCCTGTGATCGCATCGGTACTGAAAAAGTATGGGAAACCTGCGAAACTCTGGCAAAATTAATAGAAACTCAACGCGCTATGTTGAGAGAGAACCACCCAAACTTATAGGTAAAAAGAGCGCCAAACTACGCGCCTCAACAGCATCGCTATCTGGCGGTTCTGATGAACCGGAATATGGTTTACCATGTAACGAACATTACCACTCAGCAGTCAATGGATAACATTTTGGCCAACGAACGCGCGCAACCGACCTTTCTCTTTCATGACTATGAAAC
This sequence comes from Pantoea sp. FN0305, assembly GCF_050113845.1. Taxonomy (NCBI): domain Bacteria; kingdom Pseudomonadati; phylum Pseudomonadota; class Gammaproteobacteria; order Enterobacterales; family Erwiniaceae; genus Pantoea; species Pantoea sp. FN0305. Next base: position 622,707 of record NZ_JBNJSN010000001.1, on the reverse strand, counting down.
CTTTGGTAAAAGCCCGGCGCTGGATCGACCAGCGCAGTTTGCCGGCATCCGCACCGATATGGATTTCAATATTATTGGCGAGCCGGAAGTGTTTTATTGCCAGCCCGCCGATGATTACCTGCCGCAGCCGGAAGCGGTAATGATCACCGGGATTACGCCGCAGCTGGCGCGGGCGCGCGGCGTTAAGGAAGCGGAATTCGCCCGGCGTATTCATGAGATTTTCACCGTCGAAAATACCTGCGTGGTGGGCTATAACAACGTGCGCTTCGATGATGAAGTCACGCGCAATCTCTTCTATCGCAATTTCTACGATCCCTATGCCTGGAGCTGGCAGAACGGTAATTCGCGCTGGGATCTGCTGGATGTGATGCGCGCCTGCTATGCGCTGCGTCCGGAAGGTATTGTCTGGCCAGAAAATGAGGATGGATTACCGAGCTTTAAACTGGAGCAGCTAACGCAGGCCAACGGCGTGGAACACACTCAGGCGCACGATGCGATGTCAGATGTTTATGCCACCATTGCTATGGCGAAGCTGGTGAAAACCAAACAGCCGAAGCTGTTTGATTTCCTCTTCAGCCATCGCACAAAGCAGAAAATCAATACGCTGATTGATATTCCACAGATGAAACCGCTGATGCATATCTCTGGCATGTTCGGCGCACTGCGCGGGAATACCAGCTGGATTGCGCCGCTGGCCTGGCACCCGGAAAATCGCAATGCCCTGATCGTTTGCGATCTGGCGGGTGATATCACGCCGCTGCTGGAGCTGGATGCCGACGCACTACGCGAACGCCTCTACACTCCGCGTCAGCAGCTGGGTGATGCTGCTGCGGTGCCGATTAAACTGGTGCATATCAATAAATGTCCGGTGCTGGCACCTGCTAACACGCTGCGCCCGGAAGATGCCAGTCGGCTTGGCATCGATCGCCAGCACTGCCTGAATAATCTGGCGGTGCTGCGCCAGCATGCAGAGATCCGTGAAAAAGTGGTTGCCCTGTATGCCGAGGCGGAGCCTTTTACCCCTTCGCCGGATGTTGATGCCCAGCTCTATAACGGCTTTTTCAGCGATGCCGACAAAGCGGCAATGAACATTATTCAGCAAACGGCACCCGCTAACCTGCCGGCGCTCGATCTGACCTTTAACGATGCACGCATCGCCCCGCTGCTGTTTCGCTATCGTGCACGTAATTTCCCGGGCACGCTCGATGACAGCGAGCAGCAGCGCTGGCTGCAGCACCGCCGCGAAGCCTTAAACAGCGAACGCATTGAATCTTTCCTGCTGGAGCTGGAGTCGCTGGCTAACCTACACGACGGCGATAATGAGAAGTTAACGCAACTGAAAGCGCTGTATGACTACGCGCGTGAACTGGTCTCATAAAAAAGCCGTCCTGCGGGACGGCTTTTTGTCTTGCGCAAGGCATCAGAAGCGCAGTGAAGCGCCAATATATGGGCCGTCAGCCAGCACGTTATCTTTGCGATCGCCTTTGTTGTTCATTTCGGCATATTTATAGCCAACCCGCACGTTCAGCAGCGAAATCGGTGTAAAGCTGATGCCGCCAGAGGCTTCCTGATAGCTGTCGAGATGATCGGTAAAGGATTCCGGTGAATAGTAATATTCGCCGTACAGGCCGATCATCTTCGTGACCGGCAGGCTGATACCAGCGCCTACGGCGGCGGCAAAGCCACTTTTACCATCTTCCGGATCGATCCACATGGCTTTGATGCCAGGCGTCAGGAAAACAGAACCAATTTCCACGTTATAACCCAGACGCAGGCCCGAAACGTTGCCGTCATGATCGCTGCGCATCCAGTTGCCGGACAGGCTCAGGCCAGGGGAAGTGGTTCCCAGTCCAACGTTCAGGTTGGTGTAATGTTCACCCACATCAACGCTGCCTTCGATAGCCTGCGCTGCTCCCGTTGCCAGCATCAGCGCAAGACCGCTGCTTACCACTACTTTTTTAAACATTGCCAACTCCATTGATTCAGGCAGATATTGCTGGCGCAGGGTAACCAGGCATGCGACCGGTTACAAGGGATTTTGTCTGAGTCCCTCCGCCCTGAAGGCCGCCCCGCATCGCGCTTGCGCCAGACTATCGCGCAACGCCATTCGATAGTCAGCCACAAAAAAGGCCAGACAGTGGTCTGGCCTTAACATTTTGATGCCGGTAGCGATTAATCGCGGCGAATCAGAGTGATTCTTCGCTGTACTGCGGCACCGGATTACGGAAGCTGCGGGTGACGACGGCGAGATAAATAATCCCGACCGCAGCCCAAATCAGCCCCAGCACCATTGAACTCTCTTCGAGGTTCACCCAAAGCGCGCCTACTGTCAGCGCACCGCACAGCGGCAGCAGCAGGAAGTTGATATTGTCCTTCAGCGTATAACGGCGCTTTTCACGGAGCCAGAACTGCGCGATGACCGACAGGTTTACGAAGGTAAAGGCAACCAGCGCACCAAAGTTAATCAGCGCCGTGGCCGTTACCAGGTCAAAGCGGATCGCCAGTAGCGCGATAGCGCCAACCAGCAGCACGTTCAGTGCCGGGGTACGCCACCTGGGATGTACGTAGCCGAAGAAACGCTCCGGGAACACGCCGTCGCGCCCCATCACGTACATCAGACGGCTTACGCCCGCGTGCGCCGCCATACCGGAAGCCAGCACCGTAATGCAGGAGAAAATCAGGATGCCGAACTGGAAGGTTTTACCCGCCACGTAAAGCATGATCTCCGGCTGCGAGGCGTCAGGATCTTTAAAGCGCGAAATGTCCGGGAAATAGAGCTGCAAGAAGTAAGAGACCACGATAAAGATGATGCCGCCTACCAGCGCCGTCAGGAAAATTGCTTTCGGGATCACGCGCTCTGCATCTTTGGTCTCTTCTGAAAGCGAGCTGATACCGTCAAAGCCCAGGAACGAGAAGCAAAGAATAGTCGCACCGGTGATCATCGGCACCACATGAGCATTCTCCGACCAGAACGGACGGCTGCTCACCAGCGTGCCCGCGCCTTCACCGTGCGCAACGCCGTAAATCACCATCGCCATCAGCGCGATTATTACCGCGACCTGCAGCACCACAATCAGGCTGTTGAAGTTTGCTACGGTTTTGATGCCGCGCAGGTTCGTCAACGTCATAAAGCCCACCAGCAGCACGACGAAAATCCATGAAGGCAGATCCGGCACCAGCGCTTCAAAATAAATTTTCGCCAGCAGGATGTTGATCATCGGCATAAACAGATAATCAAGCAGCGATGACCAGCCAACCATAAAGCCAACGTGCGGGCTAATGGTTTTCTGCGCATAGGTGTATGCGGAACCCGCCGATGGGAAGCGGCGTACCAGCTTACCGTAGCTCAGCGCAGTAAACAGAATGGCAATCAACGCAAAAGCGTAAGCGGTGGCAACGTGACCCTCAGTCAGGCCGGATACGATACCGAACGTATCGAACAGCGTCATCGGCTGCATATAGGCCAGACCAATCATCACCACCGGTAATAAGGTCAGTGTTTTTTTCAGCTGCGTGCGCGGCTGTGCGGTATGCGTATTATGCGTCATGGTTTAGTCCCCCCATAGCGGCGGCCTGATTGAGGCGGACCACAGGGAAACTTCGCGCTATGCGAGAAAGAGTCTTCAGAGGCGTGAGGGAAGAAGCGTTGGCAAGGCTGCCGGTTGCGCCATAATCATCACGGAGTCGAACACCAGCGAAAGCCAGTGAGAAGTTAACGAGTTGCCCCATCTTGTTTTCCTTTAAACCACACGGTGAACGTGTTACGTGTATCTATCCGGCACGTAGGCCGGCCTCTTTTATGAATGAGCCTGATTAAATGCAAAAAAATAACCGACGCCTGAAGCGCCGGTTATCTGTCTATTTTGCAGGGCGCATATTCTGCACTACCCGGAGGGAGGATGACAAGATGTTGAGACCTTCAGATACAATTTCTTTTTCAGCCGTTAGGGGAATAAGAAAACGAATTACATTGGCGCGCACGCCACACGCCAGCAGCACCAGCCCCTGACGTCCCGCTTCCTGCACCAGCGCCTGGGTCAGCGCCTTCGCCGGACGCTGCGCATCGCCCTCTTCCACCAGTTCCATGGCGATCATCGCCCCCAGATGACGGATATCGCCGATACAGTCATACTGCGCCGCCAGCTGCTGCAGAAAGGCTACTACCTGCTCGCCCTGCTGCTGCGCACGCAGGTTAAGCTGCTCGCGTTCAATGATCTCCACCACCGCCAGCGCCGCAGCAACCCCCATTGGCGAACCGGCATAGGTGCCACCCAGCCCGCCCGCCTGCGCTTTTTGCATCAGTGAAGCACGACCCACCACCGCCGACAGCGGGAAACCGCCAGCCAGGCTTTTCGCCATGGTGATTAAGTCAGGCTCCACGCCACTGTGTTCGATGGCAAAGGTTTTGCCGGTACGACAGAAGCCGCTCTGGATCTCATCAGCGATCAGCACAATGCCATGCTCATCGCAAAGATGACGCAGCTGGCGCATAAAGTTGGGCGATGCGGCATAAAAGCCGCCCTCGCCCTGTACGGGTTCAATAATAATGGCCGCCACATCATCCGGAGAAACGTCGGCCGCAAAAATCCCCTGCAGCGCGCCCAGCGCCTGGCTTTCACTGATGCCTAAATAGCTGATGGGATAAGGCGCATGGAAGATACCGCCCGGAAAAGGACCGTAGCCTTTTTTATAGGGCTGCACTTTACCGGTCAGCGCCATGCCCAATAGCGTGCGCCCATGAAAACCGCCGCGAAAAGCGATTATCCCGGCGCGACCGGTGGCGATACGCGCTACCTTGATGGCGTTTTCCACGGCTTCCGCGCCGGTTGACATCAGCAGCGTTTGCGTGGGTTCGGCAATCGGCACCAGCGCATTCAGCTTCTCCGCCAGCTCGACATAGCTGCCGTAAGGCGTAACCTGAAAGCAGGGATGGGTAAAGCATTCCAGCTGCGCCTGTACCGCGCGCATAACGTCCGGATGATTATGACCGGTGTTTAATACCGCAATGCCCGAGGCAAAATCGATATAGCGCCGCCCTTCCACATCCCACAGCTCCGCGTTGCGCGCTTTAGCGATATAGACCTGAAGAGCGTTCCCCACGCCGGGCGTAACCGCTGCCTCGCGCCGCGCCTGCCACTGTTGATTGGTTTGCATCACCACCACCTCAGGCGTTTTTTAACATCCAGTCAATTTCAGTTGCGGTAATCAGCCGTTCAAACTGCATCAGCTCATGATGTTTGCAGCAGTGCCAGACAAAGCTAAAGCGTTCGCCCAACAGATCCTGCAGCGTGCGGCTACGGGCAAACAGATCCAGTGCTTCGCTCTGCCGCACCGGGAGCGGCGTGCCCACTGCTTCATGACCGTTGCCGGTCACCGCTGCCGGAAGCGGCAGTGCATTATCCAGCCCGTGCAGAATGCCAGCGAAAATCGCTGACATCACCAGCCAGGGATTGGCATCAGCGCCGGCAACGCGATATTCAACGCGGCGGTTTTCAATGTCGCCACAGGGAATGCGCAGCGCGACGGTGCGGTTGTTATGTCCCCATGACGCCTGCAGCGGTACCCAGGATTCCGGGCAGAAGCGGCGGTAAGCATTCACGTTGGGTGCCAGCAGCGCCATCGAGGCAGGCATCAGATCGATCATCCCGGCCAGCGCCCGCTTCAGCAGTGGCGAATCGCTGCCGTCATCGCAGGCAAAGGCGTTATGGTCGGCAGCGTCCAGCATGCTGACATGCACATGCATACCGCTGCCCGCATACTCTTCATAAGGTTTCGCCATAAAGGTGGCGGTCATGCCGTGGTTTTCCGCCACCTGGCGAATCAGGCGTTTGAGCTGAAGCGCATGATCGCAGGCGCTCAGCACGTTGCGCGTATGCCGCAGATTGATTTCAAACTGGCCCGGCGAGGCTTCCGCCAGCGCGCCATCGCCAGGAATGCCCTGCAGCTGCGCCAGCCGGTCAATATCCCCCAGAACCTGGGCGAAATGGTCAAGATTATCCACGGAATAGACCTGGCTTTGCATGCTGCGCTCATCGCTGCCGGGCGTACAGGGCGGTTGAATAAAACCGTCGTGGTCGCGTTGTTTATCGACCAGATAGAACTCCAGCTCTACCGCTACCACCGGAAACAGTCCCCGGTTGCGCAAGCGCTGCCAGAGATTGTTTAAAACATTACGGGGTTCAACGTCAAAGGGAGTGCCATCTTGATTACGCATGGTCAGCAGCAGTTGTGCTATGCGGTCGGGATCGGAAGCGGAAGGAACCAGCGTGCCCTCAACAGGCGTACAGATATTATCCGGCTCGCCCAGCGCCTGGCCTAAACCAGCCTGCTCGACGGTATTGCCCAGAATATCCATCGCAAACACGGAGGCCGGAAAGTAACACCCCTTTTCCAGTTTCGCCAGGCTGCCTATCGGGATACGTTTACCGCGAAAAATACCGTTCAGATCATTGAGGAGAATGTCGACATATTGCGTTTCAGGATGGCGTTCCAGATAGGTTTTTACCTCATTCTGGAACGCGCTGGTTCGCATCTCTTCACTATGTCTTGTGAAGTCTTCTACTTCTACCAGGTTTGTCATGATCCCACCCGCCATTTACCGTTTTAGAAGGGTTGTGCGTACTGCTCAAAATAACGGCCATATTTAGAACATAGTCATAAGACAAAAAGTGTGCAAATGTTACAGAGTGGTTTGAATATTGAACAAAGCCTGTCTAGATTGTAAACAGACAGGCAGGTCATAAAAAGCCTGTACGCGCTTAACCCGCCCGCCAGCGCCCCGCAAGGAGGTCAGGAAACAGCATAGGCTCTAAGCGGTTTTGTCAGAAATAATTGCCAGCCGGAGACCAATGATGTGGAAAGAATAATAGACAATCCGCTTATCGGCGTAGTGATGTGCCACACAGTAAAGGATGGGCATCCAGGCTGGGTTCTCTATCAAAAATATCTCGATGCGATTATGGATGCCGGCGGTGTGGTTATCGCGCTGCCCCACCGGCCAGGGCTGGGCGAGATAATCTCTCAGCGTACGCTGCCGTTGTTTGACGGCCTGCTATTGCCGGGCAGTCCCAGCAATATTGAACCCTGGCGCTATGGCGCGGCAGGTGAAGAAGAAGAGAGCGATCCGGGGCGTGACGAACTGGCGATGCAGCTGATCCCACAGGCGCTGGCGCTGCGGCTGCCGTTGTTGGCCATTTGCCGCGGCATGCAGGAGCTGGCTGTAGCCGCAGGCGGCACGCTCAACCGTCAGTTGCCGGATGAAAAGGTGCTGCATTATGCCGACACTGACGCACCGCTGGCCGAGCAGTATGCGCCAGCGCATCATATTGCGCTAACGCCAGACGGCCAGCTGGCACGTCTGCTGGGCAGCGCCGCACCGCTACAGGTTAATTCGCTGCATAAACAGGGCATCAAAGATCCGGGCCCACGGTTATGGCCGGAGGCGATCGCAGAGGATGGCGTGATTGAAGCGGTCTCTGTTCCCGAACACCCGTTTGCCATTGGCGTACAGTGGCATCCGGAGTGGCAACACCAGCATTCCTGCGCCTCATCCCGGCTGTTTGAGGCATTTATCAGCGCCTGTCATCAATATCGCAAGGAAAAACGGCTATGAACGAAGCCACTCTCGCCCCCGGACGACGTCTGTCTCAAATCCGGCAAGAGTTAGGTTTGTCGCAGCGGCGCGTTGCTGAGCTCGCCGGGCTGACCCACAGTGCCATCAGCACCATTGAACAGGATAAAGTCAGCCCTGCTGTCAGTACGCTGCAAAAGCTGCTGACGGTTTACGGGCTGTCGCTGTCAGAATTTTTTTCAGAGGCGGTAAAAAATAGCCCGCCGAAAATGGTGATTGAGCAGGATGAGCTGATCGATATTGGCAGCCAGGGCGTCTCCCTGAAGCTTATCCATAACGGCAGCCTCCGCCATAATCTGGCAATGCTGCTGGAAACCTACCAGCCAGGTGCCACGACCGGTGAAAAAATTCGTCATCCCGGCGAGGAAACCGGCACGCTGCTGGAGGGTGAAATCACGCTGACTATTAACGGGCAGCGCTACCAGCTGCATGCCGGGCAAAGTTATATTATTGATACCGGTCAGCCGCACAGTTTTAGTAATACCTCGAATCGGGTCTGTCGTATTGTCAGCGCCCATACGCCCGCTAACTTCTGAGAGCCAGAGGAGACCGCCGTGAATCATGTGGATAGCTATTACGCCGCAACGGCTAATTCGCATCAGCCCTGGCCGCAGCTGGATGGCTCGGTACAGTGCGATGTGTGTATTATCGGTGCCGGATTTACCGGTCTCTCTTCGGCGCTGTTTTTAACCGAGGCGGGCTATGAGGTGGTAGTGCTGGAGGCGGAGAGCGTCGGCTACGGTGCCAGCGGGCGCAACGGCGGACAAGTGGTGAACTCTTACAGCCGCGATATTGATGTGATTGAGCAGCGCTACGGCACCGACGCGGCGCGCATGCTGGGCAGTATGATGTTCGAGGGTGCCGATATTATTCGCGATCGCATCGACCGCTACGCCATTGACTGCGATTACCGACCCGGCGGCATTTTCGCCGCGCTGAATGCGCGTCAGATGCAGCATCTGCGCACGCAGCAGCAGCTATGGGAGCGCTACGGCAACCATCAGCTTGAGCTACTGGATGAGCGCGGCATCCGACGCGCCATTGGCACCGAGCGTTATGTCGGTGGGCTGCTGGATCGGCGCGGCGGCCATCTGCATCCGTTAAACCTGGCGCTGGGCGAAGCAGAAGCGATACGTCGTCACGGCGGCCGGATTTATGAACAGTCGGCGGTGGAAAAAGTAACCTACGGCACGCCCAATATCGTTAAAACCGCACGTGGCGACGTCAGCGCTAAATTTGTGATTTTTGCCGGTAACGCCTATCTGGCACCGGAGCTGGAGCCGCGTTTGAGCCGTAAAAGCATGCCCTGCGGCTCACAGATTGTCACCACCGAACCGCTTAGCGTGGATCAGGCGCTGGCGCTGCTGCCGGACAATTACTGCGTTGAGGATTGTAATTATCTGCTGGACTATTTCCGCTTAACCGTCGACAACCGCCTGCTGTACGGCGGCGGCGTAATTTATGGCGCACGTGAACCGCAGGATATCGCCGCGCTGATCCGTCCGAAGCTGCTGAAAACCTTTCCTCAGTTGCAAAACGTTAAGCTAAGCCACTGCTGGAGCGGCAACTTTTTACTGACGCTGTCGCGGATGCCGCAGCTGGGACGGCTGGATAAGCAGGTTTATTACATTCAGGGCGACAGTGGACACGGTGTTACCTTTACCCATCTGGCGGGCAAGCTGGTGGCGGAAACGCTACGCGGCGACGCCGAACGCTTTGACGCATTCGCCCGCCTGCCGCATCTGCCCTTCCCCGGCGGTCGACGTTTTAAAGTGCCGCTGACCGCCGTCGGTGCCGCCTGGTATGCACTGCGCGATCGGCTTGGTGTCTAATTGCCGCTGCGTTAACCCAACGGCATGGTGGCCGGATCGGGGTAACGATACTCAAATCCCAGTTCGTCGCAAATTTTACTGCCATCGACAATTTTGCCTTGTTTATTACCGGCAGCGGCAAAGGTTGGCGGCGTTAATCCCAGCTGCTGGGCGGCTGCGCGATAGAATTGCTCACGGGCCGGATGCGCCGGAGCGCTAAGGTTATAGATATGGCCGCCTTTTGGCGTTTGCAGCAGCAGCGTAATTGCCGCTACCACATCATCCACATGCACCAGATTCACGCCAAGTTCACCATCCGGCACATCAGTTTTACCAGCAAGAAAGCGTCCCGGATGACGCTGCGGCCCGACCAGACCGGCCAGCCGCAAAATATCGACCGAGGTACCCGGCAGATCGTGCAGCCAGTTTTCCAGCTCCGCCAGTGTCTTTCCGGCAACGGTAACCGGCTGCAACGGGCTATGCTCTTTCATCACGCCCGCGCCGTTGCCGTAAACTGAGGTGGAACTGGTAAAGATAATGCGCGGCACGTTAAACGCCAGCGCGCTGTCGACCAGGTTTTGCACCGCACGCTGATAATTTTCGCCGCCCTCTGCCGTACGGCTGGCTGGCAAGGTCACCACCAGCGCATCTACCGACAGCAGCGCCTCCAGCTCATCGGCATCGCACGCCAGTTCCGGGGTCAGCCGCAGCTCACAGCAGGCGATCCCGCACATGCGCGCCGCCTCGACGCCATCCGGCGTGGTTTTGCTGCCGCTCACCTGCCAGCCGCGCGCCGTTAACGCCGTTGCCAGCGGCATACCCAGCCATCCCAGACCTACAATCGCGACCTTTTTCATTTCTGCTCCTGCCCCTTCAGCTTGATTAACAATAAGGCTACGTCACGCCTTCGCGCGTGACAATCTTCGCACAAAAAGAGATTTCTCTGCCTGGCGAAAAAACGGTTGCCAATGCGCGCTATCTCCGCTAGGTTAATCAGCAGGCAAATGAATATACATGCAGAGAAATTATGACACGCGTTCAGTTCAACCATCATCACCACCATCATCCTGACTAGTCTTTCAGGCGATGTGTGCTGGAAGACGTTTAGGATCTTCCAGTGGTGCAGAACGCAAATGGCCCCCGGAAGATCCTCTTCCGGGGGCTTTTTTTTGGCGGACTGCAACAGACAGGATAAATGAGAAGAGGACTGGAGAGATGTTAGATAACACCCGTTTACGCATAGCTATGCAAAAATCTGGCCGTTTAAGCGATGAGTCACGCGAGCTTCTGGCGCGCTGCGGCATTAAAATTAACCTGCAGCAACAGCGTCTGATCGCCTTCGCTGAAAACATGCCAATCGATATTTTGCGCGTGCGTGATGATGATATTCCCGGCCTGGTGATGGATGGCGTAGTGGATCTCGGCATCATTGGCGAAAATGTGCTGGAAGAAGAGTTGCTGACTCGCCGTGCGCAAGGTGAAGACCCGCGCTACTTTACTCTGCGTCGCCTTGATTTTGGCGGCTGCCGTCTGTCGCTGGCGATGCCGGTAGATGAGGAGTATACCGGCGTCCAGTGTCTGCAAAATACGCGTATTGCCACCTCCTATCCTCATCTGCTGAAGCAGTATCTTGATAAACAAGGCGTCGCTTTTAAATCCTGCCTGCTAAATGGCTCCGTTGAAGTCGCGCCGCGCGCGGGTCTGGCCGATGCGATCTGCGATCTGGTTTCTACCGGCGCCACGCTGGAGGCCAATGGCCTGCGTGAAGTGGAAGTGATTTATCGCTCGAAAGCGGTGCTGATCCAGCGCGACGGCGAGCTGTCAGCGGCGAAACAGGAGCTGGTGGATAAGCTGATGACGCGTATCCAGGGCGTGATCAAAGCGCGTGAATCAAAATACATTATGCTGCATGCGCCAAGCGACCGGCTGGAAGAGGTGATTGCGCTGCTGCCAGGTGCTGAACGTCCAACGGTGCTGCCGCTGGCAGGCGACCAAAGCCGCCTGGCGATGCACATGGTCAGCAGTGAGACGCTGTTCTGGGAAACCATGGAAAAATTAAAGGCGCTGGGCGCCAGTTCCATTCTGGTGTTGCCAATTGAGAAGATGATGGAGTAATGCCATGAGCCGCTTTGACACGCTTACAGACTGGCAGCAGTGCGACGAGGCGCAGCAGCAGGCGCTGCTGATGCGCCCTGCGATTTCCGCTTCCGATAACATTACGCAAACGGTGCGCTCGATCCTTGCCCGCGTCAGCGAAGCGGGCGATGCCGCGCTGCGTGAATATAGCGCCGCCTTTGATAAAACTCAGGTTGATGAACTGCGCGTTAGCGCGGCTCAGATTGCCGAAGCGGCTGCACGGCTTGACGATAACGTAAAGCAGGCGATGGCGGTGGCGGTAGCGAACATCGAAACCTTTCACCGCGCCCAGCAGCTGCCTGCGGTAGATATTGAAACCCAGCCGGGCGTGCGCTGTCAGCAGGTAACGCGCCCGATCCGCTCAGTGGGTCTCTATATTCCTGGCGGTTCAGCGCCGCTGTTCTCTACGGTACTGATGCTGGCAACGCCGGCACGCATTGCTGGCTGCGCACGCGTGGTGCTCTGCTCGCCGCCGCCGATTGCCGATGAGATCCTGTATGCCGCGCAGCTGTGTGGCGTAGAAGAAGTTTTTCAGGTCGGCGGCGCGCAGGCGATTGCCGCCCTCGCCTTCGGCACCGAATCGGTTCCGAAAGTAGATAAAATTTTTGGCCCCGGCAATGCCTGGGTGACCGAAGCCAAGCGCCAGGTCAGTCAGCGTCTGGATGGCGCTGCGATCGATATGCCTGCAGGCCCCTCTGAGGTGCTGGTGATTGCCGATGATGATGCCACGCCCGCTTTTGTTGCTTCTGATTTGCTGTCGCAGGCGGAACATGGTCCCGATTCACAGGTGATCCTGCTGACGCCGTCGCGCCGCCTGGCACAGGCGGTAGCAGAAGCGGTGGAAGCACAGCTGGAACAGCTGCCGCGCGCGGCCACCGCGCGTCAGGCATTAGCCAGCAGCCGACTGATCGTTGCCCGCGATCTGCAACAGTGCGTGGAGATTTCCAACCGCTACGGGCCAGAGCACTTGATTATCCAGACGCGCCAGCCGCGCGAGCTGGTGGATCAGATCACCAGCGCCGGTTCGGTGTTTCTCGGCGACTGGTCACCGGAATCGGCAGGTGATTACGCTTCCGGCACCAACCACGTATTGCCGACCTACGGCTATACCGCCACCTGCTCCAGCCTCGGTCTCGCTGATTTTCAAAAGCGCATGACGGTACAGGAGCTAACGCCGCAGGGTTTCCTGAATCTGGCCCCAACCATTGAGACGCTGGCTGCCGCCGAGCAGCTTATCGCCCATAAAAATGCTGTCACGCTGCGGGTCGCCGCGCTAAAGGAGCAAGCATGAGCCTGAATATTGCTGAATTAGCGCGCGCTAACGTGCGGGCGCTGACGCCCTATCAGTCGGCGCGTCGTCTCGGCGGCAACGGCGACGTCTGGCTGAACGCCAACGAATATCCGCTGCCGGTCCCGTTTGAAATGTCGCAAAACACGCTGAATCGCTATCCGGAGTGTCAGCCAGAGCAGGTGATCCGGCGTTACGCCGCCTATGCTGGCGTGACGCCGGATCAGGTGCTGGTGAGCCGTGGCGCGGATGAAGGTATTGAACTGCTGATCCGGGCTTTCTGCGAGCCAGGCCAGGACGCTATTCTGTTCTGCCCGCCCACTTACGGCATGTACAGCGTTAGTGCCGAAACTATCGGCGTGGAGTACCGCACCGTGCCGGCGCTGGATAACTGGCAGCTGAACCTGCCTGCGATCGCCGCTGCGCTGGATGGCGTAAAGCTGGTCTATATGTGCAGCCCGAATAATCCCACCGGCAACCTGATTGACCCGGAGGCAATTCGTCAGCTGCTGGAGATGACGCGCGGCAAAGCGCTGGTGGTGGCAGACGAGGCCTACATCGAATTTTGCCCCCAGGCGACGCTGGCAGGCTGGATTGCAGAGTACCCGCATCTTGTGGTATTGCGCACCCTGTCGAAAGCCTTTGCGCTGGCGGGACTGCGCTGCGGCTTTACGCTGGCCAACGCGGCGGTCATCGAGCTGCTACTGAAGGTGATTGCGCCCTACCCGCTCTCAACGCCGGTAGCCGATATCGCCGCGCAGGCGTTGAGCGACGACGGCATTACGCTGATGCGCCAGCATGTGGTTGAGCTAAATACTAACCGCGCCTGGCTGGCGACCGCTCTGACCAGGCTTTCCTGTGTGGAACAGGTGTTCCCCAGCGAAACCAACTATATTCTGGTGCGCTTTACTGACTCTCCGACGATATTTAAATCGCTGTGGGATCAGGGCATTATTCTGCGGGACCAGAACAAAAACCCGGGGCTCGCCGGATGCCTGCGCATTTCCATCGGTACCCGAAATGAGTGCGAGCGCCTGATCGCCGCACTGCAAGCCTTACCCGGCGCCGCCGGCATTGTGGAGCAAGCATGAGTCAGAAAACCCTTTTTATCGATCGCGACGGCACCCTTATCAGCGAACCCCCGCAGGATTTTCAGGTGGATCGCATGGAGAAGCTGGCCTTTGAACCTGATGTGATCCCGGCGCTGCTGGCGTTGCAGAAAGCCGGTTACCAGTTGGTGATGATCACCAACCAGGATGGCCTTGGCACTACCAGTTTCCCGCAGGCTGACTTTGACGGTCCGCACAACCTGATGATGCAGGTTTTTAACTCGCAGGGCGTGCGCTTTACCGATGTACTGATCTGTCCGCATCTGCCAGCGGATAACTGCGACTGCCGTAAGCCAAAAACCCAAATGGTGGAAGCCTGGCTGGCAGAAGGCGCGCTGGATAAGGCGCACAGCTATGTGATCGGCGATCGCGCCACCGATATCGAACTGGCGCAGAACATGGGTATTCAGGGATTACGCTACAGCCAGGACGGTCTGAACTGGAACGCCATCAGTCAAAAACTGACGCAGCGCGATCGCTACGCGAAGGTGAACCGCAATACCAAAGAGACGCAGATTGAAATCGAAGTCTGGCTGGATCGCGAAGGCGGCAGCAAAATCAACACCGGCGTTGGCTTCTTCGATCATATGCTGGATCAGATCGCTACGCATGGCGGCCTGCGTATGAACGTTGAGGTAAAAGGCGACCTGTATATCGACGATCACCACACGGTAGAGGATACCGGCCTGGCGCTGGGCGAGGCGCTGCTGAAAGCGCTGGGTGACAAGCGCGGCATCGGGCGCTTTGGCTTCGTGCTGCCGATGGATGAGTGCCTGGCGCGCTGCGCGCTGGATATTTCCGGCCGTCCGCATCTGGAGTTCAAGGCGGAGTTTAACTATCAGCGCGTCGGCGATCTCAGCACTGAGATGGTTGAGCACTTTTTCCGCTCCCTCTCCTATTCTATGGCCAGCACGCTGCATCTGAAAACCAAAGGCAAAAACGATCATCATCGTGTAGAAAGCCTGTTTAAAGCTTTTGGCCGCACGCTGCGCCAGGCGATTCGTGTAGAAGGCAACACCCTGCCGAGTTCGAAAGGAGTGCTGTAATGAACGTGGTGATCCTGGATACCGGCTGCGCCAACCTCTCGTCGGTAAAAGCAGCCATTCAACGCCTGGGCTATCAGCCGCAGGTTAGCCGCGAGGCGGATATTGTTCTGCAGGCAGACAAGCTTTTCCTGCCGGGTGTCGGCACGGCCCGGGCGGCTATGGATCAGCTACACGAACGTGATCTGGTGGATCTGATTAAAGCCTGCACGCAGCCTACTTTAGGTATCTGTCTGGGAATGCAGCTGCTCGGCAGCGGCAGCGATGAAAACGGCGGTGTAAAAACCTTAGGGATTATTGACCAGCCGGTAGATCTGATGAAAGACCAGGGTCTGCCGCTACCGCATATGGGCTGGAACCGCGTCACGCCGAAAGCGGGCGAGCATCTGTTCCGTGGCATTGAAGATAACAGCTGGTTTTATTTCGTCCACAGTTATGCGATGCCGGTTAACCCTTATACCATCGCCCAGTGTGACTATGGTCAGCCTTTTACCGCTGCGGTACAGAAAGATAATTTCTACGGCGTCCAGTTCCATCCTGAGCGTTCCGGCAAAGCGGGCGCGCAGCTGCTGAAAAACTTCCTGGAGATGTAAGGATGATTATCCCGGCGTTAGATTTGATTGATGGCAAAGTGGTGCGTCTGCATCAGGGAGATTACGGCCAGCAGCGCGATTACGGAAGCGATCCGTTGCCGCGTTTGCAGGATTATCAGCACCAGGGCGCGCAGCTGCTGCACCTGGTCGATTTAACCGGCGCGAAGGATCCGGCGGCGCGCCAGCTTACGCTGTTAAAACAGTTGCTGGCGGGCGTTGAGGTACCGGTACAGGTCGGCGGCGGCATTCGCAGCCGTGATGATGTCGCTGCGCTGCTGGAGGCGGGTGCCTCTCGCGTCGTGGTGGGTTCGACGGCGGTGAAACAGCCGGAAGACGTGCAGCGCTGGTTCAGCGAATTTGGCCCGCAGGCCATTGTGCTGGCGCTGGATGTGCGTATTGACGCCGCTAACCGCAAAGAGGTGGCGATCAGCGGCTGGCAGGAAGCGGCTGGCGTCACCCTGGAACAGGTTATTGAGCAGTTTCTGCCTTTTGGGCTGCAACATGTGTTATGCACCGATATTTCACGCGACGGCACGCTGAGCGGCTCGAACGTCTCGCTCTATCAGGCAGTGTCCGCACGTTTCCCGCAGGTGACTTTTCAGTCTTCCGGCGGCATCGGCTCGCTGGCTGATATCGCTGCCCTGCGCGGCAGCGGCGCGCAGGGCGTGATCGTTGGGCGTGCTTTGCTGGAAGACAAATTCACGGTTTCGGAGGCCATTACATGCTGGCAAAACGGATAATTCCCTGTCTTGATGTGCGCGATGGCCAGGTGGTTAAAGGCGTGCAGTTTCGCAATCACGAAATCATCGGCGACATTGTGCCGCTGGCGCAGCGCTATGCTGAGGAAGGCGCTGATGAACTGGTTTTTTACGATATCACCGCTTCCAGCGATGGCCGCGTGGTGGATAAAAGCTGGGTGGCGCGCGTAGCGGAAGTGATCGATATTCCGTTCTGCGTTGCTGGTGGCATTAAAAGCGCCGAAGACGCCGCACAAATTCTCTCATTTGGTGCCGACAAGATCTCAATTAACTCTCCGGCACTGGCCGATCCTGAACTGATTACACGGCTGGCGGACCGCTTTGGCGTGCAGTGTATGGTAGTGGGCATCGATACCTGGTATGACGAACAGAGCGGCAAATATCACGTTAATCAATATACCGGCGATGAAAAGCGCACCCGGGTGACCGGGTGGGAGACGCTGGAGTGGGTAGAGGAAGTACAAAAGCGCGGCGCTGGCGAAATCGTCCTGAACATGATGAACCAGGACGGCGTGCGTAACGGCTATGATTTGGTTCAGCTACAAAAAGTGCGTGAGGTATGCAAAGTGCCGCTTATCGCCTCTGGCGGCGCAGGCACCATGGCGCATTTTCTGGAAGCCTTTCGTGATGCTAACGTCGATGGTGCGCTGGCCGCTTCGGTATTTCATAAGCAGATTATCAATATCGGCGACCTGAAACGGTTTCTGATTGAACAAGGTGTGGAGATTCGCCCGTGTTAACAGAACAGCAGCTTTCCCAACTGGACTGGGAAAAAACCGGCGGCATGATGCCGGTGATAGTCCAACATCAGGTTTCCGGCGAAGTATTAATGCACGGCTATATGAACCCGGAAGCGCTTGAGAAAACCCTGCGCGAGCAGAAAGTCACCCTCTGGTCGCGCACCAAACAGCGCCTGTGGACCAAAGGCGAGACCTCTGGTCATTTCCTGAATGTGGTCAGCATCACGCCCGACTGCGATAACGATACGCTGCTGGTGCTGGCGAATCCCATTGGCCCCACCTGCCACCTTGGCACCACCAGCTGCTTCTCCCCTGCCGCCCCAGACTGGACATTTCTCTATCAGCTGGAACAGCTGCTGGCTGAACGCAAGCAGGCCGATCCCGACAGCTCTTACACCGCTAAGCTATACGCCAGCGGCACCAAGCGCATCGCACAAAAAGTGGGAGAAGAAGGCGTCGAGACCGCGCTGGCCGCTACGGTTAACGATCGTTATGAGCTAACCAACGAAGCCTCTGACCTGCTCTATCACCTGCTGGTGCTGTTACAGGATCAGAACCTCGACCTGAGCGCGATTATTAATAACCTGCGCGCGCGTCATAAGGCGTAAAACAAAAAACCGGCCTGCAGGCCGGTTTTTTTATCAGAAAGACTATTTACGCTGTCGGTAAGCTGAAGCCATATTGCGCCCCAGCACCACCGCCGAGCCGACAATCCCGCCTAACAGCACCGCCAGCACCAGCGTCAGGCCCTTTTTCGGGCTGTCGCGACGCATAGGTAAATCAGGTTCCATGATATAGCGGAACGACTGCAGGTTATCGACCTGGATTTTCAGATCCTTAATCAAGCGCAGCGCACGCTGGGTAGCATAATAACTATCGTCCAGCGGCAACGGCTTAGTCGCTTCGTTGGCAATTGATGAGGAGAGCGCCTTCGTCCCAAGCAGATAGAGCGTATCATCCGATAAGAATTCCGCCTGGGTCAGCTGCGATGAAGTAATACCGGCCCCTTCGGCTACTTTCAACGCCTGTTTTAATGCTTCGATACGCTGCTGTTTTTTATCTTCCGCCACCTTCATCTGCGAAGTCAGCGAGTCAGTTAACTCGCGGGTTTTAACAGCCATATTACGCTTGATATCGTTGCCGTAATCATCTACCACTTCGCTATTCACCAGCTTTATAAAATGCGTTACCTGCGCCTGAGCCTCTTTCGCGGTCTGCGCGGTAAACTTAACGCTTAACGGGTCATTCTGGCCTGCGTTAACCGGGCCGACTTTTAAATCCAGCGGCGCATCCAGGTTCTGCAGCGCGCCGGAAAGCGCAGTGATAGAAGCGTTAAAGCGGTTAAACAGCTGACGCTGAAGATCCGCAACGCCAGGTTTATCCTGAGGATACTGGGAATAGAGCACGTTAAGCGCGGCGTTATAGTTTGCTACCTGGCCCGCGCTGGGCTGAGTAATGATCGCTTCTGATGTCCATTTCTCTTTCGCAAAAAAGAGATACGCGATCGCCAGTAACAGAAACAGAATCACGGTGGCGATAATGATCTTTTTACCATTCCACAGCTGAGCCACAACATCCAGCAGGTCAAGCTCATCATCATTATTGTAAAAGGTCTGACGAAGTAAAGGCTGATCCGTAGTTGTCTTATTTTCTTGGTTCATGTTTCTGGTATGCCCAACTTATTAAATGAAAAGCGGAATGATAAACGCCAGGAAGAAAACAATAGCAAAAGGAACGTTAAAGAGTTATCTGAAATCAATAAAAAACCTCCCAATGGGAGGTTTTTTAGGCAAAACGGAATTAGTCCAGCCATTCAGTATGGAACACGCCGTCTTTATCGATACGTTTGTAGGTATGTGCACCAAAGTAGTCACGCTGCGCCTGGATCAGGTTCGCCGGCAATACTGCAGAGCGATAGCTGTCATAGTAGGCGATAGCGGCTGAGAAGGTTGGCGTTGGGATACCGTTCTGCACCGCGTAAGCGACTACGTCGCGCAGTGCCTGCTGATATTCATCAGCGATATTTTTGAAGTAAGGCGCCAGCAGCAGGTTCGCGATGTCCGGAGTATCTTTATAGGCATCGGTAATCTTCTGCAGGAACTGCGCACGGATGATGCAGCCAGCACGGAAGATTTTCGCGATTTCGCCGTAGTTCAGATCCCAGTTGTTTTCATCAGACGCGGCTTTCAGCTGAGAGAAGCCTTGCGCATAAGAGACGATTTTGCCCAGATAAAGCGCACGACGCACCTTCTCAACGAACTCAGCTTTATCGCCGCTGAACGCCTGGGCAGTCGGGCCGCTCAGAACTTTAGAGGCAGCAACGCGTTGGTTTTTCAGCGAGGAGAGGTAACGTGCGAATACAGACTCGGTGATCAGAGAGAGCGGCTCGCCCAGATCCAGCGAG
This sequence comes from Pantoea sp. FN0305, assembly GCF_050113845.1. NCBI lineage: Bacteria > Pseudomonadati > Pseudomonadota > Gammaproteobacteria > Enterobacterales > Erwiniaceae > Pantoea > Pantoea sp. FN0305. The sequence continues at coordinate 603,195 of NZ_JBNJSN010000001.1, read as the reverse complement.
CTCTGGCTGGTCCATTTACCGGTGCCTTTGTTCGCGGCTTCATCCAGGATTACATCAACCAGGTAGTTACCCTCTTCATCTTTTTTGGTGAAGATATCTTTGGTAATGTCGATCAGGTAGCTGCTCAGCTCGCCTTCGTTCCATTCGCTGAAGGTTTTCGCCAGGTCTTCGTTGCTCAGGCCTAGCGCATTTTTCAGCAGGGAGTAAGCTTCGGCAATAAGCTGCATATCGCCATATTCGATGCCGTTATGCACCATTTTCACATAATGACCTGCACCGTCCGGACCGATATAGGTTACGCAAGGCTCGCCTTCAGCACGTGCAGCAATTTTATCCAGAATCGGCGCAACCAGTTCGTAAGCTTCTTTCTGACCGCCAGGCATAATGGAAGGCCCTTTCAGCGCGCCCTCTTCGCCACCGGACACGCCGGTACCGATAAAGTTAAAGCCTTGCTCAGAAAGTTCTTTGTTACGACGAATGGTGTCTTTATAGAAGGTGTTACCGCCATCGATCAGAATGTCGCCTTTATCCAGATGCGGAGTCAGTGAAGCGATAGTTTTGTCGGTCGCTTCGCCCGCCTGCACCATCAGCAGGATACGACGCGGTTTTTCCAGCGAGTCAACGAACTCTTCAATGCTGTAGTAAGGCGCGAGTTTTTTGCCCGGGTTTTCGGCGATAACTTCATCTGTTTTTTCACGAGAACGGTTAAAGATGGATACAGTGTAGCCGCGGCTCTCAATGTTGAGTGCCAGGTTACGGCCCATCACCGCCATACCTACAACGCCGATCTGTTGCTTGGACATTATTTACTCCTGTCTTAGGGATACGTACAGTGACGCAATAAACATTGCGGACTTGCTCGATAATACTTTATATCGTACAAATATTTGAAGCTATCGGTGCGAAAAGAAAATTTGTTAATAGTACAAATGATAGTCAAGCGAAGAGTGATCGTCATAAATGCGATTAGTATAATGTGCCATACTGTTCACATATAATGCGCCACACATAGCGTTTTTGAGCGATATCCCTCATACTTTGTCCAATAGAATTATTATGTATAGAGAAACCTTTAATTTTATTTAATAAGTCATCCGCATCTTTAAAATAAATTGCCTTATTTTCCGTGGTAGCACGATTGTATGCACAATCATAGCAAAAAATAGGTTTAGAAAAGTGCATCATTTCAACCAGAGAAGGATTGGTTCCACCTGCGGAATGCCCATGCAGATATATTTCACAATTTGATCTCAATATCTTAAGCTTACCCACGTCATAGATGGGATCAATTAATTCAATGTTAGGAAATTTTGAATAATATTCCTTTAAATTTATGCCATATTGGCTATTAGACCAATTACCAATAAACTTAATGGCGTGATTTGCGTTTTTATAAGCTTCCAAAATCATCTCAACATTATTTTCGGGCTCAATACGGCAAAGGCCCAAATCATATTTACTTGTATGAGGGAACGCATTATTATTTTTTAACTCATTGGGTAAAATTGCATGATCTCCACCATACGCTATCACTTCACTTCCAACCCCATAGTGTTGAGAAAGATAGTCTGCTATGGCCTGATTATCTGCAATAATGACATCCGAGTATTTAACTGCCATCTTTTCCGAAAATTTAAGAAAAATTCGAGCCAACTTGCCCCATTTAGATCTTTTCCATTCAAGACCATCAATATTCGTAATAATTTTTGAATTAGAGATCTTTTTGATAATTGGCAGTACTATACACCCTGACACACCGAGGATAAGTATAGTATCAGGCTTAGTTTTTAAGCAGTGAAACAAAGAAAAAACATCATATAAAACGCTAGATATTCCATTTGCATCAAGAGGAACATATATTAACTTGGCATTATTATAAAAATTTTTCTTGTCCTTATAAGAATGAGAAGAACAATAAACTGAATATTCAACTAAGGATTCTTCAATGTTGTAGTGTGTAAGATTCTCGACCAACGATTCAAAACCACCATAACATGCAGGTATACCTACAGTTCCTACAATACTAACTTTTTTCATCAAAATACCGTATATATTGTTAATTACCCATTCTCCGAGATAAATGATCTTGCTTTCTACTATGTTCCATATAAAAAAGCAAGAAGAAGAGCGGAGAAAAATAAAAAACGTCTAGCAGATTAAAAAAAACAACACTATCTGTGAGCGCTTTGATAGGGAAAATCATGAACATTAAAGCTGTTATGAATTTTTTACGTTTAAAAAACAAATAAAAGACAATGAGAAAAAACAAAATCATCAATATAGTTGGGACAACTCCGAATAGAGAATGCAATAATATAAAAGAATTATGTGGATTATTATTTAGCATTTTTATTATCGGCATTTCATTAAAAGCTCTGCCAAAAAAAATATTGCTTTCGCTAAACCCAGTAAAATACTCATGATAAATAACACTTCGGGTCGTTTTTAAACCTTCTGAAAAATTAGTGTGCTTAATTAACACTTCATCAAAATCCGAAATGCCAGAAACAATAATTATTGGAAAAATAAGAAAAGACAAAAGTAAAACCAAGCGCCAACCAATATACGAATAGATTGTAACAAAAAACAACAAAGTGCCTAATATTATTCCAGTTCGCCCTTTAAGAAAAAAACAAATAATAAGACAAACAAATGACAACGTTAAATTTCTTTTTTTATTTTTTGATAATAAAATAGCTGATACAGCGGGAAAAATAACATATGCAGCCACAATATTTCTACTTGCTTCAAAAAATATCTTATTTTCATCACCCGTCATCAAATATCTAAAGATGATAATTACTAATGTAATCAAAAAGACGTGATAGAAATATTTATTGTAATCAAGTAAAGCCAAGCAATAACTAACTAAAATAAATGTTAAACCAGAAAAAACAACAAAAACCTTCAATTTCCAGTTCTCATTGGGTGATAAACAAGCAAATAAGAAAAAAACAGCAACTAAAAAAAAGGCGGTAAATATAACAACAGGATGGAAAGTAACTCTATTTTTAAAAAAATAAAAAACGCAAAATAAAAAAAAACTAACAGTCAAGAATTGCCGAACCAAAATGCCGTCAAAAGTAAGAGAAAACAAATAAACCAAAGTTAAAATAAAAAAAACAATCTTATTCGTAAGGTTTTTATTAGCTTCAATTGAATAGCTAAAGTGCATTATTATCCTCCTCAATCAGGAGAGATAAAATTTTGGCTTCAAATTGTTTATGCATTAAATTGTTTTCATAAAAAAAGCGGCCAGCATCCGCTATTTTCTGCAGATTGTAAGTTCCCTTAACCATATCTTTCAGCATCAACGCGAATTTCATAGCATCATTATGTTCAATTAAAAAACCATTTATTTTATGATCAATGATTTCTGCAGCTCCTCCATGATTAGTACTAATGACAATACGCCGAGCTCTCAATCCTTCAATAACTGTCGTAGGGAAAGGATCGCTCATTTGAGAAGGAATAAGAACAACATCATAATTCAGTATTTTCAAATCAGCATCTGCCACAAACCCCTTCAGGCATAAACACTCTTCAAGCTCATTTCGTTTAATATAATCTCTATATTCATTAAATAAGTGTATTCTATTAGGAGGCGCATCTCCATACACATCGACTTTGATAGTAATCCCATAAGCATCTCGTAAAATCTTAATTGCATCTGCAAGAAACCAATGTCCTTTTTCATGCATAATCCGCCCGACGATAGCAAATTTAAGATTTTGGGGTGGTCTAATTTTCCCCAAAAAATAATTTTTAGGCAAATTTTCAATACCATTCCATAGTACAATCGATTTATCTGTGTAATTATTTCCATCGGTGTATTTTTTTACAACATTTGAGACACATATAATTTTGTCTGCATACTTTCTAACCAATGAAGCTAATAAACGCCCCTCTATTTTATGCGACTGATTCTCATGGCAATGTATATAGTTTTTAAACCCGTACATATGTAATATTAAACAAACAAAACCTGCAGCATAAGTATTGATATAAAAAATCGATTCTTTATAATTTTTGCGAGAACAAAAAACAAGCTTACTAAATTTAATGATATCTGAAAGAAAAGATAGTAAACCTGAAAAAGAAATAATCCGACTATGGACAACAGGTATACTTTCAACCTGTTTATAAATTATTCTATCAGTACAAATATTTCTCCCTTCTAATAAAGCAGAAAGCCCAGCATGGCTTTTTTTATACCATACTTCAACATTAGCTTTTCTAGATAATGCAGATACCACATAGGAAAGTATTTTAGTAGCACCGTACAAGTCGTCTATAGGATGAACAATAGTAATTTTTTTCATATAATTAATATTCTATATTTCCTGGAATGATACCAACCTTCTTTGCCAGCACTGGAAAAGGCTGCGTTCCAAATATATCCACACGACAACTCATTTGTTGATAGACAGCACTGGAATAAACTGTCGCAGCGACTTCTGGTGGACTATTAAAGAGTAATATTTGTGCAGGTAACTTTGTATTAACTAAATCACAGCCATACAATGTTGCATAATTTGTAATTTCTCTTGGGTGTGGCTTGATACATATGTCTTCCAAGTTAAAAATCTGAAGATAATAGTCAATAATGAAACTATAAATCTCTCTTTTATCATGCTCAGAAATCAAATTATCTTCAGAAAAGGGTTGAGTAAAAATCACTACTTTTTTAAATTTAGGAAAGCTATGCTCATTAAAAAGATAAAGTAATTTATTGATTTGCTCAGAACTTAAGTTTTCCCAATGACTTTTCATACATATAATTGACGATTTAATTTTTAATTGTTTGGGGACGGGCATTAAACCAGTTAAAATAACTTTTTTTACACAATTATTAAAACCGTACTTACCTCCGATATCACCAATCAACATTTTTTTTAATATTTTTTTTAATTTTGACTCTTTTTTTTCAGAGGGTGTCAAGTAATTTGCAGTACCATCTTCAAGTAAAATAAAATTATTATTAACGAACATCCCACTAAAGTAGAGATGATCGTGACCATAATATTTCACAATACCCTTAGTTATGCTCTTAAATTTACGTATCTTAAAATACCAATAATAAAAAACCTTTAACAAAAGAGCAACTTTTCTACTATGACCATTAAAAGATGGAAAAACAATTTTATTTTTTATACGTGAAGATACTTCATAAGGTATATCCTCTGAAAAAACAAATAGAGTATTATCAAATTCATCAGGACATAGTAAAAAGTATAAAAACAAGCCATGTATGTTATTAACTACGCAAATTGAATTAGGAGAACTAATATTTTTTCCATTATACATTTTTAAAAAACCTTTCCCCAGGGCATAAGTTTGGTTCGTCGAACCAAATAAAAGGTACCAATAAATCGGCTAGCCATGCATATCGCAAAAGATATTGCTGCACTAATAAGACCGAATTTAGGGACGAAATAAAAAAGCAAACAAACATTTATGATTCCACTACTTAAAGAAACCATGGCTAACTTTCCTGTCTCTTTAGTATAAAAAAGATAATTTGTTACCATAAGGTACATACCAAGAAAGCACTGCCCCAAACATAGCCAACCAATTATATTAGTTGCGGCGATATATTTATTCCCTGCAATAAAGATAAGCAGTGGTGGGGCAATAAAAAAAGATAAAACGCCCCCTAAACCTAAAATAAAAAAGTAAATCTTTGTAAAAAAGACTATCTTTTTTTTCTTTTCTTTATCATCTTCAGCCAAGGCTTTAAAAATCCATGGAACAAAAGCTTTATTCATTGCATCAAAAACAATAACTAATCCCATACTCAACTGAACTGCAACCATATAGATACCAGCCTGAGATGGCCCAAGATAGCGATTAACTATAAAACGGTCGATTGAACTAACCAGAAACATTCCAAAAACATGCGGTACTAGAGGCAGACCAAACAATAATGCTTCCGATATATTTTTTTTAACAGGAATATTAATACTTATTAATTTATCATTAAACAAAAAATAAAGGGAGAAGAATGCAAAAAGAGATGTCGTCAGCATTAACGCATCTACTCTACCTTGAGCACCTTTATTAAAATAAATAACTAAAATTATAGTTAACAAGACCAGAAATATACTTTGCCCAACTTGTAACAGACCATACTTTATAGGCAGATCGCGTATCTGCCATTGATTCAATCGAAACTGTATTATGTAATTCAATGAAGCGACTAAAATACCTACTAATATCCATTGTTCTGGAATAGAAAAAAAATTTACAGTTTGCCTTTGGAAAACAAAAAAAAACGAAACGGTAAACAAAGCGCTAAAAAAAAGAATTACTAAACAAGCATTATTAAATTTCTTGATTTCATCTGTATCACCTTCATCAAAAAAACGTCTTGCCGCAGCACCGACTGTATTAATACCAATAAAAGCGGCTAATCCTGTAACTAACGTTTGAAAAATTGCCACCTCACCGTACTCTTTAGTGCTGAGATACCGAGTCAAAACTGGTAATAAAAGAAAGGGAGCTAAAGCGCTAATTATATTAGATAATAGATAAACAGACGACTTTTTAAATAAAGACATTTTTACGTCCAGAAATTAAAAATTATCATTTTTTTTAATTAGAATTTCTGCCAACTTGAAATCAAGCTCGGTATCAATATCAACAGAATCATATTCATCCATAATATAAGCGAAACTACCTTGAGTGTATAACTCATTAAGTTTCCCAACAAAAGCCCTATCAAATATATAGATTGCCCCATTTATTCGATAATATATCTCTTGTTCCTGACTGCGCTTCGTATAATCAGGCTTAATAAATCCATCAAGAGATAAATTTGATGGTAATTTATTACACAATTGAATTGGATGTGAGATCTTACAAACGGAAATAACTGTCCGAGCGCGCTTTTCTCTAAAAACTGCAGCAGCTTCTAAAATGTGCTGTGCTGTACGTAACGGCGAAGTAGGCTGAAGAAGTGTAATCAGGTTGATACGCTCACCTGCTGCTTCGATATTTTCAACCAGATGCGTTATTACATCATTAGTTGTAGCCTCATCTGTGGCTAAATGTGAAGGCCGAAGAAAAGGTACTTCCGCACCGTGATAACGGGCTATAGTAGCAATATTTTCACAATCAGTACTGACTATAATGTTATCAAAAATCCCAGATTTCTTTGCGGCTTCAATTGTCCATGCTATGAGTGGCTTGTTATTTAATAACCTTATATTTTTACCCTGCAATCTTTTACTGCCACCCCTTGCAGGAATAATTGCTATGTTACCTTTCACTTGAATAAACCTTTTACATCGTCTTGTGCTTTAACAAAATCATCCATACGACCGATATCTAGCCAGTATTCGTGCAATGGAAACATCATCACCTCTTTTCCCTTCACCATCTGTTGTTCTAACAGAGTAGGCATATCTATCTTTCTGTTAATTTCCACAGTGCGATAAAGCTCTGATGAAACCACATAGATTCCTGCATTAACAAAATATTTATGCACTGGTTTTTCAATCATACTGCTAATCCGTAGGCCATCTCCATTAACAACACCATATGGAACTTGGTATTCGTATTCACGCACACACATAGTAGCGATACCGCCTTGCTCGTTATGAAAGGCTAGTAGTTTTTCAGGCTCAAGGGTTGTCAGTATATCGCCATTGATCATTATCAAAGGTAAATCAGGTAGATTATCAGGTAAGAGGCCTAGTGCACCACCAGTCCCCAGTGGAGACACTTCATGCACATAACTAATGTTAATACCCCATTTACCACCATCTCCAAAATAATTTGTTATTTGCTCAGGCATATAATGAGTAGAAATATAAAAATTAACAAAACCTGACTGTGAGAATTGATTGATTAGGATTTCAAGTATGGGCTTATTACCTACATACAACATAGGTTTAGGGCAACTATCAGTCAAAGGCTTCAAGCGAGTACCAAAGCCACCAGCCATTATAAAAACTGGGTTTTTATAATGTGCAATAATCGGCGATTGTTCCAGGAGCTCGAGTCCCCTCAATATCCCAGTATGTTTTTCGATTAACGGAACAGAAAGAATGCCCTTCTCGTTCATTATTCGAACAAGCATATTTCTATTACTGTCAGGCGATGCAGTAATGGGATTAGGATTCATAATAATTGTTACAGGTTCTTCAAGGCTAATATTATTTAATATAGCCCGTCTTATGTCCCCATCAGTTACTACTCCAAGAAGCTTGCTTTTTTCGTCAACAATTAGAACAATACGTAATGCCTCTTTATCTAGAATTGATAGGGCCTGTTTGAGGGTAGCCCCAGGAGATAAAAGCACTTTTTTCCAGTTCTTACTCATTCTATTGTCTTATCCTTTTCTTTCTGCAATAATGCCACGAGGAGGATAACTTATTGAATTGGCAGGTAAATCTTTAGTTAGAACTGCACCTGCGCCTAAAATGGCATTTTTGCCGACTTTTATTCCTTGAATGATACATGCACCAGTTCCTATATGAACGCCATCATCAAGGATAGTTGATCCACTTAAAACGACTCCTGGTGCAATATGAGAGTGTGCACCAATAATACAATCGTGCTCTATAATAGAGCCTGTATTGATAATAGCGTTAGATTTTATGAGCGCACCGTTTTGAATGATTACATTATGCAAAATTTGTGCACCGTCTTCTATAAATGCATAAGGCGATACAATCGCATGTGGTGATACAACAGATATAAAATCAAACCCTAACTCTCTATATTTTTCATAAATATTCTTTCTTAGATTGACTCCTGGTATCGAACCAATTCCATTAATTAAGCTATACTCTTTGGGGTGACAATTTTTAACAAAGTAATTATCATCCCAACATTGCATCCCTTTAAAACAGAATCTTAAACTTTTCTCTGGGGAAATTAAAGCTGTCACAGTTACATTGAGACATTGCAATATATCAAAAATTGCTGCTGCATGACCACCTGCCCCAATAATGACAACTTTTTTATTCATTGAAAAGCATACCTTTTTTATAGTTTTGACTTGATGGCTTGCCACATAAAGACCAAAAGTCATATGGACTCATCCCATTCCCTGGCCTTTTTATATCAATATCTTTAGGGTTTATGATTTCGCCTTGTAAAATATCCCTGGCAGCAACCAAACTTTTGCGAGCTATATCTTTATTTTTTATTTCGCTTGGCTGTGGTCCTTTTAAACCCGAGCCTAACGCTATTTCAGTATTTCTCACAGCTTGCACCATAGCCCTTAACTCGGATGGCTCTAATGATGCTTGATGATCAGGCCCTTCCATACTTTTATCTAAAGTAAAATGCTTTTCAATGAGCACTGCGCCTCGTGCTGTTGCCGCTATAGGAATAGTTATTCCTTCGCTATGGTCTGAATACCCAACTTTTAATTTAAAAGCCTGATGCAATGTATCCATGGCGCACAAATTAATTTCATCAAAAGGTGCAGGGTATTCTGTTGTACAATGTAACAGCATTACCTTTTCTTTTAACAACTTTTGCCCTTTCTCAGAATAGTAAGCCTCCTGAAATGCTTTAACAGAAGGTAAAGTACTAACATCATTTAGTAGACCAAAAGCAATTACAGACAAGGCTTGCTCTATTTCTGCCAGCGTAGCCATTCCCGTCGATACTATTAAATCACAACCTGTTTGCGCATGTTTTAGTACAAATGGAGCATTGGTTAATTCCCCTGATGGGATTTTTAATGTTTTTAATTTAAGATCATCCACTAAAAAGGCCAGGCTTTCATTATCAAAGGCTGTTGAAAGAAACTCTATATTACGTTCAACACATTTATTTATAAGTTTAAGATGCACCTCATAAGGTAACTCTAAACGTTCAAGCATCGCAAGTTGGCTTTCAGCTTTTCCTGTGTTTTTTGTTTGATAATCAGCTTGTCTTGCTGCTTCTGTAACAATATTTTTAGCTTTGAAAGTTTGAAATTTAACAACATCAGCACCAGCGTCTGCCGCTGCATCAATCAACTTTAGTGCAATATCTTTATTACCATTATGGTTAACACCTGCTTCAGCAATAATTTTAATCATATTTCGATTCCGGAATATCATGAAATTTCTTGACAACATCTAGTTTTATTTGTTTTAGATGAAATAATATATTCTTACTTACATCACCTGAACCGTAAGGGTTGTCATAAATTGCTTCATGTTTACAGACAAGGGATTTATTGATTGCTTTAACAATACTTGCTTTATTGGCCAAGCAATGAAAAACGCTTTTAGCTGCAAGGCGCCCTTGCTGTCGAACACCAATATTTACCGTGGGTAATCTTAATGCTGGAGCTTCTATTAGTGCACTGGACGAATTACCAATAACACAGGATGCATACTTTAGCGATGAAAGGTACCTTTTAAAACCTAAACTAGGAACAATGCAAACACGGTTCACATTTTTTTTGCCAAAATGATCAATTAAAGGAATAATACTTCTCCCTCCATCATCTGCGTTAGGATAAGTAAAAATAACTTTATAATTAGGAAACTCTTCTAATGCCCCCAGCAATTCTTTTATCGTTTTTTCTGCTGGCTCATTTTCTAGCGTAACCGGATGATAAGTAACAATGAAATATGGTAAATCAAGCGAGAAGTTTAGTGATGCCTGTAATTCTTCCCTGGACATCAACGTAGTTCTTTGCACATGGTCTAAACCAATAGCTCCTGTATTGAATACTCGCTTAGGCTCCTCACCGAGCTGTATTATCCGATTATAATGTTCTTTACTGGACGTGAAATGGTATTGACTCAATTTAGTAATAGCATGTCTAATAGCATCATCATAAGCACCCTGTGTAATTTCCCCACCGTGAATATGAGCGATAGGTATACGCTTCAGCATCGCTGCCTGAGCTATAGCTAATGCTTCATAACGGTCACCGAGGATTACAATTATATCTGGTTGTAATCTTTCAAGAGCATCCGCAAAACCAATCAATGCCAGCCCTATGCTCTTTATAACACCAGTTGGAGAATTCGAGGACAGGAGCATTTCTACTTTTTCGTTAATTATAAAACCGTCTTCGATGATATGCTTATACGTATAACCAAACTCAGGAGAGAGATGCGTTCCAGAGACCAAAAGTTGCAATTCTGTTTCCGTATCAGCCTGAATATCCTTCATTAACCAATAAAGTAATCCATACTCAGCTCGTGTGCCTGTAAAAACGCATATTTTTCTCATATTGAAAGTTCCACAGGTGTGCTTGGTAGGTTTACGACACGCTCCTCCAACCATTGAGAATTTTGCAAATCATCACGAAGCCCAGATGAAAACATTGGCAATCGGTGCATGAGCTGCCAAATTGGTCGCGTCATAACTTCTGCACTATTAGTGATGCGAATAAATTCATCACGGTACTCTTTATCAGGACAAATTATAGCGTTGAGCCAATAATTAGACTGTGCATAAGATGGCTCTTTAACACACTGAACCTCACTATTTTCGAAAAAATTATGATAAGATTGTGCAAGTTCACGTTTTAATTCAAGAAAGGTGTTTAATTTTTCCATTTGAGCACAACCTAACGCAGCGTTTATATTAGGTAACCGATAGTTAAAACCTGGTTCATCATGATAAAATTCGTAAGGATGTGGCTGTTTTGCCGTCGTGGTAATATGCTTTACATGTTTACCTCCTTCTAAGTCTTTACATAACACCATACCTCCACCACCGGTTGTGATAATTTTATTTCCGTTGAAACTTAAAGCGGAAAAGCATCCATAAGTACCGGTATGTTTTCCCTTATAAAATGACCCTAAGCTTTCTGCTGCATCTTCAACAAGCGCAATGCCCCACTCATTACATATTTGGCTTAATTCATCTAATCTAGCGGGATGTCCAAATGTATGCATTGGAACAATAGCTTTAATTGTTTGCCCACTATATTTATAACGACACCCTTTTTCGTCACGCTCAGCATTATTTTCTAACCACATTTTAACGCTATTTGGTGACAAGCTTAGCGTTTCACGATCAACATCCAGAAATACTGGTTTTGCCCCCATATGATAAAGTGCATTACAGGTTGCAACAAATGTCAGAGCTTGCGTGATAACTAAATCATTTGCCCTAACGCCTGCTGCGTATAGCGCTACATGCAAAGCTGCGGTTCCATTAACGGTTGCCACCGCTTTTGCTGTCCCAGTAAAAATTCCCACCTGCTCTTCAAAACGATGCACAAATGCACCAACGCTGGAAACATAAGTCGAGTCAATGGTTTCTAATACATATTTCCTCTCAATGTTACTGAATGTAGGCGCGTGAAGAGGAATAAATTGTTTAGTTTTATAAATATCTCTAATAAAGTTAACTATATCGTCATTCATGATAAATTCCTACATTTTACTATCGAGATACTTTCCTGTTTCTTTATGCGAAAAATCAGGAATCATATAATTGAATAACTTAACGATATCATCTTTATTCCAATTTTTATTTTCTTGCATCTTTAATATTTCTTTTTCGAAAACCTTTAATTTTTCCTCATCATAAAACAAGTCATTTTTAATAACCCCCATAGTTTCATATTTATTATTATCAACTTGCTCCTTTTCAGTAAAAAACTCTTCATATGTTTTTTCGCCCGTGGTGTCGCTGCCAGTAAAGAAGCAAGGCCACTTTTTATTACTTATGGCTTCAGACATCGCGCCTCTGGCTTCATCTTCCGTATCACATATTAAAGGTTGAAATCCCTGGCGCTGTAGGTACTTTTGTGCAATTTCTGAGAATGTAATAAGATGCTCATTTTCATTAAGCTTAGGAAAAAAAATGTCGCGATTTTCACCGAATATACACGACATCAAGCAAAGCTCGCCTGATTCTTGAGGCGTAACAAAATAGCGTCTTATATCGTTTGGCGCAACGATAGGTTGTTTTTTTTGAATGCGCTGATTAAACCCATACAAAAGAGATCCGTCAGAAAAAGCAACGTTAGCAAACCGAGCAGTAGAAATTTTAATTCTTTCACTAGCGCGAAACAAAAACATTTCCATAATTCTCTTAGATGCCCCCATCATATTTACTGGGTTAGCAGCTTTATCTGTTGAAACACAGAAATACTTTTTTACGCCCTTAGTTATAGACTGTTTTATTGTTTTTTCAGTATTAAATACATTAACACCTATCATTCGCATTAGTGTATAAGGATCTTTTTCACTTCTGACATGTTTTAGTGCTGATAAATTAAGAACATAATCATATTGACCATCGCTTTCAATAAAAGCGTCATACTCAATGCTTCCTATATCAAGGGCGTAAGTTTTAAAATCACCTTCAATGTAACCAAATGAGCTCCTGATATCTCTAACTAACTCCACCAGATTATTTTCACTAATATCGACAACATGAAGTTTTAATGGGTTTCTTTTAAATATTTCTTTAGTCACGGCTTGACCAATTGAGCCTGCACCGCCTAAAACCAAAAAACGGCCTGAAGAAATAGCTGCCATTAATTTTTTTTCAGATTTTTTTATGTCATTATCAAATAATGGATTATTTCTACCAATCAGTTCCAAAACATTAATCATAGTGGTTCACTTTTTATCTCTTAAGTTAACTAATTTATCTTTAATTTCGCATAAGCGAGGAAGGCGTGTATCTTTCAATGATAATATAGGCGCACCTTCCAGTGGCCATTCAATATTAATATCGTTATCATTCCAAATAATCCCCCCTTCATTTTCTGGCGAGTAATAATTAGTTGTTTTATATAAAAATTCTGCAGTTTTACTTAAAACTAAAAATCCATGTGCAAAGCCTTCAGGGATCCAAAGCTGCCTTTTATTTTCTTCTGAAAGAAATACCGCAACCCATTGAGCATATGTAGGTGAGTTTACTCTTATATCAACAGCAACGTCATAAACTTCACCACGTACACAACGTACTAGTTTTCCCTGAGCATATTTCCCATTTTGAAAATGTAACCCTCGCAATACTCCTTTTTGAGATTTTGAATGGTTATCCTGTACAAAACTAATTGGCTTACCTACTGCTTCTTCAAAATCTTGTTGATTAAAACTTTCGTAAAAGAAGCCTCTTTCATCCCCAAACACTTTTGGTTCAAATATAATTACATCAGGAATTTCGGTTTTGGTAAAAGCCATTTGTTAACCTTTTACAATTCTTTGAAGGTATTTTCCATAATTATTCTTGCTCAGTTTCTCTGCAAGTATATTTAGCTGTTCTGCGCTAATAAAACCTTTTCTAAATGCAATCTCTTCCGGGCATGAAACTTTCAAGCCCTGACGCTCTTCAATAGTCTGAATAAAATTACTTGCTTCTATCAGGCTCTGGTGAGTTCCCGTATCAAGCCAGGCATAACCGCGCCCCATCATAGCTACAGACAGTTTTCCCTGAGCCATATAAAGATTATTGATATCTGTAATTTCCAGCTCGCCACGTGGGGATGGCTTCAACTGTTTTGCCATTTCAACGACGCGATTGTCATAGAAGTAAAGCCCAGTGACAGCATAATTACTTTTTGGCTGAACTGGCTTCTCTTCCAGTGAGATCGCTTTACCGCTGGTATCAAACTCGACTACGCCATAACGCTCAGGATCGTTGACATGATAGGCGAACACTGTTGCTCCGCTTTCCTGACTTACTGCTGCTTCCAGTTCTTTCGGCAAATCGTGGCCATAAAAAATATTATCACCTAGTACTAATGCGACATTATCCCTGCCAATAAACTCTTCGCCAATAATGAAGGCCTGGGCCAGACCGTCCGGACTTGGCTGGACTTTATACTGCAGATTAAGTCCCCACTGACTACCATCACCCAGCAATTGTTCAAAACGTGGCGTATCCTGCGGTGTACTGATAATCAAAATGTCTCTGATCCCTGCCAGCATTAACGTACTGATAGGGTAATAGATCATTGGCTTATCGTAGATAGGCAGCAGTTGTTTGCTTACAGACATGGTTACAGGATAGAGGCGCGTCCCAGAGCCGCCAGCCAGAATAATTCCTTTACGTTTCATATTACTGTCTCAAATTTGTTTTAATGACGTTTCAGAGGCTCTGCCCCATCACAGCGTAATGCTAAACAATTCATCAAGCATACGGCCAACACCCCGCGTCCAGTGCGGCAAAGTTAGCTCAAAAGTCCGCTGAAACTTGTCGCAGTTCATGCGAGAGTTATTGGGTCGCCGCGCCGGCGTGGGATACGCTGTAGTTTGAACAGCGTTAACTGTCCTTACGGCAAGCTCGGTGTGCTTTTCAACACTATTCAATACATATTGCGCATACTCATGCCAGGTTGTTTCGCCAGCAGCAGCCAGGTGATAAATCCCCGCAACGTCTGGTTTTTGTCGTGCCTGCATAAGCGCATAAGCGGTGCAATCGGCTAACAGTTCAGCACTGGTCGGGGCACCGTACTGATCGTTAATGACAGCCAATATCTCTTTCTGTTTGCCCAATCGGATCATCGTCTTGGCAAAGTTATTGCCGCGCGAGGCGTAAACCCAACTGGTACGGAAGATAAGGTATTTATTACAGACCCTGGCAATGCGATGTTCACCTTCAAGCTTAGTCTGCCCGTACACATTAAGTGGAGCTGCATTATCCGTTTCCTGCCAGGGCGTATTACCCCCTCCCGGAAAAACATAATCTGTTGAGTAATGAACCAGCCAGGCACCGCATGCAGCAGCGGCTTCAGCCATAACGCCTGGCGTAACGCTGTTAACTATATGGGCGGTTTCGGCGTCGCTTTCTGCTTTATCAACAGCTGTATAGGCCGCAGCATTAACGATAATATCAGGCTTGATCGATAAGATGGTTTGCCGAATGCCCTCGGGATTCAGTAAATCGCCACAGTAGTCGGTTGAGCGTGAATCCAGAGCAATAAGTTCACCCAACGGCGCTAAAGCGCGCTGTAATTCCCATCCTACCTGACCATTTTTACCAAACAGCACGAGCTTCATTATTTTCTATCCTTGTAATTATTTTCCATCCAGCTCTGGTAAGCGCCGCTTTTGACATTGGTAATCCACGTTTCATTGTTCAAATACCACTGAACCGTTTTACGAATGCCGCTTTCAAAGGTTTCCTGCGGTTTCCACCCCAGCTCATGCTGAATTTTGCTGGCGTCAATGGCATAACGACGGTCGTGTCCGGGACGATCGGCAACGAAGGCTATTTGTTCACGATAGCGTCCCTGCGCTTTAGGCCGCAGCTCATCCAGCAGGTCGCAAATAGTTTCCACTACTTCAATATTCTTTTTCTCGTTATGCCCACCAATATTATACGTTTCGCCAACCTCGCCACGTGTCACTACGGTATAAAGTGCACGCGCATGGTCTTCAACATACAGCCAGTCACGAATTTGATCGCCTTTGCCATATACCGGCAGCGGCTTGCCTTCAAGGGCATTCAGAATGATCAGTGGGATCAATTTTTCCGGGAAATGATACGGCCCGTAGTTGTTTGAACAGTTCGTTACGATCGCAGGCAAGCCGTAAGTCCGCTGCCACGCACGTACCAGATGATCGCTGGAGGCTTTTGAGGCTGAATAAGGACTGCTCGGGGCATAGGCGGTAATTTCGGTAAAGAGCGGAAGCATTGCTTGCTGCTCCTTGACCTCATCTGGATGCGGCAAATCGCCGTACACTTCATCTGTTGAAATGTGGTGAAAGCGGAATGCAGCTTTACGCTCCGCTTCCAGCGTCGACCAGTATTGGCGAGCCGCTTCGAGTAAAGTATAAGTGCCGACAATGTTGGTTTGAATAAACTCAGCCGGTCCGGTAATAGAGCGATCGACATGGCTTTCCGCTGCAAGGTGCATGACTGCATCTGGCTGGTGTTCGGTAAACACACGATCCATAGCAGCCCGGTCACAAATATCTGCCTGAACGAAACAGTAACGCGGGCTATCTGCAACTTCGTCTAAAGAGGAAAGGTTGCCCGCGTATGTTAATTTATCAATATTGATTGCTTCGTCTTGCGTATTTTTAATAATGTGACGAACCACAGTAGAACCAATAAAGCCTGCCCCACCGGTAATTAAAATTTTCACTATGCTTTACCCGTTAATATCTGTTTATTTTAAAGTTGAATAACGCACGATTGTTAATTTCGATCTGTCCATAGTGCGTAAGGTGATGCCAAATGCGCTAAAGGTTATTAAAAATAATATCAGGCTCCAGAACACTGGAATGAGCATCGTATCCAAAGAAATACCAATAGCACTTAGCAGCAGCGCCATAACGCTCATTATCATTAACGCCTGCCGCCCGCTAAACCCCACCCGCAGTAACACATGGTGCAAATGCTCCCGGTCCGGCTTGAACGGGCTGTCCCCTCTTCTGATACGCGCGATCATCACGCGCAGCATGTCCATCAGGGGAACGGCGATCAGCCAGAGCGCAGTGACCGGGCGCATCACCGCATCTTCACCCTGGGTGGCAATGATCAGTAACCAGATCACGGTAAAGCCAATCAGCGTACTGCCGGCATCACCCATAAAGACTTTAAACTTGCCGCCCCACGGGATGCCGAGGTTCAGCAGAATATAAGGCAAACAGGCGACCATCAGGCACAGGCACCACAGCGCCATATTATCCCGCTCGCCCATCCAGAACACCACAGCCAGCGCGCCAAAGGTTACCGAGGAAAGTGCCCCGAGCAGGCCATCAATGCCGTCAACCATATTAAAAGCATTAATTGCACCCACTACCGCCAGCAGCGTGACCGCATAGCCGATGATGCCTAAAACCAGCTCGTAGCCAAACAGGATGTTCCCTAAAGAATAGAGGTAGAGACCGTTGTACATCATGATGCTGGCTACCAGCGCCTGTAATGCCATGCGCGGCATTACGGGAAGGTCAAGTTTGTCATCCAGCACGCCGACAACAATAAGCAGCGTGGCGCAAACCATATAAATGCTGAAGTCAGGCAGCCAATCAGGCTGCATAACGTAAATAATCCATAGGGAAAGATAAACTGATACCCCGCCGACCAGCGGAATATGGCCGTTATGATGTTTCCGCGCGTTAGGTTTATCTACTAACCCTACTTTTTTGGCAATCTTGCGAGAGATAAAAAGTAGCGCCAGCGCTCCCAGAAAAACGAGCACGATTTCTTGCATGTTTGCACCAGTATTGAAATTGACCACAGTGACCTGAAAATGCCCACGCTACCGCCCCTGGCTTTAAGCAACCAGACGCTTCGCGGCTCAGGGCTCAAACAAGCATAGCCTGTGTGAGCAATAGGGTAATTTTTTCTCGCAACGCCATCAGAATGCACTGTAACCCTGCGCTAATAGTTTACGATTCTCGTACTATCGTCGCGTACAGACAAGCACAAAATGTCCTGTTTACCTGTTGAGTTATTGGCTTTCAACTAAAGAATGCATTGATTGTTTGCTTTGCAAACAAAGCGCTCAAAATATCAGCTTGCCGCACATCCCCTGATAAGGCTCAGGCTATTACCGCTGTGGCACGCTTTGTGATGCTATTTTATCCATTAACCTTCTCTACTAATACTCATGCCGTTTAGCAACGGTTTAACTCACACCTGAAACAGAAATGGCCTCTGTTTCCAGAAGCCATCGATATTCATTAATACGTTTTGCTCTGCGCCACGCTTTTAACTGAATCGTAAAAGCGTAACAGCCGACAATAAATCATAAGAGCAACTTACCCTTAACGGTAGCCGTTAGGATTTTTTGACTGCCAGTTCCAGGTATCGCGCATCATCTCATCGATACCGCGCGTTACACGCCAGTTCAACTCTTTATCAGCCAGCGTAGCGTCAGCCCAGAAGGCGGCTAAGTCGCCATCGCGGCGCGGTTTAATGTCAAAAGGAACCGGCTTGCCGGAGGCTTTTTCGAACGCCTTCACCATCTCCATCACCGAGTAACCTTTGCCAGCACCCAGGTTATAAGCTTTATAGCCCTGCAACTGTTCCAGGTGATCCAGCGCTTTTAAATGGCCTTCCGCCAGATCGACCACGTGAATGTAGTCACGCACGCCGGTGCCATCTTCCGTGGGATAGTCAGCACCGAAAATGCCGAGCTTATCAAGACGGCCGATCGCTACCTGGGCAATGTAGGGCAGCAGGTTGTTAGGAATGCCGTTAGGATCTTCACCGATTTCGCCAGACTCATGAGCACCTACCGGATTGAAGTAGCGCAGCGCGATCGCCTTAAACTGGCTGTCCGCTTTGGCGTAATCCTGCATGATCTGTTCAACCATCAGTTTTGAGGTGCCGTAAGGGCTGGTCGTGCCGCCAATAGGGGTCGTCTCAACGTAAGGCACCGGCGCGTTAGCGCCATAAACCGTGGCGGAAGAACTGAAGATGAAGTTATAAATGTTGGCGTTACGCATCTCTTCCAGCAGCACTACCGTACCCGAAACGTTATTTTCATAATATTCCAGCGGTTTGCGGGTCGATTCGCCTACGGCTTTCAGTCCGGCGAAATGGATAACGGCACTAATGCTATTGCTGGCAAAAATGTCGCGCAGGCAGGCGCGATCCAGAATATCACCCTCAACAAAAGTGGCTTTCTTTCCGGCCAGTTTTTCTACGCGATTGATCGATTCCCGCGAAGCATTACTGAGGTTGTCCATTACCACAACGTCGTCACCGCGCTGCAACAGCGCCAGCACCGTATGAGAGCCGATGTATCCCGCTCCGCCCGTTACCAAAATAGCCATGTGCACTCCTTTAATGCCGCGCAAAGGCGCGGCGTGTCATTGTGAGGAATTATTTTGCCAACAATTGTTTAATGGTTTCGCGGAAGGCCGCGCCCTGCTGCTTGCTGCGCAGGCCATAGCTGACAAACGCCTGCATGTAGCCCATTTTACGACCGCAGTCGAAGCTGTCACCTGTCATCAGGCAGGCATCAACCGGCTGTTTCTGGCTCAGGCTGGCGATGGCGTCCGTTAACTGAATACGGCCCCAGGCACCCGGCTCGGTTTTCTCAAGCTCAGCCCAGATATCCGCAGACAGAACGTAACGGCCCACTGCGGCCAGGTCAGAATGCAGCGTTTCCGGATGCTCAGGCTTTTCAACAAAACCGGTAATGGTGCTGACGCTGCCTTCATTTTCCAGCGGTTCTTGCGTCGAAATCACTGAATATTCTGACAGGTCGGCGCCCGGCATATGCTTCGCCAGCACCTGGCTGTGGCCGGTATCTTCAAAGCGCGCAACCATTGCGGCGAGATTATAGCGCAGGTGGTCAGCGGTAGACTCATCCATAATGACATCGGGCAGCACAACAACAAAAGGATTATCGCCGATCATAGGACGCGCGCAGAGTACCGAGTGGCCAAGGCCCAGCGGTTGCGCCTGACGAACGTTCATGATGGTCACGCCCGGCGGACAAATGGATTGTACTTCACTCAGCAGTTGACGCTTCACTCGCTGTTCCAGCAGCGCTTCAAGCTCATAAGTGGTATCAAAATGGTTTTCTACCGCGTTCTTTGACGCATGCGTGACCAGAACGATTTCCTTGATGCCGGACCTGACGATTTCATCAACAATGTATTGAATCATCGGCTTATCTACGATAGGCAGCATCTCTTTAGGAATGGCTTTTGTAGCAGGGAGCATATGCATACCGAGACCCGCAACGGGGATAACTGCTTTAAGCTTGGTCATATTTTTTCCATATAATGATGTGAAGACATTCAGCGATTATGCAATAAACAAGCAATCGTTAAGTATAATCTTATTCTGAAAATTTTCATCAGCAATAGTGTTAAAGAAACAAAGAATTAAAAGATCTGGTGCATCTCTGTCGAATAAATCAAATGCAGCCGGAAAAACCCTGAACAACAATAAATCTCTCCTGCCCTAATCAACTTATTTTATTACAGCAAGCATTATTCGCTGAGATTAATCTGATAAAATTTCCGGCGCTTAACGCAAGTGTAAAAAAGCGTTTTCTTTTATCTGATTTTAAATATTACATCTTCCAATTATCTGGCTTAAATGAATAATGAAACCTGGCGTTGTCATTCTTAAAAGGGTCAGAGATGAGCATTAATGAAAAAGCCAGTGAAGAACGTATCCACTCGCGACGTAAGGCGTTAACAAAAATTCTGGCTTCGGCCGCTGCCATCGGCACGCTCGGTAGCCTGACGCGCGCCAATGCGGCCCCCGCCTCCACGCCGTCGGCACCAGCGCCGGATAGCGTTGCCGGTAAAATCAATGGCGCGCCGGGCATTATCCTCGATCACGCGTCCACCTCATGGGCTAAAATTCGTAATGATATTCATCGCAGCAACGGCCCGGTCGATAATTACGCTGCTTTGCAACAGCTGGTTGAGGATAAGAAATACCTTACTATTGATACACCAGTCAGTATAAATAAATCCATTACGCTCACGGTAAAAAACCAAATAATTGAAGGGCGTGGCAATGGTATTATTACGCCACTGGCAAATATGGGTAATGAATTTTTGCTGGTGTTGAAAGCTGACGCGACGCAAATTCATGGCATAGTATTAGATAATCCTATGCTATTAAAAAGCGAAACCGGCGGTCGCCAGGGCGGAATTATGATTTCCGCGAACTATTGTGAAGTCTCTAACTGCTATTTTTATCGTATGCTGCAGTCGGTTATCGCCCCGGCTAGCTTTGGCGCTTACGGCACCAAAATCACTAACAACTGGTTTTTAGAGTGCCTGGGCGCCGGAACAGGTATGCGCGATCTGCATTCTAAACTGGGTGAGGATCGTGGCGATGCGGTAACCATCTGGGGCTCCGGCACGATCATGACCGGCAACCATGCCTACTGTAAGGCTGGCGAGGATGCTCGCCTGGCATTCCATGCTGAGGGGCTGCCGGGCGCACGCAAGCATGTGCGCGATTTCGATCACAAAGACATCATCATGGCGAACAACATGGCGAAGGGCAGCTTCCGTCGTCATTTCGCAATGGAAAACATCAATGGTGGTATCTCGATCGGGAATATCTCCATGGGCGGTGCCACCTGGTGGGGCGAAGCCTATATTCAGTGCAAAAATATCAACGTTAAGAACACCATTCGTTACAGCAACAGCCCGGATATACTGAACGGCAACGCCTGGCGGCCTATCAAAGCGGCGATCGCCGTGGTCAATTTCAACGAAGGCGTAAATATCGACAGCACCGTACTGATTGCCAAAGGTACCAAAGCCTACGGCTTCGCCATTGCAACCCAAACCGGCGATCATGACGTAACGCTGTCAGGCAGCATGATTAACGAAGGCGCTCGTACCAATACTGCGCTTTACCTGAATCAGCCGAAGCGCTTCCGCATTAATAATCTGGATACGCGCGGATTTGCCAGAGCTGCGCTGATTACTTCGAATCCTGACGTATTTATTTCCAGCAACAACAACTATCACGAGCTGAACGGTCAGGGTATTGGATTAGAGATGGCGCGTGGTAAAGGCGGCACTATCAACGTTAACGGCGACACTTACCTTAATGTCAGCACGGCATTTAAGCTGCCGAACCTGGATAATCTGAGTATTAAAAATACGCAGGTTAGCGGCGAAGGACGCTTCGCTAACCTGAGCGGCATTAGCCGGTCACTGACGATTAGCGACAATAGCGTCATTTCCGGCAACGAGATGCCCGTCGCGTATAGTAACGGCAGCTCGCCCGATATTGCCTGGACGGTACAAAACAATATTGGCATCAGAAGCAACTTTACCTACAGCAGCGATCAGCTCACATCAGCAAAATCACAGCTGAACCAGCGTAATAAATATGCCGGGAAAAATGTCTCGGTTAATAATAATTCGGTGTGGGTGGCGCTGGGTAATAATCCTGAAGCACCGTGGCTGAACCTGGCAACGCAGAAACAGGTGAAGCCGGCGTAAAAATCCGCCTTCTATGAAGGCGGCATTGATTACGCCCTGGAAGGGCGTACTAAAACCCTTAAAAAGAAGTCTCTGCCCGTCCTGTGAGATTTAAGTCCAAAGACAATAAGGCAGAGCCAAAACCCGTTGATGACCACGCCCATAGAACGTGGTGTTCAGATGCGGATAAAAAAAAGCCTCAGCGCTGGCGCTGAGGCTTTTTTCTTAAGGTCAGGCCGGTTTTTTACGATTCTTAATCATCGCTATGGCATGAGAAAATATCGCTAGCTTATGGCGAGGAATAAACATCATCACGTACAGGCCATAAATAACGGCGCCCGCAATAATATCCAGCACCAGTTTTTCCCAGCCGGTTTGCAAATGCAGCAGACGATCCATTGCAAACAGGCCCAGACACATCACCAGCGAACCGATGATCGGGCTAACAATCTGCGCCAGATACTCTTTCCAGGTTACATTCAGCAACGTGAGCGCGCACCAGGCCGAAACCGGATAGAGCAGCAGTGTGCGCAACGAGTAGGAAAGCGCCATCGCTACCAGCCCGTAACGGACAAAGATAAAGAAAATGGTGATATTGGTCACTGCGTAGAGCAGCGTCAGGCGCGACTGCCAGTCCGGGCGATCGCGGGCAAACATCACCGTATGGTTATAGTAGCCAATAGAGACGATAAAGCCGGTCGCGCTGACAATCTGCATAACCGGCACCGACTCCATCCACTTCTGCCCTAACAGCAGCCAGGTGACATCATGCGACAGGTAGCACAGGCCGATAAAGGCTGGCGCAGTAAGCAAAATGGTAAAAAAGGTGGCGTTCAGATAGTGAGATTTAAACTCATCCAGCTGATTTTTCACCCGCGAAAACGCCGGTAGCGAAACGCGCATCAGCGCGGTAGCCATTACCGTATTCAGCGTGTTCACGATACGTTTGCCTGCGGAATAGACCCCAGCTGCTGCGCTGCCCAGATAGTAAGTAATAAAGAAAATATCACTGTTCTGGTTAGCGAAGTTGGTCACGCCGCTGAGCGCTACGTGGCGGGAAAAGCGCATCGACTCTTTAAACGACGCAACGGAGAATTTCAGGCGCGGTTTCCACGGCGTGGCCAGCCACAACGTAATGGTCGCCACAACCGAGGTCACCACCTGCTGCATGACCAGACTGGTGATCCCCATGCCTTTCCATGCCAGATAAACGCCGACAATGCCGCCTAGCCCAATGGAGGTAATGGAACGAATCGCCAGCGAACGGAACAGCAGTCGATGCGTCAACCAGGCCTCATGTGTTTTACTCAGGCCGCTGACCAGAATAATCACGCTGGTGCCGCGAATCACATCGGCCAGCCCTGGAACATCCATCATATTTTCCAGCATGTTGGCCGAGAAGAAGACAATGAGAAACGCCGGAACCGCAAACATACAGCAGCTTAAAAAGGCGGTATTAAAGTCTTCGTCGGTCGGTTCATGCTTACGAATGATCGATGTCGCGATACTTTCAAATATGACCGTCCTGAACAGCTGGGTAATCAAAATGGACACGCTGAGCATGCCATAGAGATGCGGATCGAGTAAGCGCGCCAGCACCAGGAAGATAACAAAAGTGATGCCCTGCGCCGCCACGTTATCGAGGATTGACCAAACGGCGCCGGAAGCGACGCTGCCTTTTGGCGTGGGTTTATCTGACTGTTTTCTCACTGTAATGTCCTGATTAGTGGAAGGTTTCAGCGTTACGCGCGGGCAATGACTTCAACCTGGCGCAAACGCTCCTGCAATTTTTCCACGTTCTCATAAAACACTTTGTCGTCGCTGCGCTGGCCGCTAAGCTGGGCCGCCTGACGCAATTTCGCCGCCGCCTGGTCGATATAGCGATCGTTCCATTTCATATTGAAGCGCGTCTCTGCGCCGGTAAACAGGCGATCCGGCACCTCATGGGAGAAGTAGCGCGTATATTTCAGGTAGCGCGGCCACCAGGCGGTACTTTTCTGCTTGCGTACGCGAATAAATTCTTTAATGGCGTAATCAACGTCGGCATTTTTCAGGTGATAGTTCTCACCGTACAGCGCCAGCGTTCTGTCACGCATAGATTCACGGAAGGAGCTGCTGCCCAGCACCAGCGGCTGATAATGCTGATTAATCGTCTGCGTCCAGTCGAGCCATTTAAAGGTGTTGATCTGGCTGGAGCTAACCAGCGGCACCCACGGCACACGCATCGCATCGGCAATAATCGCGGCGTGCATAGCGTCAGCCAGGATCAGCCTGGCGTGACGAATACGGTTAATAATGGTTTTAGCATCACCCTGTGGGCTGATGTATTCGACGCCCGCGCGGCGACAGGCTTCTTCCCACTGACCTGTTTTTAACGCGTCATGATGAGGAATAAAAATAACGCCTTTGCGCTCGGCTTCCGGTACCGGCTGGAATTCCGCCAGCGTACTTAATAACGCCGCGCCATCAGTAATCGCTTTTTCTTTTGGCAGACCCAGCACGTGTGCAGTCAGCGGGCCGCGTACACTCAGAATATTCCAGCTTTCGTCGCCAAAGTTGGCTGGTGGGACGCCATAGCCGACGCCGCTGCTGAAAACGATCCATTTTTTAGCGGGGGGCAACGCAGAGCTGATAATAGTCCCAATACCGGCAAAGCGGCATTCTTCATTCTCATCAAATACCCCTGGTAATAAATCGTGCCACAGCCATTCGTTTAAATCGTCACCAAAGTTACCTGCGGCAGTTTTATAATAATGAACTTTCACTCTTCTCTCCTAAATAACCACCAATGATTAAAAACGTTAAAAGGTTAATCGAACGCCATTAATGGCGATCTTTCCCTTTTTTAAAGCGGGGAAATTTATCCTTTTTTCAGAATATGCTTACCCATGCGCCCCAACAGAACCAGCGTATACGGTGATGCAAACAGCATGACATTAAGGATATTTATTTTTTTATTTAACGTAGGGGATACAGAGTAAAACTCACGAAATGAGAGATGCGAACGGCATTTTTTAATCGCCTGTACCGCAGCGGAAAAGCTTACGGCACGTGAAACGGCCATAAATGCGACGCGCGCAATAACAGAATATTTATGACGCAGGAAAATTTTATGTTCTTCCTTATTTTTCCATACGCTGCCCGTCAGCTGGTCAGTCAGAGGCAGGTAATCTAAACGCATGGTTGCTTTATCCCAGGACTTTTTGGTCAGCGATTGAGGCCGTTGGATGTAATGGTAAAGGGGCTCTGCGGTGAAGGACATAGTCATATTCTTATTAAAGATAAGAATCAACACTTCGTAATCTTCGAAAATGATCTTCTTTTCATCGAAGGTGATACCATCAAACAGCTCGCGTTTAAAGAGCTTATTCCAGAGAAAGCCGGGGATCTCCCCTTCCAGCATAGCAATTAATGCCTGCTTGCCGGTCAGCGTACCGGCAGGCGCAAAGCGGTTAGTGACTTTTTTACTGCTGCCGTCTTCGCTTTCATAAAAATAGAGACACTGAGAAACATCTGCCTGCTTTTTTTCCAGCGTATTGACCAGTAAAGCGATCATATTGCTTTCCAGATAATCATCGGAATCCAGGAAGGCAATATAGTCGCCGCTGGCGGCGGCAACCAGCCGATTACGGGTTGCAGAAACGCCAAGATTAGGCTGATTCTGCTGAAGAACAAAGCGCACGTCTGGATGATTATCGCGTACCGCCTCTACCAGCGCGAACGTATTATCCGTTGAGCAATCATCGATAATAACGATTTCGAGATTTTTATAACTCTGGTTAATAATCGAAAGCAGCGTTTTCTCGATAAACTTTTCGCAGTTATAGACTGGGATCAGTACACTTACTAAAGCTTCAGTAGACATCGCACGATCTCTCTTACTCAATTTTTTATCTGACATCAGCGCCACACTCATGCAGGCTGTTGCCCGCTAATTAATGCGATTAGGCTGTCATAAGATTTTTTCTTATCGAACTCTTGCTCAACCTTGTAACGTGCCGCCTTAAGCATCGGCATCAAATCAGGTTTTTCATCCGCGATTTTAGCGATGACATCAGCCAACGCAGCGGCATCCTTTTCTTTAATCAGCCAGCCATTCTTGCCATCTTCAACCAATTCAGGAATACCGCTGTGCCAGGTAGAAACTACTGGAATTCCACGCGCCATCGCTTCCATCAATGCCACCGGCACCCCTTCCATATCACCGTCTTCCGCCGTTTGCGAAGGCAGCATAAAAACATCTGATTCACGCAGAAACTGGTTAATCACCTGCGGCGACTGGAAACCGTGCAGAATGACATGGTCCTGCAGACCGTAACGGGCGATGGTCTGCTCAACCTCATCGCGCTGCGGGCCGTTGCCCAGCACATTGTAGATAAAGGAATAACCGCCTTCTTTCAGGATGCGGCATGCTTCCAGGGAGGTGAAAATGCCCTTTTTATCGGTCAAACGGGCAATCGTCAGCAGGCGGATCGGCTCGCCAATCTGGGTCAGTGGTGAAAAGTCGAAATCTTCAGTATCAATACCGACGCGCATAATATGCGTTTTGGCCGCATCGCCGCCCAATGAGCGAATGCGTTCCGCCCATAGTCGGCTAATAGGCAGAATAAATTTACTGTCCTGAAACAGCTCTCTGTAATCCTCTGCGTAGGTTTCCAGAATACGGTGAGTGGAAATATCGTAGCCGTGAAAGATTGTTGCCAGCTCGCCTTTCAGGACGCCAAATTTACGTAGCTTATTTGCCAGTACGCCAGCGGTGCCGAAATGTGCGATAAACAGATCGGCATGATAACTCTGTTTATTAGCGGCAATAATCGCCGGCAGAGAGAGATTTTTGGAGCTGTAGCCATACTTTTTGTAGTTAAGGGCTGGCAGCACGTTGAATTTTGCCTGCACCAATCCTTTCACAATGGTTTTCAAACGACTCATGGCGCGAGCGCTGGTTTTATTTTCTTCAGCAGATAATAAATAGTGCGTTTTTTGCAACAGCGCATAGCGATCTTTCTTTGCAAATTCTTCAATTGCCGGTCCAGGCAGCACCGCAATTATTTCGACATCAAATCCTCTTTCTATAAAATAGGTTATCTGGTTTATTACAAATGTTTCTGAAGGCACCGGAAAAGTATAAACAAAAAAAGAGATTTTCATTGCCACCTCTGTCTACGATAGCTAAATACCTAAAAAAAAGGAGATAACCCATCTTCGTTAAAGATGGCACCTCCTTATTTTTTAAGCAAATATAATCGTAAAGCTCATTCAGCGTCGCCAAAAATGACGAGCGGCACATTCCTTGCCTTAACGCTGTTTCGCTAAATATAGATTAAAATCCTGCTATCCTGTCAGAAAATCAATGTATCGCTTTGCTGGCTTACCTGCAAGAGTAAACCAGCCTGCTTTTATTTACTGTTGAAAATTAAACAAGTATTTTTTAATAAGCTGTTTTACTGATAAAGCCTTTAAAGAGAGTCAGAAAAATAATGCGCATATCAAGCCACAGGCTCCAGTCACGGATGTACTGCAGATCGAACTCAACACGTTTTTCCATTTTTTCCAGCGTATCGGTCTCACCACGCCAGCCATTAATTTGTGCCCAGCCGGTAATGCCTGGTTTCACCTTATGGCGCAGCATATAGCCCTGAATAATCGAGCGATATTGTTCATTATGAGCAACGGCATGCGGACGCGGCCCAACAATAGACATATCGCCTTTTAATACATTGATGAACTGCGGCAGCTCATCCAGCGAGGTAGAGCGTAAAATACGACCAATAGGTGTAATACGCGCATCGCCTTTCGTGGCCTGGGTAACCGTATCGCCATTCTCCATCACCGACATTGAGCGGAACTTCCACACTTTAATCGGCTTACCGTCCATGCCATAACGCACCTGACGGAAAATCACCGGGCCCGGCGAGGTGAATTTAACCAGCGCGGCAATGGTCAACAGCGCAGGAGAGATAAACAACAGAATACAGGATGAAACCACGATATCTTCGATACGCTTCAACACCATATTGATGCCATTCATTGGCGTTTCAAACAGCGGCACCACCGGCACGCCATTAATTTCTTCGGTGCGCGACTGAAGAATATTAAAGGTGAAAATATCCGGGATAAGCATTACCGAACAGGTGGTGTCAGAAAGTTTGTTCACCAGCTCGCGGATCGCCATTTCTTCTGACATCGCCATGGCGATATAAATTTTATCCAGTTTCCCTTCCCGGGCATCAACCAACAGCTGCTCAAGATTGCCGCAGTAGTTGATATTGCCAGCATCACTACGAGATTCATTAGCAACGTCAGAATAAAGCCCGACAACGTTCATACCCATCCAGGGTGCGTTAATGAAACTATTAGCAAGTGAAACGCCAATGGGCATATTTCCGACGATGGCGACATTGCGCGTATTGTATCCCAGCTTGCGAATAATACGGGCAAAATAGCGAATTGCCAGACGGCAGGCGATAAAACCGATCGCCACAATCCCAAACCACAACAAATAAGCTTTAAAATTAAGATCCAGATCGCTGACGAACGACATCACGCCTGCAGTAATCAAAATACTTAATGCCCAGTTTTGCAAAATAAGCTGTAGCTCGTGGGCGAAACTCACACCGCGCCAGGAGCGATAAAAATCAGTAATACCGCCAATCATCTGGAATAATGCCAGAGCGGTAAGTGAAAGTAGCCACCAGGATGATGAAAAAGACTGGGATTCAATGCGTGCTAAAATATACAGCCCGGTAAACATCACAAAAATGTCAGAAAAACGCTGTATTATGGAAATAATCGACGCGTTAGTACGGGTACGAAATCCACTCGCCGTCATCATTTTATTATCATCCCTGCCTAATTCATGCATGATTGAAGACATGTCTTAGACCTCGCTAGTTAATTGGTGTTCAACGTTTCAGTATGTCGGCATATAAACCATGCGTTTTGGCTATCATAGCCTGCGAAGTAAAGTTATTGGTAAATAATTGATTTCCTTTTCGCCCCTTTTCCCTCAAATCAGATTTATCCAGGCGGTTTAGTACAGAAAGTAAGGAGTCAGAGTCACCGTTTTTAAACAGATAACCCGTTTCATTATTAATTACCACTTCCGGCAGTGAAGTTGCGTCACTGGCAATAATTGGCACTGAATAGCTCATTGCCTCCAGCGGCACCATCGCGAACCCTTCCCAACGGCTGGGAATGACCAGCACATCCGCCGCGATAAAATAAGGTTCCATCTGGCTGGCTTTAAGCCAGCCGGTATACTCCGCCCCCGGCAGCTTTTCAATTTTCTCGGCGCTGTGTACGCTGTCGCCAATCAACGTCAGGTGAATATTGGGATTTTGATTACGCTTCATGGCATTCAGTAAAATATCGTAGCCTTTCTGGTAATCAAAACGCCCAACAAACAGCACGTTAATACGCGGATCGGCTAGCGTATCCGCCTTGACGATCTGCCGTTCAGCCACGCCGTTATGAATCACTACCAGCTTATCAGCGCTAATGCCGTGCGCCTTTGCCTGGTCAGCTTCATACTGACTGACGCAAATAATGGCGTCCGTCATTGGCAGCAACGCTTTTTCGATAAAGGAATAGATCTTTTTCTTACCGTTACTGGTCTGCATCAGGAAGCTAAATGCATGCGGGCAGTAAACCACTTTCGGACGAACAACAGGCCACAGCAACAGCAAACAGGCACGGCCAATAACGCCGGCAAAGGAACTGTGAAGATGCACCACGTCGGGCTTGAATTTGATTACCGTGCGGCAAAACGCAGCGGCAAATGAAAACAGCGCGCCGACCGACCGGCCCTTACGTTGCCATTTCACGACGTTTTCTGCATGTGCCGTATCCAGTTCTCCGGCCTGATCCGCCGGGATCAGGCACTGGATTTGATAACTGTTCTTCTCATCCTGTTGTGCCGCAACGAGTTGTTTTAAAACTGTGGCAACGCCACCTTTTATTGTCTCTGCAGCATGGAGGATTTTCATTTACTCTTCCTTTTTGAATTTCCCAAAACTTAAATAGACGTAAAACATTAATGGATAGAATGGCGACAGGTGACGCAGGTAGCTGCCATAATCTGGTTCAAACAGGCTCTGAATAACCGTGTAGGAAATAATCGCCAGCGCAAACACCACAACCAGCGGATAGGTTCTGTCCTGCAGGGCGGCATGAAGCGTTTGCCAGATTCTTCTGAACATCAAAATAATAAAGGTAGAAATAACCACATAATAAGGTGACAACATTAAAATCAGTGGGAACGGGAAAAAGAATGTTATCCACGTCAGACTAACGTTTAACCAGCCAAATAACGGATTACCGGCCGGGAACCAGGGACGAATCAGGGTATTGCTACCGTCACCTTCTCTCTCCAGTCGGTGTTCATTCACTTCATTACGGAAATTATCTACGTCAATGCCTAAACCATACTGGAAGCCAAGCGCCAGTACCAGCAGCGAAAGCAGACATAAAATAAATATCCACTTTCCTTTATGGACATAACGCGACATTAACAGCAGGGCATAAAACTCTATTAAAAACAGGAACCAGTATGTCCTGAAATAATAGGCGTAGAACAGAGCAAAGCAGGTCCATATTAATAGCCCGGCAGTACGATTCGCAAAGGTGATGAGCAACGGCATCATCATCAAAAATACGATAAAGTCTTTACTCTGCCACGTCAGGTTAATCATTGAAGAAAAGCAAAAAAACAAGAACACGCCGATATCAAATATATTCATCGAACCACCGCGCACCTTGATGAAAATAAACACAAAGGTGCTGATGATGAGAATGGCTGAAATCAGCGCAAATACAATCGAGCTTTGTTCAAATCCCAACAGTTTATAAAAGTAAGCTGTGCTGCCGTAGGAGTTTCCGGGGCCGAAGCTATAGGTAAACTTCATAAAGCTAAAGATGGTGATTTGGTCTGAAAAGAAGTACGGTTTCATCACCGACTCTTTTACTAACGCCACTCCCACCATCATCAACATCATAAATAAGAACAGCATAAAGGTCATATGTGGATCGAAATAGAGATAGCGATTCTTTCTTATACCTATCTTCATCGATAAAAATTTCATTTTATTTTCGCCATTCCAATTGCTGTTTTAAATCACTTCCCCGGAACAAAACGTTTCGCGGTAATAGTGGCTAACTTTTTAAATCTTTCATTCATCATCGCCATAAAATGGCTGAATTTAATTTTTCTCGACAGCAGCAGCTTTAAATAGATAGCCACGCCTTTCGATTTTTCATTAGAGAGCAAATAACTGTCGGCAATAATCTTTGCGTAGAAGCCGAACCAGATATAGCTGGGTACGCGCTTTTTAATGCTCTCCAGCCAGATTAACGATTTATCGCGTTTACCGTCGGAAGAGATACGCGCGGTAGAGTCCGAATCGTCATAAATGGTCAGCGGCAGGTCGAGATAAAAAAAGCTGGCTCCCCTCTCCTGCAGACGCAGGGCGAAATCCCAGTCCTGATGTTTACGCAGCGTAGGATCAAACTGCGTTTGTTTGGCTATCGCGGCGTCCAGCAGTAGCGTACTGGTTTGAAAATCGTTGCCCAGCAGCAGGAACTCCATGATCGAGGAATATTTTTTCAGGTCTTTATTCCGTCGCAGGTGCATGCCCTCAGGACGCTTATTATATTTAGCCGTCATGCAAACGCGGTTTTTACCCGGCTGCTGGCGTAAATAGGCCAGTTGTTTTTCCAGCTTCTCTGGCACCCACTCATCGTCGGAATCGAGCAAGGCGATAAACTCACCGCTGCTGCGCTCAATTCCTTCATTGCGCGGACGCGTGCCGCTGCTGTTTTGCGCCAGCTGAATAAAATGTACGCGCTCATCTTTAACGCCCGCCATGACCTCAGCGGTATTATCCGTGGAAGCATCATCCACCACGAACACTTCGATGTTACGCCAGGTTTGATTTAAAACGCTGTTTAGGGTTTTTAAAATGATGTCGGCACGATTATAGGTGGGAATAACAACGCTGATTAAAGGCGTAGACTCAGTCATAACATCAGTCTCAATGTGATTCGTTTTAAAAACCTTAAAAGGCCAGCCGCGAACGGCTGGCACTCTCGTTTTACGGCTTGGTTGATTCGTAGCTATAGTGGTAATAGCCATAACCGTAGGCGCTGGCAGCTTTTTTCACCACCAGGTTCAGAATGGCGCCTTTAATCTCAATACCGTTCTGCTCAAAGCGACGAACGCTGACTTCAATCTCTTTCACCGTGGATTTCTCAAATCCTGCCACCACCATACTGGTGCCGGCCTGCATACCGATAATGGCCGCATCGGTCACCGCCAGAATCGGCGGGGTATCGATAATCACGATATCGTACTGCTTCTGCACGTTGGCCATCAGGTCGATAAACTTCTGACTCATCAGCAGTTCAGACGGGTTAGGCGGCAGCTGACCGCGCGGAATAAAGTCCAGCCCGCTGACGTTAGTGGGTCGAATCGCCTGCTGCAGCGTTGCCTGATTTGACAGCAGGTCAGACAGACCGTGACGGTTATCGGTATTAAACAGCTCGTGCGAATAGCCTTTACGCATATCGCCATCAATAAACAGTACGCGCTGGCCTGACTGTGCAACCACGGCGGCCAGGTTAGTGCTGATAAAGGTTTTACCGATATCCGGGCTGCTACCGGAGATCATGACGATATTGTTAGGCGCATCCAGCATAGCGAAGTGCATGGTAGTACGCAGACTACGTACCGCTTCAACCGCCAGATCCGTTGGGTTTGCCAGCGCCAGCAACTCACCGCCGCGTATCGCTTTTTTGCCCTTATCTTTGCCCAGCATCGCCAGCTTACGATCGCGTTGCTGCTGCCATTCAGAGATAGGAATACTGGCGTATACGTTGATGCCGCTGTTTTCCAGCTGCTCCGGGCTCTCGATGCCACGAATCAGAATGGTTTTCATCAGCACGTAGATGGTGGAAGCCAGCAGGCCCAGCACCAGAGAAACGGCGATGATAATGGCAGAGCGCGGAGCGATCGGCTTGTTCAGCACCAGTGCCGGGTCAACGATACGTACGTTACCCACGGTGCTGGCTTTGTTGATGCTCAGCTCTTGCTGCTTGTTCAGCAGCTGCATGAACACCGCCTGGCCTGCATCGACATCACGCGTCAGACGAATAATTTCTTGCTGAGTGCGCGGCAGGGCTGAAACTTTACCCTCCAGCGATTTTTTCTCATCCCGCAGCGTCTTACGCTTTTCCAACAGCGTGCGATAGGCCGGGTGCTCTTTGGTATAGAGCTTGGAGATTTCCGCCTCACGGAAAGTCAGTTCGTTCAGCTGGTTATCCACATTAACCATGGTATCCAGCATCGACTTGGCTTCCAGCGTCAGATCCACTGAATCGTTTTGCTGACGGAACGCGTTCAGTTTGTTCTCAGCATCATCCAGCTTCTGACGCACCTGCGGCAGCTGACGTTGAATAAAATCGAGGCTCTTTTGCGCTTCCTCAGATTTACGTTCAACGTTTTGCAGCAGATAGTTTTCCGTAATGGCGCGCAGCGTATCCTGCGTCAACTGCGGATCGGAACCGTTCAGGGTTAATGCCAGCACGCCGGTATCTTTGCCCTGATCCACCACGCTCAGACGGCCTACCAAATCATTGTAGGTCGGCAGATAGCCATTTTTCTGCACAACAAAGGCGTCGCCCGGCCCGGCATTGGTGTCAGAGACGAGGATTTTTACTTTGCCCTGCCCTACATACTGGCCTACTTTGCCTTTTACCAGTTCACCGTCTTCGCCAGAGAGGGTAAAGGTGTGGTTCTCACCGATAACCAGCTCAAGCTTCTGACCGATCAGTTCCGGCGGTAATTCCAGACGAGAAACGGCGAGTTTTTTATCGTCGTTGCCCATCAGGCGCGCCCAGCCAGCACCCACAACCGGCAGATATTTCGGCGCGACGGTGGTTTGCAGGTTAAGATCTTCGATGGTTTTACCCAGCACCATCCGGGACATGATCAGACCAATCTGCGCATCTGAAGCCGGTTTGGTATCCGGCATCAGATTGGAGAGTTGAGTCATCACCAGGCTGCCCTGGTTTTGTTCAACCTGTACCAGCGCATCGGCCCGATAAACCGGGGTGGCGAGGATGGAGTAGATAATACCTATTACTGCGAATAGTGCGGTTACGCCAATAATGAGCCAGCGATGATCGATAATTGAACCGTATAAACGGGCTACATCGATTTCATCTTTGGCATCTGCAATTTTCTGCGAGCTATCTGATTTTTTGTTGACCATTATTATGCCTGATTATCGATTTAATGCGTGGGCCCATTTCTGAGCGGCGTCATCCAATAAAAGGTATACAGATTCAAAAGCCTCTATACTTTTTCGATATGGATCCGGGATTTCACGACCTGCGCACCAATGACCAAACAGCATGGTTTTGCCGCGAACTTCCGGGGCGATATTACTGATGTCATTGATATGCTGTTTTTCCATCACCAGGATCAGATCGTTTTCTCTGCACATGGCTGAAGTGATTTTGCGGGCGCGGTGCCCTTCCAGCGAGAGATCGTGTTGCTCTGCCACCTTGATGGCGTTTTCATCTGCTGGATAGTTCACCAGCGCGCCTAATCCTGCTGATTCAACTTTCACATCCGGGCAGTAGCGTTTTAGTAATCGTTCGCCAGTTGGCGAACGGCAGATATTGCCCACGCAGACAATGAGAATTGAATTAAACATATTCATCACCAGTTTTTGATATCTCTCGCTGAGTTGATGCTGTAGCGAACACTGTTGATGGTAGGCAGCAACTGATTGATGACGCGGTTCCAGCGGGTAAGCGGTGTTGCGGTCACGTAGACGATGTCATACGGCTGCAGCTGGAATTCCGTGCCCAGTACCATCGCGGTCGCATCAGCAGTATTAAGCTGATAGATATTCGCAACCTTGCCGCCCTGTTCGCGGTTCGGACGAATAACAAACACGCCGGTGGCGTTAGAGACATCCTGGTTCAGCCCTTCCGCATTGCCCAGTGCTTCCGTCAGCGTCATGCCGCTGCGATCCATTTTCAACGTCTGCTGGCGGTTCACTTCGCCCATGACAAAGATTTTCAGTTCGTCATTGCGCGGCACGTACAGAATATCGCCCGGATAGAGCAGGCGGTTTTGCGTCAAATCGCCGTTCTGCATCAGCGCCTGCAGAGAAATACGTTGTTCACGGCCATTGTGGGTCAGCACCACGTTACGCCAGTCGGCGTCTGCGGAGAGACCGCCTGCGGCGTTAATCGCATCCAGGACGGTCAACGGGATATTGGTGATTTCCTGTTTACCAGAGGTACCGACTTCGCCGGTAACGTAGACCTTTTGCGAACGGAAAGCCGCGATATTTACATCAACCTGCGGGCTTTCAATATAGCTGGCCAGACGACTCTGCAGCTCGCTGCGCACTTGCTGGATGGTTTTACCGGCGACCTTTACCTTACCGATGTAAGGATAATAGATGGTGCCATCTGAATGGACCCAGTTACCGGTGTCGCTGGCGCTGCGGTACTGGCCGGCTGGAGTCGTCAGCTCCGGGTGATCCCAAACGGTAACGCTCAACACATCGCCTACGCCGATACGATACTCATAGTTAGCCAGCTCACGATCGAGCTGCGGGTTCGGCTGGGCAACAATAGGTTTTCTGCGCAGCTGCTCGACCAACATCGGGGTAAGAGGAAAGACGTTAACCATTTTGTTGATGTCATAATCAGCGTCCTGCTGCTTGATAACATCTTTACCGCTGGTAGAAACATTTTGCCCTGGGACTACGGTACAGCCACTGATAAGTGAGATTGACACCAGTAACGGAGCCAACTTTAGTTTCGTTTTCATCATTGAATTATCATCACTATTGCTGATTTATTGTCTAAAGCGGTGTGTGTCGCCGCAAAAAAAAGTTCATGAATAAACGTCAATTCACGACCAATCTGCTCTAACTATTGCTGTTCCGTCATGAGATGTTTGCCCCTCGTTTTATGCATAAATGTCCCCGCTGCGAAAGCCACTCTGTCAACGCCCGGTAAAAACAGAGGCGGCCCGCTGTCCTGCAGTTCGACCATTAATGGTCAGCTTACTGACCGTATCGGTATTAATTCGTCCTGTAATGCCGGCATTAAGGCCTGAATCAGGTTTTATGATGGCATCAGTTATTCTGTCGTATTTATTTAGCATTAGTCTTAAAACAACAGAAATTTATACATTACTCTTGACGGGCATATTTGAACCCAACAGCCAGAGTTTAAGCACGCTACCGCCCCTGGCTTTCAGCTACCAATGCTGTTAAATCAGAAACAGTGCTATTTGAGGCGCAGGGATCGGTTAGCTCTTATAAGCTACATTAAGCCAAAGGGATTACTCATTTATCTGAGCGCAGCAAAAGAGCCGCATCAATTATCTCGGTCCGATCACATAAGTTATGGCTAGATTTTTATACTATTGACTGGTTGTGACAAGCACAGGAAAGCAGATCCATAGCACTTTCAGAATAAGACTAAAGAATATAAAAAATAATGGTTAATTTTCAGTAAGTTACCCCGACAGCGCCTTTCTTTTTTTTCCAGATAATTCCGGCTTGATAATAACTTTTATTACATAATGCAACCAGATGGCGTTTATTTCTGCAGCAGATGTTAATAATTACCTCTCTCTGCCCCCGTAAAATCCCAATAAGCTTGAGTGCTAATATATGCCTATCAGGCGCACATTAAGGCTTGCGCTTTTTTTGTTTAGGATTTATCTCAGGTAATATTGCGTTTTCATTATTCAGATTCCATCATCTCTCAGCAAAATAAACAATAAAAGGTGAAACAGGGTATGGAATGGATCGCAGATCCATCAATCTGGGCCGGACTGGTTACATTAATTGTGCTTGAACTGGTGCTGGGTATCGATAATTTGATCTTTATTGCCATCCTGGCGGAAAAGCTGCCTGCCGCGCAGCGCGATCGCGCCCGCGTTACCGGGCTGCTGTTGGCGTTGCTTATGCGCATGGCGCTACTGACCTCGATCGCATGGTTAACCGGGCTTACGCGCCCGCTGTTGACGCTATTCAGTCACACTTTTAGCACCCGCGATGTGATTATGCTGATCGGCGGATTATTCCTGCTGTTTAAGGCCACTATGGAGCTCAATGAGCGACTGGAGGGACGCGACAGTGATGAGAATCCACAGAAGCATGGCGCGCGCTTCTGGCCGGTGGTGGCGCAGATTGTCGTGCTGGATGCCGTTTTCTCACTGGATGCGGTTATCACTGCCGTTGGGATGGTGGATCACCTGCCAGTGATGATGGCTGCGGTGGCTATCGCCATCTGCCTGATGATCCTTGCCAGCAAACCGTTAACCCGCTTTGTTAACGGCCACCCAACCATTGTGATTCTTTGCCTGAGCTTCTTGCTGATGATTGGCTTTAGCCTGATTGCTGAAGGGTTTGGCTTCCATATTCCCAAAGGCTATCTCTATGCCGCTATTGGCTTCTCTATCTTAATTGAATGTCTTAATCAGCTGTCGCAGTTCAATCGCCGTCGCTTTCTTTCATCGACCATACCGCTGCGCAAACGCACCGCCGAAGCGGTACTGCATCTGCTGCGCGGTCAGCACGCCGAAGCGGAGCTGGATGCGGAGACCGCTTCGCTGGTGGGAGAGGCCGATGAGCACGCGGTCTTTAATAAACAGGAACGCCAGATGGTCGTGCGGGTTATGAGCATGGCGCAACGCAGCGTCAGCAGTATTATGACCTCGCGTCACGATATCGAACATATTGACCTGAGTAATAGCCCGCAAAAGATAATGGCGCAGCTGGACCGTAATCAGCATACCAGGATCTTAATTACCGAAAACGGCAGCGAGCCGCTGGGAGTGGTGCATATTATCGATCTTCTGCATCAGTCGCTGCATCATAACTCTCTCGACTTGCGCGCTTTGATTCGTCAGCCGCTAATTTTCCCGGAACAGCTTACGCTGCTGCTGGCGCTGGAGCAGTTCCGTAGCGCGCGCACCCATTTCGCCTTTGTGGTGGATGAGTTTGGTTCGGTGGAGGGCGTGGTGACCCTGAGCGACATCATGGAAACCATTGCCGGTAATTTACCAAATGAAAGCGACGAGCTGGACGCGCGCTATGATATTCGTCAGAAAGAGGATGGCAGCTGGATAGCCAATGGCCATATGCCGCTGGAAGATCTGGAGATGTATATCGACCTGCCGCTAAACGAAAAGCGCGATTATCACACCATTGCCGGTCTGCTGATGGATCAGCTGCAGCATATTCCTCAGGCGGGCGAAGAGCTGCAGATCGGCGACTGGCTTATTCGCACTTTAGAAGTGGAAAGCCATCGCGTGCATAAGGTGCAGATTATTCCGTTTGCTCAGCGCGAGTCGGATACCGAGGCGTAAACAGCCATAACGCGTTACCGCTGAGGAGAGCGCCAGGCGCAGGATATCAGGCGATTCCTGCGCCAGAGCGATTATTGCGGCGCTTTTTCGGGCGTCACATTTTTCTGATTACGCTGTGACCACTCATCCAGGCGCGATTTGATTTGACTCTCAAGCTTCTGACGCAGCAGCTGATCCACTTTCAGGTTGTATTGCAGATTATCCCAGCCGCCGTAGATATGCAGCGGAACCGCCGTCTGTTGCAGTGTGGCGATAAGGTCATTATCCCCTTTCCAGCCACTGGTAACCTGCACGCCAAAATGAATATCGCACTGACGACGCAGCATATCTATCTCACCCGCGCCGCCCAGACGGAAGCCGGAAGCCCCGCCCTGTAGGTTTTTAAGCGTAATAAGGCCATCTTTTAAGGTTGCCTGTGCCTGCAGCTTATCAAGGCGGGTTTCGTTACTGTTGCCCGTTTCATCTCCGCTGCTGACCCGATCGCTGTTACGGGCCACGGCCCGCTGGACCAGTTGCTGAAAATTCATGCCGATAATGCGAGCTGAATCCAGTGCTACTTCGGCTTCGCCGCGCCAGCGCCGATGAAAATCAACAACGCTCAGTCCCTCTCCACTCATGTTACCGGTTAATGTCAGCTGGCCATCCAGCGTTGGCGGCAGAGCAAACGCCTGCAGCAACGGCGCTAATGCAATATTCTGCAGCGCCGGACGCAGCGCCACCGCAACCGACTGCTGATGCAGATTTAAGGTGCCCGGTAACGAGAAAGTGCCCTCGCCTACCCGTCCGCTCAGCGTATTAAGCGCTATGTTACCCTGATGATTTTGCGCATCCAGCGCTACCTGCTGCATATCCATGCCATGCCAGCGCAACGTATCGACCTGAAGCTTCAGCGCTGCATTCAGACTGTTCAGGGGATGATCGTAACGGGTGGGTTCGGCGATCACCGGCGCGCGGCTAAAGGCGGTGGCGACAGACATGCCAGGCGAAGCGCTGGTTGGCGAATTCAGGCCGGAAAGCGCATCCAGATCGAGATGCGGCGAGCGCATATCAATCGTGACCGCCGGCGCGTTGCCAAGCTTGCCGCTGATAGCGCCGTTCAGCTGGCTGTCACCCAATGTCAGCGCCACGTTTTGCAATGAAAAACGCTGGCTGTCATTCAGCCACTCCGCCTGCAGGCTGCCTTTGCCCTGCAATCCCGTTGCAGGCAGACCCGGTCCCTGTAGCTGCCAGCTCAGCGACTTCACCGTACCACTTACGCGCTGCGGATAATTGGCCACATTCATCTCGCCATCCAGCGACAGCTGCAGCTCACGCTGATCGCGGCTAACCCGCGTCGCCAGTGACAGCCTCGCCTCACGGCGGCTGTCCTGCGTCAGAGAGAGATTAAGATCGCGAAAGTTAATCTCTTCTCCCTGCGGCTGACGCCAGATTAACAGGCTGTCAGCCACTTCAAGATGACTGATATCGAAAGTCCAGCCTTTTACCGGTTCCGGCGGCGTTGAGTCCGTCGGCCCTACCGGCGCATCGGCTGGCTGTTGAGCTTCGCTCTCCGGCGTCAGGCGGATCACTGCGTTCTTCAGCATGACCTGCTTAACGCTGAGCTGATGCGACAGTAAAGGAAAGAGATGGACATCAAGCCGCATGTTTTCAGCCATCACCATCGGCTGCTGTGCGCCAGGGGCGGTAACCGACATACGTCCGGCAAGGATGCTAAGCTGCGGCCAGACATGCCAGCGCAAATCGCCCTCCAGGCGCAGTTGATAGCCGCTACGCTGTTCAACCTGCTGCACCATATAGTTGCGAAAATCGTTGGGGTTAACCAACAGTACCAGCGCTGTCATGCCCGCTACAATCACGACGAATAAAATAGCCAGCGTGGTAATTAATCGTCTCATCCCATCCCCTGTTCAGGCAGTTAGTCTTTATCGATCCGACTGGCGTCCGCGCCCTGCTGCCCTTTGTATTTAGCATCTTCACGACGGTTATATGGGCGGGCGGCGGGACCAGACAAAGGTTCAAAGCTTAGCGCACCGATCAGCATACCGGGACGCAAGGCCAACGGCAGCTTACCTGAATTATAGAACTCCAGTACGATACGGCCCTGCCAGCCGGGATCGATGCGGTGCGCGGTCACATGCACCATTAAACCCAGACGCGCCAGCGATGAACGACCATCAAGCCAGCCGACCAAATCGTCAGGCAGCGTGACCGATTCCAGGGTCACGGCCAGCGCCAGCTCGCCCGGATGCAGATAAAACGCCTCACCCTCCGGCAGCACAATCTCATCGCTCATCACGCGATCCAGTGCCGCGCTGACCTCATGTTTAGGGCCGCTTAAGTCGATATAGGCTGCAGTATGCCCACGAAAAGTACGAAACTGATTGCCCAACCGCACGTCCACGGTTGCGCCGTTGATGCGCTCTACTGGCGGGCGCGGCGTAATCGCCAGCTTGCCGTTATCAAGCCAGGCTTCAATATCGCGATCGCATAATCTCATCGCCGTTTACTCCTTTTTCTTCGGGCTGACGCGCTTACTCAAAGAATTGATTGATTTTCGCTTTCAGAATATCGATGGCAATGCGGTTTTTACCCCCGCGCGGCACGATGATATCGGCGTACTGCTTGGAGGGTTCAATAAACTGCAGGAACATCGGACGCACGGTTTTTTGATACTGCGCCATTACCGAATCCATTGAGCGGCCGCGTTCGTTCACGTCGCGCTTCATACGACGCATCAGGCAGATATCCAGCGGGGTATCGACAAAAATGGAGAAGTTCATCTCTTCGCGCAGGCGGGCATCGGTTAACAGCAGGATCCCTTCGAGAATAATGACCTTTTTCGGTTTGAGATGAATGGTTTCCTGCGTGCGGGTATGTTCAACGTAGCTGTAAACCGGCAATTCAATATGCTGGCCCGCTTTCAGGGCCTGAAGATGATGCAGCAGCAAATCATGATCCATCGCGCTGGGATGGTCATAGTTCGTTTTAATCCGCTCTTCCATAGTGAGGTGGCTTTGGTCTTTGTAATAACTGTCTTCAGGAATCACGCCGATATGCTCATCGCCGACCTGTTCGCGGATTTCACGATACAGCGTGCTGGCAATTAAACTTTTTCCTGATGCGGATGCGCCTGCGATACCTACAATGACGCATTGATGGGACTTGTCAGTCATAAAATTAAAGACCTGATAACTGTGTGACGTGGCACCAGGCGATGTCGAAACATCATCCTTAGCGTTCAGTCAGATATTGAGAGGATTAACTGGCGGCAATTATAGGGAGATCGCCGGTTTGATGCCAGAAAAAAGCAGCTTGCACGTCGCCGGGCGATGAAGCGCTGCACGGAATGCCCGCTTTTCAGACTTTCTCCTTTGGCGCGCCCCCATTTCACCGATAAACTGCTACGCGCGATCCAGCTCTCACTTTTCGTGGCAGCGTAGCGACGCCCCTTCTCGCCAGTTGGCGAGAAGCATACTCATAACAGAAAGGTTGGCTATGTCCTGGAGAACGATTACCTATTTTGGCGACAGCATGTTGCTGATCCCCACAGCAATTCTTATCGCGCTGATCCTGCCCTGGAAAAGCAGCGATCGGCGCACGGTCTGGTTTTGGCTGTTGGCCTTTGGGCTAGCGGGACTGATCGTCAGCGTGTCGAAAATCCTGTTTATGGGGTTCGGCATCGGTAGCGCCCGCTTTAACTTCACCGGCTTTAGCGGACACAGCGCGATGTCAGCCACTCTCTGGCCGGTTATGCTCTGGCTGCTGTCAGGTCGGCTGCCCGCATTCTGGCGCGGCGTGGCGGTGACAATTGGCTATATGGTGCCGCTATTGGTGGGCGCTTCACGCCTGGTGCTGCTCGCGCATTCGAAAAGCGAAGTCGCCAGCGGTTTGCTGATCGGCTTTACGCTCAGCACGCTATTCCTGATCAATCAGCGCAATACGCAGCTGAAAGGCTTCTCCCTGCCGCAGGTCAGCGCCGCGCTGCTGCTGCCGCTGGTGCTTATTGGTCACGGACGCATCGCCCCTACGCAAAACTTTCTTGCACACCTCTCTGCTGATCTTGCCGGGCTGGAAAAGCCCTGGACACGCGCGGATCTGCTAAAACAGCGGCAGCCAGGCTATCAATCGTTTGAATAAACTGGCTATTTCAGCGGTTGCCATCGGGTTGGTTTTAACATCCTGTGCTAGCATCACCAAAGTGATATAACGCCTGCTCGCGCTTTTGCGGGCAGGCTCGCCGGACCCGTGAATGACAACCCATACTATTTCGCCCGCGCACAGCACGTTATCTTCTTTCAGGCCCGCTCTGCTGCTGGGCCTGATCTGCTTTATCGCCTCGCTGTTTTGCCTGACGCTGAGGGTGCTCGATAATGCTATTTCGCCCATCTGGTATGCTTCGGCGCTGATGACGGCGGTGGTTTTTCGCAGCCGTGGCCGCCAGCAGGCACTGCTGTTGCTGGCCTGCCTGGCCGGTACGCTGGGCGCGCATATTATGGTTTTGGGGCCGCACTGGCCGCTGTTCTCTTTTGCCTTTATCAATCTGCTGCAAAGCCTGCTGGGCGGCTACCTGCTGCGCCTGTTGATCAAGCCTGAATCCGCGCTCGATTCGCTGATGAGCTGGTTGAAGATAGTGGTTACGGCGGGGATGCTGGTGCCGTTAGCCAGCGGGCTTGTCGCGCTCTGGTGGTCCCAC
This sequence comes from Pantoea sp. FN0305, assembly GCF_050113845.1. Taxonomy (NCBI): domain Bacteria; kingdom Pseudomonadati; phylum Pseudomonadota; class Gammaproteobacteria; order Enterobacterales; family Erwiniaceae; genus Pantoea; species Pantoea sp. FN0305. The sequence goes on along the minus strand of NZ_JBNJSN010000001.1, from coordinate 559,298 downwards.
TTTTCTGGCGGCACGCCTACCCTGCGCTTTTTTACTGTCTGGGTATTATCAGAAGTTATCGGCATGCTGGCGCTCGGCCCAATCTGTCTGCTGTGGCAGCCGCGCTACCTGCGTCTGCAGGTGCAGCAGGACGTACTGTTGGCAACGCTGATCGCCCTGGCCGCTTCATTGCTTATGAGCTTTCTGGCGCTGCGCTTTTTACCCTGGCCCTTTACTTTTGTCATGGTGATTCTGTTTTGGGTTGCGGTACGTCTGCCGCGCCTCGCCGCATTTTTAGTTTTTTTCGCCAACGTCTCGCTGATATCGCTGATGCTGGTGCTGGGTTTGGTCAGCATGCCGGCGTTCAATTCTTCATTTATGATCACCGCGCCCTGGCTGCCGCTTCTGCTGATTTTGATCCCCAGTCACATGATGACGATGGTGATGCACGCCTTCCGCGAAGAGAAAAAACATATCCGCGCCAGCGAAGAGACGAACCGACGGCTAATGGAGCGCATTACGCTGGCTAATGAAGCGGGCGGCATCGGCGTCTGGGAATGGGATGTCATGCGCAATGAAATGAGCTGGGACCGACGCATGTATACTATTTATGAGCTGGAGCCAACCTTGCGTCCTACCTATGCGTTTTGGCTCAGCCGCCTGCTACCGGAAGATCGTCCCCTCGCGCAAGAGGCGGTACGGCGCGCGCTGGAGGATGACATCCCTTTCAGCATGGAGTGCCGGATTACTACCCGCAACGGCCTGCGCTCTATCCGCACGCAGGCGGAGAGCCAGCGCAACGCCGAGGGAAAAATTGCGCGGCTGCTGGGCATTAACCAGGACATTACCGAACTGCGCCTGCTGACCGAAGCGCTGTACCGTGAAAAAGAGCAGATGTTGATTACGCTGGACGCCATCGGCGAAGCGGTAATCAGCACCGATGAAGAGATGCGCGTGACGTTTATGAACCCGGTCGCCGAACAGATGAGCGGCTGGACGCAGGAGCAGGCGGCAGGAAAATCGCTGGGTGATATTTTGCGCATTACCCACGGCGCGCGCGGCCCGGAAGTAGAGGATATTCTGTGCTGTAACCTTCCCGGCACCATGAACGATCCCGATCGCGATCTGGTGTTGCATAACGCTTCCGGCGAACATTTCGCTATTCAGTACAGCCTGACGCCGCTGAAAACAGTGACGGGAAAAAACATCGGCAGCGTTATGGTGATGCAGGATGTAAGCGAATCGCGTGAAATGCTGAAACGTCTGCATTACAGCGCTTCACACGATACGCTAACGCGGCTACCTAATCGGGCCAGTTTTGACCACCAGCTTAAACGGCTGCTGCTCTCCGCCAGCGAAAGGCAACAACAGCACGTTCTGGTGTTTATCGATCTCGATCGTTTTAAAGCGGTCAATGACAGCGCCGGGCATGCGGCAGGTGACGCGCTGCTCACTGAGCTGGCCGAATTAATGACGCACCGGCTGCGTAGCAACGATTTTCTGGCTCGTCTTGGCGGCGATGAGTTCGGCCTGTTGATAGCCGACTGTGGAATAAGCGCGGCCCGTCAGGTGGCGCAGGATATTGTCAACGCCATTAATGACTACCGCTTTTTATGGGAAAGCAAGCTCTACCGCATTGGTGCCAGCGCCGGACTAACATTGATTAATGGGGATAACTGTCAGAGCAGCGAGGTGCTGGCGCAGGCGGATTTGGCCTGTTACAACGCCAAGCACAACGGACGCGGTCAACTGACCGTGTATGAAACCCGGCCCCAGCCAGCGACGCCGGTTACGCTTACATTTAAAGAGCAGGCCACACCTCCTGATAAGCCGCTACGCTGGCAGGCCTGGTCGGTATCGGCCCCTGGCAAGACACAAACCGCCAGTTTTCATCTTTTGCAACCCCGACTCACCAACGCACAGGGGCATGAAGCCGATATCACTGACTATCGCGCCGCGTTACCAAATGACACGCGGCGTCTGGCGTTGGATCACGCGCTGATTGAGAGTTTTTTCTCTCTTTACGCGCCGGGCATCGCCCGGAAAGGGTTACAAATCGTGTTGCCGCTGACAGTCGAAGGCTTGATGAACGTGGCATGGCAGAAGACGCTTTTCAGCCACCTTGACGCCAGTCCGCTGCATGGTGATGCGTTAATTATGAGTCTGGAAACCTGCGCGCTGTTACAGCATAGCGAGGCGTTGCGTCCTGTCCTGCAGCATCTGCGTCAGCAGGGTTGCCGTATCCTGCTGCGTGATTTTGGCCGCAACCTGGATCTCTTTAAGCAGATCGCTCATGAACAGATCGATTTTATACAGCTGTCTCCCGACCTTACTGCCAACGTACATTTTAATCTGATGGACGAGATGCTGGTTTCTATTATTCACGGACAGGCGCAGCGGCTGAACATCGCTACCGTTGCCGGGCCAGTGGACCTGGCGATGGCGTTGTCAACGTTGAATAGTATCGGCATTAATGGCGTTTGGGGCGATGCGCTCAGCAGCAGCGTGCCGTTAAACACGCTGCTGGAAAACAGCTTTTTCGCCATTAAATAGCCAGCCGATGAGCACAGGGCAATTTGCAACGTGTGAAACATTTGCCAGTGCCGATCGGCTCGGGTAAAGTCACCCCCTTTTTTTCTTAAGGGGGATCTTTATGTTTATCGGTTTTGATTACGGAACGGCTAACTGTTCCGTGGCCGTGGTAGAAAATGGCGCGCCGCGGCTGCTTAAACTGGAAAAGGATTCTCCTTATCTGCCCTCAATGCTGTGCGGGCCGACGCGCGAAGCGATCAGCGAATGGCTCTTTCGCCATCATCAGGTGCCGACGCCGGAAGCGGAAAATCAGGCGCTGCTGCGGCGCGCCATCGCCTTTAACCGCGATGAAGATATTGAAGTAACCCCCGGCAGCATCCACTTTGGTCTTGATGCGCTGTCGCAGTATATGACCGACTCTGAAGAGGTCTGGTTTGTTAAATCGCCCAAATCCTTTCTCGGTGCCAACGGCTTGAAGCCGCAGCAGATCGCCCTGTTTGAAGATCTGGTGTGCGCCATGATGCTGCATATTCGCCAAACCGCAGAACAGCAGCTGAGCGGATCCATCGATCAGGCGGTGATTGGTCGACCGGTTAACTTTCAGGGATTAGGCGGCGACGAGGCGAACCGTCAGGCTCAGGGCATTCTGGCGCGAGCTGCCAGCCGCGCCGGTTTCCGTGATGTGATCTTTCAGTTTGAACCGGTAGCGGCGGGGCTCGATTTTGAAGCCACGCTGCAGGAAGAAAAGCGGGTGCTGGTGGTGGATATCGGCGGGGGCACCACCGACTGCAGTATGCTGCTGATGGGTCCGCAATGGCACAATCGCGCCGATCGCACCAGCAGCCTGTTAGGGCACAGCGGCTGCCGCGTTGGTGGTAACGATCTGGATATTGCGCTGGCTTATAAAGAGCTGATGCCGCTGCTGGGGCTGGGCGGAGAAACGCAAAAAGGCACCGCCCTGCCCGCCCTGCCCTGGTGGAACGCGGTGGCGATCAACGACGTTCCGGCGCAAAGCGACTTTTATTCAGCCGCCTGCCGCAAACTGTTACAGGATCTGATACTCGATGCGCGTCAGCCGGAAAAGGTGCAGCGCCTGCTGAAAGTCTGGCAGCAGCGCCTTAGCTATCGCCTGGTGCGGGCGGCGGAAGAGAGCAAAATCGCCCTTTCCGACCGGGCTGAAACCAGCGCAGCGCTGGCGTTTATCGAAGCCGGATTACGCACGGATATCGCCAGCAAAGGGCTGGAAGCGGCCATCGCCGCGCCGCTGGATCGTATCCAGGAGCAGGTCAGGCTGGCGCTGGAAACCAGCGGCACCACGCCAGATATGATCTACCTGACCGGCGGCAGCGCCCGCTCGCCGCTGTTGCGTCAGGCGCTGCAGCAGCAGCTGCCTGCCATTCCGCTGGCCTCCGGCGATGATTTCGGCTCGGTCACCGCCGGGCTGGCTCGCTGGGCGCAAATTATGTTTGCCTGACGATGCTTTAAAACAATTAACGCGGTTTCCTGGCGCGCGCATGTTAGCATTTCAGCCCCGTAATTAAAGTATGGATACATTTATCGTGAGCCTGTGGAATCTCAGTTTTCAACAGTATCTCGCTTTTGCTCTGCTGCTGATGCTGCTTTATCGCTATACCGGAGCGATGGTTTGTCTGGCAGTGATGGTTACAGGCGCTTCGCTCTGGCGCGTCTGTTACGGCGAAGCCTTACCGGCGTTACTGCTGCTGTTGCTTATCGGTAGCGCATTGGGCGTGCTGATTTTTTACGCGGAGCGATATCGCTCAATGCGCAAAGCCAACCGCTTTTTTGTTCAGTAATAGGCTAATGGCCAGGCAGCCGCATAAAAAAAGCGCCCGCAGGCGCATTTTTATCAGGCTGGCTTAATAGCGGCTGGCCTGCGTGATCTTTTCCACTTCATCCAGATTCAGCCGTAGCTGGGCTGCTTTCACCAGCTCATTTAACTGCTCCAGCGACGTGGCGCTAACGATGGGAGCAGTGATCCCCGGACGGACAATCTGCCACGCCAGCGCTACCTGCGTTGGGGTAATGCCGCGCGCCTGAGATACCTCGTCCAGCGCCTGCAAAATACGCAGCCCACGCTCGTTAAGGTATTTCTCTACCACGCCCTGCCCGCGCTTGCTCTTGCTGGCATCCTCCGGACGACGATATTTGCCGCTCAGAAAGCCGCTGGCCAGCGAATAGTAATTGATCACACCGATGTCATTTTCAGTGGCAACCTGCTCCAGACCGCTTTCATATTCCTGGCGATCGTAGAGGTTATACTCCGGTTGCAGGGTCTCATAACGCGCCAGGCCATTTTCTTCGCTGATCTTCAGCGCCTGTGTGAGACGATCCGCTGAATAGTTAGAGGCGCCGATCGCACGCACTTTACCTTCCCGGATCAGATCGTCGAACGCTTTTAACGTCTCCTCCAGTGGGGTTTGATCGTCATCGCGATGCGCCTGATAAAGATCGATATAGTCGGTTTGCAGACGACGCAGCGAATCTTCCACCGCCTGCCGAATATAGTTGGCTGACAGTCCGGTTTTCTCCGGCGACAGCTCCATGCCCACTTTGGTAGCCAGCACAATTTTGTCGCGTTTGCCGCTTTTTTTCAGCCAGTTGCCAATGATGGTTTCCGATTCTCCCCCCTGGTTGCCCGGTGCCCAGCGTGAATAAACATCAGCGGTATCAATGAACCACAGCCCTTTTTCCACCAGCGCATCCAGCAGTGAGAAAGAGGTATCCTGGTCCACGGTCCAGCCAAAAACGTTGCCGCCAAAGGTAAGCGTAGGAACTTCAATGCCACTGCGCCCAAGCTGACGGGTTTCAATTTGGTTCATCATTGTTCTCCTGAATTAATGTATTGCCAACCTGTTGATGAGCGTAGCAAACATCTGTGCTTCTGTATCAGTTTCTGATGCCCTGCTCTGATTTGTCTCATCTGATGAGATTGCGGATACTTACGTCAGCCTTACGGCTGCCTTACAGATATTCTTATTTCCTTCATTTTTTTATCCTGTTTGGTAACTACACTGGTTAACTTTGCGGGAATAGCCTGACTGTCCCGCCTGGAACTATTGATTACACTGCCGGAGAGCAATAAACAGCAATGAATGCCTCACGCTCTATATCTAAAAAAATTCTGTTATTGATCCTTGTCGCGCTGGTCGCCGTTGCCGGTTATTTTTTATGGCCTAAAGGTGATGGCGGAAGCACCACAAACGCCTCCCAACAGCAGCCGCGCGGCAAAAACGGCAGGCGTAACATGCCGCTGGCGCCGGTACAGGCCGCCACCGCGCAGACGCAAAGCGTACCGCAATACTTTTCTGGTCTGGGCACCGTCACCGCCGCCAATACGGTGACGGTGCGCAGCCGCGTTGACGGCCAGCTGATGGCGATTCATTTTCAGGAAGGGCAACAGGTCGAGGCGGGTCAGCTGCTGGCGGAGATCGATCCACGTCCTTATCAGGTGGCGCTGGCACAGGCGCAGGGACAGCTGGCGCGTGATAAGGCAACGCTGGCTAACGCCCAGCGCGATCTGGTGCGCTATCAAAAACTGGCGAAGAGCAGCCTGGTCTCTCAGCAGGAGCTGGATACCCAGCGGTCGCTGGTCAGTGAAACCCAGGGTACTATCAAGGCGGACGAAGGCAGCGTCGCCAGCGCCGAGCTTAATCTCACCTACAGCCGCATTACCGCGCCGATTGCCGGTCGCGTCGGCCTGAAGCAGGTCGATGTCGGCAACTATATCACCAGCGGTGACAGCACCGGGCTGGTGGTGCTGACGCAAACGCACCCGATCGATGTGCTGTTCAGCCTGCCGGAAAATAACATTCAGCCAATTTTACAGGCGCAGAAAGCGGGCCAGCCGCTGATTGTAGAGGCCTGGGATCGCAGTAACAGCACCATGCTGACGCAGGGCGAGCTGCTTAGTCTGGATAACCAGATTGACACCACCACCGGTACCATCAAGCTGAAGGCCCGTTTCAGCAACGAGGATGACCGTCTGTTTCCCAATCAGTTTGTGAATGCGCGCCTGAAGGTCAATACGCTGCATGACGCAGTGGTAATTCCCGTTGCCGCGTTGCAGATGGGCAGCGAAGGCAATTTCGTCTGGGTCATCAACAGCGAGAACCAGGTGAGTAAGAAAAGCGTCAAGCCAGGGCTACAGGATAGCGAAAAAGTGGTTATCAGCGCCGGGCTGGATGCTGGCGAACGGGTGGTCACCGACGGGCTGGATCGCCTGACGGAAGGGGCAAAAGTAGAGGTGGTAGCGCCGCAAACAACGCCGCTGGCCAGCGATAAAGCCACTCAGCCCGCGCGCGCAAAAGGAGATCGCGCCTGATGCAGGTTTTACCTCCTAATGCCACCGGCGGCCCATCGCGCCACTTTATTCTGCGACCGGTCGCCACCACGCTGTTAATGGTCGCTATTCTGCTGGCCGGTATTCTGGGCTATCGCTTTTTGCCGGTTTCCGCGCTCCCGGAAGTGGATTACCCCACCATTCAGGTGGTCACGCTTTATCCTGGCGCCAGCCCCGATGTGGTCACCTCCGCCATTACCGCGCCGCTGGAGCGTCAGTTCGGACAGATGTCCGGGCTGCAGCAGATGTCGTCGCAGAGTTCCGGTGGTGCTTCGGTTGTGACTTTACAGTTTCAGCTTACGCTGCCGCTGGATGTCGCTGAGCAGGAAGTGCAGGCGGCAATTAACTCCGCCACCAACCTGCTGCCGGATGATTTACCCAATCCGCCGGTTTACAGCAAGGTCAACCCCGCCGATCCGCCGATTATGACACTGGCGGTGACCACCACCAGCATGCCGATGACGCAGGTGCAGGATATGGTGGAAACCCGTATCGCCCAGAAAATTTCCCAGGTTAGCGGCGTGGGGCTGGTTACGCTGTCGGGCGGGCAGCGTCCGGCAGTGCGTGTAAAAATGAATGCGCAGGCGCTGGCGGCACTCGGTCTTGACAGCGAAACGGTACGTACCGCTATCGCCAACGCCAACGTTAACTCAGCGAAAGGCAGCCTTGACGGACCGGAGCGCTCAATTACCCTGTCGGCCAACGACCAGATGCAGTCGGCGGAAGATTATCGTCAGCTGATTATCACCTACAGCAATAACGCGCCGGTGCGGCTGGGCGATGTCGCTACCGTTGAACAGGGTGCAGAAAATAGCTGGCTCGGCGCATGGGCCAACCGGCAGCAGGCGATTGTGCTTAACGTTCAGCGCCAGCCGGGAGCGAATATCATCGCGACCGCCGACAATATTCGTAGCCTGCTGCCTGAACTGACCGCCTCGCTGCCGAAATCGGTCGAAGTAAAATTACTTTCCGACCGTACCACCAATATTCGTGCCTCGGTGCATGATGTGCAGCTGGAGCTGCTGCTGGCGCTGGCGCTGGTGGTGATGATTATTTACCTGTTTCTGCGCAACGTCCCCGCCACCATTATTCCTGCGGTAGCGGTGCCGCTATCATTGATCGGCACCTTTGCGGTGCTCTGGCTGCTCGGCTTCTCAGTGAATAATCTGACGCTGATGGCGCTCACTATCGCCACTGGTTTTGTGGTGGACGATGCGATAGTGGTGATCGAGAACATATCCCGCTATATCGAGCAGGGGGAAAAGCCACTGGCCGCCACGCTGAAAGGGGCTGGTGAGATTGGCTTTACCATTATCTCCCTCACCTTCTCACTGATTGCTGTGCTGATCCCGCTGCTGTTTATGGGCGATATCGTCGGACGTCTGTTCCGCGAGTTTGCCGTTACGCTGGCGGTGGCAATATTGATTTCCGCTATTGTCTCGCTGACGCTCACGCCGATGATGTGTGCACGTATGCTAAATGCGGAATCGCTGCGCCGTCAGAACCGCTTCTCCCGCGCCAGCGAAGCGATGTTCGAGCGTATTATCGCCGTTTATGGTCGCTTGCTGACCCGCGTGTTAAACCATCCGTGGCTCACGCTGGGCGTGGCGTTGGGTACGCTGGTCCTGACGCTGCTGCTGTGGATGTTCATACCCAAAGGCTTCTTCCCGCTACAGGATAACGGCATTATTCAGGGTACGCTGCAGGCACCGCAAAGCGTCTCTTACAGCAGCATGGCGCAGCGCACGCGCGATGTCGCCTCGATTATTGAGCGCGATCCGGCGGTGCAGAGTGTCACCTCATTCGTCGGCGTTGATGGCACCAATCCGGCACTGAACAGCGCACGCGTCCAGATTAACCTGAAGCCGCTGGATGAGCGTGACGATCGTATTCCGGCGGTGATTGAGCGTCTGCAAAGCGCGGTAGCGCGCGTGCCGGGCGTCACGCTGTGGCTGCAGCCGGTGCAGGATTTAACTATCGATACCCAGCTGAGCCGCACGCAGTATCAGTTTACGCTGCAAACCGGCTCGCTGGCGTCGTTAAGCCAGTGGGTGCCGCAGCTGTTGGCGCGCCTGCGTACGCTGCCGCAGCTGAAGGATGTCAGCAGCGACTGGCAGGATCAGGGACTGGAGGCGTATGTTAAAGTCGACCGCGACAGCGCCAGCCGCCTCGGCATCAGCATGAGCGATATTGATAACGCGCTGTATAACGCGTTCGGCCAGCGGCTGATTTCCACCATTTACACCCAGGCCAATCAGTATCGTGTGGTGCTGGAGCAGGATACGCAAAACGCGCCTGGCCTGCAGGCGCTGGAGGCTATCCGCATCGCTACCAGCGACGGCGGCACGGTGCCGCTCAGCACCATTGCCCGGGTTGAGCAGCAGCATGGCGCGCTGACGATTAACCACCTCGATCAGTTCCCGTCAACCACCTTCTCGTTCAACCTCAACAGCGGTTATTCGCTGGGCGAAGCGGTGCAGGCGATTAGCGCGGCGGAAAAAGATCTGGCGATGCCGTCGGAAATCATGACCCGCTTTCAGGGCAGCACGCTGGCGTTTCAGGCGGCGCTGGGCAGCACGGTATGGCTGATTGTGGCCGCCATTGTGGCGATGTATATCGTGCTTGGCGTACTGTATGAGAGCTTTATCCATCCTATCACCATCCTCTCTACCCTGCCCACCGCCGGTGTAGGCGCGCTGCTGGCGCTGCTGTTGAGCGGTCACGAGCTGGATATTATTGCCATCATCGGCATTATTCTGCTGATTGGTATCGTGAAGAAAAACGCCATCATGATGATCGATTTCGCCCTTGCCGCCGAGCGCGAACAGGGTAAAACGCCCTATGACGCCATCTATCAGGCCTGTTTGTTGCGCTTTCGTCCCATCCTGATGACCACGCTGGCGGCGCTGCTGGGCGCGTTGCCGCTGATGCTGAGCACCGGCGTCGGCGCTGAACTGCGTCGTCCGCTCGGCATTGCCATGGTCGGCGGGCTGATCCTCAGCCAGGTGTTGACGCTGTTTACCACGCCGGTGATTTACCTGCTGTTCGATCGCCTGGCGCACTACACGCGTCGCCGTTTGCAGCGCGGGGAGGCGCAGTCGTGAAGTTTTTTGCGCTGTTTATCTACCGCCCGGTCGCCACCACGCTGTTAACGCTGGCGATTGCACTGGTCGGCATACTTGGCTTTCGCCTGCTGCCGGTGTCGCCGCTGCCGCAGGTCGATTTCCCGGTGATTATGATTAGCGCTTCGCTGCCGGGCGCGTCGCCGGAAACCATGGCGTCATCGGTAGCGACGCCGCTGGAGCGTTCGCTGGGGCGTATCGCCGGCGTCAGTGAAATGACCTCCACCAGTTCGCTGGGCAGTACGCGCATCATTATGGTGTTTGACTACGATCGCGATATTAACGGCGCGGCGCGTGATGTGCAGGCGGCGATCAACGCCGCGCAAAGCCTGTTGCCCAGCGGGATGCCCGCCCGTCCCAGCTGGCGCAAGGCGAACCCGTCCGATGCGCCGATCATGATTATGACGCTGACCTCCGATGACTGGACGCCTGGTCAGATGTATGACTACGCCTCGACGCAGCTGGCGCAAAAGCTGGCGCAGATTGAAGGGGTTGGCGACGTGGCCGTTGGCGGCAGCTCGCTGCCAGCGGTGCGGGTGCAGCTGAATCCACAGGCGTTGTTTAATCAGGGCGTTTCGCTGGATGCGGTGCGTCAGGCGATCGCCAACGCCAACGTGCGCCGTCCGCAGGGGGCAGTGGAAAACCCTGGAGAGCGCTGGCAGCTCAGAACCAATGATGAGCTGAAAACCGCAGCGGAATATCAGCCGCTGGTGGTGCATTACAACAATGGCGCAGCGGTGCGCCTGGCGGATGTCGCCACGGTTACCGACTCGGTGCAGGATGTGCGCAACGCCGGGATGACCAACGCTAAACCGGCGGTGCTGTTGGTGATCCGCAAAACCGCTGACGCCAACGTGATCCAGACCGTTGACCGCATTCGCGCCGAGCTGCCGGAGCTGCATGAAATTATTCCCGCCGCCATTAATCTGGCGGTGGCACAGGATCGCTCACCGACCATTCGCGCCTCGCTGGAAGAGGTAGAACAATCGCTGGTGATTGCCGTGGCGCTGGTGATTCTGGTGGTGTTTCTGTTCCTGCGCTCAGGTCGCGCGACCCTGATTCCGGCAGTGGCGGTGCCGGTCTCGCTGATTGGCACCTTTGCCGCTATGTACCTGTGCGGATTCAGTCTCAACAACCTGTCGCTGATGGCGCTCACCATTGCCACCGGTTTTGTAGTGGATGACGCTATCGTGGTGCTGGAGAATATTTCCCGCCATATCGAAGCGGGGATGAAACCCTTGCAGGCGGCGCTGCAGGGCGTACGCGAAGTGGGCTTTACCGTGCTGTCGATGAGCATCTCGTTGGTGGCGGTATTTATTCCGCTACTGCTGATGGGCGGGCTGGTGGGACGGCTGTTCCGCGAATTTGCCGTCACCCTGTCGGTAGCGATTATGATCTCGCTGGTGATTTCTATCACCCTGACGCCGATGATGTGCGCCTGGCTGTTGAAGGCGAAACGGGCTGGCAGCCAGCCACGCACCCGAGGTTTTAACCGCCTGCTGCTGGGCCTGCAACGCGGCTATGGCCGCTCACTGCACTGGGTGCTGGAGCGGGCGCGCTGGACGTTGCTGCTGCTGCTGGCCACCATCGGTCTGACGGTATATCTCTATATCACCATTCCAAAAACCTTTTTCCCTGAACAGGACACTGGCCGCCTGATGGGCTTTATCTCTGCCGATCAGAGTATCTCTTTCCAGGCAATGCGCGGCAAGCTGGCGGACTTTATGCAGATCATTCGTCAGGATCCGGCGGTGGATAACGTAACCGGTTTTACCGGCGGTTCGCGCACCAACAGCGGCTCGATGTTTATCTCACTGAAGCCGCTCTCCGAGCGTACTGAAAGCGCCCAACAGGTGATTGCCCGGCTACGCGTCAAGCTGGCGAAGGAGCCGGGTGCCAGCCTGTTTCTGATGCCGGTGCAGGATATTCGCGTTGGCGGACGAGAGGCCAACGCCAGCTATCAATACACGCTGCTGTCAGATAATTTAAGCGACCTGCGCAACTGGGAGCCGAAAATTCGTGCGGCGTTCAGCAAGCTGCCGGAGCTGGCGGACGTGAGTTCCGACCAGCAGGACAAAGGCGCAGAAATGGCGCTGACTTACGATCGGCAAAGCATGGCGCGGCTGGGCATTGATGTTTCCGACGCTAACGCCCTGCTGAACAACGCTTTTGGGCAGCGCCAGATCTCCACCATTTATAAGCCGCTTAATCAGTACAAAGTGGTCATGGAAGTGGATCCGCGCTATACCCAGGATATCAGTGCGCTGGATCAGATGTTTTTGATCAACAGCGACGGCAAGCCCATTCCGCTGTCGTGGTTTGCCCGCTGGCAGCCCGCCAATGCGCCGCTCTCGGTGAATCATCAGGGACTGTCGGCAGCGTCTACCATCGCCTTTAACCTGCCGGAAGGCGTTTCGCTGTCGCAGGCGTCAGAGGCGATTGAGCGCACCATTACCGCGCTGGGCGTGCCTTCCAGCGTGCGCGGCAGCTTTGCCGGTACCGCACAGGTGTTTAAAGAGACGCAGAACAGCCAGCTGTGGCTGATCCTTGCGGCGATCGCTACCGTCTATATTGTGCTGGGCATCCTGTATGAGAGCTATGTGCATCCGCTGACCATTCTCTCTACGCTGCCCTCGGCGGGCGTTGGCGCGCTGCTGGCGCTGGAGCTTTTCGGCGCGCCCTTTAGCCTGATTGCGCTGATCGGCATTATGCTGCTGATTGGCATCGTAAAGAAGAATGCCATCATGATGGTGGACTTTGCGCTGGAGGCGCAGCGCAACAGCAGCATGAGCGCACGCGAAGCAATCTTCCAGGCGTCACTGCTGCGCTTTCGTCCGATAGTGATGACCACGCTGGCCGCCCTGCTGGGCGCGCTGCCGCTGGTACTGACCAGCGGCGACGGCGCGGAGCTGCGTCAGCCGCTCGGCATTACCATTGTTGGCGGGCTGGTAATGAGCCAGCTGTTAACGCTCTATACCACGCCGGTGGTTTATCTCTATATGGACAAGCTGCGGCGACAGAAAAAACCGCTGGCGGTCGCCGGTTAACCGGCCGCCAGGCTTAAGACATAACCGGGGCGAACTATGAAGAATGCACAATCTGCATCGGTACGCTGGCAGCTGTGGATCGTTGCCATTGGCTTTTTTATGCAGACGCTGGATACCACCATTGTGAATACCGCCCTGCCCACAATGGCGCGCGATTTAGGGGTCGATCCGCTCCAGATGCATTCGGTGGTGGTTTCCTATGTGCTGACGGTGGCGGTAACGCTGCCGCTCAGCGGCTGGCTGGCGGACCGCTTTGGCGTGCGCAACATCTTTTTTGCTGCCATCGTGCTGTTTAGCCTCGGTTCGCTGTTTTGTGCGCTGGCGGGAACCCTGAATCAGCTGGTACTGGCCCGCGTGCTACAGGGCTTCGGCGGCGCGATGCTGGTGCCGGTGGGCCGCCTGACGGTAATGAAAATCGTGCCGCGTGAGCAATATATGGCGGCCATGACCTTTGTCACGCTGCCGGGGCAGATTGGCCCGCTGGTTGGCCCGGCGCTGGGCGGCGTGCTGGTGGAGTATGCCAGCTGGCACTGGATTTTCCTGATTAACCTGCCGGTGGGGATTCTGGGGGCGCTGGCGACCATTATGCTGATGCCTAACTATTCTATGCAGACGCGCCGCTTCGACTTTTCCGGTTTTCTGCTGCTGGCGGCGGGCATGGCGACATTGACGCTGGCGCTGGACGGGCAACACGGATCCGGCAATTCGCCGCTGGCGCTGGGGCTGTTGATTCTGGCGGGCGTCTTCTCGCTGCTGTTCTATCTGATGCATGCGCGGGCCAATGATAACGCACTGTTCAGCCTGAAGCTGTTCAACAACCGCACCTACTCAATCGGCCTGCTGGGCAGCCTGACCGGACGTATCGGCAGTGGGATGTTGCCATTTCTTACCCCGCTGTTTTTACAGCTTGGCATGGGCTACAGTCCGTTTCATGCAGGTCTGATGATGATCCCGATGGTGCTGGGCAATATGGGCATGAAGCGCATCGTGGTGCAGATCGTTAACCGCTTTGGCTACCGTAATGTACTGGTAGGCTCCACCCTGGCGCTGGCGGGCGTGGTATTGCTGTTTCCGCTGGTGGCGCTGATGGGCTGGGTCTGGGCGCTGCCGATCGTGCTGTTTTTCCAGGGGATGGTAAACGCTATTCGCTTCTCCTCAATGAATACGCTGACGTTAAAAGAGCTGCCGGATAATCTCGCCTCCAGCGGCAACAGCCTGCTGTCGATGATTATGCAGCTGGCGATGAGTATTGGCGTCACCATTGCTGGCCTGCTGTTGGGCGCTTTTGGTCATCACGCCGCTATCGACAGCGAAATGGCCCATGAAACCTTTATCTATACCTGGATTTGCGTGGCGCTGGTGATCGCGCTGCCAGCGCTGGTTTTCTGGCGCGTACCAAAAGCATCAAGTAAGAATGCGGCGCTGGGCCGCGGGAGATCGTCGCGCTAATGGGTAAATTGCGTTTTGGCATCAGCGCGAAGCTGTTTTGCGCTATTTTTTCTACCTGCATGCTGGTGCTGATCACCATGCACTGGGGCGTCCGCCTGAGTTTTGAGCACGGCTTTATCGATTACATCAAGCGCGGCAATGAACAGCGGCTGACGCTGCTGAGCGAGGCGCTGGCAGATCAGTATCAGCAGCACGGCAACTGGGATTTTTTGCGCAACAATAACCGGCTGGTGTTTTCTATTCTGCGCTCGCTGGAGCAGAATCCAGATACCAGTAATCATCTGCCGCCGCATGGCTGGCGCACCCAGTTCTGGATTATCGACCAGCGCTATCATGTGCTGATCGGCCCGCGCTCACCGGTGCCGCAGGAGGGGATCCGCCGCGCCATTAATACCGACAGCGGGCATGTTGTCGGCTGGGTAATCGGATCGCCGCCGGAGCGCCTGACGCGCAGCGCCGATATTAATTTCGATCAGCAGCAGCGGCGAACCAGCTGGCTGATTGTCGGACTGTCAACGCTGCTGGCGGCGGCGGTGACCTGGCTGATGTCGCGTGGGCTGCTGGCTCCGGTCAGGCGGCTGGTTGCTGGCACCCACCAGCTGGCAGCAGGTCATTTTACCAGTCGGGTGGCGGTAAGCAGTCAGGATGAGCTGGGGCGACTGGCGCAGGATTTTAACCGTCTTGCCAGCTCTCTGGAAAAAAACGAAAGCATGCGGCGCGCCTTTATGGCAGATATTTCCCACGAGCTGCGTACGCCGCTGGCGATCCTGCGCGGCGAGCTGGAGGCGATGCAGGATGGCGTGCGTAAACTGACGCCTGAAGCGGTCACTTCGCTGCTGATGGAGGTCGCCACGCTCACCAAGCTGGTCGACGATCTCCATCAGCTGTCACTGTCGGATGAAGGCGCCCTCGCCTATCGCAAAAGCCCAACCGACCTGACGGCGCTGCTGGAGCTGGTCGCCGGTAACTTCTATGCCCGCTACGCCAGTCATGCTTTAAGGCTGCAACTGTCGCTGGTGGAGCAGGCACCCTTTTTTGGCGACCCCGATCGGCTGATCCAGCTGTTTACCAATCTGCTGGAAAACAGCCTGCGTTACACCGATGCGGGAGGAACGGTAAAAATGACGCTGCAAAGCACAACGGATCGCTGGCAGCTGCTGATTGATGATTCCGCGCCGGGCGTTGCTGACGCGCAACGGGAACAAATATTTGAGCGTTTTTACCGCACCGAAGGCTCCCGCAATCGCGCCAGCGGCGGCTCAGGGCTGGGTCTGGCGATCTGCCGCAATATTGTCGAAGCGCATGGCGGTACGATGTCGGCGGATCACTCTGATTTAGGTGGACTGCAAATCAGGGTAGAATTGCCGCACGATAAATCCTGAATAGCCAGCCATGACCGAATTTAACATGCCCCTTATCCTGATTGTGGAAGATGAACCAAAGATCGCTCAGCTGATGATCGACTATCTGCAGGCGGCCAGCTACCGCACCCATCATCTGGCACGTGGCGACGAGGTTCTTGCTTTTGTAAAACAAACGCCGCCGGACCTGATCCTGCTGGATTTGATGCTGCCCGGGCTGGATGGCCTTTCCGTCTGTCGTGAGCTACGCCGCTTTTCCGATCTGCCGGTTGTAATGGTTACCGCAAAAATCGAAGAGATCGATCGCCTGCTGGGGCTGGAGATTGGCGCGGATGATTATATCTGTAAGCCCTTCAGCCCGCGTGAAGTGGTGGCGCGCGTAAAAACGATTCTGCGTCGCTGTCAGCGCAGCCAGGAAGATACCGCACCGCCGTCGCCGCTGCTGGTAAATGAAGCGCGTTTTCAGGCCAGCTGGGCGGGAAAAGCGCTCGATCTGACGCCCGCCGAGTTTCGTCTGCTGAAAACGCTGGCGCAGGAACCGGGTAAAGTCTTTTCGCGCGAGCAGCTGTTAAACCACCTTTATGACGATTATCGCGTGGTCACCGATCGTACCATCGACAGCCATATCAAAAACCTGCGCCGCAAGCTGGAGGCGCTGGACGCCGATCAGCCCTTTATTCGCGCCGTCTACGGCATGGGCTACCGCTGGGAGGCGGATGCGTGTCGCTTGATCTAGCGCAATTTACATCGCTGCTTCAGCCGCTTAGAATTTCTCACCTTTTAACGGGCCATCAATTTTGCTGTGCCCGTCAGCAATATCTGACCTGACATCAGACTGAGAATATTATGTTTAAACCGGAACTCCTCTCTCCGGCCGGTACGCTGAAAAATATGCGTTACGCCTTTGCCTATGGCGCAGACGCCGTGTATGCCGGTCAGCCACGCTACAGCCTGCGGGTGCGCAACAACGAATTTAACCATCAGAATCTGGCGCTGGGTATTCAGGAAGCGCACGCGCTGGGTAAAAAATTTTATGTGGTTGTGAACATCGCCCCGCATAACGCCAAGCTGAAAACCTTTATCCGCGATCTCCAGCCGGTGATTGATATGCAGCCGGACGCGCTGATTATGTCCGATCCCGGCCTGATCATGATGGTGCGCGACGCGTTCCCCGCGATGCCGATCCATCTGTCGGTTCAGGCCAACGCGGTTAACTGGGCGACGGTGAAATTCTGGCAACAGATGGGGCTGTCGCGCGTTATTTTGTCCCGCGAGCTGTCGCTGGAAGAGATTGAAGAGATCCGCCAGCAGGTGCCGGAAATGGAGCTGGAGATCTTTGTGCATGGTGCGCTTTGCATGGCCTATTCCGGGCGCTGCCTGCTTTCTGGTTATATCAACAAGCGCGACCCCAACCAGGGCACCTGCACCAACGCCTGCCGCTGGGAGTACAAGGTTCAGGAAGGCAAAGAGGATGAGATCGGCAATATTGTACATCAGTATGAGCCGATTCCGGTGCAGGATGTCACCCCGACGCTCGGTGCCGGTCAGCCGACCGATAAAGTGTTTATGATTGAAGAGGCGATGCGGCCCGGCGAATATATGACCGCGTTCGAAGATGAGCACGGCACCTATATCATGAATTCCAAAGATCTGCGTGCCGTGGCGCACGTGGAGCGCCTGACGCGGATGGGTGTGCACTCGCTGAAGATCGAAGGACGCACCAAATCATTTTACTACTGCGCCCGTACCGCCCAGGTTTATCGTCGCGCTATCGACGACGCTGCTGCTGGCAAGCCGTTCGATCCCTCGCTGCTCACTACGCTGGAAGGCCTGGCGCATCGCGGTTACACCGAAGGTTTCCTGCGCCGCCATACCCATGACAGCTATCAAAACTACGATTATGGCTATTCGATCTCTGAGCGTCAGCAGTTTGTCGGCGAGTTTACCGGCGAACGACGCGGCGCGCTGGCGCAGGTTGACGTGAAAAATAAGTTCTCCGTGGGCGACAGCCTGGAGCTGATGACCCCCGCCGGTAACCTGCACTTTACGCTGACGGCGCTGGAAAACAGTAAAGGTCAGTCGGCTGAGGTTGCACCGGGCAATGGCCATATGGTCTGGCTGCCGGTACCGGAGGAGGTAGATTTGAACTTTGCCCTGCTGATGCGCAATCTTAACGGCACCACTACGCGTAATCCGCACGCGGAGGCGAACGTCTCCAGCGCAAATTAATGATCCGCCATAACAGTTTTTAGAATTTGATCACATTAGCCGGCGCGGTTTGTCGATAACATCGCGCTTGCTAAAACGAGCAAAAAGAAACGGCAGTCTATACCAGGAACCACCTCATTCGCCCGCCCGGCTCCCCCGCGCGGGTTTTTCTTTGCGTGTTGCTCTTAAAGCCCACCCGTACGCACAGCGTTTCCCTGCTTCTGTGCTATAAAAACAGTCTGACAAAGATGAGTGAGCGACTCAACGCGTGGAGGATTCAGGCCCCTGCGCAGGTGCGTTGTTTTGATGTCACTCTTACTACAATATTTGCTGCCAAGGGAAATAGCATGGAAAAACAGGCTTTGACACTGGTGATCCTGAATGGAAAAGGGGCGGGAAACGAGGCGCTGCGTACGGCGATCGCTACGCTACGCGCTGAAGGTTATCCCATTGAAGTGCGCGTAACCTGGGAAACAGGCGACAGCGAGCGTTATCTGCAGGAAGCTATTGCCCTGCATGCCACGACCGTGGTGGCGGGCGGCGGCGACGGCACCATTAATGAACTGGCGAACAGCCTGATCAAGATTGCATCCTCTTCCCGGCCGGTTTTAGGGATTTTACCGTTGGGCACCGCTAATGACTTCGCGACCAGCGCCGGTATCCCTGAAGATCCCGAGGCAGCGCTGCGGCTGGCGATTGCGGGAGAAACCGTCAATATCGATCTGGCGCGCGTTAATCAGGATCGCTATTTCATTAACATGGCCACTGGCGGTTTCGGCACGCGTATCACCACCGAAACGCCGGAAAAGCTGAAATCTGCTTTGGGCGGCGTCTCCTATTTTATTCATGGTTTGATGCGCATGGATGCGTTAAAGGCGGACAGCTGCGCCATCAGCGGTCCCGACTTCTCCTGGAATGGCGATGCGCTGGCGATCGGCGTCGGCAATGGACGCCAGGCAGGCGGCGGCCAGCGTCTTTGTCCACGGGCATTTATTAACGATGGCTTACTGGATCTGAGTATCGTCAATTCACAAGAGCTGCTTTCCACGCTGCTGCACTCTTTAACCAGCGATGAACAGAATCCGAATATCATTTCCGCTTCGCTGCCGTGGCTGAAGATCTCTTCACCCAACGAGATGACCTTTAACCTCGACGGCGAGCCACTCAGCGGCACTGAGTTTCATATTGAGGTCATCGCCGGAGCGCTGACTTGCCGTTTACCGCCGCAATGTGAAC
Organism: Pantoea sp. FN0305; assembly: GCF_050113845.1. Lineage (NCBI taxonomy): Bacteria > Pseudomonadati > Pseudomonadota > Gammaproteobacteria > Enterobacterales > Erwiniaceae > Pantoea > Pantoea sp. FN0305. Next base: position 540,004 of record NZ_JBNJSN010000001.1, on the reverse strand, counting down.
TTATCGCCTGACATAACTTTTCTGCCTGCGGCTAAAATGTTTTAGCTACCAGGCAGTTACCCTCTCTCTTCGCTGCTTCCAATCATACCCGATGCCCTTGTTTCTGGCCTGTTAGACGGTGGGTTAAACATATTCTTTACAACACAACCTGACAGCGCGAAACAGTGTGATCGCGATCGAACTCCTGCCCATCTCTACTTGTATGGTAGTACAACAGCGCTTAGATTTCGTTCATCCGAAGTCGCTATCAAGGTCAGAAGAATGAAAATCGTTAACGCTGAAGTCTTTGTTACCTGCCCGGGCAGGAATTTTGTCACGCTGAAAATTACCACCGATCAAGGGATCACCGGCATTGGCGATGCCACGCTCAACGGACGCGAGCTGCCGGTCGCTTCCTATCTGAAAGATCATATCTGTCCGCAGCTGATTGGCCGCGACGCGCATCAAATCGAAGATATCTGGCAGTTCTTTTATAAAGGCGCCTACTGGCGACGCGGCCCGGTCACGATGTCCGCGATTTCCGCCGTTGATATGGCGCTGTGGGATATCAAAGCCAAAGCCGCCAACATGCCGCTCTATCAGCTGCTGGGCGGCGCATCGCGTACCGGCGTTATGGTCTACTGCCACACCACCGGCCACAGTATTGATGAAGTGCTGGATGACTATGCGCGTCATAAAGAGATGGGCTTTAAGGCGATTCGCGTGCAGTGCGGCGTGCCGGGCATGAAAACCACCTACGGCATGGCAAAAGGCAAAGGCATGGCCTATGAACCCGCCACTAAAGGCGACTGGCCGGAAGAGCAGCTCTGGTCGAGCGAAAAGTATCTCGATTTTACGCCAAAACTGTTCGCTGCCGTGCGTGAACGCTTTGGCTTCGATGAGCACCTGCTGCATGACATGCACCATCGCCTGACGCCGATTGAAGCGGCACGCTTTGGCAAGCGCATCGAAGATTACCGCCTGTTCTGGATGGAAGATCCTACTCCGGCAGAAAACCAGGAGTGCTTCCGCCTGATCCGCCAGCATACCGTTACGCCAATTGCCGTGGGCGAAGTATTTAACAGCATCTGGGATTGCAAACAGCTGATTGAAGAGCAGCTGATCGACTATATCCGCACCACCATTACCCATGCGGGCGGCATCACCGGCATGCGCCGCATCGCTGATTTTGCCTCGCTGTATCAGGTTCGCACCGGATCGCACGGCCCGTCCGATCTGTCGCCGATCTGCATGGCTGCGGCGCTGCATTTCGATCTCTGGGTACCGAACTTTGGCGTACAGGAATATATGGGTTACTCCGAGCAGATGCTGGAAGTCTTCCCGCACAGCTGGACCTTCGATAACGGCTATATGCATCCGGGCGATAAGCCAGGCCTGGGCATTGAGTTTGATGAAAAGCTGGCAGCGAAATATCCCTATGAACCCGCCTATTTGCCGGTCGCCCGCCTTGAAGACGGCACCCTGTGGAACTGGTAAGGAAATGATGATGAAAAGCGTGGTTATCCAACAACCCGGTGAACTGCAGCTACAACAGCGCGCATTACCGGAACCAGCCGCAGGCGAAGTACGGGTAAAAGTGCGCTACGCCAGCATTTGCGGTTCAGATGTGCATATCTGGCACGGCCATAACCCTTTTGCGCGCTATCCGCGCGTTATCGGTCATGAATTTTTTGGCGTGATCGACGCCGTCGGCGCAGGCGTTGATGCCGCTCGCATCGGCGAACGCGTGGCGGTCGATCCGGTAGTGAGCTGCGGCCACTGCTATCCCTGCTCGGTGGGCCGCCCGAACGTCTGCCGTGAGCTACAGGTGATTGGCGTGCATCGCGACGGCGGCTTTAGCGAATATGCCGTTGCGCCAGCCCGCAATGCTTACCGCGTGCCGGATGCCATTCCCGATAAGCTGGCCAGCCTGATTGAGCCCTTTACCATTGCCGCCAATATCACCGCCTTTTTGCAGCCCACCGCGCAGGACGTTGCGCTGGTCTATGGCGCAGGTCCAATGGGCCTGACGGCGATCCAGGTGTTAAAAGGCGTGTATGGCGTGCGGCAGGTGCTGGTGGTGGATCGTCTGCCGGAGCGGCTGGCGTTAGCGCAACAAAGCGGCGCGGATGTGGTCTTTAATAACAGCGAGGTGCCGCTGGCGGCCCAGCTGGAAGGCGTACAGCCGACGCTGATTATTGACGCCGCCTGCCATCCATCGATTCTGGCGGAAGCGGCGGCGCTGGCCTCACCGGCGGCACGTATCGGCCTGCTTGGTTTCTCTGCCGAACCCTGCACGCTAACGCAGCAAAGCCTGACCAGTAAAGAATTGTCGCTGTTTACCTCGCGCTTAAACAGCCATCGTTTCCCGCAGGTCATTGAATGGATTGAGCGCGGCGCTATCCAGCCAGAGAAGCTGGTCACGCACTATTTCCCGCTTGCCGAGGTTGAGCAAGCCATGACCCTGTTTGAAAAAGATCCGCGTACCTGCTGCAAAGTTATTTTATCTGTTGAATAATCCAGGGGTTGGGCGACGCTGTCGCCCTCCCGTAAATTATTATAATTATCAAACGATTACGGAGATACCATGTTCAAGAATTTACGTTGGACCATAGTACTTCTGCTGTTTCTGGTCTACATGATCAATTACCTCGATCGCGTAGCGCTTTCCCTCACCGTACCGATGATTGAAAAAGATTTGATGCTGAACGCCGAGCAGTTCGGCATGATTTTCGGCAGCTTCTTTTTCGGTTATGCCCTGTTTAACTTTATTGGCGGCCTCGCCACCGATAAATATGGCCCGACGCTGGTGCTGGGCATCGCTGTTGGCATGTGGTCGCTGTTCTGTGGCCTGACCGCCATTGCGACCGGCTTTTGGTCGATGCTGATCCTTCGCGTGCTGTTCGGTATGGCAGAAGGCCCGATCTGCGCCTCCGCCAACAAGGCAATTAACGGCTGGTTCCCGAAAAAACAGGCGGCCACCGCGATGGGCTTTCTGAGCGCCGGTTCGCCGCTGGGCGGCGCAGTAGCCGGACCGATTATCGGCTATCTGGCGCTGGCGTTCGGCTGGCGACCGGCGTTTATCATTATCTGTTCGATTGGCATCGTCTGGATGGTGGTGTGGTTTTTCATTGCTGCGGATAATCCGGCGCGCAGTAAACGTGTTTCCGCGGAGGAACACGCATTAATCGATAAACTCAAAGAGGCACAGCCGGGCGACGAGCCGGAGCTGGATCAGGCAGCGCACGGACTGGGCTACTATCTGCGTCAGCCGATTATCCTGGTTACCGCCTTCGCCTTCTTTTGCTACAACTACATTTTGTTCTTCTTCCTGAGCTGGTTCCCGGCTTATCTGGTGCAGGCGCACAACCTGGACATCAAATCGATGAGCATGACCACCGTTATCCCCTGGATTGTGGGTTTTGTCGGTCTGGCGCTGGGCGGCTGGATCTCCGATAAGATTTTCAACATCACCGGTCGTCTGCTGCTGTCGCGAAAAATTGTGCTGGTGGTCTCGTTACTCGCCGCTGCCCTTTGTGTGGCGCTGGCCGGTACGGTAGAAGGGGTAACTTCTGCGGTATTGCTGATGTCGGTCTCTATCTTCTTCCTGTATATCACCGGCGCGATCTACTGGGCGATTATTCAGGATGTGGTGCATAAAAGCCGTGTCGGCGGCATTAGCGGCTTTATCCATCTGATTGGCAGCCTGTCCGGGATTATCGGCCCGATCGTTACCGGTTTTATTGTGCAGCATACCGGCAAATTTGACAGCGCCTTTGTGCTGGCGGGCGTGATTGCCGCGTTAGGCGCGATGCTGGTGCTGTTTGTAATCAAAAGCCCGAAAGCCACCAACAAACCTGTTTCTGTATAACCACTTCCGGCGCGCATGGCGCGCCTTTTACGTTAAGTAAGAAGGATTTTCTCATGCTATCCGTTGAGACACTGGCAGACGATGTTTTGGTTCCCGATTACGATCGTTCCCGGCTGCGCGCACGCATTCTGCATATCGGTTTTGGCGCTTTTCATCGCGCCCATCAGGCAGTATGCGCTGACCGGCTGGCGCGGGAGCAGCAGAGCGACTGGGGTTATATCGAGTGCGAGATCAATCTCCACAGCACCGGCACGCTGGTGGAATCGCTGCGTCAGCAGGATCATCTGTACACCGTGACGGAGATGGCGGACAGCGGTAAAACATCACGTGCGGTAGGAGTGATTACCGCTGCCGTAAATGCGCGTACCGATGGAATCGACGCGGTGATTGAGGCGATGTGTCAGCCAGATATCGCTATCGTCTCAATGACCGTGACCGAAAAAGGCTACTGCCACCATCCCGCCACCGGCCAGCTTAACCTTGAGCATCCCGTTATCCAGCACGATATCGCCCACCCTGATGCGCCCCAGTCGCTGCCCGGCGTGATTCTGGCTGCCGTGAAGCGCCGCCGCGAACGCGATCTGCCGCCTTTCAGCGTGATGTCCTGCGATAATATGCCGGAAAACGGTCATGTCACGCGCAATGTGGTGTTACAGCTGGCAGAGAAACAGGATGCCGGACTGGCAGACTATATTCGTCATCATCTGACCTTTCCCTCTACCATGGTGGATCGCATTGTTCCGGCAATGACCCAGGAAGCGCTGGATACGCTGGGCGAAAAGCTGGGCTGCTACGATCCGGTTGCCGTGCAGTGCGAACCCTTTTTCCAGTGGGTGATTGAAGATAATTTCGTTAATGGTCGCCCTGCCTGGGAAAAGGCTGGCGCAGAACTGGTAGAGGATGTGCTGCCGTTCGAGGAGATGAAGCTGCGTATGCTTAACGGCAGCCACTCCTTTCTGGCTTATCTCGGCTACCTGGCAGGCTATCAACACATCAGCGACTGTATGGAAGATGAAAATTTCCTGCGTGCCGCCCGCACGCTGATGCTGGCGGAACAGGCCCCAACCCTGCGTACCCAAAATGTGGACCTGGTCGCCTACGCCGATTCGCTGATTGCGCGCTATCAAAACCGCGCCATCAAGCATCGCACCTGGCAAATCGCCTCTGACGGTACGCAAAAGCTGCCGCAGCGCTGGCTTGACAGCATCCGCTGGCATCTGGCGCATAACAGCCGTTTCGATCTGCTGGCGCTGGGCGTGGCGGGCTGGATCCGCTATGTCGGCGGCGTTGATGAACAGGGCAATGCGATTGAAATTAACGATCCGTTAAAAGAGACGCTGGCACAGCGCGTCAGTGAAAGTGCTGAAGGCGAAGCGCGTATTGCTGCCCTGCTCTCGCTACAGAAAGTATTTGGCGACGACTTGCCGGCTAATGAGCAGTTCACCACGCGGGTGCTGGATTTTTATCAGCAACTACTGAAATCCGGGGCGAAAGAAACGGTTAAGCAGCTTATCGCAAGCTATTAATTGTTCCTTTGACAAAAGGGCTGGCGCGGAGCTAACGGGCTGTTTAGACTGAAGGCTTTCGCGTCCAGCTGTCCAGGAAAGTTGTCGTATGTCAATAGCCTACACCATTACCGCTAACGAGCCGGTTAACCAGCAGATTTATCGCTTTTTGCGTCAGGATATTGTCACCTGCGTCATTCACCCTGGTTCACTGCTGTCAGAAAAAGAGGTCTCTTCACGTTTTAACGTGTCACGTCAGCCGGTGCGGGAAGCCTTTATCAAACTGGCGGAGGCTGGACTGGTACAAATCCTGCCGCAGCGCGGCACCTTTGTCCGTAAAATTTCCGCTCAGCGCGTGGCAGATGGCCGCTTTATTCGCGAAGCGGTAGAGATTGCCGTGGTGCGTCGGGCAGCAATGGAAGCGGCGCCCGCAGCGTTAATGGCATTGGAACATAACCTTCAGCTGCAAAAAATGGCGGCGCAGCGCCATGACGTACAGGCTTTTTTAATGCTGGACGATGAATTTCATCTGCTGATTGCACAAAGTATTCACTGTGAGCTGGCGTGGGAGACGGTAGAAAATATCAAAGCCACCATGGACCGCGTGCGCTTTCTAACGCTCAGCAAAGTTTCGCCGCCGGAGAGTCTGATTGAACAGCATGAGGAGATCCTCAGCACGTTGCGCAATAAAGATGCCGACGGCGCTGAACAGGCAATGCGTCGACATCTGCAGGAGATGATTTTCTCTATTACGCCTATCGCCGAGCAGAACAGCGAATGGTTTGAGCAGGTTTAACGGCTGGCCGGGCGGCTCCAGGCCGCCCGGCCAGCAATCAGGCGACAGTAATGTCGTTAGCTAAATAGACATCCTGCACGGCATTGATTAACGCCACGCCATCCTTCATCGATTTCTTAAACGCCTTGCGGCCCAGAATCAGGCCCATGCCGCCTGCGCGTTTATTGATCACCGCTGTACGAACCGATTCAGCGATATCGGTCTCGCCCGCCGATGCGCCGCCTGAGTTAATCAACCCGGCACGGCCCATATAGCAGTTAGCCAGCTGATAGCGCACCAGATCAATCGGGTTTTCACTGGTGAGTTTGCTGTAAACGCGTTCATCGGTGTGACCAAATTTCACCATATTGTAGCCGCCGTTATTCTCCGCCATTTTCTGTTTTACGATATCTGCACCAATGGTGGCGGCGAGATGGTTGGCCTGACCGGAAAGGTCGGCGCTAACGTGATAATCCACGCCCTCTTTTTTAAAGGCGTTATTGCGCAGATAGGCCCAAAGCACGGTTACCATTCCCAGCTCATGTGCACGCTCAAAGGCGGCGGAAACCTCTTCAATCTGACGGCGAGACTGTTCAGAGCCAAAATAAATAGTGGCGCCCACCGCTACCGCGCCCAGATTAAACGCCTGCTCAACGCTGGCGTAGAGGGTTTGATCATACTGTGCCGGATAGCTCAGGGTTTCGTTATGGTTCAGCTTTACCATAAACGGGATTTTATGCGCATAGCGGCGCGATACCGATGCCAGCACGCCATAGGTTGAGGCCACGCAGTTACAGCCCGCCTCAATAGCCAGCTCAACAATGTTTTTCGGATCGAAATAGCGCGGATTGGCGGCAAAAGAGGCACCGGCGGAGTGCTCCACGCCCTGATCGACCGGCAGAATAGAGAGATAGCCGGTGCCCGCCAACCGCCCGGAATTGTACAGCGTCTGCATATTGCGCAGCACCGCAGGAGGACGATTGTTATCAATCATTACCCGATCGATATAATCCGCGCCCGGAAGGTAAAGGCTTTCCGCTGGAATGGTCATGCAGCGATGTTGCAAAAGGCTGTCTGCTTCTTTGCCCAATAACTGTACGATGTCCGTCATGTTTGCTCCTGTAAGGTTGAGGCGAGGCTTGACTGGTCGGGCAGGGTTCCCACCGCCCGACGACCCGGCACAGACTGACCTCGTTTCCCTCACTAACGCAAACTGCTGACTCCATTTTTCAGAAATATTCGTGGGTAAATTTTACGTTACGCCTACCACCAGCGATAAAAATGGTGCACAGGCCCGATGCCCTTTCCTACCTGTAGCGTATCAGCCTGTTCCAGCGCGCCCTGTAGCCAGCTTTTAGCCGCTGCAATCGTAGTGGCCCAGTCATTATGACGCGGGCGTAGGGCAGCCAGCGCCGAAGAGAGCGTACAGCCGGTACCGTGCGTATTACGCGTGGCGATGCGCGGCGCAGTAAAACGTTGCTCGCCTTCACGGGTAAACAGCCAGTCCGGGCTTTCGGCATCGCTGAGGTGGCCGCCCTTGATCAGCACCGCCTCGCAGCCCAGCGCCAGCAGCGCTCTGCCCTGCTGCTTCATTTCCGCCTCATTACGCGCGTGATGCGTTTCCAGCAGCGCCGCCGCCTCTGGCAGGTTAGGCGTAATCAACGACACCTGCGGCAACAACTGCTGGCGCAATGTCTCGACCGCCTGCGGCGACAACAGCGCATCGCCGCTTTTCGCCAGCATCACCGTATCCAGCACTACCCAGGGAATTGCGGCGTGGCGAAGCCTTTCTGCTACCGCTTCGACAATATCACTCTCCGCCAGCATGCCGATTTTGGCGCTATCAATATGCACATCGCTTAATACTGAATCCAGCTGTGCGGCGACAAAGTCAGGTTCGATACGGTAAACCGACTGCACGCCGCAGGTATTTTGCGCTACCAGCGCCGTGATTACGCTGGTGCCATAAGCGCCCAACGCAGAAAAGGTTTTCAGATCGGCCTGGATACCTGCGCCGCCGCTGGGATCGGTACCGGCAATGGTTAATGCGTTGATGCGGATCATGCCAGCGCCTCCTCATTCAGGTTCCAGAGTCCGTCAAGAAAGGCCGGGATAAAACTGCCCGGCCCGCTTGTTGAAGCTGCCGCCTGAGCGCCGACGCAGGAGATAATCCGGCAGGCGCTGGCAACATGCAGCAGCCGATCGCCCGGCAGCGCCGCAAAGCCAGCCACCACCGCCGAAAGCGCGCAGCCGGTGCCAACCACGCGCGTCATCAGCGGCGAGCCGCCTGGAATGCTCAGCGTGCGCTCGCCATCGGTGACGTAATCCACCTCGCCGGTAATGGCAACGATGGTGGCATAGCGCCGGGCCAGCTGCTGGGCAGCAGAAAGCGCTGATTCCGTCGAGTGCTGCGTATCCACGCCGCGTCCGCCGCCCTGCTGTAGCGCCAGCGCGAGAATTTCAGAGGCGTTGCCACGAATCGCTGCGGGCCGCAGCGTCAGCAGTTGCTGGCAGAATTCGCTACGCAAGCGCAGCGCCCCTACCGCTACCGGATCGAGCGTCCAGGGCGTGTCGGCTGCGTTAGCGGCGTTGACTGCCGCCAGCATGGCTGCGGCACGCGGCTGGGTCAGCGTCCCGACATTAATCAGCAACGCATCGGCGATAGCGCTAAACTGCGCGGCTTCTTCGGCATCGATAACCATCGCGGGCGAGGCGTGCAGCGCCAGCAAGACGTTAGCAGTAAAGGATTGCACCACATCGTTAGTCATGCAGTGGATCAGCGGCGCGCGCTGGCGGAACAGGGAGAGTGTGTGCGCAACAAGCGCGTTATCAGGCAGATCAGGCTGTTTCATAATGCTCCTGGCCGACGTTCAGGAAGCAATGCCGGCCAGGCATCTGACTTCCCTACGCTGGCATTATCCAGATCAGGTAATACGGGTATTTCTCAGCCTTCACAAAGAAGGGCACCCCGAGTCATTTAAAATCAATAGGTTGTGATTAGCGTCTTGTTCAGACCTGTTAAGGATAATGCCAGTGGGAACAAGGAGAAACAAGTTTTAAAATCAGTACAGGAAGAGGCATAAATGATACTTGCCGCAGTCTGTGAAAAATCACTAACTAATGCGAGAACAACCATGGGCCTGACACTATTTTATTCACCGGGATCTGTAACGAAACCACAAACTGCAACGGGCTATCCGGCTGTGCCAGATAGTGATATCACAGGATGCCAGGCTGCCCTCATGTCATGAATATATTGATCGGATCTACGCGAGCTGAGCACTTAGCCGCGCTACAAGCTATTGAATTAGCATCGTTTGAAACGTTACGCAACGCAGGTGCCGTTGCCGGATCGCCTGCCGCAGGCAGTATGGAAGAATTCAGCAGGCTATTGCATGAAGGGTTGCTGCTCGCTGCCTTTATTCCGGGAGAAACTCCGGTCGGGTTCGCCGGTGCCTTTATTGTTGATAACTGGCTGCATATCGCCGAAGCTGATGTCCATCCAATCTGGCAGCGTCAGGGGATTGGCCGACAATTAATGAATGCGCTGCTTTCAGAAGGGAAGCGGCGTGGCTTAACGGGTGCCTCGCTGACAACCGATCGCTATGCGCCATTTAATGCTCCTTTTTACGCCTCGCTTGGGTTTCAAATCGCTGAAGGTAGGGTCATTCAGCCCCGTCTGAGAGAATTACTCACAGCGGAAGTCGCATCAGGATTAAACCCGCAACGCCGTGTTGCGATGCAACTCTTCTATTGATATCGGGTTGGTTTTCAGGGCACTCAACAATAAATGGCGGTCAGCGGCGAAAAGCGCGGGTGTGCTGCGCGTTACGCCGTATCCTCTCCTGCCTATACCTCAAGCAACCGTAAAAGAGCATCCAGTGACGCTACCGGGCCGCTGTGATTCACCGTTGAACGGGTTGTATCCCAGGACTTTGCATCATCCGTGCAGTAATCAGCGATGCAGGGAATATTTGCATCCTCATCCAGCAAGCCCACAGGGATCCATACGTAAGGCATTCCCCTTAAGACATTAGGAACCGTTGAGCCACACGCCGAACAAAAATCGGTGCGGTAACCGCCTGGTTTTGTCCAGCTTTTGATCGCGCCCTCACCCTTTATCCAGGCAAAGTTTTCCAGCTTAACCAGCGTGGCCAGATTAAAGCCAACTCCCGTTTGCTTGCGACAGAGTGAACAGTGACAGCGATAAAATGCCTTTGGCGGGACAACTAATCTAAACCCTACGCTGCCACACAGACATGAACCATCCATAAAATCCCTTCCTTAAACGCTATTGTTTTATCACTGTTCCCAGCTCCAGCAGAATGCTCCGCCGCCAGGTCATATAGCCTATAGAATTCCAGCAGGAGCGGAAAAAGAAAACAGACGCGATGTCCCTCGCCTGCCGGGAAATAATTCGTCCGGCAGGCAAGATACTTAAGCTTTCCGCCTTACTGGCGCGCCAGGCCTACCGCTTCACCCAGTTGCCATACCGCCATCGCATAGTGATTACTGTGGTTATAGCGGGTGATCACATAGAAGTTCGGCAGGCCGTACCAGTACTGATAAGATTTCCCCATATCAAAACGCAGCAGGCTCACCTGCGGATTACCGTTAATAGCGGCTTGTGGACGCAGTCCCGCTGCCGCCAGGCTGGACAGGCTGTAGCGGGTCTTAAAGCCATTCTCCAGCCCCGGCGCCTGACCGCTGGCCGGTACCGCAACGGTTTTACCCGGCTGCCAGCCGTGCTGTTTGAAATAGTTTGCTACGCTGCCAATGGCATCAACCGGATCCCAAAGGTTGATATGTCCGTCGCCGTTAAAATCGACCGCATACTGTTTTTCAGAAGAGGGCATAAATTGTCCATAGCCCATCGCACCCGCATAGGAACCACGCAGATCGAGCGGATCCTGCTGTTCTTTACGCGCCATCAGCAAAAAGGTTTCCAGTTCGCTGCTGAAAAACTCCGCCCGACGAGGATAGGCAAATGCAAGCGTAGCCAGCGCATCGATAATGCGCGTTTTACCCATGACGCGGCCCCAGCGTGTTTCCACACCAATAATGCCAACAATGATTTCCGGCGGAACGCCATATTCCCGCTGCGCGCGCTGTAGCGCATCCTGATACTGATTCCAGAAGACCACGCCGTTCTGTACGTTATCTGGCGTAATGAATTTATTGCGGTAACGAATCCATGCGCCGTTCGGCCCGGAAGGCGGCTGATAACCGGGCGTCGGCGCCTGGCGATCCATCAGGCGCAGCACCCAGCCCAGGCGTTTTGTTTGCGCCAGCACATCGTGCAGCTGTTGGCGATTAAAACCATGCTCCCGCACCATTTTATCGATAAAGCGTTCGGTCTCCGGATTACCGGCAAAATCACCGCTTAACGGATGAATTTCGTGTGCGGGCTTAAGTAAAAATCCACCTTCTCCCAGAAAAGGGTTGCCGCTTTGCGGCGGGGTCGGCGTCGGTTTGCTGCTACAGGCAGCCAGGGTCAGAATCAGCGGTAGAAGAAGGCGAGCATGACGCATTACAAATCCATATATTCAGCGATAAAAAAGAATTAATGGTAATCATGGATTGGTAATACGTAAAAGAAAATTCCTAATTTACTGAAAATTTCTGATGGCGTTGAGAAAGTGTAAATAACCGGCGTTGCGGGGTAATATGCAAAGCGTTTTGAACAGCGCGGCAAGGGGGTCAGCACAGACCTCCTTGCCGCTGTTGTTACGGATGGTCGCGCCGAAACAGCGTCCATTCTTCAATGCGCTCGCCGCCCGGTAAACGACAATAGCTCTTCTCGCCTTCTGCGGTTTGCACCCTTTCCAGCGTGCCCCCCTGCTTAATGCAGTAAGCCGAGGCGGGATTTGGCATGCCAATCAGCGGTTGCCCCTTCTGCGGCACTGATTGGTGGCTGCACCCTGTTACCGCCAGTGCAGTCAGCAGCATGATACTTTTTTTCATATTCACCCCATTGTCAGGGCGGCGTGCCGATCGCTCACCGCCAAACCTGATTATTGCGTAACCGCGTCGCTGACGGCGCTATCCGCCTGCCACAGGCGATATTTCACCTGAACGTCGGCTGGCGTATAAACCACAATCGGTAGCTTGCTGTTATAGCGTTGCAGGCTGTGGGCGCCGATATTGGCGGTAACAAATGCCTGATGTTTGCTGCTATTGATACAGGCCATCCGCGTAGAGGCCGGAGGGGTCAGGTTTTTAACCACATAATAGTTGTAACTCCAACCGTTCAGCGTCTGCTGCTCTATCTGCGCGCCCATCAGATGTTGGTTACAGTCTACTTCCAGCGTTTTACCGATCAGCAGTTCTACTTTATACAACTCTTCGTTTTGCTGCTGCGGCAGCCAGATGACCTGCCGGACCTGGCCTTTTTCCGCAGCCGGATAAGGCGCGACGCTTTCCAACTGAGGATGCCCCTCCGCTTTCTTCGGCTGCTGCGCGCACGCTGATACCGTGATACAGAGCGCACTAAGCAATATTGCTTTCATTTTCATCTTCATTTCTGCCTTTTATTGATGCATTTATCCAGGCTAACACGAAACAGCCGTAGTTAATGCTGAACCTAATCAAAAAAAGGGTAAAAAGCCAGACTGCGTTATTCGTGAGCGATGTGGAAAATTGTTGTGAGCTGATGCAACGAAAAGAAAATATCTGTGACATGGAGCGAGATCTGCATCACAAAACTCCCCCCACCAGCAAGAATATCCATCTCTATGGACCATTTAACATCACGCCCGCCGCAAAGAATTTTGTATGTTGCCCTATGGTGCAGTAAATAAATCTGGAGCGGTAAATGTCTTACGTTAACAGTAATTTAGATATAGATGATATGCACAGACGCAAAGTGCGTCGTATGAATCTGTTTATCTCTGTTTCCGCCGCGCTGGCTGGCCTGCTGTTCGGGCTGGACATCGGCGTGATTGCCGGGGCTTTACCTTTTATTACCGACCATTTTTCCCTGACCAGCCACCAGCAGGAGTGGGTGGTCAGCAGCATGATGCTCGGCGCGGCGCTGGGTGCCATCTGTAACGGTTGGGTCTCTTCACGTCTGGGGCGCAAATATAGCCTGATGGCAGGCGCAGTATTATTTATCCTTGGCTCACTGGGGTCCGCTTTTGCCGATAGCCTTGAAGTGCTGCTGGGGGCGCGCGTGGTGTTGGGCGTAGCGGTAGGCATCGCCTCTTACACCGCCCCGCTCTATCTTTCTGAAATGGCCAGCGAAAATATTCGCGGAAAAATGATCAGCATGTATCAGTTGATGATCACCTTCGGCATTCTGCTGGCGTTTCTTTCCGATACTGCGCTGAGCTACAGCGGCAACTGGCGCGCCATGCTGGGTATTCTGGCGCTCCCGGCGGTGCTGTTATTCGGCCTGGTGATTTTCCTGCCAAACAGCCCGCGCTGGCTGGCGGCGAAAGGCTTACATATCGAGGCGGAAGAAGTGTTGCGTATGCTGCGCGATACCTCCGATAAAGCCCGCGCCGAACTGAATGAGATCCGTCAAAGCCTGCAGATGAAACAGGGCGGCTGGACGCTGTTCAAACGCAACAGCAACGTACGCCGGGCGGTGTTTCTGGGCATGCTGCTGCAGGCGATGCAGCAATTTACCGGCATGAACATCATCATGTATTACGCACCGCAAATTTTCAAAATGGCGGGCTTCAGCAATACGCAACAGCAGATGATGGCGACGGTAGTAGTTGGATTAACCTTTATGCTGGCTACGCTGATTGCAGTGTTTACCGTGGATAAAGCGGGCAGGAAACCGGTGCTGAAGATTGGCTTTTCGGTGATGGCGTTTGCCACGCTGGTGCTGGGCTACTGCCTGATGCAGGCTGGCAAAGGCGATATCACTCCCGGCCTCTCCTGGCTGTCGGTGGGAATGACCATGATGTGCATCGCGGGTTATGCCATGAGCGCCGCACCGGTGGTCTGGATCCTCTGCTCAGAGATTCAGCCGCTGAAATGTCGTGATTTTGGTATCACCTGCTCTACCACCACTAACTGGGTGGCTAACATGATCATTGGCGCAACGTTCCTGACGCTGCTGGATGTGATTGGCGCTGCGGGCACGTTCTGGCTCTATACCGGTTTTAATCTGGTGTTTATCGCGATCACTTTCTGGCTGATCCCTGAAACGAAAAACGTCACGCTGGAACATATCGAGAAGAACCTGATGGCTGGTAAAAAGCTGCGGGATTTAGGGCAGTAACACCTTTGGTATCCTGTGCCAATGCTGTATCAATTACCTTTGTACCGTTTGGGCCTGAACAGCAGGCCCAAACGTTTTTGCATGATGGCATCACCGCTGCCGCCCCTGGCATGTTTATCTCTCCCTTTAGTATGTTGTAACTAAGAAAATGCGCAGCGTTGTGCATTCGCCAGCGCCGTCACGCTTTCCACTATTGATTCCGTTGAAACCACCCTTTTTTGATACCGCACAACCTGCAACTACCCATATAGAGGTATACAGGTGTGTTTTTTTAACGGACGCAACGTTCATTAAATAAATAATTATAAACCAGGAGGTTACATGGCGAGGAACAGGCGCTTTTTACGCTTCGCGTGGCTTAAAAGCTGGCGAATTATGGGGCTGTTGCTGCTGGGAGCGATAGTGGGTGTTGCGGTATTAGCCGGCAGCGTCACGATAATGCATAAAACCAGCGACAGCGAGTTTTGCGTTTCATGCCACAGCATGCAACGTCCGCTGGCGGAATATCAGGGCAGCATTCATTTTCAAAACCCGGCGGGCATCCGAGCCGGGTGCGCTGATTGCCATGTTCCGCCCCAGCCGGTGGATTATATGCTGACAAAAATGGGGGCGTTAAAGGATGTAGTCGGCGAAATCAGCGGCAAGATCGATAGTGAGGAGAAATATAACGCCCATAAACTCACGATGGCGGAATCGGTCTGGAAAACCATGAAAGCCAACGACTCAGCAACCTGCCGTAGCTGTCATAGCTTTGATGCGATGGATGTGCTGGCTCAGCGCCCGGAGGCGCGTAAAGCGCATCCCGTCGCCATCCGTGACGGTCAAACCTGTATCGACTGCCATCGCGGCGTCGCCCATATTCTGCCGGACATGCGTGCCAGCAATGCCAGCGGTGCCACGCAGCTGTTGAACGCCGCCGCCCATACCCCGGCTCAGGCGACACGCCTCTATGCCGTCGCCACGCAGCCGTTCCGTCTTGATCCCAAATCTGACCAGACTCACGGCACCCTGTTCCCTTCCAGCGAAATCACCGTGGTAGAGCGCAACGGCGAACAGCTGCAGGCGCGTCTTAACGGCTGGCAGCAGCAGGATGTGCCCGGTGCCATCTATGCCGCGCCGGGAAAACGCATTATGAGCGCGGTGCTGGATGAGCGTGCCGCCGCGCAGGTGGTCGTGCTGCACAGGCAGACCGACAGCGAAACCGGCCAGCAGTGGAATCAGATTTCGCTTACCTTCTGGCTGCCGCAAAAAGCCCTGATTGATGACCAGCAGAAAATCTGGCAGTACGCCGCCGGACTGATGTCCGCCAACTGTACCGGCTGCCACGGTCTGACCGCGTTGGATCACTACAACGCGAACCAATGGATTGGCGTGATGAAAGGCATGGCACCGCGCACCTCGCTGGATCAGGAGCAGCTGCGCCTGCTGACCCAGTATGCGCAGAAGCACGCCAGCGATATGAACAACAGAGAGGGACGTGAAAAATGAAAAAAAATCTCACCTCCGGCTGGTCACGCCGACGCTTTTTACAGGCGGGCAGCGGCCTGCTGGCCACCAGCGCACTGCATTTCGGTTACAGTAAAACCGCACTGGCTAAAGCGATTGGTCAGGCACTGCCACAGTTTACCGCCCTGCGTCCGGCGCAAAAAGGCATCCTTACCGCCGCGCACTGGGGCGCTTTCGAAGCGATTATCGAAAATGATCGGATGATTGGCGTACAGCCGGTTTCGGACGATCCGGCGCCAAATGAGCTAATAGCGATGGCGCCCTGGCAGGTTTATGCGCCTAACCGCATCAAAACACCCATGGTACGTAAAAGCTGGCTGGAAAACGGACCTGGCAGCCATCCTGAACGACGCGGGCGCGATAAGTGGGTTGCAGTCAGCTGGGAAAAAGCGATCGCGCTGGTGAGCACGGAAATTAAGCGACTGCAGCAGGATTACGGCCCTTCCGCTATTTACGCTGGCTCTTACGGCTGGAAAAGCACCGGTATGCTGCACAACTGCCGCGCCCTGCTACAGCGTTTAATGAACCTGTGCGGCGGCTTTCTCAGCTACAGCGGCGACTACTCCACCGGCGCAGCCCAGGTAATTATGTCGCACGTGGTCGGCTCTATGGAGGTTTACGAGCAGCAAACCAGCTGGCCCAACGTGCTGGAGCATAGCGAGCTGGTGATTTTGTGGGGCTGTAATCCTCAAACCACGCTGAAAAACAGCTGGAACGTGCCGGATCATATGGGTCTGGAGGGCTTTGCCCAACTGGCGAAAAAAGGCGTCAGGACGATCGCCATCGATCCGATTCGCCAGCCAGGGGCAAAAACGCTGAATGCCGAGTGGATCGCGCCGCATGCCTATACCGATAGCGCAATGATGCTGGGCATTGCCCATACTTTGCTCAGCGAACAGCTGCATGATGAGGCCTTCCTGAAACGTTACACCGTGGGATTCGATCGCTTCCGCGCCAGTCTGCTGGGTGAAGATGACGGGGTGGTGAAAAATGCGCAATGGGCCAGCACAATCTGCGGCGTTGAAGCGGAAACCATCCGCCAGCTGGCGCGTGATATGGCGCAAAAGCGCACCATGATCATGGCTGGCTGGGGCATTCAGCGTCAGCACCATGGCGAACAGCCGCACTGGCTGCTGGTTACTCTGGCTGCGATGCTGGGTCAGATTGGCCTGCCCGGCGGCGGCTTCGGCTTTAGCTATCACTACTCTTCCGGCGGCAGCCCCACGGCGCGCGGCGGCATTATTTCCGGCATCAGCGCAGGTGACGCGCCCAAAAACGCCCCCGCACCGATTCCGGTGGCACGCATCGCCGACTGTCTGGCGAACCCCGGCAAGACAATTGATTTTAACGGCCGTCAGGTGACGTATCCGGATGTAAAAATGGTCTATGTTGCTGGCGGCAACCCTTTTCATCATCATCAGGATACCAATAATCTGCTGCAGGCGTGGCGGCGGCCGGAAACCATTGTGGTGCAGGAGCCTTACTGGACCGCGACCGCCAGGCACGCTGATATTGTGTTGCCCTGCACCACCAGCTATGAACGCAACGATCTCGATATGGGCGGCGACTACTCCCAGCTGTATGTTTTCCCGATGTGCCAGTGCGTTGCGCCACAGCATCAGGCTCGCAATGACTTCGATATATTTCGGGCGATCGCGGCGCGCCTCGGCGTGGAGCAGGCCTTTACCGAAGGCCGGGACGAGATGCTGTGGCTGAAATCGATGTACGATAATATGAAAGGCCAGGCGCGTACTGCTGGCGTGGCGCTGCCGCCTTTTGATATGTTCTGGCAGTCAAACAGCTATATCCGTTTTCCTGTTCCTGAAGCTAACAAACAGTGGGTACGCTTCGCCGATTTTCGCGCCGACCCGCTGCTTAATCCGCTGGGTACGCCTTCCGGCAAGATTGAAATTTTCTCACAGCGCATCGCTGCGATGCAGTACGCGGATTGTCCGGGACTACCGGGCTGGCTACCGCCGCAGGAGTGGCACGGTAGCCCGCTGGCTGAACGCTGGCCGCTGTCGCTTAACACAGCGCATCCGGCCCTGCGGCTCCATTCACAGCTGGATAATACCCCGCTGCGCAAGAAGCACGCGGTTGCCAATCGCGAGGAGATCCTTATCAATCCGCAGGATGCCGCGCGGCGCGGAATTCGCAGCGGCGATCTGGTGCGCGCCTTTAACGCGCGCGGGCAGATTCTGGTCGGCGCACTGGTTACCGAAGATATCCGTCCTGGCGTGGTGCGTATCAGCGAAGGTGCCTGGTACGATCCCGCCGAGCCCGCCCAGCCCGGTACGCTGTGTCGCAACGGCAACGTAAACTGCCTCACCGTTGATATCGGTACCTCTATGCTGGCGCAGGGCAACTGTGGCCATATGGCACTGCTGGAGATTGAAAAGTATCAGGGCGATGCGCCTCCCAACACAGCGCACGCCATGCCGTCCGGCGTGGTCTGATTGGTGTTTGCGCTGCCGCCCCGAAGCCGGGGCGGTTTTACCTGATACAAGCCTTTCTTCCCCCCCGCTTCATCCACCCGCCATTAATCATGCTAATTTTATTAACATCTGTTGATCTCGCACGGTGCATAAGGAGAACGCATGCATATACGACCTTTTACCGAAGCTGACCGCCCTTTTTTGCGCACGCTGTTTCTTGCCTCGCGTAAAGCAAACTGGACATGGCTTGATCCCGAGGGCTGGCAGTTGGAAGATTTTGACCAGGTGGTGTTAGGCGAAAAGGTGCTGGTTGCCGAAGAGGAAGGGCACCGGCTGGGTTTTGCTGCCTGGCTGGAAAATGACAATTTTCTGCATAGCCTGTTTATCGATCCCCAGTATCAGGGACGCGGCGTCGGTAGTGCGCTGCTCCAGGCAATTCAGGCGCGCTTTACCTCTACCGGCGCACTAAAGTGCCTGCTGGAAAATAAATCGGCCCAGCAATTTTATCTGCATCATGGCTGGCAAATCGTTTCTGAGGGGGAAAGCGAACATGGACGCTACCTGCTGATGCACTATCGTAAAGCGACCCGACTGCGCTACGCACAACAGCAGGCATAATTTAACCTATTGATAATATTTGATTATTTTATTTAACCCCCTAAAAGCGTGAACTCTCAGCATCGTTTCTTACTGCCAGTGCCAGATTGCCTGAGCCGGTGACCGTAACGGAAAGGTTTCCCCCGACTTGCTTCGTTAGTTTTATCTCTATCAATCGAAAGACGCATTTTCAGGCTGCCGATTGCGCTGCGGGTTCCGGCGCAGGCAGGTTTCAGATCTTGATGGAGATAAACATGAGTTTTCAACTGGCATTACCGGGCATCAGCCTGCATGGCTATGAAGCGATTGCCGATATGGCGCGCCTGCTGACGCAAAAAAACTGGGGCAAGGCGCTGATTGTGACCGACGCGCAGCTGGCGCAGCTGGGTTTAACCCGCAGCCTGACCCAAAGCCTGGATCAACAGGCGATTCCTTATGCGCTGTTTACCGGCGTCGCGCCCAATCCCACAGAACAACAGGTGCAGGCCGGTATTGCCGCCTTTCGTGAGCAGCAGTGCGATTTTCTGATCGCCTTTGGCGGCGGCAGCCCGATTGATACCGCCAAAGCCATTAAAATTCTCACCGCCAATCCGGGCCGCGCGGTGGATTACGCGGGCGTTGGCAAAGTGCGTCAGCCCGGCGTGCCATTGGTGGCGATTAATACCACCGCCGGTACCGCCGCCGAAGCCACCAGCAATGCGGTGATCACCGACAGCGATCGTCAAATTAAGCAGGTTATTATCGATACTCACCTGATCCCTGATATTGCCGTTGACGATCCGGCGGTGATGCTGGGCATTCCGCCTGATGTCACCGCTGCAACCGGTATGGATGCGCTGACGCATGCGCTGGAAGCCTATGTTTCGCTGGGTGCGCATGTTCTCACCGATCCTTCAGCGCTGGAAGCGATGGCTCTTATCCGCCGCTGGCTGCCGATCGCAGTTGAGGAAGGAGACAATCGCGAGGCGCGCGAAATGATGGCCTGCGCGCAGTATCTGGCAGGCATGGCTTTTAACAGCGCCGGATTGGGTCTGGTGCATGCGCTGGCCCATCAGCCGGGCGCTACTCACAATCTTCCGCATGGCGTCTGCAACGCAATTTTACTGCCGGTAGTGGCGGCCTTTAACCGCTCCGCCAGCGTGGCCCGTTTCGCCCGTATTGCCGTTGCGCTGGGGGTCGATACTTCCGCTATGGACGATGAGGCTGCCAGCCATGCCGCGATTCAGGCGCTGCGCCAGCTGGCAGCACAGGTTGGCATCCCTTCCGGCTTCCGCCAGCTGGGCATTAATGAAAACGATATCGAAGGCTGGCTGGATAAAGCGCTGGCCGATCCCTGCGCGCCCGCGAATCCCCGCCCTGCCACGCGTGAGCAGGTACGGGAACTCTATCTCCAGGCGCTGTAACGGTTACAGGGCGCGGAAAGCGATGTCGCCAGGGATAACCTCTCCCTGCCAGTAAAGCTCAGCTGCCACCGCGCCCGCCAGTTGACGATAGATCTCGGCAAATTCACTCTCCGGTCGGCGGATCACTGTGGGCTGACCGGCATCAAGATCTTCACGCAGCGTAATATGCAGCGGCAGCTGGCCCAGCAGGCGGGTATGATATTTTTCCGCCAGCATCTCTGCTCCGCCGCTGCCAAAAATCGCTTCATGATGGCCGCAGTTGCTGCAAATATGCATGCTCATATTTTCCACCACGCCCAGCACCGGCACGTCAACCTTTTCAAACATCACAATCCCTTTGCGGGCATCGATCAATGCCACATCCTGCGGCGTCGTTACCACTACCGCGCCGGTCACCGGCACGTTTTGCGCCAGCGTCAGTTGAATATCGCCAGTGCCCGGCGGCATATCCAGCACCAGGTAATCCAGATCTGGCCACAGGGTTTCATTAAGCAGCTGCATCAGCGCTTTGCTGGCCATCGGGCCGCGCCATACCATCGCGTTATCTTCGGTAACCAGATAGCCGATTGAGTTGGTGGCCAGGCCATGCACCATAATCGGTGCCATATGCTTGCCGTCCGGTGAAGAGGGACGCTGATCTTCGGTGCCCAGCATGGTCGGCACCGATGGGCCGTAAATATCAGCATCCAGAAGACCGACGCGTGCGCCTTCCGCCGCCAGCGCCAGCGCCATGTTTACTGCGGTACTGGATTTGCCTACGCCGCCTTTACCTGAGCTAACGGCAATAATATTTTTCACACCGTTAACGCCCGGCTGGTTTTTTACCCGCTTCAGAGTGGCGACATCATGGCTTAAACGCCAGTCGATCGCCTGCGCGCCGGTAATACGCAGCAGATCGGCGCTGGTTTGCTCCTGTAACGCTTCAAAACCGCTGCCCCAGGCAAAGGGCATTTTGATTTCAATATGCAGCTTGTTGTCCATCAACGCGACATGGTTCAGCGCTTTCAGCGCGGTGAGGTTATGCTTCAGCGTCGGATGGGTAAAGGTTTTTAATACGCCTGCGGTCATGGCGCGCAGCGTGTCGGGCGCTAAGGCCCTCTGGGAGTGTGAACTCATCCCTTCTCCTTGTGTTCGGGTTGTTTTATGTCCGGGCTGGTCGCCTGTTTCGACAACCAGCCTTTTCCGGGCATAAGTTGATGTTTCTAAGCATACCAGAAGCCCGTACAAATCGTATTTGCCTGACAGCGCGCGAAATCCCTTTGTTTACGTCAGGTCGGGCTTTCGGTTACCATCTAAAGCCCTTTTTAACCAGAAGAAATAAGTCCCGCTATGACTCAAGTCGCGAAAAAAATAATGGTAACGTGCGCTCTGCCGTACGCTAATGGCCCTATCCATCTCGGCCATATGCTGGAGCACATTCAGGCTGATATTTGGGTCCGTTACCAGCGAATGCGCGGCAATCAGGTTTGGTTCATTTGTGCCGACGACGCGCACGGCACCCCGATTATGCTGAAAGCACAGCAGATGGGAATTACGCCTGAGCAGATGATTGCTGAGATGAGTCAGGCGCATCAGAAAGATTTCGCTGGCTTTAACATCAGCTACGACAACTATCACTCCACGCACAGCGATGAGAACCGCGAGCTGTCGGAGCTGATTTATACCCGTCTGAAAGAGAACGGGTTTATTAAAAATCGTACTATTTCGCAGTTATTCGATCCGGAAAAAGGCATGTTTCTGCCGGATCGCTTTGTAAAAGGCACCTGCCCGAAATGTAAATCGGCCGACCAGTATGGTGATAACTGCGAAGTGTGCGGCGCAACCTATAGCCCGACCGAGCTGATCGATCCGAAATCGGTGATTTCCGGCGCGACGCCGGTGATGCGTGATTCTGAGCATTTCTTCTTCGATCTGCCCTCCTTCAGCGAAATGCTGCAGGCCTGGACTCGCTCCGGCGCGTTGCAGGAGCAGGTAGCAAATAAAATGCAGGAGTGGTTTGAATCGGGTCTGCAACAGTGGGATATCTCCCGCGATGCGCCCTATTTCGGCTTTGAGATCCCGGGCGCGCCGGGTAAATATTTTTATGTCTGGCTGGATGCGCCGATCGGCTATATGGGCTCGTTCAGGAACCTGTGCGATAAGCGTGGCGATCTGAACTTTGACGAATACTGGCAGAAAGACTCCACTACCGAGCTGTATCACTTTATCGGTAAGGATATTGTTTACTTCCACAGCCTGTTCTGGCCAGCCATGCTGGAAGGCAGCAATTTCCGTAAGCCGAACAACCTGTTTGTTCATGGCTACGTGACGGTAAACGGCGCCAAGATGTCTAAATCGCGCGGCACCTTTATCAAGGCCAGCACCTGGCTTGAGCATCTGGATGCCGACAGCCTGCGCTATTACTATGCGGCCAAGCTCTCTTCACGCATCGATGATATTGACCTTAACCTGGAGGATTTTGTCCAGCGCGTTAATGCCGATATCGTCAATAAAGTGGTTAACCTGGCTTCACGCAACGCTGGCTTTATCGCCAAACGTTTCGGCGGCAAGCTGGCAGACCATCTGGCAGATCCGGCGCTGTATAAGACCTTTACCGATGCCGCTGACAGCATTGGCGATGCCTGGCTCAGCCGCGAATATGGCCGAGCGATCCGTGAAATCATGGCGCTGGCGGACGTGGCTAACCGCTATGTTGATGAACAGGCACCGTGGGTGGTGGCGAAGCAGGAAGGCCGCGATGCCGATCTGCAGGCGATCTGCACCATGGGCATTAATCTGTTCCGCGTGCTGATGACCTGGCTGAAGCCGGTACTGCCATCGTTAAGTGAGCGCGCGGAAAGCTTCCTGAAAACTGAACTGCAGTGGGATGCGATCGCTACGCCGCTGCTGGATCATGAGGTTGCCACGTTTAAAGCCCTTTACAGCCGTATCGAAATGCCGAAGGTAAACGCGCTGATCGAAGCATCAAAAGAAGATGCCGCTGCCGCCGCAAAACCAGCGGTCTCCGGCCCGCTGGCGGACGATCCCATCGCTGACACCATTACCATCGACGATTTTGCCAAAGTGGATATGCGCGTGGCGTTGATTAAAACCGCCGAGCTGGTTGAAGGTTCCGATAAGCTGCTGCGTCTGGAGCTGGATGTGGGTGGTGAAATGCGCCAGATCTTCTCCGGTATTCGCGCCGCTTACCCGGATCCGTCGGTGCTGGTGGGGCGTCATACCATTATCGTGGCTAACCTGGCCCCGCGTAAAATGCGCTTTGGCGTATCGGAAGGCATGGTGCTGTCGGCAGGCCCGGGTGGTAAAGATCTGTTTATTCTTGGCGCGGACGGCGCTCAGCCGGGCATGCCGGTAAAATAAAACTCCTTGATGGGGAGCGTTAAAACCGGGTCCGGTGCCGGCGGCGGACGTTCCGGCCAATGGTAAAGACGCCCCCTGACAGCCTGGCCTGCGGATGTTATGCCGCAGGCCGCTTTACTCCTTCATCGCTCTTACAGATAAACGTGACCGGTAGCACGAAAAGGGGTTTCAGCGTATGATTATCAGCGCTAACCACAGGAGTCTGCCATGTCAGTTGTGCTGTCTGCCTGCTGGCGCTATCTGCGCGCCTTCATCATTATTTATCTCTGTCTCTATGCCGGTATCGGTATTTCATCCCTGCTGCCTATCGTGATCCCCGGCAGTATCATCGGCATGCTGATCCTCTTTTTGCTGCTGGGATTTCAGATTGTCCCGGTAAAATGGGTGAAGCCTGGCTGTTATCTGATCATCCGTTACATGGCACTGCTGTTTGTACCGATCAGCGTCGGCGTGATGAACTACACCGATATCCTCACCGCTCAGTTCGGCCCGATTATGGTTTCCTGTGTGCTCAGCACCCTGCTGGTATTAATGGTCGTCGGCTACAGCTCGCATCGCCTGCACAGCAAGCCCATCGTGGGGGAAAATAAAAATGAGTGATATGTGGTGGTCGCTGCCGCTGACCCTGGCGGTGTTTTTTTCTGCCCGCTGGCTGGCGGCGCGGGTAAAAATTTCCCTGTTTAATCCGCTGCTGATCTCAATGGCGGTGATCATTCCCCTGCTGTTGCTGATCAATATGCCCTACGCGCGCTACTTCCAGGGCAGCGAGATCCTGAATAGTCTGTTGCAGCCTTCCGTGGTCGCGCTGGCCCTGCCGCTCTATGAGCAAATCCATCAAATTCGCGCCCGCTGGAAATCGATTATCGGCGTCTGTTTTATCGGCAGCATTACCGCCATGGTCTCCGGCACCGCTATCGCCCTGTGGCTTGGCGCAACGCCGGAAATTGCCGCCACCATTATGCCGAAATCGGTCACCACGCCGATTGCGATGGCAGTTTCCGCCTCACTGCATGGCATTCCGGCGATTAGTGCTATCTGTGTACTGATTGCAGGCGTACTGGGCGCGGTATTTGGCCACATGCTGCTTAACCTGATGCGAATTAAAACCAAAGCCTCACGCGGACTGGCGATCGGCAACGCGTCGCATGCGCTTGGCACGGCACGCTGCGCCGAAATGGACTATCAGGAAGGGGCATTCAGTTCGCTGGCGCTGGTAATCTGCGGCATCATTACCTCGTTGCTGGCACCGTTTCTTTTTCCTGTGTTGCTCGTCCTTTTTGGCTAAAAGTTGCGAGAGATCGCGCAAATTGTAATTTCATTTCATACATTGCATTGCCGTAGCGACACAGATCACATATAACCCGTTGTCGGTGCTTTACAATTTTGGGATATCCCTTTTATAAGAGGCATGCAATGCATCCACGTTTTCGTCCGGCCTTTGCCGACTTAGCGGCTGAAATTCAGACCGCCCTTCTTCCCATCCTTGACGCTGAAGATTTTGCCGCCTTTTTAACACCCGACCAGGTCGATTCTTTATGTCAGCGGAGCGGCATGGATGCAGACGCTTTAGCACTGGCGCTGCTGCCGCTGGCTGCTGCCTGCGCCGTTACGCCGCTGTCGCACTTTAACGTCGGCGCCGTTGCGCGCGGCAACAGCGGGCACTGGTATTTTGGTGCCAATATGGAATTTGCCGGTGCCACTATGCAGCAGACGGTGCATGCGGAGCAGAGCGCGGTAACCCACGCCTGGCTACGTGGCGAAAGCGGCCTGCAAACGATCACGGTCAACTACACGCCCTGCGGCCACTGCCGCCAGTTTATGAACGAACTGAACAGCGGCACGGCGCTGCGTATCAGTTTACCTGGCCGCCCGGTGGCGACGCTGGGCGACTATCTGCCGGACTCCTTTGGCCCACGAGATCTGCATATCTCCACCCTGGTGATGGATGAGGTTGATCACGGCTATGCGCCCACAGGAGATGCGCTGGCTCAGGCGGCCATCGCGGCGGCCAACCGCAGCCATGCCCCCTACAGCCAGGCGCATAGCGGCATTGCGCTGGAAAGCGCCAGCGGCGCAATTTATCACGGCGGATATATTGAAAATGCGGCCTTTAACCCCAGCCTGCCTCCGCTACAGGCGGCGCTGATCCTGCTGAATATGCATGGCGAAAGCTGCCAGCAGATCGTCCGCGCCGTACTGGCGGAACTGCCCGATGCGCAATTGCAGCAGCAGCCCGCCACCGCCGCCACCCTTCAGGCGCTGGGCTGCGGTACGCTTCATACCGTTACGCTAAAAAAAGCGTAACGCCTGGCGCAAAGTGTCAGCTTTTGTTATCGAAAGTTAACAAAAGCTGTACTTCTGCGAGAATTTTCTTAGGATCGTGGCACCCCTTATCGTGATAAAAACACGGGCCACTTCCCCAAAGAGAACGTGCCTGTAACCGGAGCAAACACTGCATGGAACTCGATTACGAGAGTAAACGTCCGCTTTATATTCCCTACGCTGGTCCCATTCTGCTGGAATTTCCACTACTCAACAAAGGCAGCGCCTTTACCATTGAAGAGCGCAACGACTTTAACCTTAACGGCCTGCTGCCGGAAACAGTGGAAACCATTGAGGAACAGGCGGAGCGTGCCTGGCGTCAGTTTCAGGATTTTAAAAACAATAACGATAAGCACGTCTACCTGCGCAACATTCAGGACACTAACGAAACGCTGTTCTATCGCCTGCTCGACAATCATCTGGAAGAGATGATGCCGATTATTTATACCCCGACGGTAGGGGCTGCCTGCGAGCATTTCTCCGAGATCTACCGTCGCGCGCGCGGGCTGTTTATCTCCTACCCCAATCGCGCCAGCATTGAAGATATGCTGCAGAACGCCACCAAACAGAATGTGAAGGTGATCGTGGTCACCGACGGCGAACGTATTCTGGGTCTTGGCGATCAGGGTATCGGTGGCATGGGCATTCCGATCGGTAAACTGTCGCTCTATACCGCCTGCGGCGGCATCAGCCCGGCTTACACCCTGCCGGTGGTGCTGGATGTCGGCACCAATAATCAGCAGTTGCTGAACGATCCGCTCTATATGGGCTGGCGTCATCCGCGTATTACCGGCGAAGAGTATGACCGCTTTGTCGATGAATTTATTCAGGCGGTGCGCAGCCGCTGGCCGAACGTGCTGCTGCAGTTTGAAGATTTCGCCCAGAAGAACGCAATGCCGTTGCTGGAGCGCTATCGCGATCAGCTTTGCTGTTTCAACGATGATATTCAGGGCACCGCCGCAGTAACGCTTGGCACACTGATCGCCGCCAGCCGTGCTGCGGGCAATCGCCTGCGCGATCAAAACGTGGTATTCCTCGGCGCAGGTTCCGCAGGTTGCGGCATCGCCGAACAGATTATCGCCCAGATGAAATCGGAAGGTTTGAGCGATGAAGAAGCGCGCGCCAAAGTCTTTATGGTGGACCGCTTTGGCCTGCTGACCGATAAGTTGCCTAACCTGCTCAGCTTCCAGAGCAAGCTGGTACAGAAAAGCGAAAACCTTAGCGACTGGAATCTGCCCAGCGACGCCATCTCGCTGATGGATGTAGTGCGCAATGCCAAACCAGATATTTTGATTGGCGTATCGGGCCAGCCGGGTCTGTTCAGCGAAGAAATTATCCGCGAGATGCATAAACATTGCGCGCGTCCGATCGTGATGCCCCTTTCTAACCCAACCTCCCGGGTAGAAGCCACGCCAGCCGACCTGCTCAGCTGGACCGATGGCGCGGCGCTGGTTGCGACCGGCAGCCCATTTGCGCCGGTAACCTGGCAGGGCAAAACCTATCCTATTGCCCAGTGCAACAACTCCTATATTTTCCCGGGCATAGGTTTGGGCGTGATCGCCTCTGGCGCAACGCGCGTAACCGACAGCATGCTGATGGCGGCCAGCCGCGCGCTGGCAGACTGCTCGCCGCTGGTAAATGAAGGCGAAGGGCCGGTGCTGCCGGAAATCAAAGATATTCAGGGCGTATCCAAAGTGATCGCGATGGCGGTAGGCAAGGCGGCGCAGCTGGCGGGCGTGGCGGTTGTCACCTCGGAAGATGTGCTCTCCCGGGCGATTGCCAATAATTTCTGGATGCCGCAGTATCGTAACTATCGTCGCACCTCGATTTAAGCGACACCCTCTCCACCCGAGCAACGGCGGAGATTGTTTAAAAAAGCCGCGCCCGACCGGCGCGCGCTTGCTTCACGTTAACGCCTCAAGTAGCCTTGAGACATTCTTTCCGCCCCATCCTGAGCAATGCCGAACATGTTGAAACGCATGACATATGGTCTGATTATCATCCTGCTGTTGATGATCCTGACCGCGCTCGGCCTCGATCGCTGGATTGCATGGAAAACGGCCCCGTGGATTTATGAAGATCTGACCTCGTTGCCGCATCGTCAGGTGGGTGTGGTGCTGGGCACCGCCAAATATTATCGTACCGGCGTACAGAACCAGTACTACTACTACCGCATCCGGGGCGCAATCAATGCCTATAACAGCGGCAAGGTTAACTATCTGCTGCTCAGCGGCGATAACGCGCAGCAGAGCTACAACGAGCCGATGACCATGCGTCGCGATCTGATCGCCGCTGGCGTCAATCCTGGCGATATCGTACTGGATTATGCCGGATTTCGTACTCTCGATTCGATTGTGCGCACCCGCAAAGTGTTTGATACCAACGATTTTATTATTATTACCCAACGCTTCCACTGCGAACGTGCGCTGTTTATCGCGCTGCATATGGGCATCCAGGCGCAGTGCTACGCGGTGCCCTCGCCGAAAAATATGTTAACGGTTCGCGCGCGTGAAGTGGCCGCCCGTCTTGGCGCGCTGGCCGATCTCTATATTATGAAGCGTGAGCCGCGTTTTCTTGGCCCGCTGGTCCCAATCCCGGCGGTGCATGAAGTGCCGCAGGATGCGCAGAGCTATCCGGCGGTGACGCCGGAACAGCTGCTGGAGCTGGAGCAAAAGCGACAGAAGAAGTAGCGGCTTCTCTGTCGCCTCTTATAACGCCGCCTTGCTATTGAGCAGCGAATGAGACTCAGAGCCAGCGCTGCTGCGGATAAAGCGAGACGCGGATATTGAACAGATGCACCATGGCCGCAAAGGTCGCCGGGCAGGTAAGCGAAAGCGTCTCCAGCTTTTTCAGTAACTGATTCAGTTCATTCAGTAAATCCTGATGCGGCTGGGTCTGTAACGCCTTTATTTTGCGCCGCAGATAGAGGCTCAGCTCGTGAAACATCTGGCTGCTGTCAATCCGATGCTGTTGCAGCTCCGTGTGATAGCGCGCGTAAAAGTCATAGCAGTTAGCGCCAATCCAGGTTTCAGCGATCAGATCGCCTGCCGCACTTAGCTCAGCATCAGGATCGAGCTGTCTGCGCGGCAGAATGATATTGACCCGGTCGAGCATGCGGATAATAAAATGCTGCCGCATCAGCAGAGAAGAAGAGTTCCTTTCCACCGCTTTAATGAACCCCAGCAGATCCCTTATTCCCATGGAAAACGCGCGCCGGGCGATCCAGGAAGGCCGCCTGTTTCTGATAATGGCAGAAAGCGCCACGGCAATGATGATACCGGCCAGAGTAGAAATACCGGCATTCAGCGTCGCAATCAAATTGGGCACATAGTGATGGCTAAGCCCAATAAAGCCGGGCAGCTGAATGGCCACGCTCAGCCCTATCAAATTGGTGGCAGGCCGGGCCAGTACCAGACCCAGCACGAACAGTCCGGGAAACAGGCAGATGATCAGCGCCTGTAACGTATTGGCCTGCGGTATCAGCACCGCGATATAAAACAGACTGATCAGCAGCGCAATTACCACGCCTTTAATAAACAGCCGCATGGGCGTGACCGGAGAATCGATGCTGGCAAAAAAAGAGCTGGTGATTGCTGCCATCAGTGGCGCATTCGCTCCGTCAGCCCAGCCGCTGCCTATCCAGAACAGCGAGGAAAGAAAGGTCGCCATAAACGCGGTTACGGCCGAAAGCAGCAACAGGCGCTGGTCGGTATGCCGCATATTCGTGCTGCTTTTAGACAAAACGGCATCGCTGCTGCTGTAGAGATCCGCTGCACGGGCGGTCACATTGTGCCAGGCGTCATCAATGCGGACAAAATTCCCCAGCCGCTCCAGTAGCCCGGTAAAGAGTAAAATCTCCTCCGTGCTGATGTTTCCTTCACGCCACGCTTGTTGCAGGGAAGTCTGACATTCCGCAAGCAGGTGCTGTATCACTGCCGTATTGCGGGAAACATCAAAATTAAGCCATAAGAGGAAGTGTTGAAAAACATGCGTCACGCACGGCGGAAACGGGATTTTCAGTTCGGCCAGCAGCGTGAGCCGGGTTTCAATCGCGGTCAGCGTTGGCAACAGCCAGGTTAAATGCTTGTACTGTACGCTGACCAGCCTGATCACGTTGCGCGCGGCCTCGCCATCATAGATACAGTGGGTGAGAAGCGTTTCAACATTCAGTGGATAGTTCGCCATGCCAATCAGGATATCTTCCCGCTCAGGCGAACGGCGTCCTGAGGTATGGGCAATTAAATCATTACAGAGTTTCTGTGCCGTTTTATACCAGTTGTTTACGCTCTGGCTTAGCAGATGATGCATGGGAACAGGCAGTATCAGTCGGTGAATCAGCGAGCTACAGACGATGCCCAACGTAATCTCTTCAAGGCGTGAAATCACCGTCCCGGTAATGGCATAGGGCGAGCTGACATCAGGAAATCCCATGATAGCCGCGCTGTATCCACCCAGCATAAAAATATAGCTTTTAGGCGTACGATCTTTCAGCGACAGATAGAGACAAACGGACACCCATAACGAAACGCTAAAGCTGAAAAACAGCGGTGACTGCACCGTTTCGGGATAAATCAATAAAATAAAGAAACCGCCAAGCAGCGTTCCCAACAGGCGAAACACCGATTTTGACAGCGTGGAAGCGGCATATAACTGCGAAGTAACAAAAACCGTTGTTACTGCCCAGGCAGGTTTTTCAAAGTTAAGGAGAAGCGCAATCGATAAAGCCAGAAACGCGGCGAGAGACGTTTTGCATGAAAACAAAACCGCGCTTTTTGTGAACCACTTCATTTAGGGGGAGTACCGTAGCACAAGTATGTGCCGCCTATTCTGGCAAACGGAATAAAAACTTACTCTCACTAAAAATATACAAATTGTTTCCAGCGTGGCTTTAATTATTTAATTAAATTAAAACATCGCCGTTTTAATGTGTTTTATTTAATCACATTAATGCTTATTACTTATCTTTCTCCAGGCAATAGCATGTTCAAAAAAAGCCAGTTGCTTGTATTCCGCTGATTGCTAATGGCTATAAAGATGGTATCAGGTGAATAAAATTAACCTATAACATCACAGGCGGCGGTTTTCACCGCCGCCTTGGTGCTTATTTTTTACGCGAATATTTCAGTGAGTCGAGCGCCACGGCGAAAATGATAATGCCGCCCTTGATAATGTACTGCCAGTAAGGGTTAACGCCGATATAGGTCAGACCGTAGTTGATAACGGTAAAGATCAGTACCCCGGTCACCACGCCCGCTACGGTACCGACGCCGCCGGCAAAGGAGACGCCGCCCACCACGCACGCCGCGATGGCATCCAGTTCGTACATAAAGCCAAGGTTGTTGGTGGCGCTGCCGATACGGCCCGCTTCCAGCAACCCGCCGAAGGCATAGAACACGCCGGACAGCGCATAAATCAGGATCAGGTTAAGAGGAACGTTAACGCCGGAAACTCTTGCCGCTTCCGGGTTGCCGCCAATGGCAAAAATGTTTTTGCCGAAGCGCGTTTTGTTCCACAGGATCCAGACAAACACAATAGCGATAATGGCGTAGAAGGTAATGTAGGAGAGTTTAAAATCGCCAAAACGCAGGAAGCCCTGGGTAAAGGTAGAGAAGCTCGCATCAAACCCGGCAATCGGCGAAGCGCCCACGTAATCGTAATAGAGCGAGTTAATGCCGTAGACGATAATCATGGTGCCCAGCGTGGTGATAAACGGCGTCACTTTCAGATAAGCGATAATGATGCCGTTAACCAGACCAATCAGGCCGCCCACCACACAGACCACCAGAATCACCAGCGGGATCGGTAAGGTAGCCATGTCAGGGAACACTTTATTGGCGTTTTCCATCGACTGCAGCAGCGTTGCCGCTACCACCGCCGCCAGCCCAACCTGTCGTCCGGCGGAAAGGTCAGTGCCCTGGGTAACAATCAATCCAGCCACGCCCAGCGCGATAATAATACGCACCGAAGACTGAGTCAGAATATTACTCAGGTTCATTAAGCTGAGAAAAGTGGGATCCTGGAAGATAATAATTGCCAGCAGCACCAGCAATACCATATAAATGCCGCCCTCTTTTAACCAGGTCAGCGCATTCTTTTTAGTTGTAGCTTTCATGGTAACAGCCCTTACATCATTAAAGGTGTAACGACGCTAAACGTAATATTTCGTTCTGCGTGGTATTTTTGGTTTCGACAATACCGGCAACGAGACCGTTACTCATTACCAGGATCCGGTCAGTAATTCCCAACAGCTCCGGCATTTCAGAAGAGATAATAATGATGCCTTTATCTTTCTTCGCCAGCTCGGAAATAAGCTGATAAATTTCAAACTTTGCGCCAACGTCTATGCCGCGCGTTGGTTCATCCAGCATTAATATTTCCGGCTGGGTAAGCAGCCAGCGGCCAATAATCACTTTCTGCTGGTTACCACCGGAAAGCGAGCCTATTGAGGTATGATGTCCCGGCGTTTTTACCCGCATGGAATCAATCACCCACTGGGTATCGCTTTTCATACGGCTGTTATCCAGCAGGCCGAAGCGGTTTTTATACTGACGAATATTAGAAATTAACGAGTTAAAGCCAATATCCAGGTAGGCGTAAATCCCGGTGGATCGACGCTCTTCGGTAACCAGCGCAAAGCCGTGGTTAATCGCCTCATTGGCGCTGTGATTATTGATCGCCTTGCCGTGCAGCTTAATGGTGCCGCCCGACTTTTCGCGAATGCCAAACAGCGTCTCTACGATATCGGTACGCTT
Source organism: Pantoea sp. FN0305 (assembly GCF_050113845.1). Taxonomy (NCBI): domain Bacteria; kingdom Pseudomonadati; phylum Pseudomonadota; class Gammaproteobacteria; order Enterobacterales; family Erwiniaceae; genus Pantoea; species Pantoea sp. FN0305. The sequence goes on along the minus strand of NZ_JBNJSN010000001.1, from coordinate 507,266 downwards.
GGCGCCCACCAGACCGGCAATGCCAAGGATCTCCCCTTTATGCAGATCGAAGGAAACATCACGGATCGAAGGCTGACGTAGCGAGGTCAGATTGCGCACTTCCAGAATCACTTCGCCCGGCACGTTGGTTTTATCGGGGAAACGCTGATTCAGAGAGCGTCCTACCATCATGGCGATGATCTTATCCATATCCAGCCCTTCCAGCGGCTGGGTATTGATCCACTGGCCGTCGCGCAGAATGGTAATTTCATCGCAAAGCTGAAATATTTCTTCCATCTTATGTGAGATATAAACAATGCCGCAGCCACGATCTTTTAGCTTACGAATAATGGTAAACAGATGATTAACTTCTTTCTCAGTCAGAGAAGAGGTAGGCTCATCCATAATCACGATTTTAGCGTCATAGGAAAATGCTTTGGCAATTTCCACCATCTGCATTTGCGAAACGGAAAGCAGCGCTACTTTGTCGCGCGGATCGATATCAATATCCAGCTCATCAAAAATGGCCTTGGTATCGCGATACATTTTATCGTGATCGACAAATATGCCTTTGCGCGGATAACGCCCCAGCCACATGTTGTCCATTACCGAACGCTGCAGCACCAGGTTTAATTCCTGATGCACCATGGATACGCCATTTTCCAGCGCCTCTTTCGCGCTCTGGAAATTAACCTCTTTACCCTGAAAAACAATGCTGCCGCTGTCCTTACTGTAAATACCAAACAGGCATTTTAATAAGGTCGATTTCCCCGCGCCATTCTCTCCCATCAGCGCGTGAACGGAATGCGGCCGGACTTTTAGATTGACATTATCTAAAGCCTTTACGCCGGGAAATGACTTATTGACATTAGTCATCTCCAGCAAATATTCATGCTGTGCTGTTTTTTCACTGGCCATAATTTACCTGGCTAAATATATCTGCGTCTGGCAAAAAAGGGCACAGCTATCGCTGTGCCCGACTTCGTTTATTTACTGAATTGAGCAAGGTTTTCTTTATCTACCGCAACGTAAGGAATACGTACGATTTTATTTTCCAGCTTAAAGTTGGTGCCTTCAGCAGCCGGTTTGCCAGCCGCCAGATTTTTCGCCAGTTCAAAGGTGGCTTTCGCCTGGTTGGCACCGTCGTTCAGTACCGTACCGGCCATTGCACCCGATTTCACCATTGCCAGCGCTTCCGGCAGCGCATCGACGCCGAATACCGGAATGGAAGATTTATTGTGCGCCTTCAGCGCTTCTACCGCGCCCATCGCCATCGCATCGTTGTTAGCGATCACTACTTCGATTTTGTTGGCGTTAGGGCCAGAGAGCCAGGCGTCAACTTTGTCTTTTGCCTGAGCGGTGTCCCACATCGCGGTATCCATCGCCAGCTGCTGCGTTTTGATACCGTCTTTATTCAGCGTCTCGATCACGTATTTGGTACGTGCTTCCGCATCCGGGTGACCCGGTTCGCCTTTCAGCAGCACGAACTGAATCTGACCATCTTTATTCAGATCCCATGCCGGCGTCGCTTTCCAGTGCTTCTCAATCAGCTGCCCCTGGATCACGCCAGACTCTTTAGAATCGGTACCGACATAATACGCTTTGTCATAGCCAGCCAGCACTTTGGCGCTCGGTTCTTTGTTAAAGAACACCACCGGTACGTCGTTGCTGCGCGCTTTATCAATCACTACGCCTGCCGCTGCCGGGTCAACCAGGTTGATTGCCAGCGCTTTAACCCCTTTTGCCAGCAGCACGTCAATCTGATCATTCTGTTTTGACTGGTCATTCTGCGAGTCATTCATCAGCAGTTGGACGCCACCGGCAGCCTGCGCATCTTTTTCCAGATCCTTACGCACCATCGACATAAAGTTATCGTCATATTTATAGATGGTCACGCCAATACGGGTATCTGCTGCGTGCGCCGTTGCACCAAACATCATGCTGGCAACCAGGGCTGTGAGGGTGAAAACCTTCTTATTCATAATATTAGTATCTCCGGTTTTTACAGGGGTCGTTCTACATCCAAACCCTCCATCCAGCAGATGAAGGTGTGCGGATACTCAGTGAAAAAATCGGCCTGGGCGGGTAGTTAACTAAACGTTACGCAAAGCCGATGGATTGCTGACACAAAACCTGACTTCCTTAATCGGTAACGCTTCCTGGAAAGTAATGCCAAACTGTTGCGCGGCACGCTGTAAAGCAGTTCAGCCTGCAGGCTAAAACCGTTACATAATGTTTCATCGCCGTTAAGTCGCTGCTATCATAGAGAGGCGTATGTTAATTAACTGTGAATTTACTCACAGATTGAAAACGGTTACATGGCGGAATCGTTTGAAAGAGTGACCGGCCCCACATTTTGCCGGGCGGCCACTGAATGACGCCGCACCAGCGTTGGCATAAAAAAGTGTCGGGCGCTGGTATCCAGTTCGCCGACTGCGCCTTTTAATGCCAGCTCCGTAGCCAGTTTTGCCATAGATACAATGGGATAACGGATAGTGGTCAGCTGCGGATCGGTATAGCGCGACACCGGAATATCATCGAAGCCGATAATAGAGATATGCTGCGGCACCAGAATACCGTTATCTTTTAACGCGGTCAGCGCGCCGGTAGCCATGCTGTCGTTATAGGTAAATAGCGCCGTAAGCCGCACATTGCGCCCCAGCAGCTCAACCATGGCCGCCTCCCCGCCCTGCATGTCCGGCTCGCCGCTGCCGATCCAGACGTCCGGCGGCGTAATGCCCTGCTCGTGCAGCGCCTGCAGCCAGCCCGCCCGACGCTGTTCCTCATCCTCAATCGCATGGCTGGAGCCGAGATAGCCAATACGCGTATGGCCCTGTTGCAACAGCATACGCGTCGCCATGAGTGCCCCGCTTACGTTATCCAGCCCGACGCAGCGATATTCATAGCCGGGCACGATACGGTTGACCAGCACCATACCCGGCACCTGATCCATAAAGTTGCCCAGCTCGGCATCGGAAAGAGATTTAGAATGCACTACCAGCGCGTTGCAACGTTGACGGATTAATACTTCAATGGCGTGGCGCTCTTCCTGTTCCTGATGCCAGGAGTTGCTGATGAGCACATGTTTTTGCACCCGCTGCGCCACGCTATCCACTGCTTTTACCAGCGCACCGAAAAAGGGATCGGAAACATCCATCACCACCACGCCGATGGTATCGCTAACCTGCGTGGCCAGCGCCTGCGCATTCGCATTTGGCCGATAGCCCAGGGTATTCACCGCCTGTTGCACAGCGTCACGGGTTTCAGCGGTTACCGCGCTGCTGTTATTCAGCACGCGCGAGACTGTTGCGACGGAGACGCCCGCCAGACGCGCGACATCACGAATAGTTATCATGATGAGTGACCTGAAATAAGGAAGATATGCTGCATGATGTACCTGCCAACTGGGATTGCTGGCGGCTATTCTGGCAGGCAACCGCGACGGGCTACGTGAAACAGGTCACACTCATGAAAACGGTTACATACAATTTTGTAACAATTGTGACAGGCGTCATTGTCCAGGGCGGGCGCTGTTCAGCGGCTTGCCCGCTGCCAACGCGGTAAGCTTACGCCATAACCACTCCAGCGGTCCCTGACGAAACCGGCGCAGCCACAGCGTGGAAAACAGCAGGTTTGCCAGCCAGACCAGCGGCACCAGCATCAACAGCTGCAGGCGGTCAAAGTGCATAAACAGGCCCAGATGGTAGAACAGCGTGGTACAAATCAGGGTTTGCAGTAGATAGTTAGTTAACGCCATCCGGCCTACGCAGCAGATCGGCTGGATAATTTTCAATCTGGCCAGCTGAGGCCAGAAGCCGAAGCAAAGCGCTGCATAGCCAAGGCTAATCAGCGGCGCGGCCAGGTCGCGCGGCGCCTGCAGGTAAAACGCTGACCAGCGAAACGCCCAGTCCAGCTGCCACTGTAACAGCGTCGCCGGCAGTTGAATCAGCCAGCCGAGGCCTAATAAGATCGCTGCCGTGCGGCGATAGTGACGACGACTAAACGCCCCCTGCAACCAGCCATTGCGCATCAGCGCACCGCCGATCATCATCAGTCCCGCCAGCTGCCAGCCATACTGCGCCCCCAGCGCCAGCAGCATGGATGAGAGATGAGCGAGCCGGTTTTGCACCGCGTTCCAGCCGCCGTTTAGCTTCCAGAAAGTTTCATACTGTATATCCGCCGCGCCGGGCAGCCAGGAACGCGCCGGTTCCGGCGAGGAAATCAGGCCAAACAGCAGCAGTACGCCAACGCCGACCAGATAAAGCATCACGCCGGTGTTAAACAACGAGCGCGTGGAAGGGACATCGCGGATCATTCGCCAGGCAATCAGGCCGATAATGCCGTAGGCGAGAAGAATATCCCCTTCCCAGAGGAAAAGAGCGTGAATAAACCCGAAGATCACCAGCCAGCTTAAGCGTGCCTGAAGCCAGCGTTTGCCGCGCGGCAACAGCATTTGCAGGCCCGCGCCGAACAGCAGGGCAAACAGCGTAAGGAATTTACTTTGCGCCAGCAGATCGAGCGCCGCCCAGCTAAGCGCATCGCTCAGAGAGGGCTGACCGTGCCAGGCAGGGTTCAGGTAAGCGGCGGAAGGCAGGCCGAAGCCGCTGATATTCAGCAGCAGGATACCGAGAATGGCGAGACCACGAATAAAATCCAGCGTGATATTTCGTTGCATGCCCGTTCCTGCTGCGCTTCCCTCTGCCGTCAGAGGAGATTAGTTATGACGCACCGCACGTAAAAATTCCTGGCGCGTGTTCTGACTGGACTTGAACAGGCCGCCCAGCGATGTTGTGGTGGTAGCGCTGTTGGCATCGCGAATGCCGCGCGCCTTAACGCAGTAGTGCACCGCGTCAATCGATACCGCTACGTTATTGGTGCCGAGCAGCGTCTGCAACGCAATCAGTACCTGCTGCGTCAAACGTTCCTGGACCTGCGGACGCTGGGCAAAGAACTGAACGATGCGGTTGATTTTTGACAGACCAATCACCTTATCTTTGGGAATATAGGCAACGGTCGCCTGACCATCAATAATCACAAAATGATGCTCACAGGTGCTGGTTAGGGTAATGTCCCGCACGGTCACCATCTCATCCACCTTCATTTTATTTTCAATAAGGGTGATTTTGGGAAAGTTCGCGTAATCCAGACCAGAGAAAATTTCATTAACATACATCCTGGCGATGCGGTGTGGGGTTTCCATCAGGCTGTCATCTTCTAAATCAAGATTGAGCAGCTGCATGATTTCAGTCATATGCCCGGCAATCAGCCGCTTACGCGTTTCGTCATCCATTTCACGTACGGGCGCACGTAACGGGGTTTCCAGTCCACGCGCGACCAGCGCGTCGTGAACCAGAGCAGCTTCATGACTTAACGTCGCCATGTAATGTTTCTCCAGCAGGTGTAACAGCCGATAATCGCCAGCGTGGTCGTTATCGGGGTAATAATCTGAGGGCGTATTCTGAAGCACTCCGCCCGGTTTATCCAGTGAATACACGTAATCACCACTGAAATTGCTTCATGCAGCGCGTCGCCACACCAGAGCGCCAGCCACCAGCAGCGCCGCGCCAGCAACATATAACGCGGGGTCGAGGCGATGCAGAAACAGGCTGGAAAGCGAGGAGAGCATCGGCCCGGTCAGTTGGCCAATGGCGTAGCCGGTGGTCAGCAATCCTGCCAGATAGCGCGCATGCTGCGGAGCCAGCTCACGACCATACTGCAGCGTAAGCTGCACCACGCAAAGGAAACCGCTGCCCGTCAGCAGCGCGCCCAGCAGCAAACCGCCGATGCCCGGCATCAGTCCGCCGATAAACACTCCCAGCGCCTGCGCCCATAGCGCTATCGCCAGTCGGGTATGAGAGCCAGCCAATTGTCGGGTCACAATGCCAGGCACAATACCTGCCACTGCCGCCCCGCCAAAAATCGGCCAGACAAACTGGGCGAACAGACTGTGTGGGAAGCGAGTAACTGCCAGCTGGGAGAGAAAGGTGGCAGGCAGGATATAGCCGAAGCCTGCCAGGCTGTAGCTCCAGACCAGCCGCTTAAGGTTGCCGTTCAGTACCAGCGGCGCGGGGGCCGTTTCTGGCTGGTGCAGCTCGCCCCGGCGCGGCAGGTTGATCGCAATCGGCGCAACCAGCAGCAGCGCCAGCGTGCCGTAGGCCAGCCATGCGCCAGCCGCCGAGAGATGGTAGTGATTCAACAGCACTGCCAGCATGCCGCTAAGGAAAATACCGATACCCGGCCCGGCAAAAACCATCGCCAGCAGCGCCGGTCTGCCCTGCTTTTGCAACTGCTCGCCGCACCATGCCGCTACCAGCACCATCGCCCAGCCGCTGGCCCAGCCGATAAGAAAGCGCAGCGCGCCATGTAGCCAGGGATCGTTCAGCCATGCCGAAAGCAGCGTCAGCACCACCGCGCCCCAGACGCCCGCCTGCAGCCGCCACTCCACGCGCTGACGGGCGCGCATCGCATCAAAGGAGCCACAGAGATAGCCCAGATAGTTAAGCGCCGCCACCAGACTGGCGCTGGTTAACGTTAGCTGATGCCCGGCAATCATCAGCGGCACCTGCGGCGTAAAAGCAAAACGCCCGATGCCCATCGCCACCACCAAGGACAGCAGCGCACTGAGCGCAATGCGCCCTGCCCCTGTCTGAGCGCCCCGATTCTGCATAAGCCATATCATCTTTTGTAATCAACGGTTGCGCCCACGATGCGCGACGTTTAAACTCACGAAAAGTGAATATTTATAACCAAGTTGATTACGGTAAGAGAACAGATGGATTTAGTCCAGTTACGTATGTTCTGCCTGGTTGCAGAAACCGGTTCGGTGGCGCGCGCCGCTGAACAGCTGCATCGTGTGCCCTCTAACCTGACCACGCGCCTGCGTCAGCTTGAGCAGGAGATCGGCGTTGACCTGTTTATTCGTGAAAAACAACGCCTGCGTTTGTCGCCGATGGGCCATAATTTCCTGAGCTACGCCCAAAAAATTTTGACGCTGAGCGAAGAGGCGCTGAGCATGGCGCGCAACGGCGAGCCGGGGGGCAATTTCGCCCTTGGTTCAATGGAGAGCACTGCCGCCACGCGCCTGCCGAACCTGCTGGCGGCTTATCATCAGCGTTATCCGGCGGTGGCGCTTTCGCTGATCACCGGCACTTCTGGCGAGATTATCGATCGCGTGCGCGAAGGAACCCTTGCGGCAGCGCTGGTTGACGGGCCGGTGAATTATGAAGAGCTGAACGGCTGCATTGCCTTTCGTGAACAGATGATACTGATTTCCAGCGCTGGCCATGAGCCGATCCGCAGCGCGGTGGACGCCAGCAGCGATACGGTTTTCGCCTTTCGCAGCAGTTGTTCCTATCGCCTGCGGCTGGAAGAGTGGTTTCGCGAAGATGGCGTGCAACCGCATAATGTTATGGAGATCCAGTCCTATCACGCCATGATGGCCTGCGTTGCCAGCGGTGCTGGCGTGGCGCTGATCCCGCAGTCGGTGCTGGCGCAGATGCCTGCCCGCGAGCGGGTTCAGGCGCATGTGCTGCCGCCTAAGTTTTCTGATACCGCCACCTGGCTAATCTGGCGGCGTGATGCGTTTACCCCGAATGTGGAAGCGCTGAAATATCTGATTATTGAACAGTTTGACGACAAACCCGTTAACGATGAACTGATGCATCCTTTGGAGCTGATAAATGGAAATGATTAAAACCCGTGCCGCCGTTGCCTGGGCCGCAGGCGAACCGCTGAAAATTGAAGAAGTGGATTTGATGCCGCCGCAGAAAGGTGAAGTCCTGGTGCGTATTGTCGCCACCGGCGTTTGTCATACCGATGCTTACACACTGTCGGGCAAGGATCCTGAAGGCGTATTCCCGGCAATCCTCGGCCACGAAGGCGGCGGTATTGTGGAAGCGGTAGGCGAAGGCGTCACCAGCGTTGAAGTCGGCGATCATGTGATCCCGCTCTACACGCCGGAATGTGGCAAATGTAAGTTCTGCCTGTCCGGCAAAACTAACCTCTGCCAGGCGATTCGTACCACTCAGGGTAAAGGCCTGATGCCGGACGGCACCACCCGTTTCTTTAAAGACGGCAAGCCGATTTTCCACTACATGGGCACCTCAACCTTCTCTGAATACACCGTCGTGCCGGAAATCTCGCTGGCTAAAATCAGCAAAGAAGCGCCGCTGGAAGAAGTCTGTCTGCTGGGCTGCGGCGTCACTACCGGTATGGGTGCGGTAATGAACACCGCTAAAGTCAAAGAAGGCGACACTGTTGCTATTTTCGGTCTGGGCGGCATTGGCCTGTCGGCGATCATTGGTGCGAAGATGGCGAAAGCGGGCCGTATTATCGGCATCGACATCAATACCAGCAAATTCGATCTGGCACGCAAGCTGGGTGCCACCGATCTGGTTAACCCGAAAGATTACGATAAGCCGATTCAGGAAGTGATCGTTGAGATGACTGACGGCGGCGTAGATTACTCGTTCGAATGTATCGGTAACGTTAACGTAATGCGTTCAGCGCTGGAGTGCTGCCATAAAGGCTGGGGTGAGTCGGTAATTATCGGCGTTGCGGGCGCGGGCGAAGAGATCTCTACCCGTCCTTTCCAGCTGGTGACCGGACGCGTCTGGCGCGGCTCCGCCTTTGGCGGCGTAAAAGGTCGTTCGCAGCTGCCGGGTATCGTGCAGGATTACCTTGACGGTAAATTCCAGCTAAACGATTTTATTACCCACACCATGCCGCTGGAGGAGATCAATGAAGCGTTCGAGCTGATGCATGAAGGCAAATCGATCCGCTCCGTGGTGCATTTCAGTAAATAAACGGGAGCCATCATGCCAACGACGCTGGAATTACTGGAAGAACATCGCCTGTTTGGCGGCTGGCAGCAGCGCTGGCGGCACCACTCGTCGGTGCTGGGCTGCAACATGACCTTCGGCATTTTTTTGCCAGGTCCGCAGGGCGATGCGCCGCCACCGGTGGTCTGGTGCCTGGCGGGCCTGACCTGCACTGATGAAAACTTTTCCGTGAAGTCAGGCGCGCAGCGTGTGGCGGCGGAGCTGGGCCTGGTACTGGTGATGCCCGATACCAGCCCACGTGGTGATGAGGTGCCGAACGATGCAGCTTACGACCTGGGACAGGGCGCGGGTTTCTATCTGAATGCAACGCAGGAACCCTGGCGGCAGAATTTTCATATGTACGATTACGTTAACGAGGAGCTGCCGGCGTTGATTGCCGCAAGCTTTAAGGTAAGCGATCGTCAGGCGGTGATGGGGCATTCGATGGGCGGTCACGGCGCGCTGATGCTGGCGCTACGTAATCCGCAAAAATTTGCCTCAGCTTCTGCGTTCGCCCCGATCGTTAATCCCTGCTCGGTGCCTTGGGGTCAGAAAGCCTTTAACGCCTACTTAGGTGAAGATCGTGAGCAGTGGCGGCAATATGACAGCTGCTGGCTAATGCAGCAGGCGCAGCAGCAGCTGCCGTTGCTGATCGATCAGGGCGACAGCGATCAGTTCCTGGCCGATCAGCTACAGCCAGAGCAGCTGGAGGCGATCGCGCAGCAGAAAGGCTGGCCGCTGACGCTGCGTATTCAGCCGGGTTACGATCACAGCTATTTCTTTATTTCCTCGTTTGTTGAGGATCACCTGCGCTTTCATGCGCAGCATCTGTTGGCATAAAACCAGGGGCGGCGCAGGCCGCCCTTATTCCTGCAGAACCTACAGTACATTGCCAGGCAGTAGCGGCGTCCATCTTGGGTATAACCCTTATCATCGCGGCTGAATCATACCGTGTTCAATAGTCTGTCTCTGAGCACAGAGAAACAGGTGCATTGCATATCGGCCACTCTCAGGCGCGCGGCGCTCCGGCACATATGCCACGCCTAATCTTCCGTGAAGGTCCATAACTCAATCTGCTGCCTTAAATCGTTAATCCACTATACTGACTATTGCAGTTGTAATTTACATACGAGGCTACGCACGGTTAATGGCCTGACACCAACCTTACCCATGACCACCCGGAGAGCAAAATGCTAAAGAGTAAAACCTTGAAAGGGCTGCTGGCCGTATCGGCAGTAGCAGTTATGTTCAGCACGGTCGGCGTGCAAGCTCAGACGCCAACGAGCGCCGTGCAGAATGACGCCGCAGGCCAGACCGGCTCGCGTGCCGGGCTCAGCTCCGGCGACGAAAAAGCGTTGAAGGACATGGCGCAGGCCAATATCAATGAAATCGCCGCCGCCAAGATCGCGCTGAGCAAGGCTCAGGGCAGTGAAGTCAAAGAATTTGCTCAGCAGATGGTCGACGACCACGGCGGTGCCTTGACCAAAGTACAGGCGGTCGCCCAACAAAAGGGCGTGACACTGCCAACTGAGCCGGACGCCAGCCACAAGGCCATAGCCGCCATGCTGGAAAAGCAGAGCGGCGACGCATTTGACAAGATGTATATGGAAAACGCCGGCATCAAAGACCACAAGATGGTGCTGTCGACGCTGCAGAGTGACGCCATGAAGATCAAGGATCCGGATGTGAAGGCCCTGGCCGACGCGCACACGCCGGTTGTCGAGCAGCACCTAAAATCTGCCCAGCAGATCGGTATGCCAGCAGGTAAGTAAACAGGTTGTTCGTGGGCGCATGGTCCTGCGCTCCGGGCGCGACCACAGTCAACAGGACGTTATTAACTGTTCCCTTGCCTATTCGCTGAACCCAGCCCTTATTTATTCGCCGTTGTGTTAGCGCTTTAAATAAGGGCTGGATGGCTTACAGGCCGGGTTCCGCTACCAGTCCGTCAATAAGTACCTGCGGCGAACCCTGTGAGCAGCGCTCAATGCGGCCACGCACGCCATATACTTTGGCCAGGCTTTCCGCAGTAATGACCGTTTCCGGTTCACCATCAGCAATTAACCTGCCCTGCTGCAGCATCAATACATGCTCTGCATGGCGCAGCGCAATATTAATGTCGTGAACCACAACCAGGGTAACAATATTTCGCAGCCGGGTTTCCCGCCGCACTAAATCCATTACGTGAAACTGATAATTTAAATCGAGCGCGCTTAGCGGTTCGTCCAGCAATAACAGCTGCGGACGTCGAATTAATGATTGCGCTAATCCCACCAGCTGTTTTTGCCCGCCGGAAAGCTGATCAAGATAGCTTAATGCCAGATGCGCAATACCCAACTGTTCCAGCAACGCCATGACTTCCGCTTCGCTGGCTGCGCTGGCGCCGTAACCTCCGGAGGCGCGCTGAGCAACAATAATGGATTCCAGCACATGTAAATGCACGCCCGCCGGCAGCGACTGCGGCAGATAAACCACTTTTTCCGCACGGCGCGCAAACGGCAGCGCCATTAACTCTTCACCGTTAAGCCAGAGTTCGCCCTGGGCCTGATTCAGGCCAGCCAGGGAACGCAGCAACGTTGATTTACCGCAGCCGTTTGGCCCCAGCAGCACGGTGATTTTGCCGCGCGGCAGTCGGGGAACGTTGAGGTTTTCAATGACTTTACGTTTCGGATAGCCAGTGTGAAACGCACGGATCTGTAAGCCTTCCATCAGACATTCCCCCGATGACGCAGAATAATGGTCAGGAAAAACGGCACGCCGACCAGCGACGTAACGATGCCGACCGGAATAATGATGCCCGGGATCAGGTTTTTGGAAGCCACAGAGGCCATCGACAGCACCAGCGCGCCGGTCAGCGCGCTGGCAGGCAGATAGAAGCGGTGATCTTCACCGAATATCAGCCGGGAGATATGCGGCGCAACCAGGCCAATAAAGCCGATCGGTCCGACAAAAGCCACCGCCAGCGCCGAAAGGATACTGATACGCAGCAGCGTGCCGAGACGCAGACGACGCACGTCGATGCCAAAGCTGATAGCGCGATCTTCACCAAGGCGCAGCGCGGTCAGCTTCCATGAACTCATCAGGGAGAACGGCAGCAGCAGCAGCACCGCCGCGCTTAAAATACCCAGCTTTTCCCAGGAGGCGCGCGCCAGGCTGCCCATGGTCCAGAACACCAGCCCCTGCAACGTATCTTCGCTGGCTATAAACTGCAGCATGGAGACCAGAGCATTAAAGGTAAACACCAGCGCAATACCAAACAGCACCACGCCGGAGGTGGCAACCCGCGTCCAGCGCGTGACGCCATCCAGCATCAGCGCAGCAAACAGCGCAAAGACAAAAGCGTTGCCGGAGATAAACCACTGATCGGGAATACCGGGAATGCCGATGCCGAGAATAATGGCCAGCGCGGCACCGAACGCCGCTGCGGATGAAACGCCCAGCGTAAACGGGCTGGCCAGCGGATTATTCAGGATGGTTTGCATTTCCGCACCGGCCAGGCCAAGCGCCAGGCCCACCACCACTGCCATCAGTGCATAGGGCAGACGGATTTCCCACACGATGACTCGTGTTCCGGCATCTACGCTCTCCGGCTGCAGCAAAGTATGCCAGAGTGTCTCCAGCGTCAGGCCGGAAGGGCCAAGGGTAAAATCGACGATTAGCGAGGCCAGAATAGCCAGCAGCAACAGGCCCATCATCATCAGGCGGTGCCGTAACAGCTGGCGGTAGCGTCCCATCACCTGCTCAGGCGGTTTAGCGCTGGCATAGTGGGCGGATTCGGGTGTCACACTCATGTTAAATCCTGTCAATGTCCGTTATTTCCGGCGCGGGCGGGCTGTGTCCCTTGCGTTAGTGGAGCCGCAATAAAGTTTGCGCGCCGCCCTGCTCCGCCGCTGGCCGCAGGCCCAACGGTAAGGGCTGGAACAATAAAACAAACGATAATGGTTATCAATGCAATTTGTGGCATCGTACCAGATAACAAAAAGGCGCAACTTTCGTCGCGCCTTTATTTTATTTGCCCGGCATTAACCGTTATTCACCGAAGCGTGGAAATTCCATATCGCGATAGCGTACGAAACGGCTGCGGCGTACCAGCTTGTAGCCAAACCAGATGATCAGGAACAGCGGAATGCCGATATAGGTAGCAGCCACGCCGTACCAGTCAATGGTGTCCGCCAGGAAAGCCTGATAGTTCTGACCGAGTGTAATAATCAAACAGAGCACAAAGGCGAAAATCGGCCCCAGCGGGAAGAAACCGGACAGGTAAGGCAGGTCTTCCAGCTTATGTCCCTGCGCCACGTAGCCGCGACGGAAGCGATAGTGGCTGATGGCAATGCCCAGCCAGGCGATAAAGCCAGTCATCCCGGAAGTATTCAGCAGCCACAGGTAAACCTGCTGGTTACCAAATTTTGAGGTCAGGAAGCAGAGCGCCGCTACCACGGTGGTGGCATAGAGCGCGTTACGCGGCACGCCGTTTTTCGACAGCTTAGCGAAAATACGCGGCGCTTTGCCTTCGCTGGCAAGGGTAAACAGCATGCGCGTCGAGGCGTACATCCCGGAGTTGCCCGCCGACAGCACCGCCGTCAGGATCACCGCGTTCATAACCGCCGCCGCCGACAGCAGACCGGCATGCTGGAACACCAGCGTAAACGGACTAACGCTGATATCTTTTACATCGTTACGCAGCAGGCTGGGATCGGTGTAAGGAATAATCAGGCTGATAATCAGAATGGCGAAGATATAAAACAGCAGGATACGCCAGAACACCTGACGTACCGCGCGCGGAATATTTTTTGCCGGATCTTCCGACTCGCCCGCCGCGATACCAATCAGTTCAGTCCCCTGGAAAGAGAAGCCGACAATCATCGCCACGCCAATCATTGCCGAAAAACCGCCAGCGAAAGGTGCTTCGCCAATCTGCCAGTTTTGCCAGCCAGCGCTCTCTCCGCCGCGCAGAATACCAATCATCATCAGCACGCCGATAATGATAAAGATAATCACGGTGGTGACTTTGATCAGTGAGAACCAGTATTCCGCCTCGCCAAAGCCTTTTACTGAAATATAGTTCAGCAGGAACATCAGGCCGAGGAACAGTGCGCTCCAGATCCAGCCCGGCGTATCCGGGAACCAGTAACTCATCACCAGCTGTGATGCCACCAGGTCAACGGCGATGGTAACCGCCCAGTTGTACCAGTAGTTCCAGCCAAGCGCGAAGCCAAACCCTTCTTCGACATATTTGGCACCATAGGTGGAGAAAGAGCCGGAAACCGGCATAAACGCCGCCAGTTCGCCGAGACTGGTCATCAAAAAGTAAACCATCAGCCCGATAAGCGCATAGGAGAGCAGCGCACCGCCAGGCCCCGCCTGCGAGATCGTCGCGCCAGAGGCGACAAACAGCCCGGTGCCGATAGATCCGCCGATAGCGATCATTGTCAGATGGCGCGCTTTTAGCGCACGCTGCAACCCAGGTGGTTGTGTTGTTTTTTTATCCTGAACCATATTTAAACGCTGTAAATGGGGTGAAAAGAGGCGCGATTGTAGCAACTCATCGGGTCAAGTATAGTGATAACCCTGCGTTATAAGTTACCTTCATGATCCGCGTTGGATTATTAGCCGTGCCCGTTGCTTACTCCCGGCAATAGCTCAGAAAGCGGCTCAGCGCCTTGGAGATATGCTTCTGCCGATGATGGATACGATAAAGTGTACGCGACAACGTTGGCAACGGCACCTTGATTTCCACCAGCGAGCCCGTTTCCAGCTGTTCGGCAATCACCCGCCGCGATAGGCAGCTAATGCCCATCCCGTGCCGTACCGCATGCTTGATCGCCTCAGAATTGCCCAGCTCCAGCGCCAGCTGAAAATGCGGCAGGTGCGAGAGCAGCAGATAATCCACGATTTCACGCGTGCCCGAGCCGTGCTCACGCAGGATCCAGGGCGCAGCGGCCAGGCTCTCCAGCGTGACCGGCTGCTGGCGCAACGGCGTATCAGGCGCGGCAAACACCACCAGCTCATCCTGCAGCCAGGGTTCGCTGATGATGTCGCTGAGGTGGCAGGGCCCTTCTATCAGCCCAAGATCCACGCGAAAATCGGCCACCGCATTGATCACATCCTGACTGTTGCCCACGCTCAGCTCCAGCGGCAGCTGCGGATAGTCGCGTCGCCAGGCGGCAAGCATTCCCGGCAACAGGTAGTTGCCAATGGTGCTGCTGGCGTACAGCCTAATCGCGCCGTTGTCTTCGCGAAACAGCTGTTCAATATCGGTCGCCTGCTCCAGCAGCCCTACCGCGCGTGGATAGAGCAGACGGCCATGTTCGTTTACCACCAGCCGCTTGCCCACGCGATCGAATAGCTGCACGCCCAGCTGCCCCTCCAGGTCGGCCAGCGCCGCGCTGACCGCCGACTGCGAAAGCGCCAGCTGCTGTGAAGCCTGGGTAGTAGAACCGCTTTTCAGCACCTCGGTAAATACTTCTATTTGACGCAGCGTAATATGCATCGATTGTCCTTTACGTCACAAAATGCCTGACGCCCCACATCAGCAGCGCCAGCCAAAACAGCAGCAAAATAATAAGGCTGCTGCTCATCATTTTTTTACCCTGCCGCTGGCGTAGCTCAGCGTTGGCCTCGCTGCGGGCGCGTACCTGCGTTGGCATCAGGCGCAACAGCAGCATCACACCCGACGGTACGATAACCGCATCATCCAGCCATCCCACAATGGGCATTACATCAGGGATCAGGTCGATGGGGCTAACCGCATAAACCGCCAGCCCCCCGGTAAAAAGCTTTAACCACAGAGGCGCATGAGGGTCGCGACAGGCGAACCATAGCGTAAGCGCATCTTTTTTAATAAGCCGCACCCAGCGACGTAGACGATTAAACAGCACTTTCACCTCCGCCTATATTACTTATTCCGATTGATAATAAATATATAATCAATTTCACTTTTAAGCCAGGCGCGGCGCACACTTGCCTTACAGGAAAAAAGGAATCTGCATATGGCTGAGTTAACCCTGACAAAACCGCACTATCGTCCAGCACGTTTTTTACCTGGGCTGCTGCTGACCGGCCTGATGGCTGCCGCTGCGCTGACGCTGGGCAATCAGCCTTCCTTCGCCGCGCTGGGTCTGAGCGGGCTGACGCTGGCGATCGTTATGGGCATGCTGTTGGGCAATACCCTTTATCCGCATCTTCACGCTGTGTGCGATAGCGGCGTGCTGCTGGCGAAACAGCGTCTGCTACGGCTGGGGATTATCCTGTACGGTTTTCGTCTTACCTTCCAGCAGATTGCAGGCGTGGGCATCAGCGGCATCGTTATTGATGCGCTGACGCTAAGCTCAACCTTTCTGCTGGCCTGCTGGCTTGGCCGTCGCTGGCTGGGGCTGGATCGCGAGAGCTGCTGGCTGATCGGCGCAGGCAGCAGCATCTGCGGTGCTGCTGCCGTGCTGGCAACCGAACCGGTGGTCAAAGCGCAGGCGGCAAAGGTGGCGGTGGCGATCGCTACCGTAGTGCTGTTCGGCACGCTGGCAATTTTTATCTGGCCGCTGCTCTGGCCGCTGGCGCAGCAGCTGTTTCCTGCGCTGACCATGACGCAGTTCGGCATTTATACCGGTTCGACGGTGCATGAGGTGGCGCAGGTGGTTGCGGCGGGCCACGCGATCGGCCCGGAGGCGGAAAACGCAGCGGTCATCGCCAAAATGCTGCGAGTCATGATGCTGGCACCGTTTCTGCTGCTGCTCTCCGCCTGGATCCAGCGCCAGAGCCCGCACTCTTCGACGCAGCGAAGCGCCGTGCCGTTTCCCTGGTTTGCCCTGATGTTTATTGCGGTGACGCTGTTTAACTCCTTCCATCTGCTGCCTGCTGGCTGGATTACGTTTATTAACCAGCTCGATACGCTGCTGCTGGCGATGGCGATGGCTGCCCTGGGGCTGACGACGCGCCTGAGCGCGATTAAACAGGCAGGCATGCGCCCGCTGCTGTTGGGCCTGATGTTGTTTATCTGGCTACTGCTGGGCGGCGGTGCCATTAACCTGCTGGTTCACCATTTCATGCCATAGGCGCATCAGTTATCATGGCCTGCCTGCTCAGGCAGGCCATTAACAGGAGAACAGCATGAAATTTATTGGCGCGCATGTCAGTGCGGCGGGCGGTGTGGAACAGGCGGTGTTACGCGCTCATGAACTGGAGGCAACCGCTTTTGCGCTGTTTACCAAAAACCAGCGGCAGTGGCGGGCAGCGCCGTTATCCACTGCGACCATCGACGCCTTTCGCAGCGCCTGCGAAAAGTACGGCTATAGCAGCGGTCAAATCCTGCCGCATGACAGCTTTTTAATTAATCTCGGTCATCCGCAGGAAGAGCCGCTGGAGAAATCCCGCCACGCCTTTATCGATGAGCTGCAACGTTGCGAACAGCTGGGGCTCTCCCTGCTTAACTTCCATCCCGGCAGCCACCTCAGCCAGATTGACGAAGATGCGTGCCTGCAGCGTATTGCTGAGTCGGTGAATATTGCGCTGGATAAAACCACCGGCGTTACCGCAGTGATTGAAAACACGGCAGGCCAGGGCAGTAATCTGGGCTATCGCTTTGAACATCTGGCGGCGATTATCGATCGGGTAGAAGATAAGTCGCGCGTTGGTGTCTGTATTGATACCTGTCATGCGTTTGCTGGCGGCTACGACCTGCGCACCGAAGCGGACTGCGAGGCGACTTTCGCCGAGTTTGAACGCATTGTGGGCTTTCAGTATCTGCGCGGTATGCATCTGAACGATGCGAAAAGCGCCTATGCCAGCCGCGTCGATCGGCATCACAGCCTGGGTGAAGGCAATATTGGCAAAACCGTGTTTAGCTGGCTGATGAAAGATAGCCGCTTTGACCATATTCCGCTGATCCTGGAAACCATTAATCCCGATATCTGGAAAGATGAGATCGCCTGGCTGAAGTCGCAGCAGCTTGCTTCTGAAGGCACTCCCACACTTTGAATGCAGGCGCTATAAAAAAAGCCAGCCCGAAGGCTGGCTTTTTAACAACGTGAACCGGTTAATCAGGCTTTTACCAGCTCAGCTTCAGGGCGCTTCAGCACCGCATAAGAGACGCCAGCCAGCAACGTACCTACCGCAATCGCCAGCAGATAACCCAGCACCGGGGTGATCGCGCCCGGGATCAACAGCACAAACAGACCGCCGTGCGGCGCCATCAGTTTTGCGCCTACCATCATGGAGATGGCACCCGTCACCGCGCCGCCAATGATACAGCACGGCAGAACGCGCATTGGATCGCGAGCGGCAAACGGAATAGCCCCTTCGGAAATAAAGCACAGCCCCAGCACCAGCGCCGCTTTACCGCCCTCCTGCTGACCCTTGTTGAATTTCCGGCGCGCCAGCAGCGTCGCAACGCCCATCGCCAGCGGCGGCACCATACCGGCAGCCATAATTGCCGCCATCGGCGCATAGGTTTGCGAACTCAGCAATCCCACACCAAAGGCATAGGCGACTTTGTTAATCGGCCCGCCCATATCAGCACACATCATACCGCCAAGGATTGCGCCCAGCAGCACCGCATTCGCTGTGCCCATATTGCCCAGCCAGTGCGTCAGACCTTCCATGATTTTCGCGACCGGCGTACCCACCACGTAAATCATCAGCAGGCCGGTAATCAGGCTTGCTACCAGCGGAATAATCAAAATCGGTTTCAGCGCTTCCATACTCTGCGGCAGCTTTACTTTGCTGCTCAGGAATTTGGCGGCATAACCCGCAATAAAACCGGCAATAATCCCGCCAAGGAAACCGGCGTTAATTGAACTGGCCAGCATCCCGCCAATCAAACCCGGCGTCAGGCCCGGACGGTCAGCGATAGAGAAAGCGATGAAGCCTGCCAGCACCGGTACCATCAGCGCAAAAGCGGTGCCGCCGCCAATCTGCATCAGCGCCGCCGCCAGCGTGCCCTGCTCTTTAAACGCGGTAATACCAAAAGCAAAGGAAAGCGCAATTGACAGACCGCCCGCCACGACCATCGGCAGCATATAGGAAACGCCGGTCAACAGGTGACGATAGGCCCCGGCGCGCTCTTTCTGCTCGCCGTCGCTGGACGCGCCCGACTGATTGCCTTTCGGCTGATAAGGCCGCGCTTCAGCCAGCGCCTTGTCAAACTCCTGCGCGGTTTTCTTCAGCGCCAGGCCGGTAGAGGTGCGGTACATCGGCTTACCGGCAAATTTCGCCAGATCCACTTCGATATCTGCCGCCACGATCACCAGATCGGCATCGGCAATTTCCTGCGGGGTAATTAGGTTACCCGCCCCAACCGAACCGCGTGTTTCCACTTTTACCCACCAGCCGCGTTTTTTCGCTTCGGTTTCAATCGCTTCGGCAGCCATAAAGGTATGGGCTACGCCGGTTGGACAGGCGGTGATCGCCACAATGCGTTTTGCGCCTGTCGCAGCGGCGTCGGCGGTTGCCGCCGGAGCCGCAATCGTTTCCACAGCCGGAGCCTGCCAGGGTTTTGCTTCTGCTTTGGCGCGCGCAAGGAAAGCCTGCGGATCGCGTACCGCCTGCGCCGCCTCGCCCAGCCATACCGCTTTGCCGTTCAGCGCACTGTCAGCAGGCATCTTGCTGCCCAGCGCAATCACCAGTTCAGCATCAGCAGGATTTTCCACCAGCGTCAGGCCAGCATTGCCCGCCGCCGCCGTGATAAGTTGTTTTGCCATATAACCGGAGGCCAGCCCCAGCGAAGGATCTGTAATCAGCAGCGTTTTCATTCTACCTCTCCTGCTGTCAGTTAAAGGGTTTCAGGTCGACGCGCGCCATCATCGCGGCCAACTGAGTACGATCGGTAACGCCCACATTGCTTTGGCTGACCGCCAGCGCGGCAACCGCTGTCGCCAGGCGCAGCGTATGTTCGCTTGATTCGCGCATCAGCAGGCCGTAGATCAGCCCGCCTACCATGGAGTCGCCCGCACCCACGGTGCTGACCACCTCACAGGCCGGTGGTTTGGCGATCCACTCGCCGGAGGCGTTGACCCACAGCGCGCCTTCCGCACCCAGCGAAATCACCACATGAGCAATACCCTGCTCGCGCAGCGCATGCGCAGCTTCAATAACATCTTCAAGCGTGGGCAGCTTGCGTCCGGCCCAGATCTCCAGCTCGCGGCGGTTTGGTTTCACCAGCCAGGGCGCAGCTTTCAGTCCTGCCACCAGCGCTTCGCGGCTGCTGTCAAAAATAATGCAGGGACACTGGGCGCGCAGATCGCTCATCCAGCGGGTAAAGGCTTCCGGCGCAACGCCAGCCGGCAGGCTGCCGCTAACGCAAACCATATCGAACTGTCCAAGCCAGGTCAGGGAATCAGTGGTGAAACGCTCCCAGTCCTGCGCGCTCACGTCAAAACCGGAAAAGTTCAGGTCGGTGACTTCGCCATCTTTCTCGGTAAGCTTAACGTTGATACGCGTGCGGCCCGGCACCACATGGAAACGGTTGGCGATACCCAGTTCGCTAAACAGATGCTGGAAGCCGTCCTGATTCTCTTTACCCAGAAAACCGCCAACGGTGACATCAATGCCCAGATCCTTCAGCACTTTCGCCACGTTAATGCCTTTGCCGGCGGCATGCAGCCCGGTGGTTTTCACCAGGTTAACTTCACCACGCTCGATTTCCGGGCAATATCCCACCAGGTCATAGGCCGGATTTAGCGTGATGGTTGCAACGCGTCTGCTCATGCTGCCCCCTCGCCAAGGCCGCTGTTAATGGCCTCTTCAATCGCATTCAGCGCCTGCTGCGCATCTTCACCGCTGGCGGTAAAGCGCAGGCGATGTCCTTTTTTCACACCCAGCGCCACCACCTTCATCAGGCTGCGACCATTGGCTGGCTTACCGCTGCCGTCAAGGTTGGTGATCGTGACATCACAGTTGAATTGCTTGATCACGCTGACCAGCGCGGTGCCCGGTCGGGCATGCAAACCATGTTCGTTGCGGATAATAAATTCCGCCGTCAGCACTTCCGCCTGTTCATCCACTTCGCTGGTTAACAGCGCCAGCACGCCAGCGGCATCCGCTTTCAGCAGACGCTCCGCTTTATTTTTCAGCAGCAGATCGCTGAGATAGTTAAGCACCTGCAGCGGCTTATCATCAGCCACCGCCACGGTCACCAGCATCGCTGCGGTTTCACCATCAACAACAACAGGCTGTGCGACGCGGCTGACCGCTACGGCGCTGCCCAGATTGCCTTCGGTGCTGTCGTTCAGCCAGATGCCCTGGCCAAGGTTCAGCGGCTTCGCGCCAATAACCTGCGCGACAAAACGTGCATCAACCGCACCCGCCTGCTGCAGTCGGCCCGCATTGAGCGCCTGTAGCGTCATTAAATCGCTGGCGTTGACATCAACGGCAATCAGCGAGGTATCAAATTTGAATTCGCTGCCCTGCTTTTCACCCATCAGCAGGCTGCGCAGTTCTTCGGCAGAGCTGGTGGTTCTTAATTGCGCGGCAACATCATCATCGCTCAGCACATGGGTAAGCTGACGCAGCAGCGCCAGATGCTCGTCGGAACGGGCGGCGATACCGATTACCACATACGCGGTTTGATCGTCGCCCCAGACAATGCCTTGCGGAAACTGAAACACCTGCACGCCGGTCTGCTGAACCAGGTCGCGGGTGTCGGTGGTGCCGTGAGGGATTGCAATGCCGTTGCCCAGATAAGTTGAAGTTTGTTGTTCGCGGGCCAGCATGCCGTTGACATACCCTTCGCCTACATTGCCTGCGGCAGTCAGCGCTGCGGCGACCTGGCGAATGGCCTCTTCTTTATTACTGGCTGTCTGCCCTGGATGGATAGCCTTGATATCGAGCTGGAACATAGTTCTCCTCTCCTGCCGAAATTGAATCGTTTCAGCTGTATTGAGAAAAAAAGCGTTACCCCATGCCAACTTTACTTGCGAGATAACGCTGAAACGTTTCAATCAGTTTGGTACAGAGTAGCGTTGACACGCAAGTTATGTCTGAATCCACGTAGCATATTTTTGAAGCAACGCACATTTCATTTACGTTTTCAGAATAATTCTGCTGCAAAGCTGAAAATAGCGCTGACGGCAAAGGTGCTTTATCGTTCAGCTTCAGCAAGCATCAGCTGATAAGAATAAGAGGCGGTAAAAGACCACAGGAAAAGCGAACAGGCAGGGATATTTTCAGGGGGCAGTGGCTGCTTCCAGTGTTAACAGCCAGGTAAGCGCCTGCTCACGGGAGGAGCCGCACATTTCAGCGGAAGGCTGCAAACCAGCGCAGACTTTAGGGCGCAGCGGCGAGCCGAATATTTTACAGCGCTGTTGGGCATCCAGCTGAATACAGGGCGTATTGGCCGGCTTGCCCTGCGGCATGCCGGGAATGGGTGATGAGATGGACGGCGCTGTACAACAGGCCCCACAACCGCTACGACATTCCATAACATTCCCCCGCTGAAAACCTCGCGACAATAGCAGCCCGTTTCATGAATTGCTATCTGACTCGTTAAAAATCGCTGCGGGATCTTGCCTGTTCTGCTGGCCGGGAGTACTTTGTCGCGATTCTTAACTATACGATGCAGAGAGAATGTAGATGCCAAAAGCTAACGAAATTAAACGCGGTATGGCCGTGACCTGGAACGGCAAGCTGCTGCTGGTTAAAGACATTGATATTCAAAGCCCCAGCGCACGCGGCGCCTCAACTTTATATAAAATGCGTTTTACCGATATTCGTACCGGTATGAAAGTAGAAGAACGTTTTAAAGGCGACGATATCGTTGACGCTATCTCTCTGGTTCGCCGCTCGGTAACCTTTTCTTATGTCGATGGCGATGAATATGTGTTTATGGATGAAGAGGACTACACCCCTTACATCCTGAAAAAAGAGCAAATCGAAGAAGAGCTGCTGTTCATTCCTGAAGGCGGGATGCCGGGTATGCAAGTGCTGACGATGGATGGTCAGGTGCTGGCGCTTGAGTTGCCGCAGACCGTTGATATGGAAATTGTGGATACTTCGCCAGGCATTAAAGGCGCTTCAGCCAGCGCACGTACCAAACCCGCCGTGATGGCAACCGGATTATCTATTCAGGTGCCGGAATATCTTAGTAACGGCGACAAAATCCGTATTCATATTGCGGAGCGCCGCTATATGGGTCGCGCTGACTAAAATTCCGCTCTGTCTTTCACCAAACCAAATGTTACATTATAACATTTGGTTGTTACTGATAGCTGACGATAATCAGTCCCCGCTGCTGCTGGTTATCCAGCCAGATAAGCTGGGCTTGCACACTTTTCTCCGCCAGATCGCTGCGGGTAAGGTGCGCTAACGGCTGAGACTGACGCAACCATTGACCCTGACGATAACACTCGCTGTTTAATGTGCCCTGCGCTACTGCGATATTGCAGCCTGGCTCCTCCAGGCCGCCATGAAACATAAGGGTTCCGCTGCTGTGAGCAGAAAGGGATAACAGCGTTAATATTAAGGTCAAGCCGATGCGGTATTTCATGATTATCGCGCCCCTGATGGTTTATTGCCGGTTAAATATATCATTAACGGCATTTCGTTAGTTTGCAGCAGCAGCAGAAGGCGAATTAATCAATAAAAGGAGATCTCCATGATCCAGGTCAACCTGATTACCGGGTTTCTTGGCAGCGGCAAAACTACCACGCTGCTGCATCTGCTGGCGCAGAAACCAGAAGGCGAAAACTGGGCCATCCTGGTAAATGAGTTTGGTGAAATCGGTATCGATGGCGCGCTGCTGGCCGAAAGCGGCGCGGTATTAAAAGAGATCCCCGGCGGCTGCATGTGCTGCGTTAATGGTCTGCCCATGCAGGTAGGGCTTAATATGTTGCTACGTCAGCATCAGCTTGATCGCCTGCTGATCGAACCCACCGGTCTGGGTCATCCCAAACAGATCCTGGATATGCTGAGCGCCGAAGTTTACCAGCCCTGGCTGACGCTTCAGGCTTCGCTGGCGCTGCTGGATCCGCGTCAGCTAAGCGATGCGCGCGTATGGACCAATGAAAATTTCCGCGATCAGCTGGCCGCGGCGGATATTATCATCGCCAACAAGCAGGATCGCTGGCAGGAAGAAGATCGACAGGCACTGGCGCAGTGGCAGGCGGAGGCGCTGGCAGGTCGCCTGCTGGTCTCCACCGAGTATGGCCGCATCGATCCGGCGCTGTTGGCGCAACCGCGCCGTAATCTGCGTACGCTGCCGCAGAGCGAGGCGCATCAGCATAGTCACCTTGGTTCAGGGCTCTCAGCGCTACGTCTCGATCGCAATGCGCGCTGGCGTCGCGCCTTTAATCAGGGCCAGGGCTATTACGCCTGCGGCTGGGCTTTTGACAGCGATACGCTGTTCGATACCATCGGCATTCTTGAGTGGGCGCGCCTGGCTCCGGTGACCCGCGTTAAAGGGGTTATGCGCATCGCTGAAGGCGCGGTCAGCATTAATCGTCAGGGTGCCGATTTCCATATCGAGACGCGCCAGGCGCCGCCGCCGGATAGCCGGATCGAAATTATTCACGACAGTGAAGCGGACTGGAATCAGCTACAAAGCGAGTTGTTGAAGCTCCGTTTAAGCGATAATACCTAGGCTATGTCGCTATTTTTGACCTTTGCTGTGAGTTCCCTATGAACGCAAAACGTTTGGCGATTATTCTGCTGCTGAACTTACTTGGGGTGGCGCTGTTTTTATCCTGGTTCGTGCCTGAACATCACGGTGCCTGGTTCAGCATCGACAGCGCGATTTTTCTCTGGTTTAACCAGCATATGGCCACCAGTCATGCGTTTGCCTTATTGCTGGCGATCACTAATTATCGCGGCTTTGATGCGGTATCGCTGCTGGCGATGGGCCTGCTGTACTGGTCGTACTGGCTGCGTGAAACGCCGCAAGAGCGTCGCCGTATGCTGGCGATCGGTATCTGCATGCTGTTGACGGCGGTGGTGCTCAACCAGCTCGGCCATCTGCTGCCGGTAAAACACAGCAGCCCGACGCTGTTTTTTGAGCAGGCTTATCGTGTAAGCGAGCTGACCGGCATTCCTGCCAAGGATGCCTCCAAAGACAGCTTCCCGGGCGATCACGGCATGATGCTGATGATCTTTGCCTGCTTTATGCTGCGCTACTTTGGCAAAAGGGCTTTTGCCATTGCGCTGGTTATTGTGGTGCTGTTTTCGCTGCCGCGCATTATGGCGGGCGCGCACTGGTTTACCGATGTTGCGGTAGGTTCGCTCTCGGTGGTGCTGGTTGGGTTGAGCTGGTGGCTGATAACGCCGGCCAGCGATGCGCTGGTTAACTGGCTCTGGCGCACCCTGCCCGGCAAATATAAACCCGGTTTGCCGCGCTAAGCTTCAGCCTGCGCGTGTCGAAACCGTGAAAAGCCCCGTCTGGTTATTGCCGACGGGGCTTTTTTATTTCCTGGTAATGAGTCTGCTAATTAGCGACGTAAAAGAAATAGTGATGACCGCCCGGCCTGAATATTGGCGGGCGGCCCTGCTTGTCCAGCCTGTTTTTTCTGAAAAATGCCGCTATCCGATAAATTGACCGGTTAAAGCCCCTTTAATCCCGCCATTATTTGCACAAAGTTGTCGATAAAGTAGCCAAATGGTTATGTATTGATTTCACATCAAAAAAACCTATAAAAAAGTGCGTAAAACCACTCGCCATGCGGCTTGCAATCGGTTAACCTCAGCCACAGCCAGGCAAAAGTCGTACGTAATGTACGCTTCTGTAAATAAAAAATGTGCGTATTCACACATTTTAAAGATTCAGAAATTGTCTTATGTGCTGGGAGTATTTAATCTCGTGCCGTTTTGCTCATTAATCAGCGACCTCCGGTCGTAAGGACTTCAAGGGATAATAAACACAATGGTCAAATCTCAACCGTTTCTGAGATATATCTTGCGGGTAATCCCTGCTGTCGCGCTGGCGACATTACTCTCAGCATGTAGTGGTCATCACGGACAAAATGCGCAAACTGAGACCCATGCAGTGAATAACCAGAATGGTTTTTTACTTCAAGCGTCTCAGGATGAATTTGAACAAATGGTGCAGAATGTCGATATTAAATCGCGCATTCTGGAACAATATGCCGACTGGAAAGGCGTGCGTTATCGTTTAGGCGGTACCACTAAACGTGGCATTGATTGTTCCGCATTTGTACAACTCACTTTCCGTGAACAATTCGGTCTTGATCTGCCGCGCTCAACTTCAGAGCAAAAAGATACTGGCCGTGAGGTGGCGCGTACCAAGCTGCGTCCTGGCGATCTGGTGCTGTTCCGGGCGGGCTCTACCGGCCGCCACGTAGGGATTTACCTGGGCAACGACAATTTTGTCCATGCTTCGACCAGCAGCGGTGTCATGATCTCCAGTCTCAACGATTCATACTGGAAAAATCGTTATCGCGAAGCACGACGCGTATTGAGCCGAACACAAAGTTAATTCTTCTCCCTGAAGTTTGATATTAATGAGCAATTAAAAACGCTGCCCCGGCAGCGTTTTTTTCGCCCTGAATACACAGCTTTTGGAAAAAATGCCCTGCTAAAAACCTTTACTCCAGAATAGCAAGACATACAGCCTCACTCGTTATATTCTCCGTTTCTTATTACCAGATACTGGCTGTACTAATTCTCACTATAAAAAAGGCTAAAGCGGGAGATTATGCCCAATGCCATTGTCCAAAGTTATAAAGCGCCAAGCGGATCATCCGCGCCGGATAGCCTGGATCAGTACCGTTGCGGGTCTCATTTTCTTTCTTATTTTTAGCACCGCTACTCTGTTTATTATTCAGCACAAGCGGGCGCAGCAACATGATCGGCTGGCCAATGCCAGCAAGGTTTATATGCAGAATTTGTTTAATAATCTGCAGAAAAATCTGCTGCCGCTACTTAAGTATACTAACGATAGCTGTCAGCGCGTCAGTAGCATACTTACCTCGCGCGCAGCCTTTATCAACGATATTCGCACTATCATGCTGGTGCGCGACGGTCAGGCCTGGTGTTCATCGGCTACCGGCGCTTTTCTGCTACCGGTGCGTAATTTTTCCTCCTCGCTGGTGCTGTCGCGTCCATATGATGTTGCGTTGGTCGGCGGCACGCCCATGCTTCCCCATCAGCCTGCGATTTTGCTGTGGCTACAGCATCCCAGTGTTGCCAGTCAAGGTATACTCGCCACGCTGGATGTTAATATGACGCCTTTGCTGTTGCTGGCAGCGAGCCAGGAGAGCCTGGATGGACTGGCAATCGTATCAGGCGATAAGGCGCTGCTCACCTGGAGTAATGAGCTGGTTCCGCGCATGGCGCTGCCCGCTACCGCCCTGCGTCAGTTTAGCGTGCCGGGTTACGCGTTGACCTTCTATCTGTACGGTGAAGAACTCTCGGTACGCGATATCGCTTTCGTGTTACTGGCTGGCCTGCTGCTGGCGGTGATAGTGGCGTCGGTCAGCTGGCTACTCTTTTCAGTGCGTCTGCGCCCCGGCAAAGAGATTTTGCTGGGCATTAAACGTAATGAGTTTCACGTGGTTTATCAGCCGTTGATCGAAGCGGCATCCGGTCGCGTCTACGGGCTGGAAGCTCTGCTACGCTGGACGCATCCGGTAACCGGCCCTATTCCGCCTGATGCCTTTATCACCTATGCCGAAAGCCAGAATATGATCGTCCCGCTGACGCGCCATCTGTTCAGGCTGGTCGCGCAGGATGCCCGGCTGCTTTGCTGCCATCTCCCACCGGGTGCTACGATGGGGCTGAATATTGCGCCGGGGCATCTCTCTGCCCCAGGCTTTCGCCAGGATGTGAACGAGTGGATTGCCAGCATGCCGCCTGCGCATTTTGATTACGTATTTGAAATAACCGAACGCACCATGGTTGCCGGGCAAAAGGCGGCGGCAGTATTTGACTGGCTGCACGAACAGCAGATCACCATCGCGATTGATGATTTTGGCACCGGTCATAGCGCGCTGATCTATCTGGAGAAATTCAGCTTTGACTATTTGAAAATCGATCGTGGTTTCGTGCAAAGTATCGGCATGGAAACGGTTACTTCACCAGTACTGGATGCGGTATTGACGCTGGCGCGTAAGCTAAACTTGAAAACCGTTGCCGAAGGCGTGGAGACGGAGGAGCAGGCCGCCTGGCTGATTAAGCGCGGCGTGACCCATATGCAGGGTTATCTGTTTAGCCGCCCGTTACCGCCTGAGCAGCTTATCCAATATTTGCAAAAGCAGCAGGCCGATCGAGCCGATGCTTAGCCCGCTGGTTCTTGACGGCGGCCACCGCGCCGCCTGTTTGTTCGGGAGATAACCGATTTAATGTTACTTCGTCTGCTTATACTGGCTCTTGCTATTGGCGCAGCGCCTGCTGCGTGGGCCGAAGTCATTCAGGAAGGCCACGCTTTCGCCGAGCTGGGCGAGCCAAAATATGACGCAAATTTTACCCATTATGATTACGCTAATCCGGCTGCGCCGAAAGGCGGTAAAATTACCCTGGCGGTGATAGGTAATTACGATAACTTCAACCGCTTTGCCTCTCGCGGCTATCCCGGTGAAGGAACCATTACGCTGTACGATCGGCTGTTCGCCACCTCTGACGATGAGCTCGGCAGCTACTATCCACTGATTGCGGAGTATGCACGCTATCCCGCCGATTTTAAGTGGGCGGAGATCACACTCAATCCCCGCGCCCGCTTTCATGATGGTTCGCCGATTACCGCGCAGGATGTCGCCTTTACCTTTGAAAAGTTTATGACTGAAGGCGTAACCTCATTTCGTCTGGTTTATAAAGGCGTTACGGTAAAAGCGATTTCACGGCTGACGGTACGCATTGAGCTGCCGAAAGCGGATAAAAGCCAGATGCTGGGGCTGTTTAACATGGTGGTGCTGTCGGAGAAATTCTGGCAGTCGCGTAAATTCAACGAGCCGCTGGGCTATCCGCCGCTCTCCAGCGGCCCCTACCGTATCAGCGCCTATAAAATTGGCCAGTATATTACCTATTCGCGTGTTAAAGATTACTGGGCCGCCGATCTGCCGGTAAACAAAGGCCGCTTTAATTTCGATACCATCCGCTACGACTATTACCTGGATGACAATGTCGCCTTTGAGGCCTTTAAAGCGGGCGCCTCAGATTTCCGCGCTGAAGGCTCGGCCAAGAACTGGGCGACCCAGTACCGTGGCAGCAGTTTCGAGCAGCAACAGATCGTGAAAGAGGCGCGACCGAATCAGGTCACCACCGATACGGCCTGGCTGGCATTTAATAATGAAAAACCGCTGTTCAGCGATCGCCGGGTGCGTCAGGCATTAACGCTGGCCTTTGATTTCGAATGGATGAACAAGGCGCTGTTTTATGGTGCCTATTTACGCAGCAGCAGCTATTTCCAGAATACCGAATATGCCGTACGCGGCTACCCGGATGCTGCGGAACTGGCGATCCTCGCGCCGTATAAAGGCCAAATTCCGGATGAGGTCTTCAGCGAGCGTTATCAGCCGCCGCGCAGCGACGGCAGCGGCTACGATCGCGCCAACTTGCTCAAAGCGCTGGCGCTGCTGAAGCAGGCGGGCTGGCAGCTTAAAAATCAGCAGTTGGTTAACAGCGCCGGACAGCCGTTTCGTTTTGAACTGCTGCTGCCGAGCGGTGGTAATATCGCCTGGGTGCTCCCCTTCCAGCACAGTCTTAAGCGTTTAGGCATTACCGTAGATATTCGCCGGGTCGACAGCTCGCAATATTTACGGCGGCTGCGAGGTGGTGATTATGATATGACGCCAGGGCTGTATTACGCCACGCCCTGGCCAAACAGCAGCCTTAGCCAGCTCTGGCAGTCGCCATTTATCGATTCCAGCTGGAACCGGCCACGGGTAAAAAGTCCGGTGCTGGATGCGTTAATCGATCGTATTCTGGCGCATCAGGGCGATAAGGCAGCGCTGCTGCCGTTAGGGCGCGCGCTGGACCGCATCCTGCTGTGGAACTATTACATGATCCCGATGTGGTATGGTGCCAGTGACCGCTACGCCTGGTGGAATAAATTTTCACATCCCACAGTAACGCCCGCCTTTTCCGTCGGGCTGGAGAACTGGTGGTACGATGTGAACAAGGCTGAAAAATTGCCGGCCCAGCGGCGTTAAGGAGTCAATTTGGGCGCTTATTTGATTCGTCGTTTACTGCTGATTATCCCCACGCTGTGGGCGATCATTACGCTGAATTTTTTTATTGTGCAGATTGCGCCCGGCGGCCCGGTAGAACAGGCGCTGGCTAACGCGCAGTTTGGTCAGACCACCGGTTTGCCCGGCAGCGATGGCGCGGAAAGCAGCCGGGCAATACTTAACAGCTCGCCGGGCGATAGTCAGTATCGCGGCTCGCGCGGCCTCGATCCTGAAGTCATCGCCGAGATCACCAAACGTTACGGTTTCGATAAACCGCTACACGAGCGCTATTTCAACCTGTTGTGGGACTATATTCGCTTTGATTTCGGCGACAGTCTTTTCCGCAGCGCCTCGGTGATCCAGATGATTAAAGAGAGCCTGCCGGTGTCGATATCGCTTGGCCTGTGGAGTACTTTGATTATTTATCTGGTGTCGATTCCGCTGGGTATTAAAAAAGCGGTACGCAACGGCAGCGCCTTTGATGTCTGGAGCAGCACCCTGATTATCATTGGTTATGCGATCCCCGCCTTTCTGTTTGGCATCATGCTGATTGTGCTGTTTGCCGGCGGCAGTTATCTGGACTGGTTTCCGCTGCGCGGCCTGACGTCGCCGCAGTTTGCTACGCTGCCCTGGTATGAAAAGATCGCTGACTACTTTTGGCATATTACGCTGCCGGTAGTGGCGACGGTAATCGGCGGCTTCGCCACCTTAACTATGCTGACAAAAAACTCCTTTCTGGATGAGATACGTAAACAGTATGTGGTGACCGCGCGTGCAAAAGGGCTGGATGAAAACAAAATTCTCTACCGGCATGTATTTCGCAACGCCATGCTGTTGGTTATCGCCGGTTTCCCCGCCACATTTATCAGCATGTTTTTCACCGGCTCGCTGCTGATTGAAGTCATGTTTTCACTTAACGGTCTGGGCCTGCTGGGCTATGACGCCACCATCCAGCGCGACTATCCGGTGATGTTTGGTACGCTGTATATTTTTACCCTGATCGGCCTGCTGCTCAATATCTTAAGCGATATTACCTATACGCTGGTCGATCCTCGCATCGACTTTGAGGGACGATAATGAGCCGTTTAAGTCCGGTAAACCAGGCGCGCTGGCAGCGCTTCAGGCAAAATCGTCGCGGCTACTGGTCGCTGTGGCTGTTTGCGCTGATCTTTATACTATGTCTGGGCGCGGAACTGCTGGCTAACGACAAGCCGCTATTGGTGCATTATCAGGATCGCTGGTATGCCCCGCTGCTGTTTAACTATAGCGAAAGCGATTTCGGTGGTCCTTTTGCTACCGCCGCAGATTATCAGGATCCGTGGCTGAAACAGCGTCTGACGCAGGATGGTTGGGCGCTGTGGGCGCCGATCCGCTTTGATGACGACACCATTAATTTTGCCACGAAAGTCCCCTTCCCTTCTCCGCCCTCTACGCAAAACTGGCTGGGTACCGACGCCAACGGCGGCGATGTGCTGGCGCGCATTTTGTACGGCACGCGCATTTCTCTGCTGTTTGGCCTGATGCTGACGCTGATTTCCAGCGTTATCGGCATTACGGTGGGCGCGATGCAGGGCTATTTTGGCGGCAAAGTGGATCTGTTTGGTCAACGTATTATTGAAATCTGGTCCGGTATGCCGACACTGTTTTTGATTATTCTGCTTTCCAGCGTTGTCCAGCCCGGCTTCTGGTGGTTGCTGGCAATTACCGTGGCATTTGGCTGGATGAGCCTGGTCGGCGTGGTGCGCGCCGAGTTCTTGCGCACACGCAACTTTGACTATATTCGGGCGGCAACCGCGCTGGGCGTCAGCGACAGCCGGATTATGCTGCGCCATATTTTACCCAATGCGATGGTCGCGACCCTGACCTGGCTGCCGTTTATTTTGTGTGGTTCAATCACTACCTTAACCTCGCTCGATTTCCTGGGCTTTGGCCTGCCGCTCGGCTCTCCTTCGCTCGGCGAGCTGCTGCTGCAGGGGAAAAACAATCTGCAGGCGCCCTGGCTCGGTCTGGCGGGCTTCTTTACTCTGGCTATTTTACTGTCGCTGCTGATTTTTATCGGCGAAGCGGTACGTGACGCATTCGATCCCGCTAAGGTCTCCTGATATGTCTTTTCCCCTGCTTAGCATCAATCATCTCAGCATCGCTTTTCGCCACGGCGCTACCGAGCAACGCGTGGTGGATGACCTTTCGCTTAGGGTCGAAGCGGGCGAAACGCTGGCGCTGGTCGGCGAATCTGGCTCCGGCAAAAGCGTTACCGCGCTTTCAGTGATGCGTCTGCTGCCGTCACCGCCGGTGGTCTGGCCGCAGGGTGAGATCCTGTTCGAGGGGCAGGATCTGCTGCGCGCCGATGAACGCACGCTACAGCGGCTGCGCGGCAACCGCATGGCCATGATTTTTCAGGAACCGATGGTGTCGCTTAACCCATTGCATACTCTGGAAAAACAGCTGTATGAGGTGCTGTCGCTGCATCGGGGCATGCGACGCGAGGCGGCGCGCGCTGAAATGCTAAGCTGTCTTGATCGGGTTGGCATCCGTAACGCGCGTGCGCGCCTGGCTGACTATCCGCATCAGCTTTCCGGTGGCGAGCGTCAGCGCGTTATGATTGCGATGGCGCTGCTGACCCAGCCAGATTTATTGATCGCCGATGAGCCAACCACCGCGCTGGATGTCACGGTGCAGGCGCAGATCCTGACGCTGCTGAAAGAGCTGAAGCGCGAGCTGAATATGGGCCTGCTGTTTATTACTCATAACCTGAACATTGTTCGCCAACTGGCCGATAGCGTCAGCGTGATGCAAAACGGTAAAGGCGTAGAGCATAATCGCTGCGATCGGCTGTTTGCGACGCCGCAGCATCCCTATACGCGTAAGCTGATCGATGCGGAGCCGACCGGACGTCCCGCACCGGTTGACCAAAGCCAGCCCGCGCTTCTGCAGGTGAATCAGTTGCAGGTAGCTTTTGCAGTAAAACGTGGGCTGCTGCGCCGTACCACGCATCAATATCAGGCATTAAAGAACCTCAGCTTTACCCTGCGGCCCGGGGAAAGCCTGGGGCTGGTGGGCGAATCTGGCTCCGGGAAAAGCACAACCGGTCTGGCGCTGCTGCGGCTCATCGCCTCGCAGGGCGAGATTAACTTTGCAGGTCAGCCGCTACAGCATCTTAGCCGTCGGCAAATGCTGCCCTGGCGGCCCCGGCTACAGGTGGTTTTTCAGGATCCTAACTCTTCGCTGAACCCACGCCTGAACGTGGTGCAGATTATTGAAGAAGGTTTACAGGTACATCGTCCGGCGCTTACGGCGCAGCAGCGTGAAGAGCAGGTAATTCAGGTAATGCAGGAGGTCGGGCTCGATCCCGCTACCCGACATCGTTATCCGGCGGAATTTTCCGGCGGTCAGCGTCAGCGCATTGCTATCGCCCGCGCCTTGATCCTGCAACCTGAACTGGTGATCCTCGATGAGCCAACCTCCTCGCTGGATCGCTCGGTGCAGAAGCAGATCCTGGAGCTGTTAAAAAAGCTGCAGCAAGAGCATCGCCTGGCCTACATTTTTATCAGCCACGATTTGCAGGTGGTGCGTTCGCTGTGCCATCAGGTGGTGGTTTTGCGTCAGGGCGAAGTGGTTGAGCAGGGAGATTGCGCTGCGGTTTTTGCCGCACCGCAGCAGGAATATACGAGGCAATTGTTAACGCTGGCGCAAACGGCGGATTAGCAGAGGCACCGCAGCGCCTTATCAGTATCACTATCCGGCCGATAGCTAGCCAAATGACCGGAGTGACCGAATCAAAGCGACTGAGCGGTAAAGGTTTCGGCAATCGCCACGCCCTGATTTTTCAGGCGTACCGTAGCAGCGCTTTCATCGCTGCGCTGCACAAACAGACAGGGCTCGCCCTGCCACTCGACAATGGCACATTCCACCTGGATTTCCGCCAGCATGGCGCGCATTTTCTGCATCACTTCCCAGGCGGGCGCACCATCATGGCTAAGCAGCCGCAAACCAATCAAATCGTCATCGGCCGCCAGCGTATTCAGTTCTATCGCCCCGCCAGCCATTCCGGCAGCCCAACGGTAGCTTTGTGGTAAGCGATGTACAATCGACAATTGTAAAGTGTTCAAATGCAATCCCCAGGGCACCTGATGCTCGCGGTTCGCTGCCTCCGATCACAGCCTGACCAGATGGCAAAAGCGCGTAGCGAGCATTTTATTGTTACGGCATTTTGAGAGGTAGCTCTCATTTTGCTGCTATATGTACCGCGTTCGGGAAACAGGCACAACCACTTTTGCTTCATCCCTGTAACTTTTACACGCCTATACTTTTACATATAATCAACAAACCGCACTTTTGCCAGGGCGAAGAACGTTAACTTGCCTGCGCGTGCTTATGCGCGCGGCTGGCATAGCTAAACAGCAGCAGCGAACAGGTGGCGCATAAGGCTATTGACCATACCATCGGCCAGGCGGTGGTAAAATTAGCCATAGAGAGCAGTGCGCCTACCAACGCGCCCACACCAAAGCGCAGCGTGCCTGCCAGCGACGATGCGGTGCCGGCAATATGAGGAAACTCATCCAGAATTACCGCCATCGCGTTAGAGGAAACCATCGCCACACAGCCGATAAACAGCGCCACGCCAAACACCAGCGGCAGAAAACCGAGATCGAACGCGCTGACCACCAGCAGCCAGATGCCCATAGCAAACTGGATCAGCAGGCCAAATCGAAACATTGCCAGCGCACCAAAGCGGCGCACCGAGCGGCTGTTAATCAGCGTCATAATAAACAGGAACACTACGTTTAACCCAAAGTAGTAGCCAAAGTTCTGCGGCGAGACATGGTTAACTTCGATATAAACAAACGGCCCGGCGTTAAGAAATGAAAACAGCCCGGCAAACGAGAAGCCGCTGGCCATCATGTAGCTAAAGGCGCGCTTATGGCGAAACAGCGACAGAAAATTGCGTAGCGTGGTGCGTAAATGAAAGCGCTGGCGCTGCTCTTTTGGTAGCGTTTCGCGAATTTGCGTCGCGACCATTACCGTGACCGCCAGCGCCGCCAGCGACAGACTCCAGAAAATCGCATGCCAGCTCCACAGCACCAGCAGCCAGCCGCCGATAATCGGTGCCAGCAGCGGCGCAATGGTGGTTACCAGCATGACAAACGACATCATGCGTGAAAACTCCTCTTTCGAGAAAGCGTCACGCATAAGCGCGTTAATTACCACACTGGCAGCTGCCGCCGAAAGGCCGTGCAGAAACCGCATATTAATCAGCTGCTCAATGCTTTGTGACAGGGCACAGGCGGCCGCAGCCAGCGCAAAAATCAGCGTGCCGATGGTGATCACCGGCTTGCGGCCATAACTGTCCGCCAGCGGGCCATATACCAGCTGTCCCAGCGCAAAGCCCAGGATATAGACGTTAAGCGTCATCTGTACGCTGCCGGCGGACACGCCAAATTCCCTGGCGATCTGCGGCATCGCTGGCAAATACATATCGATCGATAAAGGCATTAACATCGCCAGCAGGCCAAGGATAATCACCAGCCCGATCGAGGAATTTTTTTCCTTACGCAACCTCTGCTCCTTTTGTCAGCTTATGCCACAGATGTCATGGTTAACGCGGCGCGCCGACGCTGGCGACCTCTTCCTCGGTCAGCGGGCGGTATTCGCCCGGCTCCAGATCGTCATCCAGCGTAATCTCGCCGATGCGCTCACGATGCAGCGCCACCACATGGTTGCCTATCGCGGCAAACATACGTTTTACCTGGTGATAGCGCCCTTCGCTGATGGTCAGACGCACCTCTGTTTCGCTAAGCACCTCCAGCGTGGCCGGTTTAGTCAGCGTTTTTTCTCCATGCAGCTGCACGCCCTCAGCAAACAGCTGCGCGGTATCTTCCCGTAGCGGATGCTCCAGCGTGACCCGATACGTTTTTTCACAATGGTGACGCGGCGAGGTAATGCGATGCGACCACTGGCCGTCATCGGTGAGCAGCACCAGCCCGGTGGTGTCAATATCAAGACGCCCTGCCGCATGCAGTTTCCATGCGGTCGGCTCCTCAATAAAATAGAGAATGGTAGGATGATCGGGATCGTCGGTAGAGCAGACATAGCCCTGCGGTTTGTTCAGCATAAAATAGCGCGGCCCGACCTGAAGCTGGAGCAGATTACCTTCATATTCTACCTGGTGTTCCGGCAGCACTTTAAATGCGCCGTCGCGTACAATTTCGCCGTCTACCGTTACGCGTTTGGCCCGCAGTTCCCGTGCGGCGATGGCCCGGCTAACTTCCAGTTGTTGAGAAAGAAAT
The DNA here is from genome assembly GCF_050113845.1 of Pantoea sp. FN0305. NCBI lineage: Bacteria > Pseudomonadati > Pseudomonadota > Gammaproteobacteria > Enterobacterales > Erwiniaceae > Pantoea > Pantoea sp. FN0305. The sequence goes on along the minus strand of NZ_JBNJSN010000001.1, from coordinate 471,086 downwards.
TTATCAAGTCGCATTACTGTTTTGATGCCTGTTGTCTGACCTGGAGAGATACGCCTGCGGCGCATTAAGAGCGCTAAGTATACCTGGAGTTGTCAGCAGCGGACAGAGTGAAATGCCGTTTCACCCGCTTTCATGGCATAATATGGGCCGGTTTCCAAAATCAATTCTGCTCATGTCGTTTACTCTGCGTCCTTATCAACAGGAAGCGGTTGAAGCCACGCTTAACCACTTCCGCCGCTCCCAACAGCCTGCGGTTATCGTGCTGCCCACCGGCGCCGGTAAAAGTCTGGTGATTGCCGAACTGGCGCGGCTGGCGCGCGGACGCGTGCTGGTGCTGGCTCACGTTAAAGAGCTGGTGGCGCAAAACCACAGCAAATATCTGGCGCTGGGGCTGGAAGCGGATATTTTCGCTGCCGGACTGGCGCGCAAAGAGAGTAAAAGCAAAGTGGTATTTGGCAGCGTTCAGTCGGTGGCGCGTAATCTGCCGCTGTTCGACAGCGCCTTTTCGCTGCTGATTGTCGATGAGTGTCATCGCATCGGCGACGATGAAAACAGCCAGTACCAGCAGATCCTTACGCATCTGCGTCAGCATAATCCTCAGTTGCGGCTGCTGGGGCTGACCGCAACGCCCTATCGTCTCAGCAAAGGCTGGATCTATCGGTTTCACTATCATGGCATGGTGCGCGGCGACGAGCGCGCCCTGTTCCATGACTGCATTTATGAACTGCCGCTGCGTTATATGATCAAGCATGGCTTTCTGGTGCCGCCGGAACGCCTGGATATGCCGGTGGTGCAGTACGATTTCAGCCGCCTGAGCGCCCAGGGTAACGGCCTGTTTGCCGAAGCCGATCTTAACCGCGAGCTAAAACAGCAGCAGCGTATTACGCCGCATATTATTAGCCAGATCGTAGAATTTTCCGCCGAGCGTAAAGGCGTAATGATTTTTGCCGCCACCGTTGAACATGCCAAAGAGGTGCTGTCGCTGCTGCCGGAAGGTAAAGCGCTGGTCAGCGCCGACACGCCAGGGCCGGAGCGCGATGCGCTAATCAATGCGTTCAAACAGCAGCAGATCAAATATCTGGTTAATGTCGCGGTGTTAACCACCGGCTTTGACGCGCCGCATGTCGACCTGATCGCGATTTTGCGTCCTACCGAATCGATCAGCCTCTACCAGCAGATTGTGGGGCGTGGACTGCGTCTGTGTGAAGGAAAGAGCGACTGCCTGATTCTGGATTATGCCGGTAACCCGCACGATCTTTTTACGCCGGAAGTGGGCGCGCCGAAAGGTCAGAGCGATAACCAGCCGGTGCAGGTATTTTGCCCGGCCTGCGGCTTCGCCAATACTTTCTGGGGCAAAACCACCGCTGACGGCACCTTGATCGAGCACTTTGGTCGCCGCTGCCAGGGCGTGCTGGAGGATGACGAAGGGAATCGTGAACAGTGCGACTATCGTTTTCGCTTTAAAAGCTGTCCGCACTGCAACGCGGAAAATGATATTGCCGCGCGCCGCTGCCATGAGTGCGATGCGGTGCTGGTCGATCCCGATGATATGCTGAAAGCCGCGCTGAAGCTCAAGGATGCGCTGGTGTTACGCTGCGGCGGCATGACGCTTGAGGCGGGCCGTGACGATAAAGGTGAATGGCTGAAGGCCACCTATTACGATGAGGATGGCACCAGCGTTAGCGAACGCTTCCGCCTACAAACGTCGGCCCAGCGCACTGCCTTTGAGCAACTGTTTATGCGGCCGCATCAGCGCGCGCCTGGCGTACCGCTCGGCTGGCAAAGCGCCCGTGACGTGGTCGCGCTGCAGCCACTGCTGCGTCATCCCGACTTTGTCGTGGCACGCGCACGCGGGCAGTTCTGGCAGGTGCGGGAAAAGGTATTCGATTATCAGGGCCGCTATCGCCGCGCTAATGAGCTGCGCTAATGAGCTGCGCCAGGCGCGCAGGCTTCAGCACTTCCGTTTGCCCCGGCGGCTAAACATCGCTATAATGCCGCGCGCTTTTGTCTGACAAGAGCTGAACAATCCAACCTGTTGCTGGGTCGCCTGTAGCAGGATCATTTATTAAAGAGAGTTACCATGTTAACTATCAAAGCAACTGAACGTAAAGAGCAGGGTAAGGGTGCGAGCCGCCGCCTGCGTGCTGCTAACAAATTCCCGGCTATCATCTATGGTGGCAAGGAAGCAGCAGTTTCTATCGAACTGGATCACGACTCTGTGCTGAACCTGCAGGCTAAGCCTGGCTTCTACACCGACGAACTGGTTCTGGTTGTCGATGGTAAAGAGACCAAAGTTAAAGTGCAGGCTGTACAGCGTCACCCGTTCAAGCCAAAACTGCACCACATGGACTTCGTTCGCGTTTAATCGCGTTTCGGACCCAAAAAAAACGCCGCATCTGCGGCGTTTTTTTATGCCTGCGCGCGGGCAGTAACCCACGCGCTCGCGTTTACTGCCCGCCAGTGCGACGCTGCAGCTGATCGCGCAGATTTGGCGGCGTGCCCTTGATGGTCAGGGTATCGGTCGCCGGATCCCAGAAGATACGCTCGCCCAGCAGCATGGCATCAAAATTGATGGTTAGCCCACCGCCGCTGCCGGCAAATTTGGTCAGCTGACGCAGCGTAGTGCGATCTGCCGGGAAGCTCTCTTCCAGTTCGTATCCCTGCTCCTGAGTAAACTGCTGAAAGTTCTTTTCCCCCAGCGGCGGCAACTCGCGCGCCAGCTCTTCAATGGCAATCTCTTCGCCCGCCTGCAGCTGTTCGTTACAGTAGCTGTAGACCTGCTGGCGATAGTTTTGCCGCTCGGCTTTATCCAGGCTGGATTCGGCACAGTAGTCGTCCACCGCCTGCAGTAATCCCCGGTTCTGCGCTTTGGTATCCAGCCCTACGCTGGCTCCCAGAAAATCCATGAAGAAATCAGCGACCTTACGCCCGACGCGCCCGCGCAGGAAGGTCAAATAACGCGTGGATTCCGGATTCGTTTCCCATTCGGTTAAATCAATGCGCGCAACGATATCGGCGTGGTTAATATCCAGGTAGTGAACGCTGCTGATATCAAGCTGCTCATTAACGCGCATGCTGCTTTGACTGTTCAGTACGGCGATCAATAAATACTCCACCGCCAGATAGCGGTAGTGGCAAAACAGTACAATGCCGCCTTCGGCAAAAGGATATTTTGCCAGTTCATCGCGCAGCCGTCCGGTCGCGGCCCGGCTGAAGGCCAGAAAATCCTGCTGGCCATCGCGGCATTCCCGCAGGGTTTGCGCCAGTTCGCTCTCGGCGTTAAACAGGCCAAACGCTTTGCTTTTCGCGCTGTAGATCCGGTGCAGCTCTTCCACCAGTTCCGACACGGCCTGGGTGGCGGGCAGCAGGCTATCACGCAGCACCAGTTCCAGCGTTTGCTCATCACGTTTGATCAACTGATGCAGGGCAATCTGGTCGATATCCAGACTCATGTTAGACTCTCCTTTAAGCTTCAGGCGCGTATTCAAACACCCCGCGCCCTTGCGATCAACTGGCGACTTCATCATCCGGAAGCGTTGCCGAAGTTTAACGCTACGGACACGATAAAAGTGCAGAAAAAAAGGCGTGCTTACGGTAAGATACCGCCTTTTCAATACGTATTAGTTAAGGTTATGCCACAATCATCCCGTTATAGTGACGAACGCGTGGAGCAGATCCTCGCGCAGCTGGTGCAGGTGCTGGAATCAAACCAGGCACCAACCGATCTTTCCCTGATGGTGCTGGGAAACATGGTCACCAACTTAATCAATACCAGCGTAGCGCCTGCACAGCGTCGTGCGCTGGCCCGTTCCTTCGCTGATGCGCTGCAAGCCTCAGTGCGCGAAGATAAAGCCCATTAATGTGATGATCTGACCGCAAATATGGTTACCAATCGGCAACGCTACCGTGAAAAAGTCTCCCAGATGATTAGCTGGGGGCACTGGTTCGCGTTGTTTAATATCATTTTTGCTACCCTGCTGGGCAGCCGTTATCTGCTGGTTGCTGACTGGCCCGGTTCACTGGCGGGGCGCGTTTACGCGTTTACCAGTTGGATCGGCCACTTCAGCTTCATTGTTTTTGCGGCCTATCTGCTGCTGATCTTTCCCCTCACATTTGTGGTGATGTCGCAGCGTTTGCTGCGCTTTTTATCCGCTATTGTCGCCACCGCCGGGCTTACGCTGCTGCTGGTTGACAGTACCGTGTTTAACCGTTTCCATCTTCACCTGAATCCGGTGGTCTGGGAGCTGGTCGTTAACCCGGATCAAAGCGAAATGGCGCGAGACTGGCAGCTGATGTTTATCAGCGTGCCGGCTATTTTTCTGGTGCAGATGCTGTTCGCCACCTGGAGCTGGCAAAAGCTGCGTAGCCTTAACCGCCGCAGCTTTGGCAAGCCGCTGGCCGCGCTGTTTATTAGCGCCTTTTTCGCCAGCCACCTGCTTTATATCTGGGCAGACGCCAACTTCTATCGCCCGATCACCATGCAGCGCGCTAACTTGCCGCTCTCTTATCCGATGACCGCCCGCCGTTTTCTGGAAAAGCATGGCTTACTGGATGCACAGGAATATCAACGCCGTCTGATGCAGCAGGGCAATCCGGAAGCGGTTTCTGTGGCCTATCCGCTGAGCGATATTCGCTTTAGCGACGGCGGCTCCGGTCAAAATCTGCTGGTGATTACTGTTGACGGTCTTAATCAGGCTTCTCTACCTAAGACGCTGCCTAACCTGACGCGCTTCGGGGAAGAGAACGTACGTTTCAACCAGCATTTTACTGCGGGCAGCTCGCCGGATAGCGGCCTGTTTGGCCTGTTTTACGGCATTTCTCCCAGCTATATGGATGGGGTGCTGGCCTCGCGTATCCCTTCTGCCTTTATTAATGCGCTAAGTCAGCAAGGCTATCAGTTTGGCTTGTTTGCCTCTGATGGTTTCAGCTCGCCGCTTTATCGTCAGGCGCTGCTGGCTGATTTTTCTCTGCCGTTGGCAGGCGATCAGCCCAACAGTCAGACTACCGGGCAATGGCAGCGCTGGCTCGGTTCGCTGCCGTCAGGCCGCGCGCCGTGGTTCTCATGGATTTCCTATACCGGGCTGAGCGATCTGCCGGATGGCGCTAAACAGCGCGCGCAGCGCTATAGCCGTAACGCCAAAGAAATTGATAGCGAGATCGGTCAGGTATTAGCCACGCTGCAGCAAAAAGGACTGTTGGATAATACCGTGGTGGTGATCACCGCTCAGCAGGCCGTTACGTTGCATGCTCAGCAGAGTAATGATGCCCGCCCTGCCCTGCAGGTTCCGTTGCTGATCCACTGGCCGAAAACGCCAGCGCAAACCATCAACAAGCTGACCGATCATCAGGATGTTATGACGACATTAATGCAACGCCTGCTGCATGTCAGCACGCCCCCTGCGGAGTATTCGCAGGGAGAGGATCTGTTTGCTGCCAGACGTCGCCATGACTGGGTTACCAGTGCGGATAACGATCGGCTCATTGTCACCACGTCGCAAATTACGCTGGTGCTGGATGCTAACGGCAGCTATCAGGCTTATAACCGCGAAGGTCAGCAATTGAAGGATCATAAGCCGCAGTTGGCACTGCTGCTGCAAGTGCTGACAGACGAGAAACGCTTTATCGCTAACTGATTATTAATAAAGCAGTTAGAAAGCCGGCGTCTTGCATTTAGCGAGATTCCAGGTAGTATAGCGTCCACATATCGGCACGTAGCGCAGCCTGGTAGCGCACTGTCATGGGGTGTCAGGGGTCGGAGGTTCAAATCCTCTCGTGCCGACCAAATTCCCTAAAAAACCAGCCCTAACCGGCTGGTTTTTTTCTTCCTGAAAATACCGGACGGCAGAAGCCCAGCAGCATTCTGATATTGCAGGGTAAATTTCTGTACAGGTAGTTTTCAGGACCCTATACCGCCCTGTTAACTCACACATCCTTTCGTTTATATTTTTCTGGCCTTAAAAATCTGATAAATTCAGTTTGATTTTTATCTACCTGAAAGGAATTAAGGTATGAGCAACTACAGGGAAATAGCGCAGCGTATAGTAAAAATACTCATCTCACCCGATTCAGCTTTCGGCTTCTGGAATGGCGTGCTTTCAGTACCAAAAGATATTGGTTATCTGGCATATGGCTTTATAGATACTGACTCACGGTATATTCGGGAAACCGAACGCATCAGGATAGTGACAGCGATTCGCTATGGCATTTTGAAGAATCATAATTTCATTAAAACCATTGAGATCGTGTTTGAGGCTTTTAATCAATATGTCCCGCAAGAAAAACAGAACAGTATCTACAGTAAAACGCTGTTTTCCATTGCGGGCAGAGCCACGACTAATACGCTGATTTCTGGACGATTAGCACAAGCTATTGCACAAAATTCAGGCTTTTTTGTCGGCATACGTGGTAGTGTCGTTGGTAATGTATTACTGGCCGGAGGAATGGCGGAACGCAGTATTTATACGTCCCTACGGCTTCAAAATTACGCTCCTGAGGTTTATAAAGCTCTACGAGCTCACAATTATGATTTACTTTATTTTTTACTTGAGCCAGCTTTGCAACCCTTTGTAGAAGCGTTACATGTGAAATGGACTAACGGAACGCCAGCCTTTAACCGAATTCTCGATGCGGTAGATAATGAACTCAAACAAAAATGATGCAAAACACGAGACCGCTATTCGCATACTCCTGCATTACGCTGGTTCACTAATCGGTGGATTGCTCGTATTCCTGTGCGCCTACTGGTTTTTCCATTTTGAGACCTGGACAGAACGAGGCATCTATATTGGCCTGACACTACTGGCTGTATACATAATGCTTAAACTGGTGCCCAAAAAGTACCGTTAAATCCGCCCTGGCTGACTCAATACACTGCGAAACACTTGTTTGACAGGTTCGATATCTCTCTATGGTTACGTATTTTCTTTACGCAACGAAATATTTTCCCTGAGCAATCATTCGCTTATTAATTTCTTTAATGAGGGGATCTATAAACTTTTTACCGCAGGCCGATAGTAACAACGTTCATTAATCATCCAGGTAAACCCTCATGAAATTATCGACCCGACTTGCGGCTGGATATGGCCTGCTTATCTTACTGTTAGTTCTTTGCGCTGGCGTAGCGCTGCATGCCCTGACTAATGCTCGGGAAGGCATGGACGATACGGTGAACGTTAAGATGAAAAAATATCAGCTGATCCTTGATATGCGCGGCAGCATTCGGGATATGGCTATTGCCGTCCGCAACCTGGCGCTGCTGAGTGATCCAAAGGCAATGCAGCCGGAGTGGGAGCGTCTGCAGAAGCAAAAGCAGCTTTACATTCATAATCGCGAAGAACTGTCGCAGATAATGAAAATTGATTCGACGTCGGCAGGACGCGATGCCTTCCGCAAGGTGCTGGATAATGAAGAGGCGGCATTTAACGCCTATGAAAAAGCGGGACAGCTCGGCTTGCAAAACCTGCAGCAGGAGACAACCACCTACCTGATGACCGTAACGCGTCCGGCGCAAAATAAGTTGCTCGACGCGCTAAACATCATGACCAATGTGCAAATGCAAAACGCCCGCAATGCGGTTACGGATAGCAGCGACGAAATCACGCGTACCTTTATTTTCCTGAGCGTGCTGGTAGCAGTGTCGATAGCGTTGGCGGCGGCAACAGGTTTTATAACCGTACGGAGCCTGATGCGACAGTTAGGCGGTGAACCGGCGCAGGCGCAGACGCTGGCAGCGGCCATCGCAGACGGCGATCTGACCTCCACCATGTCGTTGCGTTCGGGCGATACCACCAGCCTGCTGGCCTCGCTGTTGCGTATGCAAACGCGCCTGAGCGAGATGGTCACACAGATTAAAGATGCCTCCGCTTCCGTTTCACTCGCCTCGGATGAAATCGCGCGCGGCAATACCGAGCTTTCTGCACGTACCGAGCAGCAGGCTGCCGCTCTGCAGGAAACCGCTGCCAGCATGGAGCAGCTCACAGCAACGGTGAAAAGCAACACGGCAGGTGCCAGCCATACGGCAGGGTCGGCGCGTGATACCGCTACTCTGGCCCGTAACGGGGAAGAGAGCGTGCGCAAGATGAACAAAACCATGGCTGATATCTCTCTCAGCGCGGCGAAGGTAAGGGACATTACCAGCACCATTGAAGGTATTGCGTTCCAGACCAACATTCTGGCGCTGAATGCTGCCGTTGAGGCAGCGCGCGCTGGCGAGCAGGGACGCGGTTTTGCGGTAGTCGCTGGCGAAGTGCGCACCCTGGCGCAGCGCAGCGCCACGGCGGCAAGAGATATCAAAGGGCTTATCGAAGAGGCGGTAACACTGGTGGATCAAGGGGTCACGGTTGCTGACGGCACTGCGGCCAGCATTATGAGCGTGGTCACTATGGTCAGCGAACTGGCCAGTGCGATGGATGAAATCGCGCTCGCTTCAAAAGAACAGATGCAGGGGATCTCCCAGATCAGCGTCGCGGTAGGTCAGATGGATGGTGTCACGCAGAGCAACGCCGCGCTGGTTGAAGAGTCCAGCACCGCGTCGCAGTCGCTGGCGGAGCAGGTTCATGCCTTACGGGGTATGGTGGATACTTTCCGCGTCTGATCGGAACAATATTTGATGCCAGCCGAAGGCCTGAGGCTGGCCTGGTTTTCACCAAACAGCGTGCAAAGCACGCTGTGCCTGATATTTTTACTCTGTGGTTAGCGCTCAGGCGCTAACCACCACCATCTGCCCGCCTATCTCTCCAGCCCTTCCCCTTAATGCAGGACACCCGATGCTGCGACACATATTTGGGTCATTATGATTTACGATTATTTTCTTTATTATGACGAAGATATGCTGCTGGAGTTACGACTCAACGTCCTGGCTCCTCATATTGATAAATTTGTCATTGTTGAATCTACCCACACTTTTACCGGCAAGAAAAAGCGCTGAACTGATGTCAGAAGGGAAGGATATCTGGAAGCGAGAAAGGATATTAAAAGCCGTTCCTCTGTGTAAGGAACAATTCCCCCTTCCGCTGGTAGAAAATCAGGAAAAGTATCGCGATTTTATCCGGTAGCCTTCAGTTAATCAGGGCCGGATAAATGCTGCGCCCTGTCACAAAGCGGTTTAACTTAATAAAACCTTCACATTATTGTCACAAATCTTTCCTAGCCTGTTGCCACCTTAACGAAACGGGAATCAGGCTATGGCGGCTGTTAAAGCAAAAAACATACAGGATACTGAAGCCCTGCTGCATTCAGGCGTTAACAAGGTGGAACTGGACTGGGAAATAGACAGCGATGATTTCTTCCATCTTGCCAGCCACTGGTGCGAGCGTGGAGCAAAAATTACCCGCTCTCAGCATCACTTCGTGCTGTCGGTAAAAGGTTTCGCTATCCCGCCAAATGACTGACAACACTCGGCCGGGGTTGCGTTCGCATACCCCGGCTTACGGTACACGCCTAACGCCCGGTATCGGTGCGCTGAACTGCATCCAGCGTCGCCTTCTCTCTCTCACTACCTGTTAACTCGTACAGCTCCCCTTCGCGCATCTCCAGCAGCCGATCGGCATGGATAAAATAGTGATCGTCGTGGCTGATGGCGAAAACGGTTTTGCCGCTTTGCTGTAGCCAGGGCAAGAGTTCACGATAGAAAACCCGGCGGAAATGGGGATCCTGATCGGCGGCCCACTCATCCAGCAGCAGAATATCACGCTGCTCCGCCGCTGCCAGCAGCAACGCCAGACGCTTGCTCTGCCCTTTCGACAGCTGCAGGTTCACTACCCTGTTTCCATCCAGTTTTAGCTTGTCCTGCATTTTCAGTCGTTCCAGCCACTGTTGCACCAGCACCGGGCTGGCCGGCTGCGCGTCAGGACCGATAAGACGATCAAACAGATGGACGTCGGTGAAAACCGCAGAGAAGAGATGGCGGTAACGCTCAATATCCGTTACCGCTTCACCATCAAGCAGAATGGTGCCGGAAACCGGCTGATAGAGACCGGTCAGCAACATCGCCAGCGTCGATTTTCCGCTGCCATTGCCGCCAATCAAAAATACCAGTTCGCCGCGCTTCAGCGTCAGGTTGATCGGCCCAACGCTGAAACCGTTATCGCCATAATGGAAAACCAGGTCACGCAACTCCAGCGTTTGCCAGTCGGCGACAGCGGAGGTGGTTGAGAAATGCTCGTGCCACTCCGCCAGCTGAAAGCTCCGCAGCTTATTAAAAGCCACCTGGGCGCTTAACAGCGTTGGCAGTGCACCAACCGCCTGCAGCAGCGGCGTGCGTAAAAACAGCAGCATCAGAGAGTAGGTCGCGGCGACGGCGGTATTCGCCCATCCCAGACCGTTGGCCATAAAGAACACCATACCGATCGCACCCAGCATCATAATGTTCGACCAGTTAACCGCGCTGAGATGAAAGGTATCGGCACGCACGATATGGTGCCGGTAAGCGTTGGCATTTTCCTGATAAACGGTGTCATAAATCTGCTGCGCGCGCGTGCGGTTCAGCGCCAACTCTTTGCGGCCATCTATCACTGTCTGGTAATCGGCATAGAGACGATCTTCCGTCTCGCGCAGCTTCGCCATATGGCTGTAAACACGCGAAACCAGCAACCAGCCGCCGATAATGGTCACCGCAACCCAGATTGCCGTTACTGCCAGCATCCCCGGTGACAGCCAGGCAAGATAAGCCGCCGAACCGATGGTCAGAATAATCCCCTGGATCAGCTCCGGCAGACGCACAAAGGCGATGGTGATATTGCGCACATCGCTGGTGAGCCCCGCCAGTAACTGTGCGCTGCCGATCTGTTCAATACGTTGAATATGCGTATCGAGGATACGCTTGATAAACTGACCGCGCAGCTTCCAGACAAAGTGATGTCCCAGCAGCGTCAGCGCCAGCTGTGAGGCCAGCGTGACCGCCATCAGCAGCAGCAACAGGCCAAGAAAAGTTGGCAGAACCGCCATTGAAGCATTGATACTGACAATCAGCTCGCGGTTAATGTAAGCAATAATGCCGATACCCAGCGCCGCACTGAGCAGATTAAGCACAATTATCGCAATAAACGGCCAGCGGTACTGTTTATAAACGACGGAGAGCAACTCCATAACTGCATCCTGATAAAAAACAAAGCAGCCTGCAGTTTAATGAGAAGCTAATCGATAGCAATAATAATTCTCAATCAGAATAATACAGATCTAACCTCAGCGCGCGCAGCGGAAAGTCAGGTTGTAACGGAACGCGCCCGCCAGAGGATGAATGCCCGCTTTTACCGGCAGGATACCGTGAAAACGCAGCCGTGAGGCGCCGCCCCATACCACTACGTCGCCATGTTCCAGCATTACACGCTGAACGGCATCGCCGCGTTCAAAGCCACCAAACTGAAACACCGCCGGCAGACCAAGAGACACCGAGACGATGGGCTGTCGCAGATCCTTTTCATCCTTATCCTGATGAAGCGACAGTTTTGCACCCGGTTCATAGCGGTTAATCAGGCAGGCGTCAGGCTGAAAATGGCTAAAGCCCGCCTCCTGCGCGCACGCCTGTGCCAGCAAACGAAACGTCTGCGGCATCGGCGGCCAGCGGCGTCCGGTTTCATTATCTTCACCGGTATACTGATAGCCGCGCGCATCGCTCGACCAGCCGAGATCGCCACAGTTGGTCATCGCCACCGACATGCGGTGACCGCCCGGCGTAATGCGATGATGGAAAGGGTTACTCTGCGCTACCTCTTCAATCTGCGCCAACAGGCTGGCCGCCTGCTCGCGGGCACGCCGTCGCAGAATAACCGCACCCTCTGCCAGAGGCTCAGCCCAGGGGGCTTCTTCACTAAACAGATCTAACATTGCCGCTCCGCTTTCCGCCGTAAACCTTGTTGCATGCTAACGGGACGCAGAGGCGCCCTGCAACATAAATGCGCGAAACTGTGGCGACATCCAGCTGCTGAAACCCTCTTTATCTTTGGTAATCAGATAGACCGCCAGCTTTTCCCGCAGCGCCAGCGCTTTGGCTTTTTCAGTCCCCAGCACCATCAGGCCGGTATCCCAGCCGTCCGCTTCCAGCGCGGTAGTGGCGATAACGGTCGCAGAGACCAGACGGTGTTCAATGGGCTGACCGCTTTGCGGATCGATGACGTGCGAAATACGTCTGCCGTCCAGCTCGTAATAGTTGCGGTAGCTGCCTGACGTGCTGATGCCGTGCCCCTGTAAATTGACCAGCGCCTGCACAGCGTTCTCACGATCGGTCGGCTTTTGAATCGCCACCCGCCAGGTTTTGCCCGCAGTGTTACGGCCACGCGTCAGTACTGCGCCGCCAACCGAGACCAGATAGTTATGGATGCCCTCCTTTTCCATCAGGCGCGCCAGATGATCGGTAGCAAAGCCCTCTCCCATGGTAGAAAGATCGACATACAACCCCGGTAAATCTTTCTGCAGATAAGCACCGTCGGCGCGTTCAATCACCTGCAAATGTTGCAGGCCGGTCAACGCTTTCGCCGCATTGATCTCCGCCTGCGACGGCGTATGCAATGGCTGTTTATCCGGACCAAAACCCCACAGATTAACCAGCGGCCCCACGGTAATATCCATCGCGCCCTGGGTTAACCTGCCAATACGCAGCGACACTGTGACGATATTGGCCATCTCCTGGCTAATAGGTTGCGGACTGAGGTCATGAGATTGGTTAAAGCGCGACAGTACGGAGTCCTTTTTCCACGTTGACAGCTCGTGGTCATCCTCGTCCAGCTGCTGCTGAATTTTCGCACGCAGCTCCTTTTGTCGGTCTGCTGACACGCCCGCCAGGCTAACGCGCCATTGGGTTCCCATGGTTTTACCTGTCAGCACCAGCCCGTTATCCGTCGGCGTCTGCTGCCGTTCACAGCCCGTCGCCAGCAATCCCAGCAGCATTACCGCTGCCAGCGCTCTTTTTTTCATTGCTTTCATCTTCATCTGTCGTTGTATTGTTCGGCGAGGCGGCACTACGCACGACGCACCGTGGCGGCACATTTTGCCCCATTTCTGCTCAGGCGATGTTGACAAATGTGCCTTAAATCCGGATTAACGGGCAAAACAAAGATGGCACGAGATGTGCTTTATTCAGGCAGGTTAACGCTATTAGGGGAAATGCGTATGCACTATGCAGGCTCGCGCCAACAATGGATATACTGCCTTCTGGCCTGTTGCAGCTTTACGCCTGGCGGCACAGGGTTTGAAGGTATGTGGGGAGATGCGCTGAAAATGGTGCCCGGCGCGCAAAACAGTGAGGGTTCTGCCCCTCTAAAGCGAGGCGTAAAAAAGGCGACGCTGAGCGTCGCCTTGCAGAAAGCGGGAATGATTAGAACTGATAAACCAGGCCCAGCGCCACTACGTCATCGGTGTTGATACCAGCTGCGTCGGTAAACGCGTTGTCATCCAGCAGGTTGATCTGATAATCAACATAGGTAGACATGTTTTTGTTGAAGTAGTAAGTCGCGCCTACGTCGATATACTTTTTCAGGTTCTGCTTGCCGTAACCCTGGATATCTTTACCGCGAGAGGTCACATAAGCCAGGGACGGACGCAGACCGAAGTCGAACTGATACTGCGCAACCAGTTCCCAGTTGTCTGCTTTATCAGCAAAACCGTAGGCTGCCTGATCGTCGTCGCCGAAACGGGTAGCGTTATAAGAACGGGTGTACATCGCCGCCAGGTAGATGTTGTTTGCGTCATATTTCAGGCCGCCGGTATACGCTTCCGCTTTGTCGCCGTTGCCCAGAATCGCACCGCTGTTCTGGTAGTTAGTACGGTCAGACTGGAACATTGCCGCACCCAGCCCCAGGCCGTTGCCCAGGTCGTAAGTGGTGCTCAGGCCCCAGCCATCGCCGTTCTGCGCTACAGCTTTACGGCTGCCAGCTTCTTCCGGGTTGCTGTCATTTTTGCCCTGGTACTGTACGGCAAAGTTCCAGCCGTCAACCAGGCCGAAGAAGTTGTTGTTACGGTAAGTAGCTACGCCGTTAGCGCGCTGGAACATAAAGTTGTCTGCGCCGTAGGTATCGCCGCCGAACTCCGGCAGGACATCGGTCCATGCGCCGATGTCATAAGCCACGCCGTAGTTACGACCGTAGTCGAACGAACCTGCGTCACCAAATTTGATACCGGCAAAGCCAACACGCGTATAAGAATCTTCGGTGCCTTCGTTTTCGGAATGGTTCAGAGCAACCTGATACTCCCACTGACCATAGCCGGTCAGCTGCTCAGAGATTTGGGTTTCGCCTTTAAAACCGAAACGCAAATAAGATTGGTCGCCGTCGCTGCCGTCGTTGTCAGAGAAATAGTGCAGACCGTCCACTTTGCCGAACAGGTCAAGTTTATTGCCGTCTTTATTATAGATCTCTGCTGCGCCTGCGGAGCCTGCTACTAACAGCGCCGGGACCATCAGGGAGAGAATATGACGTTTCATTTTTATTACCCTCTGGTTATGTGCCTTATAATTGCCACTGCTTGTCGAGCGTTTATTTTTCGGTCGACAGCTCATTGTTCAATCGCCAGAAGTAATAATCCATAAAGAAAATGCTACTAATTTTCCAAAACTGTTTCTATATATTTTATTTTTATCGGTAAATGTAAATTACGTGGAACTTTTAAACAGCACATAGCGTTAAAAAATAAAGCACTATTTGATAAGAAATATCTTTATTACAGGTTATCAGAGAGTTAAAAATAACCATGATATCAGCACTGAATGATAAAAAATTTCTTATTGATGGTTATAAAATAGATCCCGCTATCATCATTTTATTTCATTATTACCTTCATTCACCCTGAATGAGCTGTTTTACCCTTATATTCTGCCGGACATTAACTGTCCGGCTTTTTTTATCAATTTTTAACCAGCGCCCTACCGCAAACGCGCCAGCTGATGATTGGCGGTTATCCGCCTCCTGCTCAGTTACAAATATTTTTTAAACCACTCTGTCTGAACGCGAATAACCTGCTGGAAATGTGCGCCGGTATAGATATCGTAATGACGGGCATCGGCCTGCTCATACAGTTTCTTCTCCTGAGCACCAATGGCGGCAAATAAAGCGCGGCCCTGCTCTGGTGGATTAACGGTATCATTTTCGGCAATCACCACCAGCGAAGGGCATGTGACCTGAGCGGCAGAAAGAGCTGGTTTATATTGTAATGTTTCGCGCACCGTCAGGAACGGGATTTTAATATCCATCTTTGGATAAAGCGCCCGATTCTCTTCAAAAAAGGCTTTGGATTCGGCATCGCTTAATACGCGGTTGACGCTCACCATCATCTCTTTACCGCTATTTTTCTGCTTTTCAGCCATTTTATCCAGTGTGGCAATAAAGGCGTTTTTCTCTTGCTCATCCATTTGGCCGCTAACGATCGCTTCACCATCGGCAAAGGCCAACTGGCTGACAATACATTTAATTTCTGACGCTTCCGCCGCCGCGCCAAAGACATGGCATCCGCCAAAAGAGGTTCCCCAGAGACCGATGCGTTGTGCATCAAGCTCTGGCTGCTGCTGAGCCCAGCGCATCACGGAAAGAATGTCGGCAATCTGCATTGCCGGGATCAGGCGGCCCCGCTCACCGTCACTGTCGCCAAATCCACGGTAATCAAAGGTAATAGCCGCGAAACCGGCCCCGACAAAGGCCTCGGCAAACGCTGGCAGCAGAATTTCTCGAATGCCGCAGAACCCATGACATAAAACGATAACCGGTTTTTTACCTTCACCGCCTGGTTTGTGCAGCGTAATAACAATACCGTCATCATTTTTTTGCGTTAAAACATCCATTAACCTGTTTCCTGTATTTATTTAACCTGATACACACGCTTTACTTTTTAACAGCGCGCATATTATAAAACGGGAAAAGAGTAAACTTTGAGAGATTCGTCTGGGTTATTATTTAAACCTGTTATTTTTTGCATTTTTGTCACAAAAAACAAGCTACGGCGCTTAGCGTTCACGCATCGCTTCGTTAATTTTATTTAGCGGTTTAATTAAATAATCCATTACTGATTTTTGACCGGTTTTTATCTCTACATTGGCGACCATGCCTGGCAGAATTGGAAATTTACGGCCAGCGCGGTTAGTCAGCTCCGCTTTTTGCGTGCGCACATAAACGCGATAATAATACTGATCGCGCTTTACCTCATCCTGGAGGGTATCCGGGGAAACCGTTTCCACTTCGCCATCCAGATCGCCATAAATTGAAGAATCGTAGGCGGTAATTTTCACTACGGCAGGCAGGCCAGGCCGAATATAGGCGATATCTCGCGGGTTAATGCGGGTTTCAATCAGTAGCTGATCCTCCAGCGGCACAATCTCCATCAATTTACCGCCCGGCTGCAACACGCCTCCAACCGTGGTCACCTGTATATCTTTTACGATGCCGCGCACCGGCGATAACAGCGTGGCACGCGTCAGCTGATCCTCTTTGCCGGTCAATCCCTGTAGCTGGGCGTCCAGCTCGGCATTATTTTTGACCTGTTCTTCGCGCGCGCGCACCGCATATTCGTTACGCGCTTCGTCGATTTTGCCGCGTAGTTCGCTCACCTGCCGACGCAGACGAATCACTTCCACCTCGCCCGCCGCGCCCTTCGCCACCAGCGGCGCGGTCATGCGTAACTCTTCCTGCACCAGCTTCAGCGACTGTTGCAGGTTGTTGACGGTTTCCAGTAAATTACGGCGTCGTGACTCATAGAGCTGCGTTTCACGCGCTACCAGTTCCGGCTCACGCAGCGTTTGCTCGCTAAACTGCAGCGGCTCGCCGGTGAGCTCGGCGCGTAATCGTTCCGCTGAGGCACGCAGAGTGCGTACTTTCGACTGCGCCTCGCCAAAATTGGACTGAAAGCGGGTTGGATCAAGCCGCGCCAGAACCTGTCCTTTACTGACAATATCCCCTTCATGCACGTTCAGCTGATTAACGATACCGCCGTCAAGGCTCTCAATTACCTGCGCCCGGCTGGAGGGCGTCACTTTGCCGGTGCCCACCGTGACTTCATCGAGAATAGCGAAATGCGCCCAGACCAAAAAGATCACCAGCGCGGCGCTGCATAGCCAGATAATCAGCGAGGTGCGGCGTTCATGGGTTTTTAACTGGCGATCAACCGTAACCTGCGTCATGCGGCATCTCCTTTGGTTGGCTTCGCCGCGCTGGCGCTACGCAAAATATCATCGCGCGGGCCATCTGCGACAATACGACCGTTGTCCATCACCACAATCCTGTCCACCAGCTTTAACAGCGCCGGACGATGGGTTACCAATACCAGCGTGCGCCCGCTTAGCCAGCTTTTCATTTGCCGGATCACATGTTCTTCCAGTTGTTCATCCATCGAGGCGGTGGGTTCATCCAGCAGCACCACCTGCGGCTGACGCAGGATCATACGGCTGATAAGCACCATCTGGCGCTGACCGCCGGAGAGACCGCGGCCACCCTCGTTAATAATACGATCCAGGCTGGCGGCATCCTGCTGCACCAGGCTCAGTGCGCCGCTGACGCGCAGCGCCTGCAGCATCTCCTGTTCGCTGGCATGCGGATTGCCCAGCATCAGGTTTTGCCGCAGGGTGCCAAAAAACAGCCGGGAGTCCTGCGACAGCCAGCCCAGCTGACGCCGCAAATCAACCGGATCGATACCACTGATATCCACGCCATCAACAATCACCTTGCCCTGCGTCGCTTTCGCCTGTCCCGCCAGCAGCTTTAGCAGCGTCGATTTTCCGGCGCCAACTTTGCCCAGCAGCGCGATGCGCTCGCCTGGCTTGATCTGCAGCTGCCCGATGTTCAGCACATTTTTGACATTTTCTTCATCGTAGGTGTACTGCACGTTACGCAGATCGTAATGACCGGCCAGTGTCGGACAGTGCGCCATCTCGCCCTCTTCCGGCTGATCGAGCGGCTTTTTCAGCAGCTCATCCAACCCTTTCATCGCGCTTTTGGCATGCTGCCAGCGTGAGAAAATCATCGTCAGCTGCATCAGTGGCGCAATGGTGCGTGAGGAGAGCAGGCTGCTGGCGACCAGCGTGCCGGTGGTGATATCGCCCGCCAGCACCAGATAGGTACCGTATACCAGCATGCTCGCGTAGGTCAGCTGCTGTACCGATGAGGCCCAGCCGGTGAGTCTCGCTCCCCACAGTCGCTGTTTCATGCCGATAGCGGCGCTCACTTCATGCGTCTGCTCCCACTGGCGCTGGAAATAGGGTTCCGCCTGTAGCGCTTTGATATCCTCTACGCCCTCAATGGTTTCCACCAGCACCGCATTACGCAGCGCTCCTTCGCGCATCCCTTCCTTCGCCAGTTTTGCCATCGGGATCTGCACCAGCAGGCCCGGGATCACAATCAGCGGGATCGCCAGCAGCGGAATGATCACCAGCGGACCGCCGATAAACCCCATGATAAACAGGAACAGAATAACAAACGGCAGGTCCGCCGCCGCGCCAACGGTGGTGGAGGTCAACAGCTCGCGTACCTGATCGATCTCACGCAGCTGCGAGATAAAAGAACCGGTGGATTTCGGACGCGCTTCGTTACGAATATTCATCGCTCGCGCAAACAGCATGGAAGAGATCTTGAGGTCGATGCGTTTGCCCATCAGATCGGAGACCTGGGTACGCATCAGACGGATCAGGTATTCAATCGCAGCGGCGATCAGCACGCCGGCAAATAGCACCCACAGCGTCGGCTCCGACTGCGCCGGGATCACGCGGTCATAAACCTGCATCGAAAACAGGATGCCCGCCAGCGCCAGCACATTACCCACCACCGAGGCGAGAGAGATTTCAGCGATGCGCCGTCCCATGCCGCGAAAGTTTTTCCAGAACCAGTGCTCCTCATACGGCTGCACAAACTCATCAATGCGCGCATCGCGTGCGCGCGCCGCCACGCCGGGCACCGCCACCTGCTGCTGACTTTGCGCCAGCAGCTCCGTCAGATCGCTTTCACGCACCACATCGCCGCCATCGCTCAGCCAGTAGCGCGCGCGTCCTTCAGCATCGATCGCCTCGACCACTGCCACGCTGCCGTTATCCAGCAGCAGGATCACCGGCGTCACCTCCTGTCGCCAGCGTAACTTTTCACGCGGCGTCATGCTGAGATGCAGGCCCAGCAGCCCTGCCAGACGCTCCAGCTGTTTATCAGACGGCAGATGCTCAAACCAGCGCATCTGCTGACGCAGCGTTTTACCATCGGCGGGCTTGCCGAAGCGGGCGGCAACCCGCAGCATCGCCGCGATCCAGTTATCGGTAGAGGTGGTCATAGTCGCTGCCTTATTCATCTCTGTTACCTGCTTGCTAATTCAGTGAAGGCAGACGCTCGCCGCTCTGCTTTTCGCGGTCGATGCCCATCATATCCAGCAGATTGTCCACCGCTGCCGCATAGCGCACCGTGGCATTCCAGCCGTCATACAGCGCGGTGATGCGCATGCTGTCAGCCTGAAACACATCCTGCTCGACGCTGAGCAGATCGTTGAGGCTGCGCTTGCTGAGCCGGTACTCGTCCGCATAAACCGAGCGGGTGTGCTCTGCGCTTTCCAGCTGTACTTCTCCCGCCTGCTGACGCTGCTGCGCGCCGATCATGTCGGCGTAGGCGGTGGAGGCGTTCTGGTTAATATCGAGCTTGGCGCGCTGGATTTCCGCCTGCGCCGCCTGACGCGCCGCCTCAGCGGAGCGGGTGCGGGCATCGACCAGCCCACCCTGATAAAGAGGCGCTTCTACCCGTAGCTGCAGTTCATCATCCCAGTAAGATCGGTTGTCGTTTTCATAGCGGGTACGTCCCGCCTCCACTTTAACCGTGGGCCAGTGATTCGATGCCGCCTGGTTAACCCGCTCGCGGGCCGCCTGCTGCCTGGCCTGCGCGCTGCGCACCGCGGCGCTTTTCTCATAGGCGATACGGTCCAGCGTTACCTGCTGCTGTAACAGCGATTCCGGCAGCTCTGGCAGGTTATCGGAGATGACGCCGGTGAGTACCGTAAGCTGCGCCTGCGCCGAACGCTGCTGAGCACGATACTGCTCCAGCGTGGCGCGCATTCCGGCCAGACGCGTGCCCGCCTGCAGCACGTCAGACTGCGAATTCAGGCCAGCATCGGCACGCAGTCTGGCAATGTCGCGCACATGCTCCAGTGAGGCGATATTTTTTCGTGCAGACACCACCAGCGCCTGATAGCGCTTCACCTCCAGGTAGGTCTGCAGCGTATCGGCGGCAACGGTTGTCATGGTATCGAACAGGGCAAAACGGTAGGCGTCAGAAAGCGCATGCTGCTCATCGATCGCTCCGCCGGTGCGCCCAAAGTCATACAGTAGCTGGCTAAGCATCACGCCACCGGAGGCGGTATTGTTCAGGCTGCCGGAGGAGTTGGTCTGATTCGATCGTCCGCCGGTCGCCTGCAGGGAAATCTGCGGATACCAGGCGCTTTTGGCGGCGTCCAGCTCCGCCTCGCCCACGTTGATCTGTGCAGCGGCCTGGGCAATTTGTGGATTACGGGCGAAAGCGCGCAGAATCGCTTCACGTAGCGTAAGCGTGGCGATGCGCTCCTCGGTAGGTGCGGCACGCCAGTTAAATTCAGCTTTCGGCTCTGAGGCCGCCCAGGCGACATGCCCCACGCAGCCCCACGCGGCGCTCAGGCAAAGAGAAATAAGGAGTTTACGCATGCAGCTCGATCAACCTTTTTATTATTCGTACGCGTGAGGCAGGAGCCGTTCCCTCGTGCGATACTCATATCCGGTAAAATAACATCATGAATCATTACCGAATTCCATTCATTTTATTAATCAGTTGCGTAATTTTGCCGTCAGCTATTTTGCGGTATAAATCACATTCTCACTAACAGGTATAAAGGCGCCTGCTAAAGGACAAAGGCAGCACAAGGCCGCCTAAGTCATTAAAAAACAACTTTGTAACATTGCTTGAATATTAAAATGAACTAAACATTGTTATCAGACTACCGGCTGTAAATGCTGCTGTTGCAGCAGCTCGGCCAGCGCATTTTCCGTCGTCGGCGCATGGTGAGCGGCATCCTCGCTTTGCGTCGCGCTGTAGCCGACAGCGGTCACGCCGTGCCACATATCCGCCGGAGCGGGCGGCAGCGCCGTTTCCTCATTATGGCCTGAGATTTCTGCGCCAGCGGTTGCCTTTGCCACGCCCACGCCCTGTGCGGCGGTTTCGCCGTCAGCGACTGACTGCGCCGTTTGCCCGTCATACGCAGACGCTTCCACATGAGCTGCTGGCTTCGCCGATTCCACGCCGTGCACAGACGTTTCGGCGCCGGTGGTTGCCTGCGTATCTGTTCTGGTCTGGGCGTCAGCATCGGTGGCGGTTAAGCGATCCACCAGCGCGGCAAGCGAGGGCTGGCTGGCGCTGTGCAGACCGAGCGACGCCGTATCCAGCGGCTGGGCGCCATCGTCAACGCCCACGGTTTCCGTGGCGGTCAACGTTGCCGCGTGCATGGCCAGCGCGTCGGAGGCGTCATGACTCTGCGTCGACTGAACATCGCTAAAGGTCACCGCGCCATCGGCATCCACGGTAATAATCTTCGCCTGCACCTGGGTCACATTCGAACCGCTCCAGCTCAGCCAGTCGCTCATCATGGCGACGACGGTATAACTGCCGGGCTTAAGCGCCTCTACGTCGCTAGCGGGCACAGTGACCTGCCAGTGGTTATCGTAGCCCTGCCCATCTTTGCCCGCCTCAACGACAGAGGTGTAGGTTTTGCCGTTCAGCGTAACGTACACCGTTGAGCCAATGCCCAGTCCCTCGCCGGAGGAGCGGGAGGAACTGATAATCAGATCGCTATGCTTTTCCGCGCCGCTGAGATGGTTGTCGCCGCTGATCGGATCAAATTCAAACGTCATGGGATAATGATAGGGATAGCTGCCCGCCGCCGTTTTAATCGCGCGCGTAGCGGCAAACTGATTGCCGTCCTGATCCTGGTAGCTGATGGTAATATGGGTCGTGGTGCCGTTTTTGACGCTAAACAGATCGGGAACATTGACGCTCCAGACGCCCTCGCTGGTAACGGTGCCGAAAAACACCTTGTCCCCGGCGGTCAATTTCACCGTACTGTCCGCCGGAATGCCGGTGGCATGGCCGGTAATATAGAAAGGCGCCGCGATTTCACCGCCATCCACGTTGTTGTCGCCGGAAATCGTATCGATGGTTAACACCGGCGTTTCGTTACCTTCGCCGTTATGGTTCAGCGTCAGGGTTTTCGCCACCTGCGCCACTTCCTTCGCCCCACCGTAGAACACGGTGGCGATCAGCGTAATCTGGCCCTCCGGCAGCGCCTGTACATCTTCCTTCGGCACGGTAATCACCCAGCGGCTGTCGGTGGTGGTTTTGGTGCTGTAGGTGTGGCCGTTCAGCATCACCTGCACCTCATGTCCGCTGTCGATATAGCGGCCCCAGCCGGAAATCAGCAGTTCGCCGCCGCGCTCGACGGCGCTCAGCACGTCATCGCCGGTGACTTTATTCACCGCCAGCGTCGGTACCTTATTGCTGCTGTTGGTCAACGTAAACTGCGTGCTGACGTGATGATCCACGCCCGCGCTGTCGGTATGATCGGCGGTGACCGTCACTTTGCCGCCGGGAATGGCAGCGATATCGCTTTCCGGCACGGTGACGGCCCACATACCGTCGTTACCCAGCGTACCGCTGTAGGTTTTCCCATGCAGAGTGATCAACACGGTGTCGCCTGGCATTCCCTGATACGCGTAGCCGGAAATGACCGTAGCGTTGCCGTGCTCATTATTCGTGATGGCGTTGTTGACTGAGATCGGATTAAACGCCAGATCAGGGTCCAGTACGGTAAAAGTCTTGGTCTGGGTGCTGTTCACGCTTTCGCCCGTGTTCAGCGTAGCGTTAATCGAGGCGATCACCGTATAGCTGCCGGGCGGCAGCGCCTGTACATCCCTGGCGGGCACGGTAATCTGCCAGTGGTTATCATAATTGCCGCCTTCCACCACGCCGGTATAGGTTTTGCCGTTAAGCGTGACGTAAACCGTCTCGCCGAAGCCAAGGTTTTCACCGGAGAATTTCGAGCCGGTGATAATCAGATCGCTGTGCCCTTCCTGCGCATCGACCTTGCCGTCAATGCTGATGGTATCGATCTGAAACGCCATCGGATATTTATAAGGGTAGCTTGAAGGCACCAGATGGATTTCGCGGCTGGCGGCCACCTCATTGCCGACGCTGTCCTGCCAGCTGACGACCGCATGGGTGGAATTGGCGTTTTTGGCGTTATACAGCTGTCCGACTTTGACGCTCCAGACGCCGTCGCTGGTCACTTCGCCATAAAAGACTTTATCCGCAATGGTCAGCTTAATGCGACTGCCTGCCGGTATGTTGCTGGCATGGCCGGTAAGGAAAGTTGTGGCGCCGATTTCATAGAGGCTAATGGTGTCATCTGCGGATACGGTATCAATCTCCAGCGACGGCGACGCCTTGCCCGCGCCCTCGTTATTCAGCGTCAGGGTTTTCGCCACCTCTGCGACGCGCGCCTCATGGCCGAGCGAAGCCAGCAGCGTAATCTTTCCTTCCGGCAGCGCCTGCACATCTTCCTGCGGCACGCTGATGGTCCAGCGGCTGTCTTTGGTGGTGGTGGCTTGATACTGATGGCCGTTCAGCGTTACCGTGACCTCATACCCTTCGCCGATATTGCGGCCCCAACCGGAAATCAGCAGATCGCCGCCGCGTTCGATGGCGCTCAGCACATCGTCGCCGGTCACCTTGTTAAGAAACAGCGTCGGCACTGACGGACTTGCGGTGCCCGCCAGCAGGTTAATCTGGCTGGTGGCCTTGTGCGCCACGCCCGTACTGTCGATATGAGAGGCGTTAACGGTCACTTTGCCGTTGGGGATTTGCGCGATATCGCTTTCCGGCACGGTAACGTACCACATCGCATCATTGCCCAGCGTGCCGCTGTAGCTTTTGCCATGCAGGGTGACGGTAACGGTGTCGCCTGGATTGCCCTGGCGCACATAGCCGGACACCACGGTGGCGTTGCCATGCTCGTAATAGCCGATGGTGTTATCGATGGAGATCGGGTTGATGGTGATAGTCTCGTCCGCCGCCGCCGCCGCGCGCGTCGGGGCGTCAGCCTGTTGATGGCTGGATAAGGATGTCGTCGCCACGCGCGGCGAGGCGGTATCCGTTTCAGCCGCGAGACTGGTCACCAGGGTAGCGTCAGAAAAAGGAAGCGCAGCGGCAAGCCGCTGACGATCGATGGTGTTGGCCATAATAAATCTCCTGTGGCGCCAGATGAAAAATTGCCGTGGACAGACGCACCCCGCGGCCGGGATGAATTGCACAGCTTTATTTATCCTTTCAAAACCTGAAAGGGAGGGTTGGCGCGCACCAGAGCTGAATCAGCCCAATAACCAGGCAATGAAACATTATCTAAAAACGGTTTGTTACCGTCATGTGCGACCAGATATAAAGAAAACAGGTAAGAACAGCATCTTTATCAATTTATCTTATCGATTAATAAAATTAATCGATGGCACCAAAATGGGGCAACGCAATTTTATTTTTGTTACATGCGTGCTGGCTAATCCCTTGATATCACGCTGTCTGCACGCGAAGCGCCGCTGTCCTTGTTAAGCTGAGGTGCCGCTTAACATTGTGCCGCCTTTGACTGTTACGCAGCGGGAATATTTAGGAATTAACCTAGGGGCTAAAATGTAGTTTCTGGCGTAGCCGACTACCTCAATCAGCGCTTCCCGCGCTCTTTAGCTGTAGGTGAAAAATGCGGCGACGCTGAATAAATCGGCAACATCGTGTGAAATAAGCGGGCTTCGTTGGGCGACCGGTAAAAAACGGGGCGCGTCGGCCCCGTTGTTGAGTACAAGCGCAGCCTGAGGAAAGCGATCGTGCCTGTATGCGGCAAATCCTGCGACAGGGGGAACACTGCTACAATCTGCCGTCTGGGGTTCTGCTACCCTCGGCGCAGTTTTCCTTCATCTTTAACAGCTGTTTTCGCAGAAATGCCATTATCCTTAATTTGACTTATGGCAAGGTGACGCGCCTGATTTTGCCACTTTTAGCCAGGAACTTTCCTGAAAAAGCGCTCCGGCGGCGAAAACTGATTAACAACCTCCATTTTATCGTTTAATAACCTTGCTGGCGCAGAATAGCTGTAGCCGCCATCTCCCGATGAAACGCTGCTCTGCCGGTTGATTTTGTGTTAAAAAGGAACCCCTTTGCGCATCATGGATACTGACCAATGACCTCAGCGGATGTTGAACAGACACGGAAAAGCCAGCCTACCGTGCAGCTGGCCACGCGGATCATTTTTCTGATTGCGGGCATCGGCGTTTCAACCTGGGCACCGCTGGTGCCATTTGCCAAATCGCGCCTGGACGTTAGCGATGCGGCACTGGGCGGCCTGCTGCTGTTTCTCGGCCTTGGCTCGTTGATCGCCATGCCGCTGACCGGATCGCTGGTGGGCAAACAGGGCTGCAAGCGCGTGATCGTCTGCTCATCCCTGATTGTGATGCTGATGTTGCCTTTTATGGCGACGCTCTCCTCTCCCGTCACGCTGGCGCTGGCGCTGATGCTGTTCGGTGCCGCAATAGGCACCCTGGACGTAGCGATGAATATTCAGGCTGTAGAAGTTGAGAAAGCAGCTGAGCGCACCATGATGTCCGGTTTTCACGGTTTTTATAGCATCGGCGGGATCGCAGGCGCGGGGCTGGTCAGCGCGCTGCTGTGGCTGGGATTGTCGCCGCTACAGGCGGTGCTGGCGATGCTGCTGTTGCTGCTTCTGCTACTGCTGGCCAGCCAGCGCGGGATGCTGACGGAACGGATGCATCAGCAGGATACCCCCTTGTTTGTGGTGCCGCGCGGCTGGGTGCTGTTCCTCGGTGTGCTCTGTTTTATTCTGTTTCTTACCGAAGGCGCAGTGCTGGACTGGAGCGCCCTGCTGCTGACGCAGGAACGCAAAATGCCCGCCGCACAGGCCGGGCTGGGCTACGCGGTCTTTTCCATCGCCATGAGTATTGGTCGTTTGACCGGCGACCGGATCGTTAACCGCTTCAGTAATCGTCTGGTACTGGCGGGCGGCTGTCTTTGCGCCGCGCTGGGCGTGCTGCTGCTGATTAGCGTTGATAACGTGACAATTGCGCTGCTGTCGTTTTTACTGATTGGCTTTGGCGCGGCTAATACGGTACCGATCCTGTTCAGCGCCGCCGGGCGTCAAACTGTGATGCCGGTAAATATGGCGGTTTCCGCCATGACAACCATCGGTTATGCCGGTATTCTGGCAGGTCCGGCGTTAATCGGTTTTGTGGCTCACGGCTTTGGCCTGGTGACCGCGTTTGCTGCCATCGTGGTTCTTTTGGTGGCAGTTGCTGCCAGCGCACGGCTGGTAACACGTTAAATGGTCAGGTACCCCCTTTCATCATGATGTACAAGTTTCCTTTATCTTCCAGCAACGTTACGCGTTTTT
This sequence comes from Pantoea sp. FN0305, assembly GCF_050113845.1. Classification (NCBI taxonomy): domain Bacteria; kingdom Pseudomonadati; phylum Pseudomonadota; class Gammaproteobacteria; order Enterobacterales; family Erwiniaceae; genus Pantoea; species Pantoea sp. FN0305. Next base: position 444,680 of record NZ_JBNJSN010000001.1, on the reverse strand, counting down.
TCGTGATGTTTATTCTGCTGCTGTTGCTGGCGCTGGGCTTTATGGTCCATAACGCGGTTAATACCTGGCTGATGGAAAAACGCTATGCCATGGCGGATATTACCCGCTCGGTGCAAAAACGCATCGATACCTATCGCTTTGCGACCTGGCAGATTTATGAGAACCTGGCGGCCAGCGCGGCCGGAAGTACTCCCTCTGCCAGCCTGCAGGAAACCCGGCTGCGTCCTGACGTCTACTATCTGGAAAAGATGCGGCGTAAAACCGAGGCGCTGATCTTCGGCTCGCACGACAGCAGCACGCTGGATATGACGCTGCGCATGTCTAATTACCTGGATACCCTTTGGGGTGCGGAAAACAGCACCTGGTCGATGTATTTTCTTAATGGGCAGGATAATAGCCTGATTTTGATCTCTACCCTGCCGCTGAAAGATATGGCGACGCGCTATAAAGAGAGCGCCATCAGCAATATCGTTGATGCGCGGCGTGCAGAGATGCTGCAGCAGGCTAACGCGCTGGATGAACGCGAAAGCTTCTCGCCGCTGCGCCGTTTCGCCTGGCAAAACGATCACTATTTTACCGTGCGCACTACCTTTAATCAGCCCGGCCATCTGGCTACCGTGGTTGCGTTCGATATGCCGATTAACGATCTTATCCCGCATAATATGCCGCTGGAAAATTTCCAGCTTAAGCAGGATGTCGTTCTGAGCAGCAGCACGGATAACGAAGATGAGTTACAAAATACCCGCATCACGCTCAATAATCCCAACATAGAGATTGCAGCTTCGCTGCCCAGCACGCCGCAGCAGCTGATTTATCGCATCCCGCTGAGTACGCTTGCTTTAGATACGCTGCGCAATTTGATGTGGCCGCTGATGGCCAACCTGCTGTTGCTGTTAATGTCGCTGGCCGGCTTATTTTTGCTACGCCAACAGTCGCTGCGTCCGGGAGAAAATCAGAGCGCCGAACTGGATGCGCTGCGTATGCTTAACGAGGAGATTGTCAGCAGCCTGCCGGTTGGCCTGCTGGTTTATGACTTCGCCAGCAATCGCACCATTATCAGCAACAAAATCGCCGAACACCTGCTGCCGCATCTAAACCTGCAGAAGATCGTTAATATGTCCGATCAGCATCAGGGCGTGCTGCAGGCGACGGTTAATAACGAAGTGTATGAGATTCGCCATGCCCGCAGCCATCATTCGCCACATACGCAGCTGTTTCTGATGCGCGATCAGGATCGCGAGCTGCTGGTGAATAAAAAATTGCAGAAGGCGCAGCAGGTGCTGGATCGTAATCATCAACTGCGTCAACAGCTGATGCAGAATCTTGGACATGCGCTGCATCGTCCGCTGCAGCAGGTTGTGGCTCAGTTGCAAACGCTCAGCGAAACCAGCGACGATGACCATGCGCACGACGCGCTGGAAAATAGCCAGGCGCTGGCCCGTCTGGTGGATGATATTGTGCTGCTGAACCGACTGGAAACCCATGACTGGGCTCCGGATGCTGCCTCATTTAATCTGCAATCTCTGCTGGATGAACTGACGCTGGAACTGCTGCCGCTGTCACGCCGTAAAGGATTGACGCTGCTGGTACGCAACCACCTTAACAGCGATGAGATGCGCTTTGGCGATAGTCGCGCTATTTATAAGGTGCTGGCCACTCTGCTTCACTATTCGCTTACCACCACCAGCTGGGGCAAGATAACGCTGGAGGTCGAGTCCCCTGCCGATCGTCCCGATCGTTTGAATATTCAGATTGTGGATACCGGCGCGGGTCTGACGCGCGATGAACTGGGCAATAATGATTTCCCGTTCCTTGGTGAAACCACTGAGGATCGTTTTGGGCAGGCTTCCGGCCTCGCCTTTTTCCTGTGCCGTCAGCTGTGCAAACAGATGGGCGGTCATCTGGAGATTCTGGCCCGGCCAGATATCGGCACGCGCTACAGCATTTTGTTGCATGTGCCGCCGGAACATCAACAGCAGCAGGAAGAGAAGCTGCTGGAAGATGTCATTATGCTTATCGACATCGCAGTCGATGACATTCGCAAAATCGTCACCCATCAGTTAGAAAACTGGGGTGCGAAGTGCATTACGCCGGATGAACGTTTTGCCGGCCAAACGCACGATATCCTGATCACTGACGATCCGGCGCGGCTTTCCGGCTGGTCGTTGTTGCTGACGGATAATGAACTGGGCTTTACCGTCCTGAATGAACAGCAGTATCGGGTTAACTTTAACCTGAGTAGCGCGTTGCAGGATGCGCTGTTACAGCTAATTGAGAAACAGCTATCTCAGGATATGTCGCCTGCCGGAGAAGATGAAGAAGAGGAAGCCGTTCCGCTTATCAGCGGGGGGTACTACCAGCTATTTGTCGAGACAGTACCGGAAGATGTACAGAGACTGTATACTGAGGCGTCGAACAGGGATTACGCGACGCTTGCTCAGACAGCGCATCGCCTGAAAGGGGTATTTGCCATGCTTAATCTGGTACCCGGCAAGGAGCTTTGTGAACAGCTGGAACAGCACATTAAAGCGAGTGACGATTTAAACATCAAAAATACCACCAGTGACATTGACGCTTACGTCAATCAACTGCTGCAGCAAGGTAACCAATAAGATGAATAATTTGAACGTAATTATTGCCGATGACCATCCAATTGTTCTGTTTGGCATTCGTAAATCTCTTGAACAGATTGAATGGGTCAACGTAGTTGGTGAGTTTGAAGACTCGACAGCATTGATTAACAGCCTTTCCAAACTGGACGCCAACGTCCTGATCACCGATCTCTCCATGCCTGGCGAAAAATATGGCGACGGCATTACGCTGATCAAATATATCAAACGTCACTATCCGGATCTGTCGATTATTGTTCTGACCATGAACAATAACCCGGCAATTCTCAGCGCCGTGCTGGACCTGGATATCGAAGGCATCGTACTGAAACAGGGTGCGCCGACCGACCTGCCGAAAGCGCTGGCAGCACTGCAGAAAGGGAAGAAATATACCCCGGAAAGCGTGGCCAAGCTGCTGGAGAAAATCAGCGCCGGCGGCTACGGTGACAAACGCCTGTCGCCGAAAGAGAGTGAAGTATTGCGCCTGTTCGCTGAAGGCTTCCTGGTGACCGAGATCGCCAAGAAGCTGAACCGCAGTATCAAAACCATCAGCAGCCAGAAAAAATCAGCAATGATGAAACTGGGCGTTGATAACGATATTGCGCTGCTGAACTATCTCTCTTCGGTCAGCACTACCGCCCCGATGGACAAAGAGTAAGCCGCCATAACGCGTCACGGAAGACGCGTTATGAATGAAGCTCTGCTACCGTCATGGTAAACATCAACAGCGTTTCCTGTTTATTGGCTGCGTTACCAGGGCCAACGATTCGTACATGGCGCAAATCAGCAAGTGAATCCATTCCGTCATTTTTACATTGCGAATGCCTCACGACCTATACGCCGCGCACTTTTCTGACGCGCTCGGCATAAATCGCCAGCGAGGTTTTTAACGTATCGAGCGTAACTGGCTTCGATAAACAGTTATCCATGCCCGCCTCCATACAGCGCTGCTTCTCTTCCGCCAGCGCGTTGGCGGTAACGCCAATAATCGGGAACGTTTGTCCCAGCTGGCGTAAGCGCTGCGTCAGACGATAACCATCCATATTCGGCATATTGACGTCGGTCAGCACAATATCGATTTCGCTGCGGCTAATCACATTAAGCGCATCCACGCCGTCCTGCGCCGTTTTCACCCGATAGCCCAGCGAACTAAGCTGATCGGAAAGCAGCATACGGTTGATAGGATGGTCGTCCACCACCAGAATCAGGATATCGTGATTATCCACGCCTGGCTGCTCCGGCACCGGCAACGATGCCAGACCATCCGGCACTTCAACCAGCACGCTGTAAATTTTGCCCAGCAACGCTGGCAGTTCATGCGGCATCGCGGTGCTGTGGATCCAGCGTCCGGGTTTGACCTCATACGGCACGTCAATGTGCGCGCCGTCAAACAGGATGATCGCGCGCACCGGCTGTTCTGGCTGGAAGTCGTAATCAGTAATAATCACATCATCCGCCCGCCATTGCTGGTCGTTAAGGCGCTTCACCTGAATCCCGTGCGCCTGCAACAGCCGCGTCATAAAGGCAGCCAGGGCATCGTTACGCAGCGCCAGCCAGATCTGCTTATCTTCCAGACCTTCATGCAACACCGGCGCCATCACCTGACTGTTGTAGAGCGGGATACGCACAATAAACTGACTGCCCATGCCCGGTTCAGATTCCACTTCAATGTCGCCATCCATCATATTGATCAGCTTTTCACAGATTGCCAGCCCAAGGCCGGTTCCCTGAAAATTACGCTGCACCCCGGTTCCCACCTGAAAGAACGGATCGAACAGCCGGGTGATCTCTTTGTTGGCGATGCCGACACCGGTATCACGTACGCGCACCGCCAGGTAACCCTCGCGAACATAGGCATGGAGAATAATGCAGCCGGTATGGGTAAATTTAATGGCGTTGTTGAGCAGGTTGGAAATCACCTGCTGCAGGCGCATCGGATCGCCATCCAGCGCAACCGGCACGTCATATTCAATAAAGCAGTAAAGCGTCAGACGCTTTTTCACCACCAACGATAAATAGTTGGCGGTGATATGCGTAATGATCTCACGTGGCGCAAAAGGACGCGGCTCGATTTGCAGCTGTTCCGACTCAATTTTAGAGAAGTCGAGGATGTCGCTAATGATTTTCAGCAGCAGGCTGGAGGAGTTGTTCATCGCTGTCACCAGCGAATCCACCCCTTTCGGCAGCTGTTTGGTTTGCAGCAGATCCAGATTGCCGATAATCCCATACAGCGGCGTACGCAGCTCATGGCTGACGGTTGCCAGGAACATTGATTTAGACTGACTGGCCTGCTCGGCCGCCTGCGCCATCTCCTGCAGCGACTCTTCCATTTTCACGCGCGCGCTAACGTCCACCAGCACGCAAATCGCTACGTTTTCATTACGATAGCGTGAATGCACGAAACTGATCTGCAGATTGGTATTGCTGCCGGTGAGCAGATCGACAAAGTTAACCTGCTGGCCGCTGATGATTTCCGTTAGCTTCTGGCGATCTTCCTGCGTCAGCATGGTGAGATAGTTATGTGCCAGCTCATTACTCAGAATATTGGTGCCATCACGGGTGCGCAGAATACAGATGCCAACCGGCGCAGAAGCCACAATTTTCCGGTTAAACTGCTCATGCTCTTCCAGCCGGTGCGCATTTTCCTCTGCCGGCAGGAACATCCGGCGTTCAAACAGCCAGGCCAGGGTAAAGAGAATAACCGCGCTGATCAAATTCAACAGGATGGCATTAATCATTAACAGCTTAAGCCGATCCACCAGCACATCGGTAGGCACTGAATAGATAATGCTTAAATTAGAAGGATGCAGAGTCTTCTTCAGCACCAGCTGTTTATAGTTATCAACGTAGCCAAACCAGGCTTTCTTATCAGGCACCTCATCAAGCGAGAACGCGACGCGTCCCCGGTTGGAGGAGAGCACCGGCTGATTGGCCTCATTCACCAGCGTGGCGGTGACCGGCAGGCTGCCCGGCGTGACAAAATCATCCAGACGGATATTTTGCTCAATGCCCAGCAGCGCCTCCAGCTTGTTGGCGATATAAATGGGCGTAATCATATAGAAATAGCCGACGCCAGGCTGCCCGTTATTGCTTACCCAATAGAGGCTGCTTTTGCGCTCGTCCGTGCTGCTGTTGCGATAGCGCAAAATGCGCTCGTTCAGGGTTTTTACCGTGCGCTCGCGATCCACCGAACCGTTGCCGATACCAAAATCGGCCATACACAGCCCTTCGCCGCCGATAAAAAACACCCGGTTCAGCTCATAGGCGGAGGCGAAATTAGTTTTCCAGTAGTTCAGAAAATAGCTGAGTGATTCCAGCGAGCTGCGCCAGGTGTTGCTCATGGCGGAACAGTTTGAATTGGCGACCAGCGGAGAAAACTGCGGCAGCGTGACTTTGCCAGGAAAAACGCCGTTCAGCACGTCTGTGCCGTTGGCGCTGTTGTTCAGTCGGTTCTCGGCAATATATTTTAGCTGGCGAGTAATATCAGCGGAGTGACGCACGTACCACTGCGCCTGGTCATAGTTAAGCGTAAACTCCTGACGCACCTGCGCTTCTTGCTCATGCAAAATGCTGATAACGTAGAACGCCGTTAACAGCGCCCCCAGCGACCAGAGCATCAGCGCCAGCGCGCGAAACAGGTAGCGGGAAATCCTTAGCGTTGTGCGAAACGAAACGAGATATTTCAAGGGAAAGCCCCGGCGCAACCGCCGACAATAATTAAAATTTTTTGATCCCGCTACAGTAGCGGCAGATGGCGAAAAAAGCCAGACGTTAGCCGCATTCCGCCTCGCTGTTCAGACTAAATATCCTCTCTCATCGCGTATCGCCATCGCATAACCGGCAATCGCAACCTGATTCACCGATTTACTGGCCGCCTCAGGCTCGCTTACAGGGCGGTGCCGATCTCATAACCAACGGCACTTCTCGCCTCTTCCTCTCATATTTTTACGTGGCGAACGCACCCAGCTCTTGCAGCGTCTCCGCCAATAGTGTGAGTCCGGCTGCCTGACTATTTCAGAAAGATTGCCTGAAAACTTTTACGTCTTTGAGCCGTATCCGGCCAGGATTGAAGGCGAAAAAAACGGGCCAGCAGCTGCCTGGCCCGTTATATGTAGCGCTTGCTGTGATAATTTTTATCGCGTGATGGATTAACCCACTACGACAAAACAGCAAGCGGGCGATTACTCTTCTTCGCCGTCCGGAATATCATCATCATTTTCTACTTCCGGGGCGATATCGTCCTCCCCTTCAGCGACGCTGCCATCGATGGCATCCAGCTCTTCTTCTTCCACTGGCTCAGCAACGCGCTGCAGGCCAACCACGTTTTCATCCGCTGCGGTACGGATCAGGATCACGCCCTGGGTGTTACGACCAACAATGCTGACTTCCGATACGCGGGTGCGCACCAGGGTTCCGGCATCGGTGATCATCATGATCTGATCGCTGTCTTCGACCTGCACCGCGCCGATAACCGGCCCGTTGCGATCGGTGACTTTGATCGAGATAACGCCCTGCGTCGCACGCGATTTGGTCGGGTATTCGCTGTTTGCGGTGCGTTTACCGTAGCCGTTCTGCGTTACCGTCAGAATTGCGCCCTCTTCACGCGGCACAATCAGCGAGACCACGCGATCCCCTTCCGCCAGCTTGATGCCGCGGACGCCGGAAGCGGTACGGCCCATGGCGCGCACGGCCTGCTCGGAGAAGCGCACCACTTTACCGGCGGCAGAGAACAGCATCGCTTCGTTGCTGCCATCGGTCAGCGCCACGCCGATCAGCTCATCATCTTCACGCAGGTTGACGGCGATAATACCGGCGCTGCGCGGACGGCTGAACTCGGTCAGCGAGGTTTTCTTCACGGTGCCGCTGGCGGTCGCCATAAAGATATTGGTGCCTTCGGTGTATTCACGCACCGGCAGAATGGCGGTAATACGCTCGTTGGCTTCCAGCGGCAGCAGGTTGACGATAGGACGTCCACGTGCGCCACGGCTCGCTTCCGGCAGCTGATAGACTTTCATCCAGTAGAGTCGGCCACGGCTGGAGAAGCAGAGAATGGTATCGTGGGTATTCGCCACCAGCAGGCGATCGATAAAGTCCTCTTCCTTGATACGTGCTGCCGATTTACCTTTGCCGCCGCGACGCTGTGCTTCGTAATCGGAAAGCGGCTGATACTTCACGTAGCCCTGATGTGACAGGGTAACCACGACATCTTCCTGATTGATCAGATCTTCGATATTAATATCGGCGCTGTTCGCGGTGATTTCGGTACGACGCTGGTCACCAAACTGATCGCGAATGGCTTCCAGCTCTTCACGGATCACTTCCATCAGGCGATCGGCGCTTTCCAGAATGTGGATCAGCTCGGCAATCTGTTCCAGCAGCTCTTTGTATTCGTCCAGCAGCTTCTCATGTTCCAGACCGGTCAGCTTCTGCAGACGTAAATCCAGAATAGCCTGCGCCTGCTGCTCGGTCAGATAGTAGCGACCATCGCGAATACCAAACTGCTCTTCCAGCCACTCCGGACGTGCAGCATTATCGCCCGCACGCTCCAGCATGGCGGAAACATGACCCAGCTCCCACGCCTGCGCAATCAACCCGGCTTTCGCTTCGGCCGGCGTTGGCGCACGGCGGATAAGCTCAATAATCGGATCGATATTCGCCAGCGCAATCGCCAGACCTTCAAGGATATGCGCGCGGTCGCGAGCCTTACGCAGTTCGAAAATGGTACGGCGCGTGACGACTTCACGGCGATGACGCACGAAAGCCTGAAGAATATCCTTCAGCGCCATAATTTTCGGCTGGCCCTGATGCAGCGCCACCATATTGATGCCAAAAGAGACCTGCAGCTGCGTCAGCGAATAGAGGTTATTCAACACCACTTCCGCTACCGCATCGCGCTTCACCTCAACCACGATACGCATACCGTCTTTGTCAGACTCGTCACGCAGCGCGCTGATGCCTTCGATACGCTTGTCTTTCACCAGTTCAGCGATTTTCTCGATCAGGCGCGCTTTGTTGACCTGATAGGGAATTTCGTGAATCACGATGGTTTCACGTCCGGTTTTGGCATCGGTTTCCACCTCACCACGGGCGCGGATATAGATTTTGCCGCGACCCGTGCGATAGGCTTCTTCGATACCGCGACGACCGTTGATGATGGCGGCAGTAGGGAAATCCGGTCCCGGGATATGCTCCATCAGCCCTTCGACGCTGATATTTTCATCGTCGATGTAGGCCAGACAGCCGTTAATCACTTCGGTAAGGTTGTGCGGCGGAATGTTAGTCGCCATACCAACCGCGATACCGGAAGACCCGTTGACCAGCAGGTTAGGTACTTTGGTGGGCAACACTTCCGGAATCTGTTCAGTGCCGTCGTAGTTCGGCACAAAATCCACGGTCTCTTTATCCAGATCCGCCAACAGTTCGTGGGCGATTTTTGACATGCGCACTTCGGTGTAACGCATCGCTGCGGCGGAGTCGCCGTCAATGGAACCGAAGTTGCCCTGCCCATCCACCAGCATATAACGCAGCGAAAACGGCTGTGCCATACGCACAATGGTGTCATAAACGGCAGAGTCGCCGTGCGGGTGATATTTACCGATGACGTCGCCAACGACACGGGCAGATTTTTTGTAAGGTTTGTTCCAGTCGTTCCCCAGCACGCTCATGGCAAAAAGCACGCGGCGATGGACAGGTTTCAGGCCATCGCGAACATCTGGTAATGCACGGCCAACGATGACCGACATGGCGTAATCGAGGTAAGAGCTCTTCAGTTCTTCTTCGATATTAACCGGTGTGATTTCTCTGGCAAGGTCGCTCATGGAGCCGCTATCCCTCTACATTTATCCCGGATTTAAAGGTGCGAAAGTATATCACATTGCAACCTGTCGGTGAACGGAAAGCAGCGTTTTAAGCGCGCTTTCCCCTTTGGCGTGCCGTGCTGATTGCTGCGAGAAGATGTATACTCCGGGAAACTTTGTCAGGAGTAGAAAAAGATGAATGCGAGAGCGCAGATGAACAATGTGGATCAGGCTGAAATCGCCAAATTTGAAGCGGTGGCATCACGCTGGTGGGATCTGGAGGGTGAATTTAAGCCACTGCACCGCATTAATCCGCTGCGCCTTGGCTATATTGCCCAGCACGCGGGCGGCCTGTTCGGCAAAAAAGTGCTGGATGTGGGCTGCGGCGGCGGTATTCTCGCTGAAAGCATGGCGCGTGAAGGTGCGCAGGTGACCGGCCTGGATATGGGTGCGGAGCCGCTGGAAGTTGCGCGTCTGCATGCGCTGGAGAGCGGCGTAAAGGTCGATTACATACAGCAGACGGTGGAAGATCACGCAGACCAGTATGCTGGCAACTATGATGTGGTTACCTGCATGGAGATGCTGGAGCATGTGCCAGATCCGCGCTCGGTGGTGCTGGCCTGCGCTCAGCTGGTCAAACCGGGCGGCGACGTATTTTTCTCTACCATTAACCGCAATGCAAAATCCTGGCTGATGGCGGTGGTTGGCGCGGAGTATGTGCTGCGCATGGTGCCGCGCGGCACGCATGATGCGAAGAAATTTATTCGCCCGGCGGAGCTGCTGCACTGGGTAGATGAAACCCCACTGCGCGAAAAACACATTATCGGCCTGCACTATAATCCGCTGCGTGACAGCTTCCGTCTTGCCCCTGGCGTTGACGTCAATTACATGCTGCATACGCGCCACGGCGAGAACTGATCGGCCATTTGGCCGGAGACACAGGCCAGCGTAACCGGGCGCTCCCCCGCGCCCGGTTAGCCGCCCGCGCGGCTACAGGTGAAAACCGCTGGCCTGCAGCTCATGCTCCAGCCAGCCCAGAAAACGTTGCATTTTTTCCTTTTTTTCACTGGCGTGCGGGAACACTAAATGATGCGCACTTACCGGCATGGCGAAGCTGTCGTTAAATACCGGTTTCAGCTTCCCAGCCTGAATATATTCCTGCGCCAGCAGATCGCTCTCCAGAATAAACCCCATATTCATGCAGGCCGCTTCAAAACTCATATAGGAGCGGTCGAAGCTAAAGACAAAATTTTTATTTTTATATTCTACGCCATGCCATGAAAACCAGACGTCCCAGCCAATTAAGGTGATTTCCGAATTAATTAACTCGTTAACAACCAGCTGTTCGGGGTGCGTTATCGGATGACGTGCCAGATATTCCGGCGAGGCCAACACCACCATTTTTTCATTTTTAATGGTTTTGACATTAAGCGTTGGCCATTCGGCCAGCCCGTGACGAATATCAATATCCAGGTTATCGCGCGCAAACTGCAGGTTTTCATAGGAACAGGTCAAGTTGAGCTGAATATCAGGATGCGCCTGCCTGAACTTGTCCAGACGCTTCATCAGCCAGAGCAGCCCAAAGCTGGGCGAAGAGTGAACCCGCAGGTGCTCATGATGAATATCATGAATGGCCTTTTCCGTGGCCCGCCCGATAAGGGTCAGCGGCCCGGCAATCTCTTTCAAATAGACCTCTCCCGTGAGCGTCAACACCACGCCTTTGCCGTTGCGGGTAAACAACTTCTTGCCTAAAAAACTTTCCAGCGCGGCGATCTGATGGCTGACAGCAGAGGCGGTAACGTTTAAATTTTCTGCTGCGCTATTCAGGCTCCCGGTATTGGCGACCTCAATAAAAGCCAGGATATTCTTTAATGAAGGTAACGGCAGAATATTCTTTTTGCTGACGGTCACGTTATGCTCCTGAAGATCATTATTTGCGCAATGGGAAATTTTATCGTGCAACGACTCGTTAAACAATAAACAGACCCCATTTTACTCACTGACCCCGTTGTTTTTTCTGGCTGACAAATGTGACAACGTTTGCAATTATCTATTTTTACTGTTGACTTACCTCAGGAATTCTCTGCTAAAAATTCGATGTTCCTTTATGACTTCTCTCACGAATCAAATTTTTCTCATCCACAAATGAAGTTTTTTAACTTCCCATTTAATTTTTAATGCATATAGTCAACCTATCTTATTTAATCGAGCTCTATAAAAAATGCATTTAAAACTATTTCCGACGCCATTTATTTAAGAGGCTACCCTATGTTAAAAACAGACGCTGTGCCGTTGACGCAAAGTCGGCAGACACGTTACCGCTTTATTGTGCTTGCGCTGATATTTATTGTCTATGCCGTTAATTATGCAGACAGAACCAATATTGGCGCAGTGCTGCCTTTTATTATCGAAGAATTCCACATTAATAATTTCGAGGCTGGCGCAATCGCCAGTATGTTTTTCCTGGGTTACGCCATAAGCCAGATTCCCGCCGGTTTCTTTATGGCGAAAAAAGGCATTCGCGGCGTCGTAGCGCTATCAATTTTTGGCTTTTCATTTTTTACCTGGCTGATGGGCACCGCTTCATCGGTATTGGCATTAAAATGGATCCGGCTGGGCCTGGGCCTGAGCGAAGGCCCCTGTCCGGTTGGCCTCGCCTCTACCATTAATAACTGGTTTCCCGCCAAAGAGAAGGCTACGGCTACCGGCGTGTTTATTGCCGCCACGATGTTTGCGCCGATTATTGTGCCGCCACTGGCAGTCTGGATTGCGCTCGATTACGGCTGGCGCTGGGTATTTTTCTCTTTCGCTATTCCTGGTATGTTTGTCGCTGTTGCCTGGTATCTGCTGGTGAAAACCCGACCGGAAGAGAGCCGTTTTGTTTCACAGGGCGAGCTGGATATTATCCATGCGGATAACCAACAAGGTAATCAGGCGCGAACGAACTTAGTTATGCATCCTAAATTCGCCTTACTCGATCGCCTTATTCGGGTAAAAAAACTGGAGCCGATTAGCCGCGCTAAAGATCTGTTCAAATCTAAAAATATCATCGGTGATTTCCTCGCTTATTTTATGATGGTCAGCGTGCTTTATGGGTTACTGACCTGGATACCGCTCTACTTAGTACAGGAAAAAGGCTTTACCTTCCTAAATATGGGTTTTGTCGCCACCATGCCCTGCCTGGGCGGATTAATTGGTGCCATCGGCGGCGGATATATTTCTGACAAACTACTGGGAAAACGCCGTAAACCCACCATGATGTTCACCGCTATTACCACCGTTATTATGATGCTGGTGATGCTGCGTATTTCCGGTGATACCTTCACTATTTGCCTCGGCCTGTTTTTTGTCGGGCTGTGCCTTAATATCGGCTGGCCTGCGTTTACCGCCTACGGCATGGCGGTTGCCGACAGTAAAACTTACCCCATCGCCGCCTCCATTATTAACAGCGGCGGTAATTTAGGCGGTTTTGTTTCTCCTATGGTGGCCGGATTTTTACTGGATAAAACCGGCAGCTTCAATGCGGTATTCACTTATTTCGGTATCTGTGCGGCGATAGGGCTGGTGCTTATTTGCCTGCTGGATGAGCCGGAATAACTCACGCGTTATTACGCTTCTGAATGGAGTTAATTATGTTATTACAAGATAAAGTCGCCGTGATTACCGGCGCGGCCTCGGTACGCGGTCTGGGTTTTGCCACCGCCAAACTTTTTGCCAGCCAGGGCGCAAAAGTGGTGATTATCGATCTCGACGCTGAAGCCAGCGCAACGGCAGCCCGGCAGTTGGGTGCTGGTCATCTTGGCCTTGCCGCCAACGTTGCCTGCGAGCAGCAGGTTAACGCGGCAATTGAGCAGGTGCTGGGCGCTTATGGCCGTATTGACATACTGGTCAATAACGCCGGGATCACGCAGCCGATTAAGTTAATGGATATCAAGCGCGAGAACTACGACGCGGTGCTGGACGTCAGCCTGCGCGGTACGCTGCTGATGTCGCAGGCGGTGATCCCCACTATGCGTAGCCAGCAATCAGGCAGCATTGTGTGTATCTCTTCCGTTTCCGCTCAGCGCGGTGGCGGTATTTTCGGTGGGCCGCACTATAGCGCCGCTAAAGCGGGCGTGCTGGGGCTGATGAAAGCAATGGCGCGCGAACTGGGGCCGGATAATATTCGCGTTAACGCCATCACGCCCGGCCTGATCCAAACCGATATCACCGCTGGTAAACTTTCCGATGAGATGCGCCAGTCAATTCTGGCTGGTATTCCTCTGAACCGCCTTGGCGAAGCGGCAGATATCGCTGGCGCAGCGCTGTTCCTCGCCAGTCCCCTTTCCGCTTACTCCACCGGTATCACGCTCGACGTGAACGGCGGAATGCTGATCCATTAATACACCGCAGGGGAATTCACTATGTCACAAACTGAACTACAAAAAGTTGCTGCGGCGGCGTGGCGTATTCGCCGCTATGCCCTGCGCATGGGTGAAGTACAGGGTCAGGGCTATATTGGCCAGGCGCTGGGCATTGCAGACGTACTGGCAACCGCTTTCTGTCACACCATGAATATTCGACCTCAGGAGCCTGAGTGGGAAGGCCGCGATCGCTTTCTGCTCTCGCACGGACATTACGCCATCGCCTATTACGCCGCGCTGATCGAAGCAGGCATCATCCCTGAAAGCGAGCTGGAAACCTATGGCTCGGACGACAGCCGTCTGCCGATGTCCGGCATGGCGACCTATACGCCCGGCATGGAGATCTCCGGCGGCTCGTTGGGACAGGGATTAAGCATTGCCGTTGGCATGGCGCTGGGCCTGAAACAGAAACAGAATCCTGCTCTGGTCATCAATTCCATGTCCGATGGCGAACTGGATGAAGGTTCGACCTGGGAAGCGGCGATGTCCGCAGCGCATTATCAGCTCTCTAATCTGATTAACGTGATTGATGTCAATCGTCAGCAGGCGGACGGCAACTCACAAAAAATCCTCGGTTTTGAGCCGCTGCAGGATAAATGGGCATCTTTCGGCTGGTATGTACAACGCGTAGATGGCAACGATCTGAAACAGGTCATCACCGCATTTGATAACGCAAAAAATCATTCTGAAGCCGTGCCACGCGTCATTATCTGCGACACCCTGATGGGCAAAGGCGTGCCTTTCCTTGAGGCACGCGACAAAAATCACTTTATCCGCGTTGATGCTGACGAATGGCAAAAAGCGCTGGCCATATTAGATACGCAACCACAAGGAGTCGCATAATGTCGCAAACGTCAACCAAACCCCGTTTGACCACCTCTGCGATGATCGCCTCTATCGCGGATGAAGGCCAGGAAACCCGTTCAGCGCCTTTTGGTCACGCGCTGGTCGAACTGGCGCGCCAGCGTCAGGATATCGTTGGAATGACAGCGGACCTGGCGAAATATACTGATTTGCATATTTTCGCTCAGGCCTTTCCGACGCGCTTCTTTCAAATGGGCATGGCCGAGCAGCTATTGATGGGCGCGGCGGGTGGCATGGCGAAAGAGGGCTTTGTGCCGTTCGTTACGACTTATGCGGTCTTTGCGACGCGTCGCGCCTACGATTTTATTCATCAGGTGATTGCCGAAGAGCATCTTAATGTCAAAATCGCCGCTGCCCTGCCTGGCCTGACCACCGGCTACGGACCCAGCCATCAGGCCACCGAAGATATGGCGATTATGCGCGGCGTGCCCGGCATGACCATCATTGATCCCTGCGATGCGCTGGACATAGAGCAGGCGGTGCCAGCTATGGCTGCGCATAATGGGCCGGTTTATCTGCGGCTGCTGCGCGGTAAGGTGCCGGTAGTGCTGGATAAATATGATTATCAGTTTGAAATAGGCAAAGCCAGGCTGCTGGAAGAGGGTCGCGATGTATTGCTGATTACCTCCGGCATTATGACGATGCGCGCGCTGGCGGTAGCGGAGCAACTGCGCAAAGAGAATATCAGCGTGGCAGTGCTGCATTCGCCGACCATCAAGCCGCTGGATGAAGAAACGATCCTGGCGCAGGCGGCTAAGCCAGGACGCCTGGTGATGACTGCCGAAAACCACAGCGCCGTCGGCGGGCTCAGCGAAGCGGTCGCCTCATTGCTGCTGCGTAAAGGCGTCCATGCGGACTTCGATACCATCAACCTGCCCGATGCGTTTCTGGACGCCGGTGCCCTGCCAACGCTGCACGATCGCTATGGCATCTCCACGGCGGCGATGATCGCGAAGATCAAAGCTCGACTGGGTTAAGCATACGCCGTCGGGTTGCCCGACGGCGCTTTCACGGTTTCTCGCTGCATCAGAACTTATATTGCAGACCAATACGCAGTCGCGTCTGGCGTTCATCGGTGGTTTTACGCACGCTGATATCACCGACCTCAATATAAGGCGCCCAGCTTTTATTAAATTTCCATAATGCCTTTATGTTTTGCTCGTAGTCCCATTTTTTATTATTAAAACGGATCTGATCGCTGTGTTTGTAGATATAGTTATATTCCACTTTCCAGTCAGTAAAGTCGTAACCTAACCATATTTCACCGCGGTTGGTTTTCATATCCTCTTTATCAGTCTCGCTCTCACGGGTGTATTCATAGCGGTAGCGGCCGTTAATATAAATACCGTTAGCAAACGCATAGCCGGTCATTAAAAAGGGCTTATAAATACTCCTTTCTTCCGAAGATTCCAGGGTAAAGCCCGGCTGTACAAACCACTCTTTGATCGGACGATACTGATAGTTGAGCGTACTTTCAGTGCCGTTACTCACCATATCGCGAAAGGCTTTGTTTTTATTATCGCCTCCCGATCTCCACTTTGCTTCCAGGCCAAAGCCAATACCATTATCAAAGCGATGCGATACGGCGATGCGATCCTTATGGGCTTTGCTGTCATCCAGCCATTCATGACGTACATCGATAGTTACCGCCGCGGTCTGTGTTGAAGCCAGCAGTAATCCGCAGCACATTAAAGTCTGTTTATTCATTGCTTGATCCCATCAGTATTGATACAGAGGTTTTTTATTATTTTATTAAGTTCGAGGCGTTATTTTTCGCTTAATAAAAAATCATTATCTTTTTCAATGCTTCCTGTTACCACATCGGCATATTTCACTGCATTATTTCGCAGTGACAGATTTCCGGCGAACTGACCCTGTTTTTCGGGTTGCGTATAAGGTCCGGCGCGGAAGATAAAATTAAAACGATGGTTATCTACGGCGATATTATTTTTCACCACCAGCATGCCAGGATTAAAATTGTCGGTGAATCCATCCATGCCATTTTCTATCGCTACGCTGTTGGTTATGCGATGCGCAACCGGGATCCCTTCACCGCCGAGCTTGAAACCATTATTGGTATTGCGTAACGCCACGCTATGCTCAATGCTGACCGCGCCGTTGGCACCATCTTCAATCTTGTTGAACAGATCAAAACCGTCATCAGCATTATCATGCGCAAAGCAGGCTACCAGCCGGTTTCCCTCACCCACACGCATTTTTACCGCAAATCCATCCGCATTGATGCGGCCAGCATCCTGATTTCCCCAGGATTCTGCGTGAGCAATCAGGTTATGACTGGCCCACAACGCCCTCCCCACACCTGGCGGCGAGGCGACCCAAATCCCGGTATCATCCGCATGATGGGCGATAACCTGACGGATCTGATTATGGCTGCCGGATATATTGAAACTCTTGTCGGTTACCTCGATATGTTCAATATCCCAATAGCTGGCCGGGAGATTTAATCCATGAAAAACCACCTTTCCTGTCAGCGGCCTGAGCTTTTTAAGTTGATCCCTGCTGCCGCTGCTGGCTGCTGCCAGCGTCGTTAATGGGTAGTCGCCCGGTGCCAGCCATAGCGTACCGCCGGGTGATAACAGTGCTGCCGCCGTCGCGACATCAAGCGGGTGCTGCTGGCTGCCGTCATTCTGCGCGTTACCCTGCGGGGAAGCGTAGAGGCGGCTGGCATCCGCAACGTGCTGCCGCGTAACGGTCAGATTATCCTGCACTACCTCGCCATGCCGGGTTTCCAGCCGGTAATCGATACGGGTGGCGTTGGCACTAAGCGACAGCGGCAGGCTCACCATTTCTCCCACTTTTAGCGGGCGATCCTGCAGATGCACAATGCCATTACTGCTTACCGTTAACTGCCCGTCATCGCTGCTACGCAGCTGAAACTGATAGCGCGCGGTGGCAGAAACAGCCGCTGAGGCTATTTCAACGCTTACCGGCGGTTGTGGACTGACAAACGGCTGATGCGTCTGGGCCCGATGCTCGCTAAGCGTCAGGCTGGCGCTGTGTACGGTAATGCGGGCGTTACGTGAGGCGAAAAAGCCCACATAATAGGCGTCTGGCTCCAGTACCCTTATCCGCTCCGCATCTCCCGTCTGTTGGCTTTGCCAGTTATCACTGCCTGCTGGTGCCCATGCGGCGCTAAAGCCGGTATCAGTGCGTGCCAGACGCAGTCGAAAACGCGGCGTCTGGCTGAGATCGATCCTGGGCTGGTAAGACTGACGTTTGATCTCTACGCCGGTATTGCCCCACGGCTGGGTGACGCCATTACGGGAAATGAGCGTCGCCTCTACCTGGTGATGCGAACGCTTTTGGGCTGCAACGATCGCATTCATCACCATATTGGCGGCGGCGGGAAACTCTTCGTAACCAGCCTGTACCGGATCGCGGCGTGCTTTGCCGAGCGTATCCCGAACCAGCAGTCCTGCCCCCTCCTGACCCGCCGGTAACGCGCCGTTTTCGGGTCCGAACTGGTCAACGCTGATTTCAGCTTCCAGCTGCATGTTGGCGCTGGCTGGCAGGCGGGTATAATAGAAGGTCAATCCATCATGGCTGTTGCCAATTTTACCGCCGCGACTTTCCAGGATAGCGGGCAAATGCAATCTTTCGCCTTTTGCGCCTGCGCGGCTGCCATCGGCAAAGCTCACCTGATTCAGGCCCACCTTTTCCGGCAGAACATTGGTGGCGAAATTAACGTCGGTTGACTGACCAAAGGTAATCGCGTGCCACTCCAGCGAAGCGGTTTGCGGCAAAGCTGCGGCCGCGCCATTGCTGGCAATAACTAACCATAAACAAGCTTTGTACATTTTGTTTCCTTGAGGCGCAGGTATCCTGGCCCACCCGAAGGATGGGCCTTAAAAGCCATTTAACGTGGGGGTTTTTATGCCTGAGGGGCCTGTTTCGGCTCCGGCGTATTCTCCGTGACCAGCGGGGCCAGTTTCATTTTCTGGCAGATAGCGCTACGGCCCCAGCACTGCTCATAGGGATAGCCTACCAGCGCCTCGATAACTTCCCGTACTTCCGGTTTGATATCGCTCTGTGCGCCGCCAGCTTTAATGCGCGCCACCTCTTCCAGCACCACCAGATGCGTTTTACGGTTGAGCAGCATCTGTCGGCTGAAAATAATGGCGATAAGAGCCAGGCCAATCACACCGCCGAAGAAGACCCAGGAAATGGCATGCATCGCCGTTTCTGGCTGGGTATGAGATTTAGACTGAAAGCCGTAATAGCTAAGGATTGCCCCCATCACAAACACAATAATTGAGCGCATGATTTTACCGGAGAAGGTCATTGCCCCGGCGTAAATGCCTTCACGACGGCGGCCGGTAAAGACCTCGTCGACATCCGCCAGGAAGGTATACACCGTCCACGGAATGTAATAGACGCCGCCGGTGCCGAGGCCGAAAATAACGGTGATCGCAATGATAGCCACGGTCGCAGTTTGCGGCGGCAGGTTGAAAAAGTGCAGCAGGGAATAGCAGCAGACAGCGAAAATCACAATGCTCAGCGCCCAGATATAAGGCTTACTGAAACCGCGCTTCACGCAGAGCGCGATAAAAATCGCCGTGGAACAGAGCTGCAAAATGGCGTTCAGGCTGTTCAGCCCGGCAAGGATAGCCGGATCGTACAGCAGCACAAACACCACATAATAGGTAAATACCGAAGCGAACAGCCACTCCGCGCCAAAGCCGAACAGGTACATGCCTAAATGTTTGCGGAATACGCGCAGATAGAAAGTGGACTGCATATCACGCGCCAGCGCGCTCAGGGTTTTCCAGAGAGACTGCTTCTGGCGTAACTCTTTTATGCCGTTGTCTTTGCGCTCCCAGCTAAACCAATAAAGCAGGCCCACCGCAATAAACAGAATAGCGCCGTAGGTAATACCGGTATAAAGAAACGGCTGCGCCGATTCTTTGCCATACAGCAGAATAAACTGGCCCGGAATTAACGCCGCGAGGAAATTAGCAATCTTACCAAAGATGGCTTTATAACCGGTGAGCTTGGAGCGCAGGGTAAAGTCATCCGTCATTTCGGTAGCCAGCGTTTCATAGGGCACCATGACGGAGGTATAAATCAGCTCAAAAATAACGTAGGTGGTCAGGTAATACCAAAAGCCAAAGCCTTCAACCCACAGCAGCGGATAAAACACCATCAGCGGCGCGCCGATTAACAGAAAAAAGCGCCGACGGCCAAACCGCTTACCGAGCCAGGTATTACCAAAGTTATCGGTGAGATAGCCCATTATGGGGTTACTGATGGCATCAATAATGCTGGCGACGGAAAAAATAAACGAGGCCTCCAGCAAAGAGAGCCCGCAAAAGGTGGTGTAAAAATAGAGTAGCCAGGCGCCCGCGATGGCTAAAGCTCCACTGCCCAGCAGATTTCCGCCGCCGTAGGCCAGTTGATGACCCAGCGTGATTTTCTTATTGGTTCCCAGAGGTATTGATTTTCTTATCATGATATGTCGGCCTTTATATTATTAAACCGCTGTTTCATTTTAAATGAAGTGCTTTTTTATATATTTATAACGAGCGGATTAATGTGATTAACGCCGCATTAAAATCACGTTAATGAGCTATTCATAAGCGCCGTAACGCTTATGGCAGGAGGGGCAGAAAGGAGGCTAAGGAATTTTTTTATTTTTAATCAGCATTTTACGAAAAGAACACGACAGGAAAAAGTGGGCGGCAAAGCTGATAAACATGAGTATTGTTAAGAAAATATTTTTGATTTAGCGAGATATGTCACATGCTGAAAAAACGCCCAGCTTTTCACTTGAAATTTTTATTTGGTTTCTCTCTTTTCAGGCAACCGTAAAACGCCAGAGATAAAGCAGACCAGGCCTGCTCTGCATTTGACTGTTTTTGCTACAGCGCGTAGACGTTTTTTGCAGAAAAAAAAAGGAATTTTTGCCTGCTGAACAAGAACCAGGCGCTCGATCAAATTCTAACGTTTTTTTTTCAAAGGATTGACATCCGCTGCGCGCCTTATGAAACGTGGACTTAGGAAATTACTTACCCACCGATCACGATTTTTACGCGAAAATCAAGGCTTGTTAAGATGCGATTAATTACTAGAATACTCACCATCTTGTTGTTCATTTACTCCTCACCCCCTATATATAGTGTTTATCCACAGAGTTACTCACAAAGAGCAAGCTGTGTATAAACGGGGGATATTTTTTCACGGACAGGTATAACGCGACATGAATCAGAGTCTGCTCGTCACTAAACGCGATGGCCGCAAAGAGCGCATCAATCTGGACAAAATCCACCGGGTTCTCGACTGGGCTGCGGAAGGCCTGCAAAATGTTTCCGTTTCTCAGGTTGAGCTGCGTTCCCACATCCAGTTCTACGACGGCATTAAAACCTCCGATATTCACGAGACTGTTATCAAAGCCGCCGCCGATCTGATCTCGCGTGACGCGCCAGATTATCAGTATATGGCCGCACGCCTGGCGATTTTCCACCTGCGTAAAAAAGCCTACGGTCAGTTTGAGCCGCCAGCGCTCTACGACCAGGTGGTGCGCATGGTCGATATGGGCAAATACGATCGTCATCTGCTGGAAGACTACAGCCGCGAAGAGTTTGAGCAGATGGACGGCTTTATCGACCATTGGCGCGATATGAACTTCTCCTACGCGGCAGTCAAACAGCTGGAAGGCAAATATCTGGTGCAGAACCGCGTCAGCGGCGATATCTATGAGAGCGCCCAGTTCCTCTATATTCTGGTAGCGGCCTGCCTGTTCTCTAACTATCCGCGTGAAACCCGTCTGGATTACATCAAGCGTTTCTATGACGCGGTATCCACCTTTAAGATTTCATTGCCGACGCCGATCATGTCTGGCGTTCGCACCCCGACTCGTCAGTTCAGCTCCTGCGTGCTGATCGAGTGCGGCGATAGCCTGGATTCCATTAACGCCACCTCCAGCGCCATTGTGAAATATGTTTCCCAGCGTGCCGGTATCGGTATTAATGCGGGTCGTATTCGCGCGTTGGGCAGTCCGATTCGCGGCGGCGAGGCGTTCCATACCGGTTGTATCCCGTTCTATAAGCATTTCCAGACTGCGGTGAAATCCTGTTCGCAGGGCGGCGTGCGCGGCGGTGCGGCTACGCTGTTCTACCCGATGTGGCATCTGGAAGTAGAAAGCCTGCTGGTGCTGAAAAACAACCGTGGCGTGGAAGGCAACCGCGTTCGTCACATGGACTACGGCGTACAGATCAACAAGCTGATGTATCAGCGCCTGCTGAAAGGTCAGGATATTACGCTGTTCAGCCCTTCTGACGTACCGGGCCTGTATGATGCGTTCTTTGCCGATCAGGATGAGTTTGAGCGCCTGTACACTAAATATGAGCAGGACGACAGCATCCGCAAGCAACGCGTGAAAGCGGTCGATCTCTTCTCGCTGATGATGCAGGAACGCGCCTCAACCGGCCGTATCTATATTCAGAACGTCGATCACTGCAACACCCACAGTCCGTTCGATCCGTCGATTGCCCCGGTACGCCAGTCCAACCTGTGCCTGGAAATCGCGCTGCCGACCAAGCCGCTGCTGGATGTCAATGACGAGAATGGTGAAATCGCGCTCTGTACGCTTTCGGCCTTTAACCTGGGCGCCATCAACAGCCTGGACGATCTGGAAGAGCTGGCGACGCTGGCGGTACGCGCGCTGGACGCCCTGCTGGACTATCAGGATTACCCGATTCCGGCCGCGAAGCGTGGCGCAATGGGCCGCCGTACGTTGGGTATTGGCGTGATTAACTTCGCCTACTATCTGGCGAAGCATGGCGTGCGCTATTCCGACGGCAGCGCCAACAACCTGACGCATCAGACCTTTGAAGCTATTCAGTATTACCTGCTGAAAGCCTCTAACGAGCTGGCAAAAGAACAGGGCGCCTGCCCGTGGTTCAATGAAACCACCTATGCGCAGGGTGTTCTGCCGATCGATACCTATAAGAAAGATTTGGATGCCATCTGCAACGAGCCGCTGCATCTTGACTGGGATACGCTGCGTGAATCGATCAAAACGCACGGCCTGCGTAACTCCACGCTTTCTGCACTGATGCCGTCTGAAACCTCTTCGCAGATTTCAAACGCCACCAACGGTATCGAGCCGCCGCGCGGTCATATCAGCATTAAAGCTTCTAAAGACGGCATTCTGCGTCAGGTGGTGCCAGAGTACGAGCGTCTGAAAGATAGCTATGAACTGCTGTGGGAAATGCCAAACAATGATGGCTATCTGCAGCTGGTCGGCGTCATGCAGAAATTTATCGATCAGGCGATTTCTGCCAATACCAACTACGATCCGTCACGCTTTGCCAACAGTAAAGTGCCGATGAAGCAGCTGTTAAAAGATCTGCTGACCGCCTATAAGTTTGGCGTCAAAACGCTTTACTATCAGAACACCCGTGACGGTGCGGAAGATGCGCAGGACGACATCGCCCCATCCATTCAGGATGACGGCTGTGAAAGCGGCGCCTGTAAAATTTAATCGGGTCTGGCCGGCACCTCTCCGGCCATGACGCTTCTTTTGGCCACGTTGGCGACGTGGCCGCAACATGGCAGGCCGTGCGATGCACGGTCAAAACGGCTGTCAGCGCCTCGCCCTGTGCGGCAAGGCCAGCCTGTCCCGTTAGCATGTGGAATCAACTATGGCTTACACCACTTTTTCTCAGAATAAAAACGATCAGCTGCTGGAGCCGATGTTTTTCGGCCAGTCGGTCAACGTTGCGCGCTACGATCAGCAAAAATATGACATTTTTGAAAAGCTGATTGAAAAGCAGCTCTCCTTCTTCTGGCGTCCGGAAGAGGTTGACGTATCACGCGACCGCATCGATTTCCAGGCGCTGCCGGATCATGAAAAACATATCTTCATCAGCAACCTGAAATATCAGACGCTGCTGGATTCCATCCAGGGCCGTAGCCCGAACGTGGCGCTGCTGCCGCTGATTTCGATCCCGGAACTGGAAACCTGGGTAGAAACCTGGGCCTTCTCAGAAACCATTCACTCACGCTCCTACACGCATATTATTCGTAATATCGTTAACGATCCGGCGCTGGTGTTTGATGACATCGTCACCAACGAACAGATCCTGAAGCGCGCCAGCGATATTTCCGGCTACTATGACGATCTGATCGAGATGACCAGCTACTGGCATCTGCTGGGCGAAGGCACCCATCAGGTCAACGGCAAAACCGTAACCGTTAACCTGCGCGCGCTGAAAAAGCAGCTTTATCTCTGCCTGATGAGCGTTAACGCGCTGGAAGCGATCCGCTTTTATGTCAGCTTTGCCTGCTCTTTTGCCTTTGCCGAGCGCGAGCTGATGGAAGGCAATGCGAAAATTATCCGCCTGATCGCCCGCGATGAAGCGCTGCACCTGACCGGCACCCAGCATATGCTGAACCTGATGCGCAGCGGCGAAGACGATCCGGAAATGGCTGAGATTGCGCAGGAGTGCCGCCAGGAGTGCTACGACCTGTTTAAGCTGGCCGCCGTGCAGGAAAAAGAGTGGGCGGAATATCTGTTCCGTGACGGCTCGATGATCGGCCTGAATAAAGATATCCTCTGCCAGTATATTGAGTACATCACCAATATTCGTATGCAGGCGGTGGGCCTGGATCTGCCGTTCCAGACGCGTTCAAACCCGATTCCGTGGATTAACGCCTGGCTGGTCTCTGATAACGTACAGGTTGCGCCGCAGGAGGTGGAAGTCAGCTCCTACCTGGTAGGTCAGATTGACTCCGAAGTAGGCGAAAACGACTTCGACGACTTCCAGCTGTAATCATGGCCGGGAAGCGAATCACGCTGTGCATTTCCGGTGCGCAGCTTGAATATACCGACGAGCACCCTTCTCTGCTGGCGGCGCTGGAAGCGCATAATATCTGCGTGGAATATCAGTGTCGTGAAGGCTACTGCGGCTCCTGCCGCACCCGCCTGATTAAAGGAGAAGTGAGTTACGCCGGTCAGCCGCTGGCCTTTATTCAGCAGGGCGAGATCCTGCCCTGCTGTTGTAAAGCCAGCGGTGATATCGAGATAGAGCTGTAGCGTTACTGCCTTCAAGCCCAACCATCGGTTGGGCTTTTGCGTTTCCCATTACGCTTTTAGCGTTTCCACCACATCAACCCAGCCATGCCCGGTAGAAACATCCATGCCGTGCAGCCAGCGACGCAGCATATTCATCGCCATCATCGCCACCAGCTCCTGACGCGTTTTGACCGTGTGACGCTGGTTATTAAACTTCACCTGCTGACCATACGTGCCATCCGGCGTGTGCAGCGCAAAACCGAGCTGCTCATCCTGCAACGATCCTACCAGCAGCGCCAGCGATGCCTGCTGCGCCTTTGCCCGCGCCTGCGCCCGCTGCGCCAGCTGTGAAAGCGTCTCTTCTCCGTCAGGCAGCACTTCACCAGCCCGGCACGCCACGCCGCCGGAAAGGAGCTGCCACTGCAGCAGGCCCGCGCTGAACCGTTCGCTGACGGTGAGTGTCAGCTGCCGCGCGTTTAGCTGCTGCGCCAGCAGCGCCGGTAGCCCCTGCGTGCCTTCAAACAAGGTGCATTCCGCCAGTTGCAGACGCACCTGCTGCCAAACCTGCTCCATTGCTACCCGCTGCGCGGCCGGGCCGGTGAGTTTGATTTCGATAATCGGCGCAGAGGAGCGATAGCCCATGACCACGCCTTTCGGCAGCGGCAGCGGCTCCAGCTCCGCCGCCAGATCGCTCTCGCCGCGCCCAAAGGTAGTCAGACGTAAACAGAGCGGTGGCTCCGGCAGTGCAAAGCGCGCTTTCAGGCGCGGCAGAATTTGCTGTTCCACCATCACTTTAAATTCTGACGGCACGCCGGGCGTAAAGAAGATCCAGCAATCATTGAGCGTGACGGCAAAGCCGCAGGCGGTGCCTACCGGGTTATCAATCAGTTCGCTGCCAGCAGGGATCTCCGCCTGCTTGCGATTGCTGGCTGCCATTGGCCGTCCACGGCTGGCAAAAAAAGCCTCGATTTTTTCCAGCCAGGCTGGCTGCAGTTCCAGCTGTACGCCACAGGCGTTTGCTGCCGCCTGCGCGCTTAAATCATCGCTGGTCGGGCCGAGGCCGCCATTAACAATCAGCACATCCGCAATGCGGCTGCGCTCGGTCAGTGCTTCCACCAGTGCGGAGAGGCTGTCGCCGACGGTGGCGCGGCTGGTCATTGGCAAGCCCTGCTGAAACAGGGTATCAGCCAGCCACGCGGCATTGGTATCGATAATCTGGCCGTGCAGCACTTCATCGCCCGTTGAGAGCATTTCCACTCTAATCACGTCACGTCCCTCGTTTGGTTAAGGCTTTTACTGTAGGAAGGCACGTCAGTGAATACAACGAAAATATCGCAGATGAGAGCGTTTCAGAGATAGCAGTGATAGCTTTTGCCTGATTGTCAGCACGGCGGCTTAGCAGCAAAATAGCGGAAACAATAGGTTTACCCAATTAATAACGGGTTTTACCTCGGTTAAACCTTTGACAATCACACCGATAGAGAATTGCCATATGAATAAAAAAGGTCTTACTACCGCTTCAGGCGCGCCGGTTGCCCATAACAATAACTCTATGTCTGCCGGACGTCGTGGCCCGCTGCTGTTGCAGGATGTCTGGCTGCTGGAAAAGCTGGCGCATTTCGATCGTGAAGTGATCCCGGAACGTCGCATGCATGCCAAAGGCTCAGGCGCTTACGGCACCTTTACCGTAACGCAGGATATTACCCGTTTTAGCCGAGCAAAACTCTTCTCAGAAGTGGGTAAAAAAACCGATCTTTTCATCCGTTTCTCTACGGTTGCCGGTGAACGCGGCGGCGCTGATGCCGAGCGTGACATTCGCGGCTTTTCCATGAAATTTTATACCGAGGAAGGCAACTGGGATCTGGTTGGCAACAATACGCCGGTTTTCTATCTGCGCGATCCGCTGAAATTCCCGGATCTTAACCATGTGGTTAAACGCGATCCACGAACTAACCTGCGCAACCCCACCTACAAATGGGACTTTTTCTCGCATCTGCCGGAAGCGCTGCATCAGTTGACTATCGACTTTAGCGATCGTGGTCTGCCGCGCTCTTACCGCCACATTCATGGTTTTGGCAGTCACACCTACAGCTTTATCAATGACCAGCAGGAACGTTTCTGGGTGAAATTCCATATGCGTTGCCAGCAGGGCGTGGAAAACCTGATGGATGAGGAAGCCGCGCAGCTGATCGCCCGCGATCGTGAAAGCTCGCAGCGCGATCTGTTTGAATCGATCGAACGCGGTGATTTTCCGCGCTGGAAATTTTACGTACAGGTTATGCCAGAGCAAGAGGCGTCACAGACACCGTACAACCCATTTGATTTAACCAAGGTCTGGCCGCACGCCGACTACCCGCTGATTGAAGTGGGCGAGTTCGAGCTGAACCGTAACCCGGACAACTATTTCGCCGAGGTTGAGCAGGTTGCAATGAGCCCGGCTAACGTGGTGCCCGGCATCGGCTTCTCGCCGGACCGCATGCTGCAGGGCCGTCTGTTCTCCTATGGCGATGCGCATCGCTATCGTCTGGGCGTGAACCACCACCAGATCCCGGTGAACGCGCCGAAATGCCCGTTCCATAGCTATCACCGCGACGGCGCAATGCGCGTGGACGGCAACAGCGGCAATGGGGCGACCTATGAACCCAACAGCTTTGGTGTGTTCCAGGAGCAGCCAGACTTCAGCGAGCCGCCACTGTCGCTGGAAGGCGCAGCCGATCACTGGAACCACCGTGAAGATGATGACTACTTTAGCCAGCCGCGCGCGCTGTTTAATCTGCTGAGCGAAGAAGAGCATCAGCGTATGTTTAAGCGTATCGCCGGTGAACTGGTGCAGATACCAGAGTTTATTCAGCAGCGTCAGATTGCGCTGTTCCGTGAGGTAGACGAAGCCTATGGTGCCGGGGTGGAAAATGCGCTGCGGGCGCTGCAGGGGTAAGCCTGCATTTTCCTGGTACTGAATCAACCGTTTACAGCCCAACCGCAAGGTTGGGCTTTTTTATTGCCTGTTAGCGGCTGGTCAGCAATGGGAGCGTCACCTAATATTCAGGGTTAATGGACATCAATCTAATCGGCTTTCTGCCGGCCCTGTTACCCGTGGCGCTTTCGCCTGGCGCAAGCTTTACGCTGGCCATTAACAGTGCGCTGGCAGGTGGCCGTCGCGGACTGTGCTCTACTCTGCTCGGAACGACACTGGGTATTTATACGCACGCCGTTTTAATCGGATTGGGTATCACGGCGATGGTCGCTTCGCCTGCATTTTTCAACATGCTGAAAATTGCCGGCACCGCTTATCTTCTCTGGTTGGGCATTCAGCTGATCCGTAGCGGCCTTTCAGCGCATACGTTTTCTTTCGATCATGCAGCAAATCCCGTGACGTTAAAAAAAGCCTGGCTGGCCAACGTGCTGAATCCCAAGGCCATCCTGTTTTATCTGACGGTGGTCTCCCAGTTTGCCGGCAGACAGGGGAATATCAGCGATTATCTGGTGCTGGCTTCGCTACACGTTGTGGTAATGGTCGCCTGGCTGCTGCTAGTCAGCAGAGCGCTAATTTTTTCTGTCCGTAAAATCGATCCGTTAATGCTGAAAAAATCCGTGAATATCACTGGCGGGCTGCTGCTTATCGCCCTCTCTCTAAAAGCGCTGCTATCCTGATTTTGTTATCAATAACAATTCAGGAAGCCGCCCATCGGCTGTTTTGCAAAACCACACGGTAGCCATCCTTGTCCTGAAAAGTGATACCTTTATTCTTCCAGTACGGGTTAAAAGCACAGGTTCGGGTAAAACCCGCCTGCTCCATTTGATTACAGGCTGCCGTCCACGCTTCCCTTTCCGGAATATACAAAACCAGAAGATCCTCTGCCGAGGGCGCAGGCATAACAGGATGGTCATGGCACAGAGTAAACTCCAGGTGCCAGGGCAAGTCATAACGACCAAGCATACATCCGCTAAAGCCTTCATGGTTGGTAAATTCGCCGATTTCCTGTAGCCCCAACCCACGGCAATACATGTCGCTGCTCTGCCTGAGATCTGTTACCGGTCGCGCGATACGTAAGTGATGAAATAACATCTGTTTTCGCCTGCAATGAAAGGTCAAAACACCATAACACTACTCCCGGCCATTTTCACAGAGAGCCATATCATCAGCTTCCACTCTCCTGCTACCGGGCCTGCAGCCACTGCGCCAGCTGCTGACGTGATAATTTAATACCGCCCTGTGCAAGGTCTTCCGGTAGCTGCAGCCAGCGGAAGGGGCGTTGAAAGCTGGCCAGCTGCGTGCGTGCCCAGGCGGCGATGTTTTCCATCTTTTCATCCGTTGCCAGCGTCAGCAGCGCAACCGGCCTTGCGCCCCACTCTTCATCCGGCTGCGGCAGAATAACCGCCTGCATCACGGCGGGATGCTGCATCAGCAGGCTTTCTATCGCTTCCGGCTGTACCGCCTCGCCGCCGCTGAAAAACAGATTGTCTTTTCTGCCCAACACCTGCAGTTCGTCCTGATGCCAGCGCCCCAAATCGCCAGTGGCAAACCAGCCCTGCTCATTTGTCAGCGGCCACAGTTGTCCATCGCGCCAGTAGCCACTGGCTAAGGTTGCGCCACGGATCCAGATTTCGTCATCAACAATCGCTATCTCACGCCCGTTTAACGCCCTGCCGACGCCAGCCCGGTTGTCCGCCCGCTTGCCACATACCGTGGCGGCGCTTTCCGTCAGGCCATAACCACACCAGCAGCCGATGCCTGTGGCTTGTGCGCGCGTGACTAAATCAGCAGGGATCGCAGCGCCGCCGAGCAGTACCGCCCTTAACCCCGCAGGCCGCTCAGGCTGCCGGAGAAGACGCCATAGCTGGGTTGGCACCAGCGATGCAAAACTGCATCCGCTGAGCGCCTGCGACAAAGGCGATACGGGTAGCACCAGGCAGGCGCCCGCCAGCAGCCAGCGCCAGACGATCCCCTGCCCGGAGACATGATACAGCGGCAGCGACAGCAGCCAGCTTTCGGCAGCGTTGAAATTCATTAGCTGATTCACCCCCGCCGCGCTGAGCAGCAGCGCCTGAAACGTGTGTGCTGCCGCCTTCGGCAGGCCAGTGGAGCCAGAGGTGAGCGTCAGCGTGGCAAGAGCATCGGGCCGCCATAAAACCTGCATTGTTGTCGCCAGCGGCGGCGTCTGGTTTAACCACTGCGCCGTCGGAAAAGTAAGAGGCTGTGTTGCAACCGGCATAACGTCAGACAACGGCTCGGCCAGATCCAGCATAAAGTCAGGAAGCAACATGCGCAGCAACGGCAGCAGCGTCACTGACGGCAGCTGCGGATTAAGCGGTAATACCCGCGCGCCAGCCTGCAATAATGCCAGCCAGGCCAGCAATAGCGACAGGCTGTTGTTACCACGTAGCGCCACCAGCGATCCGCACGTCACGCCCTGCTGCTGAAAACCGCTACAGAGCCGCTCCAGCCGCTCTGCCAGCGCCTGCCAGCTTAGCTGCTCTTTGCCTGCCCGCAGCGCGATTGCCGCAGGCATGGTTTGCGCCCGCACGCGCCATGGAAAATCATTTAATAAATGCGCGTCCACGTTTCCCGATCCTGTAAGGGCAGCATGCAGCCCGGCCAGCATCGCACCAGCTGCTGACGCATCAACGTTAAGGTATCCAGCCCCGGCAGCGACTGTGGCGTTAGCCAGTGCGCCAGCCGCGCCAGCTGCGTCAGTCCCAGGCTGGACTCCAGCGCCGAGCTGATAATCACCTGTACCCCCAGCCGCTGAGCCTCGTGGATTTGCTGCTGAATACGCGCCAGCGAGCCGGTTAACGTGGGCTTGATCACCAGCGCAGCCAGCCCCGGCGCAGCCTGTAACTGAAAGCCCGGCTCACGCAGGCTCTCATCCCAGGCGATCGCTATTCCCCATTCGGCGGCAAACGCCAGGCTTTCGGCAGGTGTACGGCAGGGTTCTTCAATAAAGGCGATACGCGCACGCTGTGACGGCGTCAGGCAGCGGGCAAACTGCCGCGCTTTTTCCAGCGTCCAGCTGCGGTTGGCGTCCAGGCGCAGCTGCAGAGCGGGCAACGCTTCCAGCAGCAGGCTGACCTGCAGGCCGTCGCGTACCGCTTCATACAGCCCGACTTTCATTTTGGCACAGGGCGTTTCCTGCTCCTCAAGCTGTAACAGCAGCGCATCGGGATCGCCGTGACACAGCTGCGCGCTGCGCCAGATACCCGCTAACGGCAGCTCCTCCGCCAGCTCTGCGCGGGCACAGCTCAGGCCAAAAGCCACCGAAGGCAGCAGGCTTTCATCAACCGGCCGTGCGGCAAGCCACTGCGTCAGCCAGGCTACGCAGGCCTGCTGCGCCTGCTCCAGCGTTTCGCGGCTGAATCCCGGCAGCGGCGCGATTTCGCCCCAGCCCTGCCGATCCTGCTGTTGCAGCATCACCAGCAGCCCTTGCCGCTGCGTCAAACGACGATCGCGCAATACCACGCCGCTTTCCATGGGAATGGCATAACGCCACAGCTTCGCCTGACGCATCAGGGGTTACGCCTGAACTGACTGAAATCGGGCTGACGCTTCTGGTTAAAAGCGTTGCGCCCTTCCTGTCCCTCTTCGGTCATATAAAACAGCATGGTGGCATTGCCAGCCAGTTCCTGCAGCCCTGCCTGACCATCGCAGTCGGCGTTCAGCGCCGCTTTCAGACAGCGCAGCGCCATCGGGCTGTTATGCAACATTTCGCGGCACCAGCGCACCGTTTCCGGCTCTAACTGCGTCAGCGGCACCACATGATTCACCAGCCCCATCGCCAGCGCCTGCTGTGCATCGTACATGCGGCACAGGAACCAGATCTCACGCGCTTTTTTCTGCCCAACAATGCGCGCCATGTAGGATGCGCCCCAGCCGCCATCAAAGGAGCCGACTTTCGGCCCGGTTTGTCCGAAGCGCGCATTGTCCGCTGCGATGGTGAGATCGCAGAGCATATGCAGCACGTGCCCGCCGCCAACCGCATAACCCGCCACCATTGCTACCACCGGCTTCGGGCAGTTGCGGATCTGGCGTTGAAAGTCGAGCACGTTAAGATGATGCACGCCGCCGTCATCCTGATAGCCGCCGTAATCACCACGCACTTTCTGATCGCCGCCGGCGCAGAAAGCCTGTTCACCTTCGCCGGTAAGAATAATGACGCCGATCCCTTCGTCATAACGCGCATCCTGCAGCGCCAGCATCATCTCCTGTACCGTCAGCGGTCGAAAGGCATTGCGCACCTGTGGCCGGTTAATGGTAATTTTGGCTATGCCCTCCGGCGATTTGTGATAGCGGATATCGCTGAATTCACCGCTGCAGTCATGCCATTCAACCGGCGCGGTAAGCTGTTGTTCATCGGGATAAAGCATAAAGTTCTCCAGAATTCAGACAGGTTGACGCAGCAGTTGCGTCAACCGATCGCTAAAGGCGGCAGGACTGGCACGATGGGCATTGTGTCCGGCAGCCGGGATGGTGTGCAGCGGCAGACGCGCCTGCATGGCGAGCTGAATAAATTTATTGTCCCATTCACCGCACAGATAGCTGAAAGGCACGCTCAGCTGCTGAAGTTCCGGCAGCAAATCAGGCTGCTTGCTTAATGAAGTGGCGTGCAGCATTGCCGCCAGCGAAGGGCCGTCGCCCGTGCTACGGTGCCTGACCAGCGCGTTGCGCTGTTGCTCGGTCAGCTCGTTAAAGAGCGGCTGCCGATACCAGACCTGTAGCGCGTCAGGCAGCGGCAGCTGGCGGAAACGGCTTATCCACAAGGTATCGCGCGCAGCGCGCGCCCCACGCTGTTGTTCATCGGTCAGCCCCGGATGCCCCGCCTCCACCACCAGCCCGCATAGCCCAGGCAGCGCTGCGCGGCAGGCGTAATACATCGCCACGCGTCCGCCGAGGGAATAGCCGATGAGCCAGTAATGTTGAATCTGGTAATGACGCAGCGTAGCGCCGATGCGCTCGCTGAGTTCATCAAAGCCGCTGACGCGCTGCCCGCAGGAGCCGCCGTGTCCGGGCAGATCGATGCTCAGCATCGGCCAGTCGATAAACGCCTGCTGTACCGGCAGCCAGTCATGCAGGGTGCCCAGGAAACCATGCAGCCAAACCAGAGTTGGCTTGCTGCTGCGCCGATGTCCCTGCCAGCGGGCGTGCAGGATCATAGCGCTGCTCCCATCGCCACCAGGCGGGCAAAGGTCTCCGCACCGCTATCGGGCGCTACGCTGAACTCCACCAGCGTGCCGCCCTGCTGCATAAAACCCTGTTTAACGGCCTGTTGTAGCGGCGCCCAGGCGGCAACATGCTGATAATCAAGGCCGAACATCTGCGCTGCCGGAGCAAAGCTGACCGACTGCGGCAAAGTGAAAAAACGCTCGCGCTCGCTGACCGGCGTCGGCAACAGAGAGAAAATGCGGCCGCCGTTGTTGTTAACCACCACCAGCACCAGCGGCGCGGCAAGCTGACGCAGCAGCGCCAGACTGTTCAAATCATACAGGGCGGAGATATCGCCCAGCAGTGCCAGCACCGGACGCGCCTGAGCGCGCTGGATGCCGCTTAAGGTTGCTATCAGGCCATCGATCCCGCTGGCGCCGCGATTGCAGTAAACCGGGTAGCCAACCGGCAACTGCGCTAACGCATCTGTCAGCCGTATCAGCAGGCTGTTACCAAGAAACAGCGCGCCATCCGGCGGCAGTAATTCCGTCAGCCGGTGCGCCAGCAGAGCCTCTGGCGTATTTCCTACGACCGCGCTGGCCTGGCGCTGGATGGATGCGGCCAGCATGGCCAGCTCAGGTGCCCAGGGCGTAGCGGCCACTGCCGGATGCGCATTAATCCAGCCGCCGATCTCACTGACGATACGTCGCCCCGGCTGGCTGGCTGGATCGCGCCGCCCCGGCAGCGCATCGATAAGCCACCACTGCTGCGGGCGCGCCTGCTGCTGCCACTGCAAGAGCCGCTTGCTAATCAGACTGGTGCCAAACTGCACTACCAGCTCCGCCTGATTTAATTGCTGCTGCGCCTGCGGGCTGCTCAGCCACAAATCCGCACAGGGCAGCGGCTGGCCGGTTTGCGATTGAATATCTGCCAGCAGCGGCCAGCCCAGCGTGGCCGCCCACCGCGCCACCGCCGCGCCCTGTTCCGGGCGCATTTTGCCTGCGATAACCACGCCGCGTTTTTGTCGCCAGGCTGGCCAGTCGCTCTGCTGCGTATGGTTTTCCGGCGCGCTGTGGGTCACCCACGGGATCGATTGCTGTATCCATGCATCCAGCGACGCCAGCCATTCACGCCAGGCGTTATCCTCTGTGCCATAGAGCGGCTCAGCAAAGGGACAGTTAACGTGCAGCGCGCCCGTCCCGGCTGCGGCAATCGCTTCATCCAGCGCCGCCGCCAGCCAACGGGCGTCAATTTCAGGCGTTGGCCGCGGTAAATCGCAGCGGTGGGCAAAATGAGAAAATATGCCTGGCTGGGTAATCGCCTGATTAGCGCCGCAGTTAATCAATTCCGGTGGTCGATCGGCGCTCAGTACAATCAGCCGCTCACCGGTTAACTGCGCCTCAATAACGGCGGGCAGCAGATTCGCTACGGCAGTGCCCGAGGTCACTATCAGCGCCACGGGGGTACGCGAGCCTTTCGCCAGGCCAAGTGCTAAAAAGCCCAACCCGCGTTCATCAAAATGGGTATGGCAGGTCAATGCAGATTTGGCTGCCGCCAGCGTGAGCGGCGCAGAACGTGAGCCTGGCGCGATACAGATATGACGCACCTGATGACGCGCCAATACCTCAATAATCACCTGCGCCCAACGGCGGTTAAAGCTACTGTCAGACATACTCTCCCCTTAGTATCATGACGTCGTCCGACGATGAAGCGAGCTTTCCTTCGCCATGCGGATGAATTCAGGCGGAATGCGCCACTGGCGGCTTCCCGGTCAGGCGGGGTTGTAGTGGTGCCGCGCGGGTGGGCAGCAGTGCTGCCAGCGCCGCCATTTTGTTTTCTGTTTCCTGCCATTCCTGTTGCGCATCGGAACCGGCGACGATCCCCGCGCCGCCATACAGTCGCACTCGCGGCCCCTGGACCAGCGCACAGCGCAGCGTGACGCAGAATTCGCTTTTTTGTCGGGAGATAAAACCAGTGGAACCGGCGTACCAGTCACGATTCAGCGCTTCATGGCGCTGCAGAAAAGCGTATGCCGCCGTGCGCGGCAGGCCAGCTACCGCCGCCGTGGGTTGCAGGCGCTGTAAAATGCGCGCGTCGCTGCGGCTGCGTAATTTGCCGTGGATGCGTCGTCGTAAATGCTGAAGATTGCGCAGGCGTACCAGCTCTACCGGCATGACCTCCAGTTCGCTGACTATTTCCTGTAGCCGGGAACAGATATCTTCCATGACCAGTGCGTTTTCATGCTGATTTTTGGCGTCCTGCAGCAGCCACTGCGCCTGCTGCAGGGCAAGTATGGGATCGATATCGCGCGCCACCGTGCCCGCCAGCGCCTCAGTCAGCAGCGTATTTTGCTGCCGCAGCCAGAGCCGCTCCGGCGAGGCGCAGACCAGCGCGCTGTCGTCTGCAAAGCGCAGCATAAACTGATAACAGTGCGGATTGGCGCGCCGGCTGGCCGCCAGCAATGCCTCCGGCGGCAACGGACGATCCCATAGCAGGTCCATCGTGCGTGCCAGCACCACTTTTTCCAGCTCTCCGGCGGCAATTGTCGCTAACGCCGAGTTTACTCGCTGGCTCCACTCCGCCTGTTCCGGCTCACACTGGCTCTGTTGCAGCTGCCCACGTATTAATGGCAGCGGCTGCGGCACGCGCAACCCATGCAGGAAGCGTACGGCAACCTGCGCATCCTCCTGCAGGTTATGATCGTTTTGAACAAACAGCGTCAGCCGTTCACCACGGCTGTCCTGCTGCCACATTAGCCGCGGTAGAAAGAAAAAGCTGTCAGTGGCGGCAAAACGGTTGCTGCCCCAGATCCGCCAGTTCCCGGGCAAAGCGCGACACGCCTGTTCAGCCTGATACAGCGTCTGGTAACAGCGGATGGCTCCGCAAAGCGCAACCTGCTCATGGCCGTTGCGGTGCTGCCACCAGAGCTGGGGCCGGTACGGCTGGGCACAAAGCCAGGACAGGGAATCCTCGCCGGACGCAAGGGAAACGGTTAACGCGCGACAGCCCGCTCCTCTGCTGTTGATTTTTGCCAGCTCAGTGAGCAACGCGCTATACGCGGCAGGAAGCGAATACACGAACACCTCCATAATCATAAAGAGGTAGCTAGTGTAAAAGGGAGAGTGACAGGGGATTTTGATGCAGAACAGTTCGCACCACGTTTTGTCGCGGTTCAGGCTGAGAAGAGTCGGGTAAACGCAGAGGATTGCACGGCGGAAAAGAGGAAAAACCAGCCTCTTCCCGGTTGGTCAGAGGCTGTTTGCTACAGAACGCTTAGCGACGCGCCAGCAGCAGGCCGAGGATCAGGCCCGCAGCTGCGCCGATACCAATACCCTGCCAGGGTTTTTCATGAACGTAGCCATCGGCACGACAGGCTACCTGTTTGGCACGGTAGTAGTAGGAATCGGACGCCGCGCTGACGCGCGTTTTCACTCCGTGCAACGCCTGTTCCGCCTTCTCTTTTAGCTCAAGGTATTTCTGATCGGCCGGATCGCCGGAGGATTTCAGTACCTCTTCCAGCGTTTCGGTAAGCAGCGTGAGATCATCATCCAGGCGCGTTTCCTGTGGTTCACCGGCTACCTGAGGCTTATCCGTTACTTGCGGATCGCGCTTTTCTTGCGAGTCAGTTGATACAGCCATTTTCTTCCTCCGTGTAAAACACATGAATGTCCACTAACTATAGACACTTTTTACATCCCTGCCTGAACAGACGTTTAGGAATTTACTGACAGGGCTGGCGGAAATTCGTTGGTTTATATGATTAATCTGATAAATTCCTGTTAACCGAATTTTTGCCGCCTGCGTCTGTCGTAGCTGACTGTACCCCAGACTTATCCTGGGAAAGCAAATGGGTGCAGAAGCTCGATCACTACAAACTCGTTCAGCATAAGGAAAGCGTTTCTGGCATGAATCGAAGAATGTTTATGAAAACCTCAATGGCATTCGCTGCGGTTAGCGGCATGTCTGGCTTATCCACGCTATTTGCACAGTCCGCCTGGGCAGAAGATGGCATCGCTGACGGCACTGCGACGCGCTTTGACTTTGAGGTGCTAAAGAAAAAAGCCGCCGCGCTGGCGCAAAAGCCCTGGGGCGGCGCGCCAGGCCCGTTGCCGGATACGCTGGCGACCATGACGCCGCAGGCTTATAACGCCATCCAGTATGATGCGAATCACTCTCTCTGGAACGATATCGATAACCGGCAGCTGGACGTGCAGTTTTTCCACGTCGGCATGGGTTTTAAACGCCGTATTCGCATGTTCTCTGTCGATAAAAGCAGCCGCGAAGCGCGTGAGATTCACTTCCGCCCGGAGCTGTTTAACTACCAGAACACCAGTGTCGATACCAAACAGCTGGAAGGTAAAACCGATCTTGGCTTTGCCGGTTTCCGCGCGTTTAAAAAGCCGGAGCTGGCGCGGCGCGATATCGTCTCTTTCCTGGGAGCCAGCTATTTCCGTGCGGTGGATGAAACCTACCAGTATGGCCTGTCGGCGCGCGGCGTGGCGGTAAACACCTTTAGCAACGGACAGGAAGAGTTTCCCGATTTCGTCGCCTTCTGGTTTGAAACGCCAAAAGCGGATGACACCACCTTTACCGTTTACGCCCTGCTTGATGGTGCCAGCCTGACCGGTGCCTATAAGTTTGTTATCCACTGTGAGCCGAAGCGCGTGGTGATGGAGGTGGAAAACCACCTGTATGCCCGCAAAGATATTCGTCAACTGGGGATCTCCCCAATGACCAGTATGTTCAGCTGCGGCAACAGCGAACGTCGTATGTGCAACACCTATCATCCGCAAATCCATGATTCCGACCGTCTGGCGATGTGGACCGGTAAAGGGGAATGGATTGCCCGTCCGCTGAATAACCCGCGCAAGCTGCAGTTTAACGCTTACGATGATGAGAACCCGCGGGGCTTTGGCCTGTTGCAGTTGAATCATGATTTTGAAGATTATCAGGATGTGATTGGCTGGTATGACAAGCGCCCCAGCCTGTGGGTGGAGCCGATCGGCAAATGGGGCAAGGGCGCCATCAATTTGATGGAGATCCCTACCACCGGCGAAACGCTGGATAACGTGGTCTGTTTCTGGCAGCCGGAGCAGCCGGTTAAAGCCGGTAGCGAACTCTCTTTCCAGTACAAGCTTTACTGGAGCGGCCTGCCGCCGGTACGCAGCGAACTGGCGCGCGTAGAGGCAACCCGTTCCGGCATTGGCGGCTTCCCCGAAGGCTGGGCACCTGGCGAGCATTTCCCGGATGTCTGGTGTCGTCGTTTTGCCGTTGATTTTGTTGATGGCGATCTGAAAAATGCCGCGGCAAAAGGCATCGAGCCGGTGATTACCGTCTCTGCCGGCACCATTAAGCAGGTAGAGATTCTGTATGTTGAGCCGCTAAACGGCTATCGCATCCTGTTTGACTGGTATCCCACCAGCGATGCTGTTGATCCGGTCGATATGCGCATGTTCCTGCGCACCAACGATGAAACGCTGAGTGAAACCTGGCTTTATCAATATTTCCCGCCACCGCCGGACCAGCGGAAATATGTTGATGACCGCCAGATGACGGTAGGCTAAATAACAGGCGGAGCATTGCGCTCCGCCTGTTACGTATTACTTCATCATATCGATGTGCGGAATATTATCTTCCAGATAGACCTCGCCCTGCGGCTTAAAACCCATGCATGCGTAAAAGCGCTGTAGATGCGCCTGCGCCGAAAGAAACTGCTGACGTTCAGGCCAGTACTGCTCACAGCTTTCCAGAACCCTTTCCATCAGGCGATAGCCGAGCTGTAATCCCCGCGCTTCGCTGGTAACAATCACGCGCCCAATCTTTACCGGGCTGTCGGCATTTTCTGGCGCCAGAATACGTGCGCAAGCCAGTATTCTTCCTTCGCCCAGCGCAAAAATATGGCGGTTATCACGTGCTAAATCCTGCCCATCGATATCTTCATACGCGCACTGCTGCTCGACGATAAAAACGCGATTACGCAGAGCCAGAATGTCATGCAGTTGCTGAACGTTTAGTTCGCTATGATGCAAATCGTACCAGGTTAACTCCATACGCCTGCTTTCCCCTTGGTTTTAGCCACATGTCGCCATCGAACATCAATTTTGCCTGCTAATAATGCGCGTTATGCCGGTTTAATATAACCTCAATCGATGCTTAAAAAACCGGTATCGTTTTAAAAATCATGGAAAAATGCCTGCGCTTTTATATCAACAGGAGGTTGAAGATGAAATCGATAAAAGCGCTTTGCAACGGAACGCTCCCTTTGACGCTGTGGCTAATGAGCCCGCTGGCGATCGCCAACAGTCTCCCCTCTTATCCGGTAACATTTACACTGGCGACTGGCTGGCTCGGTGGCAAATCCAACGAATACGTTTACGACGAAGGGCATAAAAATAGCGAGCTGGACTGGAAAATAAAGAACGCAGCGGTTATTCGTGGCCATCTCGACTGGGAGATTGCGCCGCAACTTAGCCTGGCGCTTAGCGGCTGGACAACCCTGGCGCGGGGCAGCGCACAGATGGATGACTATGACTGGATGGTTGATAACCAGTCGCACTGGAGCGACTGGTCTACCTGGCCTGCTGCCCGTCTTAACTATGCTAATCAGTTTGCCGTCAGCATTACCGGCTGGCTGCTACAGCAACCGGAATATAAGCTTGGCGCAGCGTTGGGTTATCAGCAGACACGGATCAGCTGGCAGGCACAGGGCGGCAGTTATATCTATGATAACGGTGCCGATATCGGCCGTTTTTCCCGTGATGAGCGTGCCGCCGCTTACCAGCAGCGTTTTTCCGCGCCCTGGCTCGGCATCGCCGGACAGTATCGTTATAAAAAACTGGAGCTTAACGCGCTGATTAAATATTCCCCTTTTACCAACGCACACGATAATGACGAGCATTACACCGATTATAATACCTTTCGCGTCAAAACCCGCCGTAGTGATTACTGGGCCGCCAGCATGGATGCAGGCTATTATCTTTCACCACAGTTAAAAGTGCTGGCAGCGCTAAGTTGGGAAGATTACCGGCAAAGTCGCGGGCAAATGCAGATAATTGATTATGACCAACAGACCTATGATTATAGCGAGAAGGGAGGCGGCGGCGTGAGTCATAAAAATTACAGCCTGACCGCTGGCCTGCAATATCATTTCTGATGCCAAAAAAAAGCCCTGTATCGCTACAGGGCTTTCTCTTTATCGGCTGACTTACATCAGCGGCTGCGCCATCTGTACCAGGCTGATAAGCGGCTGTGGGTAAACGCCCAGCAGCAGAACCAGAATGGCGGAAATCAGCACCACAATGCCGCCCGCGGTAAACGCCCAGTTAGCTGGCGTATCGCGCGTATGCAGCTCAGGCGGGCTAAGATAGAGGCTAACGGTAACGCGCAGATAGTAATAAAGGCCAATGGCGCTGCCTAATACCACCGCACCGGTCAGCCACCACAGCGAGGCGCTAACGCCCAGCGCAATCACATAGAACTTACCAATAAAGCCCAACGTCATTGGAATACCGGCCAGCGACAGCATCATTACTGTCATCACTGCTGACAGTACCGGACGATGCCAGAACAGGCCGCGATAGGAGTAAAGCGAGTCGGCATCCGGACCACGATACGGGCTGGACATCAGGCTCACTACGCCAAAGGCACCGATGCTGCTGAACAGGTAGCCAGCCAGATAAACACCGGCGGTTTCCAGTGACATCTGATGAGACTGCACCGCAATCAGCGCAACCAGTAAATAACCCAGATGCGAGATAGAGGAGTAACCCAACAGACGCTTGATATTACTCTGACTGATCGCCAGCAGGTTACCAAACAGGATGGAAACCACAGCGATAATCGCCAGCACGTTGCGCACCGCTTCGCTATCGGTAGCCGGAGCATACATAAACAGACGCATCAGCGCGCCAAAAATGGCGATCTTGCTGGCGGTCGCCAGGAAAGTGGAGACCGGAGCAGGCGCGCCCTGATACACGTCTGGCGTCCAGAGATGGAACGGCACCAGCGACAGTTTAAAGCCCAGACCGACAATCATCATGCCAAGACCCAGCAGCAGCAGCGGCTGATGCAGCACGGTGTCACTCAGGTTTTTACCCAGTTCCACAAAGCTCAGGCTACCGGCATCGGCATACACCAGCGCAATACCAAACAGCAGGAAGGATGAGGCCGCTGCCGACAGGATGGTATATTTCAGCGCCGCTTCCAGCGAACGTTTCTGACGGAAAGCGTAGCCAATCAGGCCAAACAGCGGCAACGACAGCAGTTCCACGCCGATAAACAGCGAAGCCATATGGTTAGCGCTTGCCAGCACCACGCCGCCCAGCGCGGCAATCAGCACCAGCAGATAGAACTCGTCGCAGTTATCGCTGAAGCCCTGCAGCCACGGATAGGCGAAGGTACAGGTGGCCAGACTCGCCAGCATCACCATCCCGGTATAGAACATCGAGAAACCATCAACGCGCAGCAGCGGCGTGACGTCCATCGGTCCTGCCTGGCCCACAAACCAAAGTGACAACAGCGCCAGGTTAAGGCCAATCACGGTCAGCGTCGCATTGGCAAAATGGTTGCGTCGCCACGCAATGGACAGCATCACAACCACCACCGTCAATCCGACGATCAACAGCGGCAACAGCGCGATCAGTTGTTGAGGAGTTATTGTCATGGCGAATTACGGCCTTGTAGTTGAAATTGAAGCGGTAAACCACTGCTGAATGTTGCTCATTGCAGCGTGTGAGGTGTCCAGGATCGGCTGTGGATAGACTCCAAGCAGCACCAGCAGAACCACCAACACCATAATCATGATGAACTCACGTGCGGACATGCCGCGCAGCGGCGTTTCCGACTTTGGCGCACCATAATAGGCGCGTTGCATCATGATCAGCGAGTAAACAGAAGCAAACACCAGACCAAAAGTCGCGATAACGATAATCGTCGGCACCACCTGGAAACTGCCGGTCAGAATCATAAATTCGCCAGCAAAGTTACCGGTGCCCGGCATGCCAAGGTTGGCCACTGCAAAGAACAGCGACAGACCCGGTATCCACTTCAGGCGTGACCACAGGCCGCCCATCTCACGCATATCACGCGTATGCAGGCGCTCATAAAGCTGGCCGCACAGGATAAACAGCGCCGCAGCTGACAGGCCATGCGCAATCATCTGCACCACCGCGCCCTGGAAAGCGAGCTGGTTGCCGGTATAGATGGCGATCAGCACGAAGCCCATATGGGAAATCGAGGTGTAGGCGATCAGACGTTTGATATCGGTTTGCGAGAACGCCATCCATGCGCCATAGAAAATACCGATAATCCCCAGCCACATTGCAACAGGCGCAAACTCCGCCGACGCGTTCGGGAACAGCGGCAGGCTAAAGCGCAGCAGACCGTAAGCGGCGGTTTTGAGCAGGATCCCGGCCAGGTCCACGGAACCGGCAGTTGGCGCCTGGCTGTGCGCATCCGGCAACCAGCCGTGTAGCGGCACCACCGGCATTTTTACCGCAAAGGCGATAAAGAAGCCGAGCATCAGCAGATATTCCACGCCACGTGACATCGGAGTGTGCAGCAACTCTTCATAGTTGAATGTCCAGACGCCGGTCGCGCGGTAATGCACAAACACCAGGCCAAGAATCGCAATCAACATTACCAGGCCAGAGGACTGGGTATAAATGAAGAATTTGGTGGCGGCAGTGATACGGGTTTTCCCGTCTGATGCCTTATGACCCCAGAGCGCGATGAGGAAGTACATCGGCACCAGCATCATTTCCCAGAAAAAGAAGAACAGGAACATATCGATGGCAAGGAATACGCCAATAACGCCACCGAGGATCCACATCAGATTGAGGTGGAAAAAGCCCTGATATTTCTCAATTTCATTCCAGGAACAGAGCACTGCCATCAGGCCCAGCAGGCCAGTCAGCACCACCATCAGCAGCGACAGGCCATCCAGTGCAAGGTGGAAAGCGATGCCGAAGCGCGGGATCCAGGGAACGGAGAACTCAGATTGCCACTGCGGCAAACCTGCTGCCTGGGTCAGTGAATAGCCTCCCTGCAACCAGAGCTGCAGTGAAAGCGCCAGCGTCAAGCCCATTGTAATCAGCGCGATCCAGCGCGGCGTCTTCGCGCCTAAGCGCTCAGCGAGCCAGCACAGAAAGCCGCCAACAAATGGGATAACAATTAGCCAAGGTAATAACATGGCGGTTACGGTCCCTTTTCTAGTCCTGCATGAGCCGCCGACAAAGATAACCGGTCAGCCCAACCTCAGGTTTTTTCACAAGCTTATCGGGTGGAAGGCAGCAACGCCGCCTCCCGCTCACTAACCTTACATCACCAGCAGCAACGCCAGCACCACAACGGCACCGATGCTCATGGAAGCGACGTACCAGCGCAGATAACCATTTTCGCTTACCGCCAGCCCTTTATTCGCCAGGCGTGATACCAGAGCCGGCGTATTCAGCAGCATATTCAGCGGATCGCGTGACAGCAGCCAGGCGATGCCTAAATACGGCTTAACGAAAATTTTGTCATACAGCCAGTCGAAGCCCCATGCGGCGAACCACCAGGTGCCGAAGAAACGCCCCGGAGCGCTGCGCGCCACGCTGGTAACCAGCGTACGCTTGCCGAGCCAGAGCCAGGCGGCAATCAGAATGCCGACGATGGCCACCACGCCCGAAGCAATTTCCAGCCCCATTTTACCCGCTTCGCCATGTTCGCTGGCAGGCAGTACGCCAGCCAGCGGCGGCGTAATCAGCGCGCCAATAAAGGTGGAAAGAACCAGCAGCACGATAAGAGGCAGATGATGCGTGATCCCTTTGCCTGCATGCGCATGAATTTTCTCTTCACCGTGAAACACGATAAAGATCATGCGGAAGGTGTAAATCGAGGTCAGGAAAGCACCAACTAAACCGGCAACCATCAGATTGACATGACCGTTCGCCAGTGCGCCGAACAGGATCTCATCCTTACTGTAGAAGCCAGCGGTAACCAGCGGCAGCGCAGCCAGTGCCGCACCACCCACCAGGAAGCAGACATAAACCAGCGGAATGCTTTTACGCAGGCCGCCCATTTTGAAAATGTTCTGCTCATGGTGGCAGGCCAGAATTACCGAACCAGAAGAAAGGAACAGCAGCGCTTTAAAGAAGGCGTGGGTCATCAGGTGGAAAATAGCGGCATCCCATGCCTGAACGCCCAACGCCAGGAACATATAACCGATCTGGCTCATGGTGGAATAGGCCAGGACGCGTTTGATATCGGTCTGTACCAGCGCCGCAAAACCTGCCAGCACCAGCGTCACCGCACCAACGATACCCACCAGATGCAGTACTTCCGGCGTCATCAGGAACAGCCCATGCGTACGGGCGATCAGATAAACGCCCGCGGTCACCATGGTCGCCGCGTGGATCAACGCCGAAACCGGCGTCGGACCCGCCATCGCATCAGCAAGCCAGGTCTGCAACGGCAGCTGCGCCGATTTACCGACCGCGCCGCCCAACAACATCAGCGTTGCCCACTGCAGCATATGGTTATCAGCAGCGAAGTGCGCTGGTGCCAGCTCGACCATTTCGCGGAAGTTCAGCGTGCCCAGCTCGTTATAGAGAATGAACAGCGCAAAGGCGAGGAACACATCACCCACGCGGGTAATGATAAACGCCTTCATCGCCGCCTTGCCGTTATCCGGATTGGTGTAATAGAAACCAATCAGCAGATAAGAACAGAGGCCCACGCCTTCCCAGCCGAGATACATCAGCAACAGGTTATCGGCCAGCACCAGAACCACCATGCTGGCGATAAACAGGTTGGTATAGGCGAAGAAGCGCGAATAGCCCTCTTCCCCACGCATATACCAGGAGGCGAACATGTGAATAAAGAAGCCGACGCCGGTTACCACCGACAGCATGGTCAGGGAGAGGCCATCCAGCGTCAGGGTTACGCCGATATTAAAGTTACCGACATGCATCCAGGTCCATAACGCCTGGGTAAACAGCGTACGATCATGGTTAAAGAAATCGATGCCGACCCAGGCAGTGACCAGCGCGGTCAGTCCGATTGAACCCACGCCAACGGTAGCAGACAGGTTTTCTGACCAGCGGCCACGAGAGAACGCCAGCAGCAAAAAGCCGA
This sequence comes from Pantoea sp. FN0305, assembly GCF_050113845.1. Taxonomy (NCBI): domain Bacteria; kingdom Pseudomonadati; phylum Pseudomonadota; class Gammaproteobacteria; order Enterobacterales; family Erwiniaceae; genus Pantoea; species Pantoea sp. FN0305. The sequence goes on along the minus strand of NZ_JBNJSN010000001.1, from coordinate 399,720 downwards.
TCAGCGGAAGCAGTATGGTTAAGTAAAGAAGATTCATCCGCGCATCTCGCTCACTGTGTCAATGTTCAGGGTTTGACGACGGCGGTAGAGCTGCAGCAACAGCGCCAGACCAATGCTGGCCTCCGCTGCGGCAAGGCTGATCGCCAGGATATACATCACCTGACCATCTGCTTGCCCCCAGTAGCTTCCCGCCACCACTAACGCCAGAGCCGAGGCGTTAATCATGATTTCCAGACCGATTAACATAAACAGCAGATTACGACGCAGCACCAGCGACGTGAGTCCGAGGACAAACAATATGGCTGCCAGAATCAGTCCATGTTGTAGAGGGATCATGCGCGTTCCTCCTTTGTTTTCGCAACCGCTGCATCGCTGACGCGGTTGCTAAGCACTTCGCCCTGACGATCTTCACGTCCGATATGGAACGCAACCACCAGACCTGCCAGTAGCAGCATAGAGGCCAGCTCAACGGCCAGTACATAAGGGCCGAACAGGCTGATACCGACCGCTTTCGCATCGATTACCGTGCCGTCGATGCCCTGGTCATTGGCGCTCATAATGGCGTACACCATTACCGCCAACAGCAGCAGCGACACCAGCCCTGGACCAATCCACAGCGAAGGCTGCAGCCACTGGCGCTCCTGCTCCTCAACCGACTTGCCAAGGTTAAGCATCATCACCACGAAGACGAACAGCACCATAATGGCCCCGGCGTAAACGATGATCTCCAGCGCGCCAGCAAAGTAGGCGCCAAGCGAAAAGAAGACGCCAGCAACCGCCAGCAGCGAAACAATCAGGTACAGCAACGCATGTACCGGGTTGGTGTGGGTAATCACGCGTAGCGTGGTTAACACCGCCACCAGACCACAAAGATAAAACGCAAATTCCATGCCGGGCTCCTTAAGGTAACAAGCCTTTGACGTCGATGGGTTTGGCTTCGTTTTCCGCTTCGCCCTTGTCTTTCCCTTCGATCGCCATGCCTGCCATACGGTAGAAGTTGTATTCCGGGTATTTGCCCGGCCCTGAAATCAGCAGGTCTTCTTTCTCGTACACCAGATCCTGACGCTTGAACTCGCCCAGCTCGAAATCGGGCGTGAGCTGAATCGCCGTGGTCGGGCAAGCCTCTTCGCACATGCCGCAGAAAATGCAGCGTGAAAAGTTGATGCGGAAAAATTCCGGATACCAGCGACCATCCACCGTCTCCGCTTTCTGCAGCGAAATACAGCTGACCGGACAGGCGACGGCGCACAGGTTGCACGCAACGCAACGCTCTGCCCCATCGGGATCGCGCGTCAGTACAATACGGCCACGATAGCGGGGCGGCAGATAAACCGGCTCCTCCGGATACATCTGCGTTTCACGCTTCGCGAAGGCATGCAGGCCCATCAACCAGATACTGCGTACCTGGGTGCCGAAACCGACAATAATGTCTTTTAATGTCATGGTTACAACCCCTTTACTGCGCGTTGTACAGAATCACTGCGGCGGTAGCCAGCAGGTTCAACAGCGTCAACGGCAGACATACTTTCCAGCCGAAGGACATTACCTGGTCATAGCGCGGACGCGGCAGCGCAGCACGAATCAGAATAAACATCATCATAAAGAACGCGGTTTTAATGGCGAACCAGATGAAGGGCGGCAGCCATGGTCCGTGCCAGCCGCCAAAAAACAGCGTAACAATCAGCGCGGAAACCGTGGTAATCGCCACATATTCGCCCACGAAGAACAGACCGAATTTCATACCGGAATATTCGATGTGGTAACCATCTGCCAGCTCCTGCTCCGCTTCCGGCTGGTCAAACGGATGACGGTGGCACACCGCTACGCCAGCAATACAGAAGGTCAGGAAGCCAAAGAACTGCGGAATAATGTTCCACAGATGCGCCTGGTTATTAACGATGTCGTTCATATTGAACGAACCGGCCTGCGCCACCACGCCCATCAGCGACAACCCGAGAAACACCTCGTAGCTCAGCGTCTGTGCAGAGGCACGCATTGCGCCCAGCAGGGAGTATTTGTTGTTACTCGCCCAACCGGCGAACAGCACCGCGTAAACCGCCAGACCCGCCATCATCAGGAAGAACAGCAGCCCGATGTTAAGGTCGGTCACCATCCATGTCGGACTGACCGGCACAATGGCGAATGCTAACAGCAGTGAAACGAAGGCGATGACCGGAGCCAGCGTAAAAATAAAGCGATCCGTGAACGGCGGGATCCAGTCCTCTTTAAAGAACATTTTGATCATATCCGCCACCAACTGCAGCGAGCCGCCCCAGCCGACACGGTTAGGCCCGTAGCGGTTCTGGAACAGGCCCAGCAGACGGCGCTCGGCGAAGCTCATAAAGGCACCGCAGGAGACCACCACCAGCAGGATGACAATCGCCTTGAGAATGCCCAGCAAGATATCGATAACGTCCGGCGTCAACCAGCTCATTGTGCCGCCTCCCGCAGAGTCTCAATAGTCGCGCCCGACAGGAACGGCGGTACGCCCGGCATGCCCAACGGTAAACCTACCTGCCCTGCCTGCAGTGCGTCAGAAAAGCGCACAGGCAGGCGCAGCGTTTCACCGGAGCAGTTGAACTCCACTGCTGTACCGACGTTAACGCCAAGCTGAGCGGCATCGGCCGGGTTAATCACCAGAGCGGCCTGCGGCATACGCTGCTGAATAACCGGCGCGCGCTGCGTCATCTCTTCGCTGCCGAACAGATTGTAGTAAGGCGCAACACGCCAGCCGCCGTTGCGGGCAAAGGCGGTTGGCACCTGGGTAAACCACTCCAGTTGTTCTGTCGTGGCTTCAAACAGACGCACGCCAGGATCGCCGTTACGCAGTTTGCCGCCCACTTCATCCTGGAACTTGTTCCACGCCTGCGGTGAGTTCCAGCCTGGCGCCCAGGCGAAAGGAATCTCAGAGCGCGGCGCGCTGGGCTGGTTGTTCCCTTCCATAGAGAAGGAGAACATGGTGTCCATATCCTGCGGCTGACGCGGCTCATGCACGCTGATATTAGCGCGCGCGGCGGTACGTCCGCTGGAACGATGTGGCGAACGCGACAGTTTCTGACCACGAATACGGAATGAGGCATCTGGCGCGGCATCTTTAATGCCTTTCAGCTGCGGCAGCGCCACAACCACGGCATCAATCACATGATCCAGCTGCGTCCAGTCGACGTGACGGCTTTCCAGCGCGCTGTGCAGCGAGTGCAGCCAGCGCCAGCTTTCCAGCATCACTACCGTTGAGTCGTAGTAAGAGGGATCGTAAACCTGGAAGAAGCGCTGAGCGCGGCCCTCCTGGTTTATCAGCGTGCCATCGCTCTCAGCAAAGCTGGCGCCTGACAGAATCAGACCTGCTTTTTCCATGGTTGCCGTGCGCTGATGATCGACCACGATAATGCTGTCGGCGTTGCGCAGTGCGGCATCCACTTTCGCTTTCGGCGCATGACGATAAAGATCGTTTTCCAGAATCACCACCGCGTCGGCGCTGCCGTTTTCCAGCTGCGCCAGCGCATCCTCCAGCGTATTGCCACCGATCATGCCAAGGCCCACGCTGTTCGCTGCGGAAGCCAGCAGCGTAATGCCGACATCGGCACCGCGCCCTTTCAGCGCTTTAGCGACGTTAGCCGCCGCCTCGATCATCGCCTCACTGCCAGAATGTGTACCAGAGATAATCAGCGGTTTCTTCGCCCCGGCCAGCGCCTGGACAATAACGTCAAGTTTACCGTTCAGGCTGCTGTCGAAATCGCTTACTGCCGGCGCACTTGCGTCCAGCGCGTGGGCGATAGCGAAACCGAGACGCGCCTGATCTTCCACCGGCGCGCGGTAGCTCCAGGCAGCGATATCATCCAGACGGGTTTCATCAACGTTGGTGACAAACAGCGGATGTTTCGCGTGCTGACCAATGTTCATGATCGCCGCGATTTGCCAGTCGGCTACTTTCTGCGCCGCCGCCATTTCGCGAGCTTTGCCTTTCACCGCCTGACGTACGGAGAGCGCTACGCGCGCGCCGGTTTGGGTCAGATCTTCGCCCAGCACCAGCACCGCATCGTAGCTTTCAATCTCACGTAGCGCGGGCGTATGGATACCGCCTTCACGCAGCACTTTCAACATCAGCTCCAGACGCGCCTGCTCGCCAGCGGGCATGCCGGTTGAGAAGTTAGCCGCGCCAACCAGTTCACGCAGCGCAAAGTTGCTTTCTACGCTGGCACGCGGTGAGCCAATACCGATCACTTTTTTCGCCTGACGCAGAATATCCGCCGCGCCCTGCATCGCCTGCTCAGCATTCAGCGCTACCCAGTCGTTGCCGCGACGCTGCATCGGCTGACGCGGGCGATCTTTGCGATTAACGTAGCCATAGCCAAAACGGCCACGGTCACAAAGGAAATAGTGATTCACGCTGCCGTTATAACGGTTTTCAATACGGCGCAGCTCACCATAGCGCTCGCCCGGGCTGGTGTTACAGCCGACGCTGCACTGCTGGCAGATGCTGGGCGCAAACTGCATATCCCATTTACGGTTATAGCGTTCGGAGTGGGTTTTATCAGTGAACACGCCGGTCGGGCAGATCTCTACCAGGTTACCAGAGAATTCGCTTTCCAGCGTGCCATCTTCCGGGCGACCAAAATAGACGTTGTCATGCGCGCCATATACGCCCAGATCTTTGCCGTCTGCATAATCTTTGTAGTAACGCACGCAGCGGTAACAGGCGATACAGCGGTTCATCTCATGAGAGATAAACGGCCCCAAATCCTGATTGCGATGGGTACGCTTGGTGAAACGATAGCGACGGAAGCTGTGGCCGGTCATCACCGTCATATCCTGCAGATGACAGTTGCCGCCCTCCTCACATACCGGACAATCGTGTGGGTGGTTGGTCATCAGCCATTCGACCACGCTTTCACGGAACTCTTTCGCTTCGCCATCGTCGATAGAAATAAAGGTACCGTCGGCAGCAGGCGTCATGCAGGACATGACGAGGCGACCGCGCGTATCTTCAGCGTTTTGGTATTGCTTTACCGCGCACTGGCGGCAGGCACCCACGCTTCCCAGCGCCGGATGCCAGCAAAAATAAGGAATATCCAGGCCAAGAGAGAGACACGCCTGTAGCAGGTTGTCCGCTCCATCTACCTCATATTCTTTACCGTCTACATGAATTGTAGCCATAGTGAACATGCTTCCGTAAGGCTCGGCATCACCGAGCGTTAAACACAATTCTTCTTACCCTTCACCTTTCAGGCCGCAGCGGTGTTGGCTGCCTTCACTCACCGCGCTCACTTACTTGCGTAAGCTCGCGGGATTCATTCAGTTGTCGCCTTGCCGCAATCCGAAATGCTTTGGGTAAGCGGTGCGCACCTTTTCCGTTGCTGCTCTGTTTTACCAGCGCGCTTTCAGCAGGTTTGGCTGAATGCCGTTAATGGCACGCGTATTACCAAACACCTGCGGCGCGATACCGGCTTCAAACTCTTCACGGAAGTATTTGATCGCGCTTTGTAATGGCTCTACGGCGCCGGGTGCATGCGCACAAAATGTTTTACCTGGGCCCAGCTGACGACAAAGTTGCAGCAGCGTTTCGATATCTCCCGGCTGCCCTTTGCCCTGCTCCAGGGCGCGCAGAATTTTCACGCTCCACGGCAGGCCGTCGCGACATGGCGTACACCAGCCGCACGACTCACGGGCAAAAAACTCTTCCAGGTTGCGCACCAGCGAAACCATATTGATTTCGTGATCCACTGCCATCGCCAGCGCGGTACCCAGACGGCTGCCTGCTTTGCCGATGCTGGCAAATTCCATTGGCAGATCCAGGTGCTGTTCGGTCAGGAAGTCTGTGCCTGCGCCGCCCGGCTGCCAGGCTTTAAACTTCAGCCCGTCACGCATGCCGCCCGCATAATCTTCCAGAATTTCACGCGCCGTGATGCCGAAAGGCAGCTCCCAGACGCCCGGGTTTTTTACCCGACCGGAGAAGCCCATCATTTTGGTACCGGCATCTTCACTCTTCGACAGCCCCTTGTACCACTCCACGCCGTTAGCCAGAATGGCCGGCACGTTAGAGAGGGTTTCCACGTTATTAACGCAGGTCGGCTTGCCCCAGGCACCGGCAGAGGCCGGGAATGGCGGCTTGGAACGCGGGTTGGCGCGACGTCCTTCCAGTGAGTTAATCAACGCCGTCTCTTCGCCGCAGATATAGCGGCCAGCGCCGGTATGAACGATCAGTTCGAAATCAAAGCCGGTGCCAAGAATATTTTTACCCAGGAAGCCCGCTTCGGTAGCCTCGGCGATGGCGCGACGCAGATGTACCGCCGCCTCAATATATTCACCGCGCAGGAAGATATATCCACGGTACGCTTTCAGCGCAAAAGCGCTGATCAGCATCCCCTCCACCAGCTGGTGCGGCATTTGCTCCATCAGCAGGCGGTCTTTATAGGTACCCGGCTCCATCTCATCGGCGTTACAGAGCAGGTAACGGATATTCATCGACTCATCTTTCGGCATCAGGCTCCATTTCAGACCGGTGGAGAAGCCTGCGCCGCCGCGCCCTTTCAGGCCGGAGTCTTTAACTATCGCGACGATTTCGTCAGGTGCCAGGCCTTTCAGCGCTTTTTCCGCACCGGCATAGCCATTTTTGCTACGGTATTCGTCAAACCACACCGGCTGCTTGTCGTCACGCATACGCCAGGTCAGCGGATGGGTTTCCGCAGTACGAATGATCTCTTTTATTGTCATTGATACTGCTCCAGTAACGATGGAATGTTTTCCGGCGTCAGGTGAACGTGCGTATCTTCATCCACCATCATGGTCGGGCCTTTATCACAGTTACCCAGGCAACAGGTTGGCAGCAGCGTAAAGCGGCCATCCGTGGTGGTCTGGCCCGGTTTGATGTTCAGCGACTGTTCCAGCGCCGCCTGAATGCCCTGATAACCGGTGATATGACAAACCACGCTGTCGCAATAGCGGATCACGTGGCGGCCAACCGGCTGACGGAAAATCTGGCTGTAAAAGGTAGCAACCCCTTCAACATCGCTGGCGGGAATACCTAACACTTCAGCAATGGCATTAATGGCACCATCCGGCACCCAGCCGCGTTGTTTCTGCACGATTTTCAGCGCTTCAATTGAGGCTGCGCGTGCATCTTCATAATGGTGTTTTTCATGCTCAATCGCGTCGCGTTCTGCTGCACTCAGCTCAAAGACCTCGGTCGGGTCGATCGTTTCGATAGCAATTTTTTGATCGTGCATAATTAGCGGTCCACGTCTGACATAACAAAATCGATACTACCCAGGTAAACGACCAGATCGGATACCAGGCTGCCGCGGATCACTGATGGGATCTGCTGCAGGTGCGGGAAGCTTGGCGTACGAATACGCGTGCGATAGCTTACGGTACTGCCGTCGCTGGTCAGGTAGTAGCTGTTGATCCCCTTGGTCGCTTCGATCATCTGGAACGATTCGTTCGCAGGCATTACCGGTCCCCAGGAGACCTGCAGGAAGTGGGTAATCAGGGTTTCAATATGCTGCAGCGTACGCTCTTTCGGCGGCGGCGTGGTCAGCGGATGATCGGCTTTAAACGGCCCGGCCGGCATGTTGTTCAGGCACTGCTCCAGAATACGCAGGCTCTGACGCATCTCTTCCATCTTCAGCATCACACGGGTATAAGCATCGCTGACGCCATCACCTACCGGAATTTCGAAATCGAAATTCTCATAGCCGGAATAGGGACGCCATTTACGCACGTCAAAGTCGATGCCGGTAGCGCGCAGACCAGCACCGGTGGTGCCCCAGGCCAGCGCTTCATCTTTACCATAAGCGGCAACGCCTTTAGCACGACCTACCAGCACGCTGTTTTTCAGCGCCACGGTTTCATATTCCTTCAGGCGCTTCGGCATCCAGTCGAGGAATTCACGCAGCAGACGTTCCCAGCCTTTCGGAAGATCGTGTGCGACGCCGCCGATACGGAACCAGGCGGGATGCATACGGAAGCCAGTAATAGCCTCCACAACGTCATAAATTTTCTGGCGGTCGGTAAAAGCAAAGAACACCGGTGACATGGCACCGACGTCCTGAATAAACGTAGAGATATAAAGCAGATGGCTGTTGATGCGGAACAACTCAGAGAGCATCACGCGAATGACATTAACGCGATCCGGCACCACGATGCCCGCCAGCTTTTCAACCGCCAGCACGTAAGGCATTTCGTTAACGCAGCCGCCCAGATATTCCACGCGGTCGGTGTAAGGGATGTAGCTGTGCCAGGACTGGCGCTCACCCATTTTTTCTGCGCCGCGATGGTGGTAACCGATATCAGGCACACAGTCGACGATCTCTTCACCATCCAGCTGCATGACGATGCGGAATGCACCGTGCGCCGATGGGTGGTTCGGACCGAGGTTGAGGAACATAAAGTCCTCGTTTTCGGTGCCACGCTTCATGCCCCAATCTTCCGGCTTGAAACGCAGCGCTTCCATCTCCAGATCCTCTTTCTGTTTAGTCAGCTCAAAAGGATTGAATTCTGTCGCGCGCGCCGGATAGTCTTTGCGCAGCGGGTGCCCTTCCCAGGTCGACGGCATCATGATGCGCGTCAGATGAGGATGCCCGTCAAAGGTGACGCCAAACATTTCCCAGGTTTCACGCTCATACCAGTTGGCGTTAGGAAAAATTTTAGTGATGGTTGGCAGATGCATGTCATTTTCAGACAAGGCCACCTTGAGCATAATGTCGCTGTTGCGCTCAATAGAAAGCAGATGGTAGAAAACGGAAAAATCCGCAGCGGGCAGCCCGTTACGGTGGGTACGCAGGCGCTCATCCATGCCATGCAGGTCATACAGCATCACATAGGGCTTTGGCAGCTTGCGCAGGAATTCCGTAATCTCCAGCAGCTGTTCACGCTTCACCCAAACCACAGGAATGCCGGTACGCGTCGCCTGAACGGTAAAGGCATCCGGCCCAAAACGGTTACGCAACTCGCCGATCACCGGATCATCCAGGTGATCCCGGGTTTGCCATGCAGGCTGAGCGAAATCTTGCGTGGTCAAATCTGTCATACGTTACTCACCATTGGCCTGAAAACAGGCACGAAGTCGTTGGTGTCAGGATGAGGTGCGCGCGTTGGTTGGTCGTATTATTGCGCTGCGTGTCAGGCCCCATCCATAAATTGTTGATTTAAATTTCGTCCGGGGTACGCAGGTTCGTTACCGCAATGCGATCGCCGCGCTTCCTTTCACGCTCGGACTGCATATTGGCGCGATAAACGCCCTGATCGCCAACGACCCAGGAGAGCGGACGACGTTCTTTACCAATGGATTCCTGCAACAGCAGCAGCGCCTGCATATAGGCTTCCGGGCGCGGCGGGCAGCCAGGGATATACACATCCACCGGCAGGAACTTATCAACGCCCTGCACCACTGAATAGATGTCATACATACCGCCTGAGTTAGCGCAAGCCCCCATGGAAATCACCCATTTCGGCTCCAGCATCTGATCGTACAAACGCTGAATAACCGGGGCCATTTTGGTAAATGGCGTACCGGCTACCACCATGAAGTCAGCCTGACGCGGAGAGGCTCGAATAACTTCGGAACCAAAGCGGGCGACGTCATGCACCGAGGTAAAAGAGGTGGTCATTTCGACATAACAACAGGAGAGGCCGAAGTTAAACGGCCACAGAGAGTTCTTACGACCCCAGTTCACCATGTCATGCAGTGCGTTTTCCAACTTGCCCATATAAACGCTGCGGTGGACATGCTGCTCCAGAGGGTCGGAAACGATCTCCTGTTTCTGCAGGGGATAACGGTCGTTCTCACCGTTGGGGTCTATGCGGGTGAGCGTATAGTCCATCTTAATGCCTCGCTGTTACTGCTTTTGAGGGTTGGTGTTAGTGACCTTACCAGTGTCAACGTCTACGCGACGACGCGCAGGCGCCCAATCCAGCGCACCAATACGCACCAGATAAACCAGACCAGCCAATAGCACCAAAATGAAAATTGTGGCTTCAACAAAGCCGACCCACCCGCTTTCGCGGATAGAAGTCGCCCATGCATATAAAAACAGGGCTTCTACGTCGAAGATAACGAAGAACATAGCCACCAGGTAGAACTTGGCAGAAAGGCGCAAATGCGTGCTGCCAACCGGATCGATACCTGATTCAAAGGGAGTGTTTTTATTACGTGCGCGGGCGCGACCGCCTAACAGCCAGCCACCAGCCAGCATAAAGAGACATAGCCCAAAAGCGACAACGATAAAAACAGCGAATGCCCAGTGATGAGCGATAACTTCTGTGGTTGTTGACATACTCTCTGCTTACTCATCAAAAGTGGCGTTTAGCGTCCTGCGATGCCGATAGCGAAGAACACACCACATTAATTCAAGGGAAGGATGAAAAACCTTATAAATTATGCTGTCATTAACCTATAAGCAGCAATTTAATGGGGTTTTTTACCCCTTTCTATAACCTTTTGTCAACTTTGGCAAAAGTATCCACACGTTAATTTACAGCTGCAGCATTTTATTAACATATGATGCGTAATAATTAAGCTAAATCGTGTCAGTTTGAGAATGTAAATTAAGTGTAGTGGGTATTTGCACGGTTGGATCGTGCATTTAACAAACATATTTTGACAGGAAAACGGCAGATTTCCTGCCCCTTTGCGGGGTTATTTTTTTGATCGAGGACACACTTTTGCCCTTTTTGATAAAATAACAGACAATTCAGGTGGGTAATTTTTAGGCAAATGCGCAACAAAGGCTGATTACAACAAGAAACATTACGTTTTAAAATCGCGTTTCATTATGGCAGGAAGCATCACAAAGAAAGTTGCCAGGAAAGGGCAAAAATAGCAGCAAAAAGAACAACAAAAAGGCCTCTTAGATCGTTACCGAGCTAAGAGGCCTTTTTTTAACAGTTTAGAATCAGAAATCACATTCTAAATGAGAAAACGTCTCATTTTTATACTTATTCTTCATCATCCAGCAACATTGCATCACCCTGCCCTGTTAAGGACAGATTGTATGGGTCGTTGCTGGATTCCATGGCGTTGAAAATAGCCAACGCCAGTTCGTTTTCACTGTCCGGATTGCGGCACAGCAGGTATTGCGTATCCGGCAGCACTGGCAGGCCTTCAGCCGCGCCCATTACGCGCAGTTCCGGGCTCATCATTTCTACCGGACGTGCGGTCACGCCCAGGCCCGCTTTCACGGCGGCGCGAACCGCAGCCAGCGTAGAGGCCACGTAAGAGATGCGCCACGGAATGCCAGCTTCATTCAGATGGTCGATCGCCATATCGCGATACGGACTTGGCTCGTCCAGCAGCACCAATGGGATCGCTTCGCCGCGCTGGAAAATATAATCCGCAGCGCAGTACCACAGTGTTGGCGAAGTGCGCAGCACCTGATGAGTAAAGGAACCCGGACTGGAGGTGGTCACTACCAGGTCAACTTCGCCCTGGTTGAGCATTTCCATCATAAACGGATTGCGCTTCACGCGTACATCAATCGCCAGTTTCGGGTAGACAGAGGTCACGCGGTTCAGCAAGAACGGCAGAATGGTATCTGACGTATCGTCCGACGCGCCGATAGTCAGTACGCCCTGGACGTTGCTGTACATCAGCGAGGTACAGGCTTCATCGTTGAAACGTAAAATTTTACGGGCATAGCCGAGCAGCTGAATGCCATGCTCGGTCAGCAGCTTATTACGGCCATGACGGGCAAAAAGTTCTTTGCCTACCAGCTGCTCCAGACGCTGCATCTGCTGGCTAACAGCTGATTGCGTTCTGCATACGGCAGCGGCGGCGGCGGCGAAGGTGTTGAGATCTGCTACTGCAACGAAAGTTCTCAGCAGATCGAGATCGAGATTAAGTATCGGACGATTTGCATTAGTCATATTTTTCTTCACTTATAAGTTTTTAAGAACAACTACCCTGGTGTTACTCCCGCCGATCAAATGTCAAACGGAGATTTAAGATGGCAACAATGACGTCTCCGATAAGCCGGAAGCGACAGCTCAACACTGCAAAAAGAAAAGCTGCTTTTCATAATACCGCTGGAGGAATGCATACAGACCAGCCAGTGCCGCCGGTATTTAATGACCAAATACTCAGCGCCGGAGCGCTGCAACAGTAGACGCAAAATGCGCCCTGCTTAGTGATGGAAACCGCGCCAACTTCAGGCAAGTTAACTACGGGGCCGCTGGTTCATAATTTCTACATACTGCGTTTGCAAAACTGCGCAACGCAAAAAAACCAATAAATCGCCGGACTTAACCTTTACTGCCGCCGTTTTAATTCTGGCTACAGTCAGGCGTGTTTGTTTTATCACAAAGCCCGTTGATGGATATCCTGCCACAACGACGTCTAATTTTTAAGCCCCAATCGCATTTTTCTTATCAATAAAGCGCGGTTTTAGCATTATTGAGCTTTTTTTTAACGATTGTTTTTAACGGCTCGCTGGCTGAAAAGCATCCTGAAGCGCAATGGGGTGCTTGATGGCAAAACAGCAGAAAAGTATCCAACCCGTTTAATCATTATACCCCTTTCAGGTTATCGGCACTTTAAGTAGTAAAATTTAACTGTTTCACTCCGCATCAATCTACTTTTTTTATCTTAATTTGTTTCTTTTTCTGATCCAGCTCGCATACCGTGAAGAGATTTTTACAGTCAGAAGAGCACCCTGGTGCTTTATGCTGGATTTAAGCAAAATTTTGGTTTTTTAATCCAGCTAATCAAGGTTGCCTGACGTTGCATACCAGCCAGCTCCTTATTGCCTTTCAGTTGCGCCAAAAGCCAGCCTTGCCCTTCAAATCGCAGGAGCAGAAGAGTAAATTGAGCGGGTTTATTTCCACGGCAGGAACGCAGTTCTGTCAGTAAAGGCGCATGTAATGAATTCAACAATCGAAAAATCGTCAAAGCTGGATAATGTTTGTTATGACATCCGCGGTCCGGTGTTAAAAGAGGCCAAACGCCTTGAAGAAGAAGGCAACAAGGTTCTGAAATTAAATATTGGCAATCCCGCTCCGTTTGGCTTTGAAGCCCCGGATGAGATTCTGGTCGATGTTATTCGTAACCTGCCTGGCGCTCAGGGATATTGTGATTCAAAAGGGCTCTATTCGGCGCGCAAAGCTATTATGCAACATTACCAGGCGCGCAATATGCGCGACGTTACCGTAGAAGATATTTATATCGGTAACGGCGTATCTGAATTGATTGTTCAGTCAATGCAGGCGTTGTTAAACAGCGGCGATGAGATGCTGGTGCCTGCGCCGGACTATCCGCTGTGGACCGCTGCGGTTTCCCTTTCCAGCGGTAAAGCGGTTCATTATCTGTGCGATGAATCCGCCGGTTGGTTTCCGGATCTGGCCGATATTCGCAGCAAAATTACGCCGCGTACCCGCGGTATTGTGATTATCAACCCGAATAACCCTACCGGCGCCGTCTACAGCAAAGAGCTGCTGCTGGAGATTGTGGAAATTGCCCGCGAACATAATCTGATTATTTTTGCCGATGAAATTTACGACAAAATCCTTTATGACGCCGCGCAGCATCACTCTATCGCCGCACTGGCGCCCGACTTGCTTACCGTAACCTTTAACGGTCTGTCAAAAACCTATCGCGTTGCGGGATTCCGTCAGGGTTGGATGGTGCTTAACGGCCCGAAAAAACATGCCAAAGGCTATATTGAAGGGCTGGAGATGCTGGCGTCTATGCGCCTTTGCGCCAACGTCCCGGCGCAACACGCTATTCAGACAGCGCTGGGCGGCTACCAGAGCATCAGCGAATTTATCATGCCGGGCGGACGTCTCTACGAGCAGCGCCAGCGCGCCTGGGAACTGATTAATGACATCCCTGGCGTAACCTGCGTCAAGCCGCAGGGCGCGCTCTATATGTTCCCGCGTATCGATGCGAAAAAATTCAACCTGCACGACGACCAAAAAATGGTGCTGGATTTTCTGCTACAGGAAAAAGTGCTACTGGTACAGGGATCGGCTTTCAACTGGCCGTGGCCGGATCATGTCCGCATCGTGACTCTGCCGCGCGTTGACGATCTGGAGATGGCCATCGGCAAATTTGGCCGTTTCCTGGAGGGCTATCGCCAGTAACCGCCCTCAGCTCTGCCTGCTGTAGCGCAGAGAATGAAAAGGCGATACTGTTGCTGTGGAGACCGGAAATGCCGGTTTCCGCAGTGTACAGAGGAGAAACCTTTTCAATGAAGCAGAGCCATTTCTTTGCCCATCTTTCCCGCCTTAAACTGATCAATCGCTGGCCGTTGATGCGCAACGTGCGAACGGAAAATGTCTCTGAGCATAGCCTACAGGTCGCGATGGTTGCGCATGCGCTGGCGCTGATAAAAAACAGCATGTTCAACGGTAATCTTAACGCGGAACGCATTGCGCTGATTGCGCTCTATCATGATGCCAGCGAGGTGCTGACCGGCGATTTGCCGACGCCGGTTAAGTATTACAATGCGCAGATTGCCCATGAATATAAAAAAATTGAAGAGATCGCCCGCCAGAAGCTGATTGAAATGCTTCCTGCCGAGCTGCAGAATGCGTGGCGTCCGCTGCTGGATGAACAGCAGCAGAGCGAAGAGGAAACGGCCATAATCAAGCAGGCCGATGCGCTATGCGCCTATCTGAAATGCCTTGAAGAGCTTTCAGCCGGAAATAATGAGTTCCGCCGGGCCTTGTCGCGCCTGGAAAAAACGCTTGAGCGGCGTCGCAGCGAAGAAATGGACTATTTTATCGCCGTGTTTGTGCCCAGTTTTAACCTTTCGCTGGATGAAATATCGCAGGATACGCCGCTGTAAATCAGAACGGAAACAGCAAGGGAACCAGCAGGACGCTAACCACCATCACTACCAGGGTAAAGGGAACGCCAATTTTAACGAAATCAGCGAAGCGATAACCGCCCGGCCCTAAAACCAGCGTATTAACCGGGGAAGAGACCGGCGTCATAAAGGCGGCGGAGGCAGCGATAGCGATAATCATCGTGAAAGGATAAGGCGATACGCCCATCTGCTGCGCCGCCGCTACGCCAATCGGCGCCATCAGCACGGCGGTGGCCGTATTGGAGATAAACAGTCCAATGCTGGCACAGAGTATAAACAGGCAGAGCAGCATAATATGCGGGCTTCTGCCGCCAGCAATATCCATCAATCCCTGCACAATCAGCGCCACGCCACCGGTTTTTTGCAACGCCAGCGCAAAAGGCATCATGCCGGCAATCAGAATGAGTCCCGGCCAGTGAATGGCTTTATAGGCGCTCTCCATATCGATGCAGCGAAATTTCCCCATCAGTAAACAGGCGATAATTGCCGCAATCGGGCCGGGAATCACATCGGTAATCATCATCGCCACCATCAGCGCCAGGGAGAATAACGCATGCGGTGCCTGACTGTGCGCCGGGACCGCCTCATCAATCTCTGCAGGCAGCGCCAGCAGCAACAGATCCCGTTTCTGCTGCTGTAGCTGCTGAATACGCCGCCAGTCACCGATAACCAGCAAAATATCCCCCACCTCCAGCACAGTATCCGCCAGCGTGCCTTCCACCAGGCTGTTGCGACGCCGAATACCGATCACGCTTAGCCCATAGCGCTGACGGAAACCCAGCTCGCGTACGCTTTTGCCTGCCAGTTCTGAATCGGGAACCAGGGCGGCCTCAGCCATACCGACATCACGCGCGCGATCGGAAAAATAGTCGCCGCGTAAAATTAACGGTTCCAGCAACTGTTCACTGCAAAACTGCCGTAGATCGATCTCGGCTGCCGACATATCAATCAGCAAGACGTCTCCGCTGCGAAAGGTTGTTTCGCCCGTTACCGTAACCATCACGCGTCGAAACTTGCGCCAGCGCTCCAGGCCAACCACATTTGCGCCATATTTTTCTCGCAGTCTGAGATCGTCAAGGCGATAGCCCACCAGCGGCGAACCGGTGCGGATTGCCAGACGACGGGCGCGACCGCTAAGCCGATATTCCCGAATCAGATCGCGGAAATTGCGGCGGCGCGGTGCGGCAGATGAGGATGATTCCGCAGATGAATCGGCCAGCCAGTAGCGAGCTATCAGCATATAGCCGATGCCCAGCGCCAGCACCGTTATCCCCACAGGCGTAACGGCAAAAAAGCTAAAGCCCTCCAGCCCTTCACGTTGAAGTTCACTATTCACCACCAGATTGGGCGGTGTAGCCACCAACGTCATCATGCCGCTAATCAACCCCGCCACGCTAAGCTGCATCATAAGCCGCGCGGGCGATGAACCAATCTTCGCCGCTACGCTCAGCACCACGGGAATAAAGATAGCCACCACGCCGGTAGAACTCATAAACGCGCCTAACGCCGCCACGGTCAGCATCAGCCAGAAAATCATTTTACTTTCGCTGTTGCCGGCAATTTTCATCAGCCATTCACCGGTCTGCAGCGCTACGCCGGTGCGCACCAGCCCTTCACCAATGACAAACAGCGCGGCAATTAAAATCACGTTGGGATCGCTAAAGCCGATGGTCGCTTCCTGCAGCGTCAACGTACCGCTAAGCACAAAAGCGATAATCACCAGCAGCGCAACGACATCCATACGCAGCCTGCCGGACGCAAACAGCCAGACGGTTATTGCCAGCAGGCTAATCACCCAAAGAAGTTGACTATTCACAGCCCTTTCCGTGTCACCAATCCTGAATGCGCGCAGCATGCCATAAAATAAACCCCGCGGTAGCGGGGTTAAATCAATCAAGCCTGGGTTAGCACCGTGATTGTTCCGTCATCCTCTTTGGTGATGCGCAGCGCCGTGAGCGTGGTCAACTGCAGAGCGGTTTCCGCCAGGCGCGGCGTATCGGCAGGCGCGTTCACGGCAATCACCGCACAGCCGGCGGCAAGGCCGGAAAGAATACCGGCGGGAGCATCCTCCACCACCACGCAGTCAGCAGGCGCCAGGCCTAGCAGCTCTGCGCCTAACAGGTAAGCATCTGGTTCAGGCTTGCCGTTTTTAACCCGCTCGGCGGTGACAAAATGGGTTGGCAACGGCAGTCCTGCCGCCTGCCGCCGCGCGGAGGCGACCGGTACCGACCCAGAAGTCACGATCGCCCAGGGAATGGCCAGCGCGTTTAAATGCTCCAGCAGTTCACGGGCGCCCGGCAGCGCCGTTACGCCTTCCGTATCTTCAGCTTCGGTTTTTTCCAGTAGCTGAAATTCCTGCTGGATTTCCTCTTCGCTGCAGCCGCGCATAAAGTGACGCAGTGAAGTGATAGCCTGTTTGCCGTGGATAAAATCGAGGATCTCATCCGCGTCGATGCCGTGACGCTTGCCCCAGTTACTCCAGGCGCGTTCCACCGCCGGCAAAGAATCGACCAGCGTGCCGTCTAAATCAAACAAAAAACCTTTACACTTCACTCGCGTTTCCTTCTCAGGCGTTGATGATTTGCGCAATCTCTGTGGCGCAGAGATGATACTGGCGCGGGCAGGTTTGCCAGACGGCCAGCATGCGTTGATATTTGTCCCACATGGGCGTCTGGGCATTAAAGCCGTGCGTACCGGCATCGAAATGGGTATAGCGTCCTTCTACGTTAACCATAAAACGCACATATCCCAGATAGCGCGCTTCGGTTGCCGCATCGAACCCCAAAAACTGTAACCGACGCTCGTCAATAGCAGCGCGCTCCTTCAGGTTTTCCCAGGATACCCGCAGTGCATGATGCATTTCCATAATATTGATGATGGTGCGGCAAACCGCTTCGCCCAGTTCGCCAAATTCGCGATCTAACTCACGCATCTGCAGGCTGTAACCGCGTTCAATGATAGTTTGCAGGCGGCGATAGCGCTCGCCGTTATCAGGATCGAGCAGGGTCATCAGTTTGTATTGGTTAGAAAGAATTAAGCGCTGCGCATGCGTCATGTCCATCGTCATCTCCTGTATCAGGCACAGTAAAAGGATGTTCAAGAATCGCACGACACATAAAAAGGCGGTATCACAAGCCAGCCTTTCTTTGATTTAAGCCGGGTTGCCATTGAAAAATTCTCTGGCAACCCGAAACTTATTCAGAGATCGTCAAGGAAAGTGTTATCCAACTGACGGAAAGCGCGTTTAAGCAGATCTGCCAGCGCCTGATAGGTGGGTTTTCCTTCCACAGGCGCGATCGACTGCCCGGCCTGCTGCAATTTCTCACGCACCTCATGAAACCAGTTCAGCAGCGTGGGCGGCAGCGGTGTTACAGAACGGCGTCCTAACCACCACAGCCCCTGCATCGGCAGGCTACAGGCAAACAGTGCGGTCGCGACCGCCGGTCCCAGCTGTCCACCCAGGGCAATTTGCCAGCTGAGCGTGAAAATCGCCAGCGGTGGCATAAAGCGGATCGCAAAGCGCGTGGCGCTGCTGATACGGTTCTCCGGAAAAACCGGCGCGAGGCGTTTATCGTTCGGCCATGTTTTCATGTAGTGCTGTCCAAGCTGGAATGTTTTAAACCAACCGACGCTGGATTCATTTGCCATGGCTCACCTCAACTTCTTTTGCAAGATTTAAAAAATTTAAACAACGAAACAACTTTGTGTGACAACCTTCAAAAAATTTTGTTTTTACCAGAGACTGCCGTTATTCTGAGCGCGTTATCAGCGCCGCCAAAGGCAATAATCTTTATTATTTTGAGGTGAAGCCATCGAAGGCGACACAAATTTCAAAATTTTACGTAAAATTACCGTCTTTTTTTGCTGTCGGATAACTTTTTGCTGGCAGTATGATGATAATCATTAATGTACCAGCTTTCATACACTACGATGATAGGCTGATTGCTTTTTTTTTAGCCACTTTTGACAAATAGGTACTTCCATGTCGAGTAAGTTAGTACTGGTTCTGAACTGCGGTAGCTCATCTCTTAAGTTTGCCATCCTCAACCCGGCGGACGGTAAAGAGTATCTGTCAGGTCTGGCCGAATGCTTCCATTTGCCTGAAGCGCGCATTAAATGGAAACTGGACGGCGCTAAACAGGAAGCTGAGCTGGGTGCGGGCGCAGCCCACAGCGAAGCCCTGAACTTCATTGTTAAAAACATTCTGGCACAAAAACCAGAGCTATCGGCACAAATTGCTGCAATCGGTCATCGTATTGTTCATGGCGGGGAAAAACTGACCCAGTCAGTGCTGATTGACGATAAAGTGGTGCAAAGCATTAAAGACGCCTCCTCTTTTGCTCCGCTGCATAACCCGGCGCACCTGATCGGCATTGATGAAGCGCTGAAAAACTTCCCGCACCTTTCTGATAAAAACGTAGCGGTTTTTGATACTGCTTTCCATCAGACAATGCCGGAAGAGTCTTACCTCTATGCCCTGCCCTATAATCTTTATAAAGAACATGGCGTTCGTCGCTATGGCGCTCATGGCACCAGCCACTATTATGTGTCGATTGAAGCTGCCCGCATGCTGAATAAGCCGGTGGAAGAGCTGAATGTCATTACCTGTCACCTCGGCAACGGCGCTTCCGTCTCCGCGATCCGCAACGGCAAGTGCGTGGATACCTCTATGGGTCTGACCCCGCTGGAAGGCCTGGTAATGGGTACACGCAGCGGCGATATCGATCCGGCGATTATTTTCTTCCTGCACGATACGCTGGGCATGAATATTGATGCCATCAATAAGCTGCTGACCAAAGAGTCCGGCCTGCTGGGTCTGACCGGCGTAACCAGCGACTGCCGCTACGTAGAAGAAAATTACACCACCAAAGAAGATGCGAAACGCGCGATGAACGTTTTCTGTCATCGTCTGGCTAAATATATCGGTTCCTACAGCGCGATGATTGATGGCCGCCTGGATGCCGTGGTGTTTACCGGCGGTATCGGTGAGAATGCGGCCATGGTACGCGAGCTGTCGCTGGCAAAACTGGCGCTGCTGGGCTTCGAGGTGGATCACGAGCGCAACCTGGCGGCGCGCTTCGGGCAGGAAGGCTTTATTAACAAAGAAGGCACCCGTCCGGCATTGGTTATCCCCACCAATGAAGAGTTGGTTATCGCCCGCGACGCTGCGCGCCTTACCGCATAAGACTTTCTCCGTCAGCTCAGGCTGGCGGAGTTGTTTTGACAGCCTGAAATACCTGAGAGGTTTACTGTGTCACGTACCATAATGCTTATCCCTACCGGCACCAGCGTCGGGTTGACCAGCGTCAGCCTCGGCGTTATTCGTGCGATGGAACGCAAAGGGGTTCGCCTCAGCGTGTTCAAACCCATCGCGCAGCCCCGCGCCGGTGGCAATACGCCTGACCAGACCACCACCATTATTCGTAAAAACTCCTCCATTCCTGCCGCTGAGCCGCTGCAGATGTCACGCGTGGAATCGCTGCTGGGTTCTAACCAGCAGGACGTGCTGATGGAAGAGATCATCGCTCGCTACCACGCCAATACCCAGGACGCGGAAGTGGTGCTGGTGGAAGGCCTGGTGCCAACGCGTAAACATCAGTTCGCCAGCGCGCTTAACTATGAGATCGCAAAAACCCTGAATGCGGAAATTATCTTTGTAACCGCGCTGGGCAACGATTCACCGGCACAGCTGAAAGAGCGTATCGAAGTTACGCAAAGCAGCTTTGGCGGCAGTAAGAACAAAAACATTACCGGCGTCATCATCAACAAACTCAACGCGCCGGTCGATGAACAGGGCCGTACTCGCCCGGACCTGTCAGAAATTTTTGATGACTCCACGAAAGCCAGCGTCGCGAATATCGATCCGAGCCAGCTGTTTGCCAACAGCCCGCTGCCGGTGCTGGGCTGCATTCCCTGGAGTTTCGATCTGATCGCCACCCGCGCGATTGATATGTGCCGTCACCTGAACGCGCGCGTAGTCAATGAAGGTGAAATTCAGACGCGTCGCGTAAAATCAGTGACGTTCTGCGCCCGTAGCCTGCCGCATATGCTGGAACATTTCCGCCCAGGCTCGCTGCTGGTGACCTCCGCCGATCGTCCTGATGTGCTGGTTGCAGCCTGTCTGGCTGCCATGAACGGCGTTGAAATCGGTGCGATCCTGCTGACCGGCGGTTATGAAATTGATGACCGTATTTACAAACTCTGCGCACGCGCCTTCCAGACCGGCCTGCCGGTGTTTATGGTTGAAACCAATACCTGGCAAACCTCTCTTAGCCTGCAAAGCTTTAATCTGGAAGTGCCCAGCGACGATACGCAGCGCATCGAAAAAGTTCAGGAGTACGTTGCCAGCCATATCAGCAGCGACTGGATTGAATCTCTGACCGCCACCTCCGAGCGCAGCCGTCGTCTTTCGCCGCCAGCCTTCCGTTATCAGCTCACCGAGCTGGCGCGTAAAGCGGGCAAACGCATTGTGCTGCCGGAAGGCGATGAACCGCGTACCGTTAAGGCTGCCGCCATTTGCGCCGAGCGCGGCATTGCGCATTGCGTGCTGTTAGGCAACCCGGATGAAATTCAGCGTGTCGCCGCGGCGCAGGGCGTCGAACTGGGCAAAGGTATTGAGATTATCGATCCGGAAGTGGCCCGTGCCAATTACGTGGCGCGCCTGGTTGAACTGCGTAAAAACAAAGGCATGACCGAAGTTGTTGCGCAGGAGCAGCTGGAAGATAACGTGGTGCTGGGCACCATGATGCTGGAACGTGACGAAGTGGATGGTCTGGTTTCCGGCGCGGTACATACTACCGCCAACACCATTCGTCCGCCGCTGCAGCTGATTAAAACCGCCCCTAACAGCTCGCTGGTCTCTTCCGTGTTCTTTATGCTGCTGCCGGAACAGGTTCTGGTTTATGGCGACTGTGCCATCAACCCGGATCCAACCTCTGAACAGCTGGCGGAAATTGCTATCCAGTCGGCGGATTCCGCAGCGGCATTCGGCATTGAGCCGCGCGTCGCAATGATCTCCTACTCTACCGGCAACTCTGGTGCGGGTAGCGACGTGGAAAAAGTACGCGAAGCAACGCGTATTGCGCAGGAAAAACGTCCCGATCTGGTGATCGATGGCCCGCTACAGTATGACGCAGCAATTATGGAAGATGTAGCGAAATCAAAAGCGCCAAACTCTCAGGTAGCGGGTCGTGCTACGGTATTTATTTTCCCGGATCTGAACACCGGTAATACCACTTATAAAGCGGTACAGCGTTCAGCAGATCTGATCTCCATCGGACCGATGCTGCAAGGCATGCGTAAGCCGGTTAACGATCTGTCACGTGGCGCACTGGTTGATGATATTGTTTATACCATCGCTCTGACCGCGATCCAGGCTGCACAGGCGGAAGCACAGCAAAACTAATTTTGCCTGCTGATTACAGGCGGCCTGCGGGCCGCCTTTTTATTTCCCGCTGTTGACACGGCTATCTTTGCAAATTCTCTGCCCTCCTTTCTTTCTTTTTTCTCTTAATAAAAGGCCCTGCCGACACAATGTTTGTTGTGACTGGATGCGCCCGTTAAAAACGCAATAAATAAGCGCATTGACAAACGCGTGAATTATAAAATAACAAGCGAGACGCCACAAAAAATAAGCGAAGCGGCAACCGACGCGTTTATTTTTCTACGCAATTTGTGAAATTATTTTGGTCAAATCCCCATTCCCTAACTAGCCTTAAATTACCTGAAACAGAGGTGTCGAAATTTTTCACGCACGTTGAAAAATTAATACTGTGGCAACGGGTTAAAAGATAAACATAGGGAGTAAATATTATGAGTGAACATCCTGAGCATCTCCGCAACCGGCACGATACGGCCTGGGTGGAACCGGTGAATGGTGTACCGCTGAAGCGCATTTCATGGAGCGCTATCTTTGCCGGCGTTATCGCTGCGGTATTAGTCCATTTATTATTATCGCTGTTGGGAATGGCGATCGGCACATCCAGTATCGATCCGATGAAAGAGCAAAATCCGATGGACGGCATCGGCACCGGCGCGGCCATCTGGACCGGCCTTAGCATGCTGGTATCCATCGCCGTGGGTGCCTGGGTTAGCGGACGTCTGGCGCAGCGTGAAGGCATGCTGCATGGTCTGTTAATGTTCGGCGTGAATACCCTGTTTAGTCTGTGGCTGGCTATTATGCTGGTTAACTCCGCTATGAGCGGCGCCATGAACGTGATGGGTGCCGGCCTGAGCGCGATCGGCAGCAGCATTAGCGCTGTCGCTCCACAGGCAACGCAAATGGCGCGTGATAAGCTGCAGGAAAGCGGTATTAATCTCGATGACTTGCAGAATGAATTAGAAACCACGCTGCGTCAGACGGGTAAACCTGAGCTGCAGCCGGAAAACCTGCAAAACGATGCGCAAAATGCGGCAAACAGTGCGCAGAATCAGGCGCAGGCCACGGCAAATAATCCACAGAATGCCGATACGGATATTGCTAACTGGATTAAAGGCGTAATTAACAGTAATCAGGACACGTTACAGGCTGCCGACCGTGAGGCACTGAAAAATATTATTCAGGCACGTACCGGTAAATCTGATGCCGAAGCTGAACAGATTGTTACTCAAACGGAACAAACCTATCAGCAGGCGCGTCAGAAATATAATGAGCTAAAACAGCAGGCAGAACAGAAAGCGCGTGAAACTGCGGACAAAGCTGCAGAAGCAACCGCTAAAGCCAGCTGGTTCGCCTTCTTTATGCTGATTATCGAAGCGATTCTGGCAGGCGTCATGGGTATGGTCGGTCGTCGTACTCAGCCGCGTCAGGTACTGAGCAATCAGCGCCCTACAAAACGCGATTAAATACCCTCAGTGAGTAAAAAGGCGGGAGACTCTCCCGCCTTTTTTATTAGAGCAGTTCACGCGCGGCTAAAACAATATCCTGCGCCGTCAGGCCATATTCCTGTTGTAAAAACGCCTGCGTGCCTACCTGACCGTAGCGCTCCTTCACGCCAACGCGCCGCATCGGCACCGGACAGGTTTCTACCAGCACTTCCGCTACTGCCGAACCCAGCCCGTTATGGATACTGTGGTTTTCACAGGTCACAATACGCCCGGTTTTACCGGCATAGTTTTTTATCAGCATGCGATCCACAGGTTTTAGAGTAAACATATCGATCACTGCGGCGCTGATGCCTTCCTGCTCCAGCTGCCGCGCCGCCTCCAGCGCTTCTGTTACCATAATACCGTTGGCGATCAGGGTAATATCTTCGCCATCACGTAACACATTGCCCTTGCCGATAGTAAACGTTGAGCCTGGCGCATATACGGCGGGTGCCTGTTTGCGGATGGTACGCACCCAATAAAAACCGTCCAAATCGATAAGCTGATGCAGCAGATCGTCAAACATTACTGCGTCTGTGACCTCCAGCACCACCGAATGGGCCAGCCCGCGCACAATGCCCATATCCTCAAACGACATATGCGTACCGCCGTTGTGGCAGGCGGTGATGCCGGCATCCGATGCAATGACCTTCACATTATTACGTGCGTAATCCAGCGCCATAAATAACTGGTCAAAGCAGCGACGGCTGGCAAAAGCAGTAAAAGTGTGTACGAAAGGCTTTCGTCCCGTCAGCGACAGCCCTGCGGCAATGCCTATAACATTGGCCTCCATGATGCCGCAGTTGATAACCTGCTGCGGCCAGGCCCGCGCCACGCTATCCATCGCCATTGAACTCATCAGATCCGCCTCAAGGGCGATAATAGAGCTTCCCGCCGCAATCTGTTTCGTTACGAAGCTGGCATATACCTTACGCATCTCGGGCGCGTCGTTTTGTCCTGCAGGTGCAATCTTAATCATGTGCCGCCTCCAGTTGGTGAATAGTTTCCCGGAGCGTCTGTTTCATCTCATCCGTCAGCCGCAGATGATGAGAGTTACTTAACTGCTCAAGGCAGGGCACGCCCTGCCCTTTAATACTGTCGAGGATCACCACGCGTGGGCGGGCATCCGCAGCCGGAACTGGCTGAACCTGCTCCAGCAATCCGGCGACGTCATCGCCTTTTACCGTTACCACATCAAAGCCAAAGGCACGGAATTTTCCTTCAAGGTCAAACGCGCAAATGATCTCGTCCAGCTCGCCGTCAAGTTGCTGTTTGTTCCAGTCGATAAATATCGTCAGGTTATTCAGGCGGTGATGGGCGATAAACTGAAATGCCTCCCAGCACTGGCCTTCATTCAGCTCACCGTCACCAACGATGCAAAACACCCGATTTGACCGTCCCGCCAGCTTATGCGACAGCGCCATGCCACCGGCAATGGAGATCCCCTGTCCCAGCGAGCCGGTTGTAGCATCAACGCCGCGCGTTTTCAGTCGGTCCGGGTGACTGGGAAGCCGGGTGCCGTTCTGGTTTAGCGTGTTTAACGCTTCAACAGGAAAATAACCTTTAATGGCTAATGTGCTGTATAACGCCGGGCCGGCGTGCCCTTTCGACAGAACAAAATAGTCCCGCTCCGGCCAGTCTGGATCTGCCGGGTCGATTTTCATTACCGCGCCGTACAATACCGCCAGCGTTTCCACTACCGACATACTGCCGCCATAATGACCGAAACCCAGCTGCGTCAGAGATTTAAGCGTGGCGATGCGAATATTGCGCGCCAGCTGTGTGACTTCCTGTACATTCATGATTTAGCCCCGCTATTTTCCTGCGGCTTACCGTCCGCAGATCTGTTTTTTGCCATCAGGTTGTAGGCCACCAGCAGCACGAACAACGCCACTACCAGTCCCGTAATGGCCAACGGCGGCAGATAGCGCGCCAGATTACCCAGCACAATCCCGATTACGCCAAAATCAGCGTCTGAGAAGGTGGTATTGGCAAAGCCTATCGCGCCCAGTACCGGCAGCAGCAAAACCGGCAGAAAGGTAATCAGCAGCCCGTTAGCGAATGCGCCAACCATTGCCCCGCGCCGTCCGCCGGTGGCGTTACCAAACACGCCAGCCGTCGCGCCGGTAAAGAAGTGCGGCACCACGCCTGGTAAGATCAGTACCAGTTTGAGCTGCCCCAACAGAAATAACCCCACCAAACCGCCAAGGAAGCTGAACAGAAAGCCAATCAGTACCGCATTAGGGGCGTAGGGATAGACAACCGGACAGTCCAGCGCAGGACGCGCATTCGGCACCAGCTTTTCCGAAAATCCGGTAAAAGCCGGAACGATTTCCGCCAGGATCAGACGCACGCCCTGCAGGATGATAAACACGCCCGCCGCGAAGGTAATCGCCATGATAATGGCGTACACCAGATAGTGCTGACCGCCGCTGAACTGGCTTTCAACATATTCTCTGCCCGCGCTTACCGCCATAATCAGATAAATAATCATCATGGTCAGAGAGATGGAAATTGAGCTATCGCGCAGGAAGCTGAGGTTTTTCGGCAGGTTCATCTCTTCGGTGGATCGGGAGCCTTTACCGCACTTGCTGCCGATCCAGCCGGAAAGCACGTAGCCAAGCGTGCCGAAATGACCGAACGCAATATCATCACTGCCGGTAATACGTTTCATATAACGCTGCGCCAGCGCCGGGAAAAAGGCCATAACCAGGCCTAAAATCAACGAGCCGGTAAACACCAGGCCAACGTCTCCGAACCCGGCTACGGTCAGGATCACGCTGATCATACAGGCCATATAAAAAGTGTGATGTCCGGTCAGGAAAATATATTTCAGCCGTGTAAAGCGCGCGACAATAATATTCGCCACCATCCCGAATGCCATGATCAGCGCGGTAGAGGCACCATATTTTTCCAGTGCAATAGAGACAATGGCCTCGTTATTGGGAATAATACCCTGGATATTAAAGGCGTGTTCAAACATACCGCCCAGCGGATTTAATGACCCGACCAGCACCGTTGCGCCGCCGCCCAACACAATAAAGCCGAGAATAGTTTTAATTGTGCCCTTAACAACGTCAGAAAAAGACTTTTTCTGTGCCACCAAACCAATTAAGGCAATTAAACCCACCAGCACCGAGGGCACTTTAAGAATATCAACGATAAAATTCAGCGTTTCCCGGATAAACATATCCACCTCGCTATAGAGATTTTATTTTTCAGGCTGCTTTTTCCTGGCTGGCGTTATATACCCGATTAAAAACATAAGAAGCGTTCGGTTGCCGCCTTGCTGCACCCTGAATTTTGATGTTTTGTGATTATTGTTTGTCGAACCAGGCGCGCAGCTGCGTTTCCAGTTCATTGATATCGATAATGTTCTTAATCACCACCAGCTTGCTTTCCGGCACGCTGGCGCTGGCGGCGATATCCTTTGCCATAACAAACAGGTCTGCCGCGTCAGGCGTTGCGGAAGAGAGATCGGCATGCTCTACCTCCGCCTCTCTGCTTAGTTTTTTCAGTACTTTTTTAATATTCATTTCGATCATAAAACTGCTGCCAAGACCGGAACCGCAAATAGCCATGATTTTCATGTTTACCACCTTTTTGAGTAGAGAGGCCCCCACCACGCTGGCGCGTAATGTATTTAAAATCGAAATGCGAAGTGAATTCAGAAGCGTTCGATAATCTTTTTAATATCCTCCACGCTTTTCGCCTGATGTAATTGTTCCATATCCTTATCGCTGGAAAACAATTCCGCCAGCGCAGATATCATTTCAATATGGCTATGTTTATCAGGCGCCGCGAGCATTACTATCAGATCTACCGGGTCAAAGGCTTCAGACTTAAAGGCTACGCCGCGTTTTAGCTTGAGCAGCGATAGCCCTAATCCTTTTGCTCCCTCTTCCGGTCTGGCATGCGGCATCGCCAGCCCGGGTGCCAGCACATAATAAGGTCCCAGCTGGCGATGCTGCTCAATCATTGCCGTAACGTAATTGGGTGTGATGACTCCGGCCTCCAGCAACGGCCTGGCCGCGAGTTCCAGCGCCTGCGGCCATGCTTCTACGCTCTCCTGTAGCCTGATGGTGGCGTCATGCAGCCATTGTTTAAGCACTTTTCTGTTCCGCCGTTTAGCACAAGATGAACAAACTTTATGCAAGGCAACAATTGTTAACCGTGATAATAATCACAAAGATAGCGCTACCAAAAAGTATCATGCAAAATTGTGATAGCGCTATCAAAGCGTAATCCTGGCAGGAATTCACAGTAAGCAAAGAGGCTTAAGGCGTATACTCTCTGCTATGTGAAGCGAAGGAAGACACTCAGCGTCTGGTCAGCAGGAATGTGTATGTCTCTAACCCGAAAACGGCGCAGTACCGGTAAAGTCACGCTTGCTGATGTGGCTCAGCTTGCCGGTGTGGGCACCATGACCGTATCCCGTGCGTTACGTACGCCTGAACAGGTTTCCGATAAATTACGTGAAAAAATTGACGCTGCGGTGCAGACGCTGGGATATATGCCCAATCTTGCCGCCAGCGCGTTGGCATCAGCCTCATCCAGAACCATCGCCATGGTGGTGCCCAACCTTGCCGAGGCGGGCTGCCCGGAGATGTTTGCCGGGCTGCAACAGGCGCTACAGCCTGCCGGATATCAGATTATGCTGGCGGAATCGCGCCATCGTCTTGAACAGGAAGAGAAGCTGCTGGAAACGCTACTCGCTTCCAATATTGCCGCCGCAGTTTTGTTGAGCGTTGAGCACAGCGATACCGTGCGCCACTGGCTGCACAACGCCGCGATCCCGGTGATGGAAATAGGCGCAATACGCGCCGATCCTGTTGATATGAATATTGGCATTGATAACGTTGCCGCAATGTACGAACTCACCGACATGCTTATCCAGCGCGGTTACCAGAATATCGGCATGCTCTGCGCTAATCAGGAACAGTGGATTTTTCAGCAGCATCTGCAGGGCTGGTATAAAGCGATGCTGCGCCATCATTTATCGCCCCATCGCGTGATCAACGCGGCGCTTCCGCCTAATTTTTCCACCGGCGCCTCTCAGCTACCGGAATTTTTACTGGCGTGGCCAGAACTGGACGCGCTGGTCTGCGTTTCCGACGAGTTGGCCTGCGGTGCGCTGTATGAATGCCAGCGCCGACGGATCAAAGTGCCGGACGAGCTGGCGGTGGTGGGTTTTGGCGACAGCGATGTCAGCCGCGTTTGTCAGCCGCCGTTAACCACCATCGCGGTGCCGCATCGCAAAATTGGTATCGAGGCGGGACGCGTACTGCTGGCGCGTTTAAACCATGAGGAGTGGAGCGATCGGCAACCGATCGCTTCCAGTTTATGTTTGCGGGATAGCTGCTGAGGAATTATTCCGCCTTGACCTGTTTTTCCTGCCTGGCCGGTTCGTTATTGGCGTTGCGGCTGAGCCACAGCGATAGCGCCTTCAGCGAATCGGAGGTGAATTCATCACAGCGGGCGGTGATCTCTTCCGGGGTCAGCCAGAAAACCTCAACCACTTCTTCCGGCTGCATGGCAAACGGGCCGTGAGAAACGCAGCTGAACAGCGCGCCCCAGACGCGGCAGTGTTCATCTTCAAAATAGAACTGACCATGTTCGGCGAACGGCACGGCAGCGATACCCAACTCCTCTTCTGCCTCACGACGTGCAGACTCCAGATACCCTTCCCCGCTTTGCACCACGCCGCCTGCGCACGCATCCAGCATGCCGGGCAGAAAATCTTTCGTTTCCGTTCGGCGCTGCACCAGAATATTACCCATGCCGTCGTGCACCACTATATAGGTAGCGCGATGACGCAAATGTTGTGCCCGCATCTGGGCACGGCTGGACTGAGCGATAACTTCGTTATCTTCGTTAACGATATCTACCCATTCAGTGCCGGCATCCTGACCTTGCTCCACCATCAGTAACCCTTTTCGTTCTGGCGCCCATTGCGCGATGATATTTCCCACAGGTTTTGCGTTACGTTGACGCAAACCGCCATAACTTAAAGGCTTCGCCTGCCGGACGCAAGCCGGGCGATTAGCCTTTTTTAACCGACTCTCCCAGCCACAGCTGAACCGAGGCGCGCTGCCACTGAAACCAGGCGTATTGCGCCAGATTTTCCGGCAATTCATCACCATGCAAAGCCAGACGATTCAGCATAATAGCCAGGTCGGTATCAGCAATAGACCATTCGCCAAACAGGTTCTGTTGCCCTGCGCTCAGCAAACGTTGCGCGCCTTCGATAAGTTTAGCGGCGCTCTGGCGCGCTTCCTCGCTAAGCGGTGAATATTTTTCACCGGCAAAGATAACTTCTGTAGGGCGTTCCTGACGGAGCGGCATAAAATCGCTGCGCAGCCACGCCTGCAGTTCGCGCGCACGGGCGCGTTTCTCGCGATCGTGTGGATAGAGACGTTCATAGTCGGGCGCAGGAAAACACTCTTCCAGATATTCAATAATCGCTGAGGATTCGCTGAGATACAGACTATCCAGCGCCAACGCAGGAACGCGGCGGGTCAGCGAAATGGCCGCATACTCTTTGGTCAGATGTGCGGCATGTGCCAGATCGACTCGCTGTAGCGTAAAAGGTAGTGCTTTTTCCCTCAGGGCGACATAAACGGACATCACCCAGGGACTGTAGCAATGAGCATCTGACCACAGCTTAATTGTAGGGTATTGCATGCGGTTCTCTCCTGCGAGTTAACGATCGGTATATTTGGCCAATCGATAATAGCACCACTGTAAAGGTTCTCTTCTATGCTGAATAAAGAGTGATAAAACAGGGATGAGGCCTGGCATGCAAATATTAATTACCGGCGCTACCGGCCTGATTGGGCGTCATCTGGTGACGCATCTGCTGGCGCGTGGCGATCGCGTCAGCGTAGTAACGCGTAACGTCGAGGCGGCGCGCGATCTGCTTGGCCCGCAGGTCAGTATCTGGTCCGGGCTTAATCAACAGCGCGATCTCAACGGCATCGATGCGGTGATCAACCTTGCCGGCGAGCCCATTGCCAGCAAACGCTGGACGCCACAGCACAAGCAGCTGCTGTGTGAAAGCCGCTGGCAAATCACCGAGCGGCTGGCCTCATTAATCAACGCCAGCAGCGAGCCGCCTGCA
Source organism: Pantoea sp. FN0305 (assembly GCF_050113845.1). Classification (NCBI taxonomy): domain Bacteria; kingdom Pseudomonadati; phylum Pseudomonadota; class Gammaproteobacteria; order Enterobacterales; family Erwiniaceae; genus Pantoea; species Pantoea sp. FN0305. The sequence goes on along the minus strand of NZ_JBNJSN010000001.1, from coordinate 368,937 downwards.
GTACTGATTTCCGGTTCGGCCACCGGTTATTATGGCAATGCTGGCGAGTCAGTATTAACCGAAGAGGATAGCGGTCACGATGAGTTTACCCATCAGCTTTGCGCCCGCTGGGAAGCGCTGGCGATGACCGCCGCCAGCGATCGTACCCGCGTTTGCCTGCTGCGCACGGGCGTCGTACTGGCAAAAGAGGGCGGCGCGCTGGCGCAGATGAAAAAACCCTTTCTGCTGGGCCTCGGCGGTCCCATCGGCAACGGACGTCAGTTTCTGCCGTGGATCCACCTGGAGGATATGCTGAGCGGCATTCTCTGGCTGCTGGACCATCCGTTGCAGGGGCCTTTCAATATGGTTGCGCCGTATGCGGTACGCAACGAACAGTTTGCCGCCACGCTGGGTAAGGTGATGCATCGCCCGGCGCTGATACGCACGCCGGCCAGCGCAATAAAGCTGCTGATGGGGGAATCCTCGGTGCTGGTGCTGGGCGGACAGCATGTGTTGCCCCAGCGGCTGGAGGCATCCGGCTTCCGCTTCCGCTGGTATGAGCTGGATAAGGCGCTGGCCGACGTCATATAAACACCCTGATAAAAAACGGCTGACCGGCGCAGAGCTATCCGCTTATAACGCCCCTGCCAGGCTATTTCAGCACGCCGGAAAGAAACTGCTGGAGACGCGCGCTTTTCGGTTGGCTGAAAAGCGTCTCTGGCGGCCCTTCCTCTTCTATTTTGCCCTGATGCAGAAAAATAACGTGGCTGGAGACATGGCGGGCAAACTCCATTTCGTGCGTGACCACTACCATGGTTTTCCCCTCTTCCGCCAGCTTCTGCATAATGCGCAGCACTTCGCCCACCAGTTCAGGATCAAGCGCTGAGGTTGGCTCATCAAACAGCAGCACATCCGGCTCCATCGCCAGCGCACGGGCAATGGAAACGCGCTGTTGCTGACCGCCGGAGAGGTTGACCGGATACTTCGCCTGAGCGCGCTCGTCAATGCCCACCTTATTGAGATAGCGCAGCGCGCGTTCCCGCGCCTCGGTCTTGCTCAATCCCAGCACCTGAATCGGCGCTTCCATGACATTCTCCAGCACCGTCATATGGTTCCAGAGATTAAAGTGCTGAAATACCATGGTGAGACGCGTACGCAGCAGGCGCAGCTGCTCTTTATTGGCGACTTTCAGCTGCCCGTCACCGTCACGCACCAGCTTTATAGGCTGGTTATTGACCGCAATCGATCCTTCGCTGGGCTTTTCCAGAAAGTTTATACAGCGCAGGAAGGTGCTTTTCCCGGAGCCGGACGATCCGATAATGGTAATCACATCACCGGCGTTTGCCTGGAGCGATACGCCTTTTAACACCTCATGCTCACCATAGCGTTTGTGCAGTTCGGTAACGTTGAGTTTATTTTCAGCCATAGTCGTACTCAGTGGGACGATGAAGGTTTAAGGTGCGCCAGCCAGCGTTTTTCCGCCTTGCGGAACAGGCTAATCAGCACGTACGAAATCACTAAATAGATCACTGCCGCAATGCCAAAGGCGGTAAACGGCTGATAGGTTGCGGCATTGATATCACGCGCGATTTTCAGCAGATCGGGAACGGTGGCGGTAAAGGCCAGCGCCGTTGAGTGCAGCATTAAGATCACTTCATTGCTGTAGGCAGGCAGTGCGATACGCAGCGCCGCAGGCAGAATAATGCAGCGATAGAGCTTAAAAGTAGAGAAACCATAGGCGCGCGCCGCCTCAATTTCTCCATGCGGGACGGAGCGAATCGCACCAGCAAAAATCTCGGTGGTGTAAGCGCAGGTATTCAGCGTAAAAGCCAGCAGCGTACAGTTCAGACCGCTGCGGAAAAAGGCGCTGAGCAGCTCCGATCCCTTGACCACTTCCAGCGTATACATGCCGGAATAGATGATCAGCAGTTGCACATAGAGCGGCGTGCCGCGAAAAATATACGTAAAAAACCATACCGGCGCGCGCACCGCTCTGTTTGGCGAAACGCGCGCGATAGCCAGCAGCACCGCCAGGGCACCGCCGACGGTCACCGAAAGGATTAACAGCCACAGCGTAATTGCCACGCCGGTGAAGCGATAGCCGTCGGTCCAGAGCAGCGCTTTCCAGTATTCCTGTAAAATCTCGATCATAGCTCGGCCTTCTTCACGCCAACGGAATAGCGACGCTCCAGCCACCACAGTACGCCGTTTGATAAGGTAGTGAACAGCAGATAGATAATGCCGGCGACAAGGGCGAACCAGAACGGCTGCCAGGTGCTTTTGCCAGCCAGCTGGGTCGCTTTTACCACATCCTCCAGCCCCAGCAGCGAAACCAGCGCCGTGGCTTTCAGCACCACCTGCCAGTTGTTGCCGATGCCGGGCAGCGCAAAACGCATCATGGAAGGGAAAAGAATGCGGCGAAATACCTGCGAGCCGGTAAAGCCAAAGGCGGTTGCCGCTTCTATCTGCCCTTTCGGTACCGCCATAAAAGCGCCACGGAAGGTTTCGGTAAAATAGGCACCATAGATGAAGCCGAGAGTGATCACCCCGGCCGCCATCGGATCGATATCAAACTGCGCGATCCCCAGCATGGTGGTAATTTGGTTGAGTGCGATCTGCAGACCATAAAAGATCAGCAGCATCAACACCAGATCGGGCACGCCGCGTATCAGCGTGGTATAAGCCTCAGACAGCAGCGCCAGCGGACGATGGCGCGACAGGCGTGCGCCAGCGCCCACCAGACCTAAAATCACCGCGAGCAATACCGAGCTGAGCGCCAGCTCCAGCGTCACCAGCGCGCCGCGCAAGATAACTTCAGAATAGCCATACAGCATCAACGAAATCCTGGCGTAACAGAAGAAACAAAATGCCGCTCGCGCTAAGCAAGCGGCCATAACGGTCGGCGATTAATTACCGTAAACGTTAAAATCAAAATACTTTTTCGCGATCTTGTCATAGGTGCCATCTTTGCGCATTTCAGCAAAGGCTTTATCAATGGCCGCCTTCAGTTCGCTATCTTCTTTGCGCAGCCCGATACCGGTGCCGACGCCAAAGATTTTGTCATCTTTTACTGCCGGACCGGCAAAGGCGTAATCTTTGCCCACCGGCTGTTTCAGAAAGCCTTCGCTCGCCTGCACTTCATCCTGGAAAGCGGCATCGATGCGGCCCGCATTCAGATCCTGATAGACCAGATCCTGATTAGCGTAAGGCGTGATGGTAACGCCTTTCGGACGCCAGTACTGATTCGCATAGGTTTCCTGGGTGGTGCCCTGCAGCAGGCCGATATTTTTCCCTTTTAACGACTCCGGCGTTGGCTCCAGTTTTGCGCCTTTTGGCGCTACCAGCCGCGAGTTAGCGGCATAAAGCTTGTCAGAGAAGGCGATCTCCTGCTGACGCTTTTCAGTGATAGAGAGCGAAGAGATAATAAAATCAATTTTCTTCGCCTTCAGCGAGGGGATCAGCGCATCAAAATCGCTCTCCACATAGGTACAGCGAGCCTCAATACGTTTGCAGATCTCATTGGCCAGATCGATATCAAAACCGACCAGCTCGCCCTGCGCATTTTTCGATTCAAACGGCGGATAGGTGGGATCGTTACCGATACGCAGCGTTTTCGGTACGGCAGCGCCGACAGTGCCTGCGAAAGCCAGCAGCAAAGAGAGAGCCAAAACTCGCTTTTTCATGGGTTATCCTCAAGTGAAGAGCTTATAGTTATGTGAGATGTGACAGGTTTGCTTTCAGGAAACTGCACTTTTCATGCCAGTTTACAATGCTGCGGCATGAATGACGTCTGGCCTTCACGGCAGCAAAAAACGGACATAAGCGCTTCGTTTGTGAATGAAATATAGCAGGCTTGAAAAGAGGAAAAAGCGACATTGTTACGTTTTGGTGCATGACCTGCACGAAAAGTGATCCAGGCCGGATTAATGCACCAAAACAGAACATTTTATGTGAGGTTATGCACCCTGCCAGCGCGTGAACAGATCTTCCGGCAGAGTAATATCAAACTGATCGAGTACGCGATTCAGCGTTTGATCGACTACCTCCATCAGGCTCTGCGGGCGATGATAAAAGGCTGGCACTGGCGGCATCACAACGGCGCCCAGCTCGGCGGCAGCGGTCATCATCCGCAGATGTCCCAGATGCAGCGGCGTTTCCCGCACACACAACACAAGGCGTCGGCGCTCTTTCAGTACCACGTCGGCGGCTCGCGTCAGCAGCCCATCGCTATAGCTGTTAACGATGCCGGAGAGCGTTTTCATCGAACAGGGTAAAATTGCCATCCCTGCGGTTTTAAACGAACCGGAAGAGATGCTGGCAGCGATATCACGCACATCATGCACCACATCGGCAAATCCCTGAACTTCGCGCAGGGTAAAATCTGTCTCCAGCGCCAGCGTTTGGCGGGCGGCATTGCTCATCACCAGGTGCGTTTCAATTTCCGGCAGCGGCTTTAAAAGCTGTAACATGCGAACGCCGTAAATGACGCCGCTGGCGCCGGAAATGCCAACGATCACTCTTTTCATGAAAATACTTTCCTTATTGGTGGGAGGTTAAGTTTGGACGCCCGCCCACAAGATTACAATCAAACCGTTAACGCGACGCCCTTTAGCACCTCTGCCTGTGCAGCAAAAAGATGAATAAGGTGATCGGCTACCACCCTGACCCGACGCGAATGCGCCAGATCGGCATGCATTACCAGCCACACCGGCTGCTCAACGCCCGGCTCCGCCAGCAGACAATGCAACCCTGCCCGCTGCGCCAGAAAATGAGGCAGCAGCGCTAAACCCATCCCGGCAACGGCGGCGGAAAGCTGTGCCGCCAGCGTATTGGTTTCCAGCCGACAGGGACGCCCGCGCAAGGTACGTAAAAGCCATTTTGCTGCAGGCAGATGATGATGCGTTTCCGCCCAGCCAATAAAATCATCATGCTCGAAAGCGGCGTTCTCTTTATCGAAGCGCCGGGTGGTCAGATAAGAGGCTGACCCGTACAGGCCGAAGCCCAGCGTGCCTACGCGTTTTATCGTTAAATTACCTGCTTCAGGGCGCACCATGCGTACTGCCAAATCGGCATCGCGGCGGTGCAGATTTACCGTTTCCAGGCCGCTGATGACCTCTACCCGCAGTTCAGGATGCTGCGAGAAAAGCGCCCCCAGCGAAGGGATAATCAGCGGGTTTGCCAGATTTTCCGCTGTCGCCAGCCTTACCACTCCCGCCACCTTGCCCTGGGTTTGCGCCGCCTCGCCAAAAGCAAGCGCGGCATGTTCCAGCGCTTCAGCCCGTTCCAGCAGCGCTTCGCCATCATCGGTCAGCCGATAGCCGGTCTGATGGCGGCTGAAAAGCGGTACGCCCAGCGCGGTTTCAAGCCGATCCAGACGGCGCGACAGCGTGGCGATCCCGATGCGCAGTTCATCTGCAGCACGACTTAAGGTGCCGCAGCGGGCAACGGCAAGAAATATCCGGGCATCATCCCAGTGAATAGAGGCGTACATTTTGTTTTTCAAAAATGGAAAACGGAACGCCGATTTTAACGCTACTTCGCCAATAGAGAAAAGCAGATACTTCCTGCAACCAACAGGAGGAGCAAAAATGCAACAACGACAGCTGACAAAAAATCTGCAGGTTTCTGCACTGGGCCTGGGCTGCATGGGAATGAGCGAATTCTACGGGCCGCGCGATGACGCTGCCTCGCTGCGCGTACTGGAACAGGCGCTGGATAGCGGAATTAACTTCTTTGATACGGCAGATATGTATGGTCCTTATCACAACGAAGAGATCATTGGTCGCTTTCTGGCCTCCCGGCGGCAACAGATAAAAATTGCGACCAAGTTCGGCATTGTGCGCCAGCCGGGGGAATACCGTCGCCATATCGATAACAGCGCGGACTATGCCCGCCGCAGCTGTGAAGCTTCGCTGCGACGTTTGGGCATTGAGCAGATCGATCTCTATTACGTTCACCGTCTGGATAGCGCAACGCCGGTGGAAGAGACAATGGAAACGCTGGCACAGCTGGTACGTGAAGGAAAAATTGCCCATATCGGCCTGTGCGAAGTTAGTGCAGCCACGCTAAAACGGGCGCATGCAGTTCATCCGGTGGCGGCACTTCAAACGGAATATTCACTCTGGACACGCGAGGTAGAAAACGCAGTGCTGCCGACCTGCCGGGAGCTGGGTATCGGACTGGTGGCCTACTCTCCGCTTGGGCGCGGCTTTTTAACCGGTCGCTTTCAGCCAACGACAACCTTTGTGCCCGGCGATTTCCGCGCCAGCCTGCCCCGTTTTCAGCCGGAAAATATCGCCAGGAACCAGCCGCTTGCTGAAGTGATCGCTGCGTTGGCGACAGAAAAAGCGTGTACCGCCGCCCAGATTACCCTTGCCTGGCTGCTGGCGCAGGGAGAAGACATTATTCCCATTCCCGGCACCTGTAATCGCCTGCATTTGCAGGAGAATGCGGCGGCGCTCAAGGTAACGTTAAGCCCGCAAGAGCTAACAGCATTACGGGAGGCGGTGACGGCATTACCGGTAGCTGGCGAACGTTATACCGCAGAAGGCATGAAAGGTCTTGATGCGTAAGCAACTTAAGACAAGGAACCAGATATGAGCAGAACCGCAATTCTTGAGAAGCCAGCTATTCAGAGCTGGCGTAGCTGGCTGGCCGTGGTGGCGCTGGGCATTAGCGCTTTTACTATTGTGACCAGCGAACTGGCCCCGATCGGCCTGCTCTCGGCACTGGCGCAGGATTTTAACCAGTCTCAGGCCGGGACCGGGATCATCGTCACGGCCTATGCCTGGGTAGCAGCGGTGGCCGCACTGCTTTCCGGGGCTTTGCCGCAGCGCGTTCCGCGCCACATGCTGCTGACCGGCATGATGCTGGTATTGGCAGCATCCTGCCTTGCCGTCGCCTGGGCCAGTTCTTTCAATCTGCTGCTGGCGGCACGCATCACTGGCGCGCTGGCTCATGGTGCTTTTTGGGCATTGATCGGCACCGTTGCCGCCCAGTTGGTTCCGCCTGCCCGCTTTGGATTAGCGACCGCAATTATTTTTGGCGGGGTTTCCGCTGCCAGTGTGGCAAGCGTGCCACTGGCTAATTTTCTGGCGAACGTGGCGGGATGGCGTAGCGCCTTTATTATTGTTGCCGTGATTGCTCTGTTAACCGCCTGCGTTATCGCCTGCAGCGTTCCACCTCTGCGGGCGACATCTCCGATCGGGCTGCGTGCACTGTCAGCGCTCTTAACGCAGCGCTCTTTTTTACAGCTTTATCTCGCCACTGCCTGTGTGATTACCGCGCATTTTGCAGCCTTTACCTGGATAGAACCCTTGTTGTCAGAAACCTTACGGTTGCCTGCCCCGCTGGTAAGCATGCTGCTGTTGGTATTCGGACTGGCGGGTATTGTTGGCAATGTGCTGGCGGGTAAGCTTATTGATCGTCATTTGAAAGGTCTGGCGATTGCAGCACTAATCATGGCGGCGGCTGCCGTTGCGCTGTTAGCCATATTGCCTTTACAGCGGCATCCGGCTGTGACTGGATTACTGCTGTTGGGCTGGGGAACAGGCATTGCGGTGATTTTTGTCGGCTTTCAAACGTGGCTGTTACGGCTGGCTGGCGCTGCCGCACAGGCCGCTTCGGCAATTTATGTCGCTATTTTCAATGTGGCGATTGGCTCAGGTGCGCTGGCGGGAAGCCTGCTCCTGCGCTTCACATCAATTAATGGTGTGCTGCTGACGGCATCGGTGGCGATTCTGCTCGGACTGCTCCCGATCCTGCTGTTGCCTCCGCCGGTAGAGCATTAAGTTTTTGACGGGGCTTGCCGCTATGGGAACCCCTGTTAGTTTTATGCTAAGCAACGTCATGATGCGGTAGCTAATTCAAGCTGATTGTAGAGTTTGCGGCGTAAGTTATTAAGCTTTCTATTTTCATAAAGCAAAGGTATACCCTCTTTATGAAGAACAAGATCGTTAAATGATCCCATGCCGCCATATAGCGCCTTCAGCGATCTAAGCGATGACTCGTAGTCCATATCAAGCGCCGAGCCTAAATTTTCAAATTCTTTCGCCCATGAAAGCTCATCATTGGATGAGAGTATACAGGCAATATCAGTAATGATTTTTCGTATCTCATGCTTCATTTTAAACCTCCGCTGCTCAGTACTTTAACGCCAGGAATTTCCCACGGCTCCATTATTAACACTTGTTCCGTACCGCCCGAATAAAGGGCATTCTGATATCCAACCTCACCCACATACACCCTGGTTCCCGCAGGGATTTGTATTTTATGATAGCTATCAAGGGGTGATTTATTACCGTTAGGCCACCTGGGTAACAAGGCTTTATCTATGCGGGTTTGTAGTATGCCTTGAGGTTGTTCATATCCGAAAAACTGGCCCAATGGCCTATTGGCTACGCCACCCCGAAAGAATGTCGTATCGGTTGATAATATTATTTCTTTGTATATGCCACCAGAAAATGTCCCGGCGATATCATTAGGTAACGGTCCTGGCTTTATCATTGAGTATTCTCCCTCAACCTTTCCAAGAACATGTAAGCTTCTTAGTTCAAAAATTTTACTGCTTGCACCTAAATGACCCATACCGAAAGCAGCTGCAACAGAAGCGCCTGCGATAAGCAGGCCTTTGACCTCGTCAGACATCATCTGCTGATAACCGGCGAGCGCATCGCCTCCGAGCTGTTCTGCGGTCTGTCTGAAACCGTCGGGATTACCGTTATACATCCCGCCTGCCGCCAGCAGCCGTCCGGCGGTTTTGCTGTTGATGATGTTCAACGGCGCGGACTGCTTTACCTTCGCCTGCCGGGCAGGTAACACCGTGGGACGTGGTTTTCCGCCCCTCCTGCTGTAGTCGCGGCGGGCAACCGACCGCTTATACTCACGGATAATATCCCGCGCCCCGTCAAACTTATACGCCAGAGGGTTGCGGCAAATCAGTTCGCCATGCTCATCAATATAAAACAACTCCCCCTTTGTGACAGAAGACCCGCCGAGCATCACCACCTCGCCGCTGAAGAGCATTCTTCGTAGCTTTTCCCGCTCCCGCGGCCCGTGCGGCGGCAGCTGGTTGGTATAACCGTTAACGTCGCGCTGATACATATTAATCAGCTGAAATCCCAACGTTGGACGGTCATCAAAAACGTATTTGCTGTCGATATGCCACCAGGCGGAATAAGGAGAAATAATTTCCTCATATTTTTCCGGGGCCAAATCGTCACGTGGCAGGTAATAAAGATCGGTTCCAGGCAGGCTGAAGCTCATGCATCATATCCTTATGATGGAAACACAGGATAAAAATCGCACATCCTGTCAGCAGCTTCAACCATAAAAACCTATGATTTTCATGAAATTAATAAATCAACTACAACGGTTCCTGTGATTATCGCTGGAAAGATTTATTGGCTGAGAATAACGTTTTCACTTCAGCCAGCTTAGAACCAGCGCCGTAAAATAGAGGCCCATGCCAAACACCAGGTGGGTCATCAGGCTGCGCAGGCGCGCCCTGGCTGGCGAAGCTGTTTTCGCGGCGGCAATGCCAAAACCCAACATTGGTTGCATAATAAAAAACGGAAAACAAAGCGTCAGCATGCCGGTCAACAATGCAGGCGCAAGCGTCGGCTGATACAGCCACGTTTTGCCCGTTAGCATTATCAACAGCGCCGCAAACACGATTCCCGTAACGTAGTGAATCAGCCAGCCAACTAATTTTTCTCCCTTATGCGGTGGCGTCGACATAATCGGACAGTGAACCCATTTTCCGTGCCGCAGCCACAGCAAAGCCCTGCCCACCAGCGCATAATCCAGCGACGGGACAGAAAAAAAACGCCGCTGCGAAAATCCCCATACATCCATTACTGCTGTCGCGCCAATCCCTGTAGCGATGACATCTAATACGAGATTTTCCATCTTTACCGCCCCCTTTTATGTTGAAATGTTAAGCTGTGCGGCATTGTGCAACCTGAAGCTGACTTCAAGTCAACAGAAAAACAGGACCTGAAATGAAAGCGTTAGATATTGCAGAGGTGGTAAAAATATCGGGCGTATCACCTTCTGCGCTGCGGTTTTATGAAAAGAAAGGACTCATTACGCCGACAGGCAGAAAAGGATTACGGCGACAGTACCAGGCAGAAGTCATACAGACGCTGGCGTTGGTGGCTTTAGGAAGACTGGCAGGTTTTACGCTGGATGAAATAGCTGAGGTTGTTAACCCTAAAGGCTATGCAATCCAGCGCGAACAGCTGATGGCGAAAGCAGAGGAAATTGATAACACGATTAAGCGTCTGGCAAAAGTACGCGACGGGCTACGTCACGTGGCGAACTGTAGCGCGCCCAGCCATATGCAGTGTCCGCAGTTTCAGAAAATCATCAAAGCTGCTCAGCGTTCTACAACACATCCCTGTCCAGTGAGGTAAAGCATGACCACCGTTACCCGCCCAAAAAAGCGACGCTACATCTTTTATGTGGCAAGATCGCGTCAGGTAAATCCACGCTTTCGGCAAAATTAGCAGCTTCGCCCGGTACAGTGTTGATTAGCGAAGATCGATGGTTGGCGGCACTCTATGCTGATGAAATGCACTCTGTAGCAGATTATGTTCAGTATTCACTAAAACTCAGAAATGCAATGAAACCACACCTGGTTTCATTACTTGAGGCGGGAGTAAGCGTTGTTTTAGATTTTCCGGCAAATACGCTGGCAAACCGTGACTGGATGATGAGTATCATTACAGAATCTGGTGCTGAGCATTGTCTGCACTATCTCAAAGTTGCTGACGAAGTCTGTAAGTCCCGCTTACACGCACGCAACGCTGCAGGTTCGCATGATTTTTCAGCAACGGATGAACAGTTTCACCAGATAACGCGTTATTTTGTCGAACCCGGCGCAGACGAAGGTTTTCATGTAATTGAACACCCTTAAAGCCAATGCTGTGAGGTAAACCGCGTCAGACGGTATTGCTTTACAGGGCGTGAGTTAACTTGCTGGCAAACCCCATTGCTGGAGAAAATGGCAAAATCTTTTTGCCAGCGATAATTTACACAGGCTGCTTCGATATACATAACTCTCTGGCAGCCCATCAATCAATAATCGCGATAAAGCAGCATCATTAGTAAACCGGCGGCGTGACACCAGAATCTGCAGGCGTAACGATTTTTTCCAACTTACCAATTTGTGAAATATCACTTTGCGAAATCACACTGCTGATATTGGAATCAGGAAAACGGAGATCCTTGATAACATGTATTTTAGCAGGAGCGCCCTTACTGTCAGTATCCATCACCCATGCCAGAAAACCCCCAGCGTATTTGGCCAGGCTTCCAATCGGCGATGGTCCGTAGAGTTGAACATATTCAATAAGCGCGGCTTTTTCATAGGCGCTTCCCGCTTCATTTATCTGGCGGTAAGCCTCCAGCGGTGAGTGAGCCGGAATATCATTACGCGCGTGCTCTAACTTGTTGATCGCCTTAATCACCGAGACCAGTCGCGATAGCTCCGAAAGCTGCTCCCCACGTTTGCCTGCCGGATAACCCGTGCCGTCCAGACGTTCATTAGCATTTTCAATCACATCGCGGCAAACCGGGCCGGGCATCCAACCTGATTCCGGCAGTTTTCTGATAAGCTCTTGCACATGCCCGCGAAGAATTTCCTTCTGAGCGGGATTCATCGACAGTTTCAGGGACGGCAGACTGGCGCTCATTAACAGGGGTTTGCCCATAGTGTGCATGAGCGCACCCAGCACAGCTTCGCGCACCTGGGGATGATGCGGGTTACGCAGCAGCAGCATATCAGCCAGTTTACCGGCAACCTGCACAGCATGTCTGACCCATTCTGGCTTATTCCATAATACCGACAGGGCATAGAGAAAAGCTTTACGGTCTCGTCTCACCAGGCTGAGTATGCTATCGGCACAGCCATAAAAGACATCAATTGAGAACTGACTCCGGGACTTAAGATACATCAACCCGGCCTGGAGCTGGTGCGCCACGTTAATGACATCACTCTCCATCGGAATATGGCGCGCGCGTTTCTCACGCTCTATCGCTGCCAGTTTTAACATCTTTAATTCCTTATGACCGGGAATAAACAGAGGAGACTTGAAAATCAATTTACCGCTCATACCGATGCGGTAAGAAGCTTCTCTCTCTGCTTCATTTACAAAGTGAAACAGCGTCTGTAACTGAGACGATGAAAGATTGATAAAGTTAAAATAAACCGCAGCATAACCGTGATTGCCGAAGGGTCGGATATGACGAACCCTGCCTTCGGCAAAAAAGCTTTCGCCATTGGGAAACTCCAGCGTAATGCCGGGGATCTCCAGGCCTACGTCAAGCGCAATACTGTCGACCAGATCCACCTCAACCATACAGCAGTTGACGGATAACTCACGCAGCCTGCCTGGGACGTTAAGTTCATGCGGATAAACTTCAACATGGGCACGGGCCTGCATACCAAGAATAAAGGGCACACGAAGGGTGCCTTCGTCATCATTAGCGAAAATGGTATCAGGGAGTTGAAAATCAAGACGATACAACATGCTGTTCGTCTTGTGCAGTTTGGCAGGGATATTACTAAGACTATAGGTTTCCCGTTCAGTGGTGGGAGACCCTTTCAACGTTTCGATATCAAAGATCAATCCGTCACTGGTCAGATATTTTTCAATATTCGAGCCGCCATACTCCACTTCCAGGCTCATGTTACCGGTATTCAGGTTGAGCTCAGAGATTTCAGCCTTTAACGCATAGGGCATGTCCTCGGCATAAACAGACAGAGAATGTGTATGCTGAAGTAGTGAACGAATGATATTTGATGAAGGAGAAGCATATTGAGTCATAATATAAACACCTGGCATTAAATTTAAAAGGAGTTGCCCGAAATGCCAGTTATCTGGCATCAGATATGGTTTATACCTATTATTAGGTAGATGGTACTTTGATACCTGTTATCAGGTGCAAGGCGCTTCTACTATCAATTCCCTGGTACATTCTTTTTTAAGACTGCTTGCTCAAAAATAATCGACCCGGAAAAGCCGAAGTCAAAGAACAGTAATGTTAAGAATGTAGTTCCCTTTAAAAAACATAATCAAGTCTGAATAAACAAATTTATTCGACGGGAAATATATATATTCTTTTTACATGAGGCGCAATAGTTTTAATAAAATGGCTGATTTACTGCATATTGTAATAAAGCAATATAATACAGTAAGTTATGATAGAAAGCTTCGGATCATTGCTGGATACTTACTTTGCTTTACTTTATTTTACTTTAAACTAAAGTTAACAAGCATAATATATAAAGCATATATATAACAATAAGTTAAATCAAAGCCCTTATTATCTGGACAGGTATTCAAATCAGCAAACTCATTAGCTAAATGAGGCGTCACTTTATCTTTTAACTGTAAATATCAAGCAGTTAACTAAATAACATTTTTATTATTATGATGTTATCAATATTAGCAAAAGTAATACTTTCACTTTGTAATTAAAAATTTTAATTTTATGACTCAGGTAAGAAAAATTACAGCCTGACGGCACCATATTTATTTAACCCATATCTTTTTCTTATAGTTTGAAATTTCCTGGCCTGTGACTGAGCACATTTAAATAAAAGACTGCTGTGCCATTTAGAGATATTCGTCTCTTTTTATTTGCTCGGAAAAACACATTAAAAATAGACCTGGAATTAAAATTTACCTTAAGTTATTAAATGGATATTTTATTATTAAAAAAAGCCGCTTTGAGTTTTAATAACTCAATATGGTTAGCTAACTGCTGTTATTGACAATGGGTTTACGCAGTGGCTGTAATTATGTTTTATCTACAGACTAATACTACCATGCAGGAATATCCAGCAAGGTAATGTAACCCACAAAACTAATTAATAAAATCTATGTGTATTTTCTTAACGGAGCGAGTATCCCGGCTCGTAATCACGGTTAAAGAAAGGAATAGTGGAAATCAGAGGCAGGCTCAACAGCTCAGGTTTGCTGCCTGTCGCCTTTAACGATACGGCTCAACCTGCCCTAAAAACCGGCGAAAGCGATAAACAAGCAGGAGATAAACAACAATGAGGTACAGATGGAGGCAGCAATCGGGCTGTTGACGAGCATTGTCGTCTGTAACAGAAAAGCTGCGGGCCGGAGAACCGGCCCGCAAAGAAGTTTAACCTTCGTTGTGCATTTCGAGGCTTTCCACCTCGTTCTGACGCGCCAGCGCTTTGGCATCGTCATTACGTAGCGATTGCAGATACTCCAGATATTGCAGATCGACATCTTTCGTGACGTAGATACCGTTAAAGACCGAGCATTCAAACTGCTCAATATCCGGGTTTTCTTCACGTACCGCTTCGATCAAATCATCAAGATCCTGGAAAATCAGCGCATCGGCTTTAATCAGTTGGCGGATCTCTTCCACCTCACGACCGTGTGCAATCAGTTCCGTAGCGCTCGGCATATCGATGCCATAAACGTTCGGAAAACGGATTTCCGGTGCGGCAGAGGCCAGATAGACCTTTTTCGCGCCCGCTTCACGCGCCATCTCAATGATCTGTTCTGACGTGGTGCCGCGCACAATGGAATCATCCACCAACAGCACATTCTTATCGCGGAACTCAGCACGGTTGGCATTCAGTTTACGGCGCACCGCGTTACGACGCAGCTGCTGACCCGGCATGATAAAGGTACGGCCAACATAGCGGTTTTTTACAAAGCCCTGACGGTAAGGCTTATCAAGGATGCGAGCGATTTCCAGCGCCACGTCAGTGGAGGTTTCCGGTATTGGGATCACCACGTCAATATCCAGGTCTTCCCATTCGCGGGCGATTTTCGCACCAAGCTTGGTGCCCATGCGTACACGGGCGCTGTAGACCGAAATCTTATCCAGGAAAGAGTCCGGGCGAGCAAAATAGACATATTCAAACAGGCATGGGTTATTACACGGATTTTCAGCACACTGGCGGGTATAGAGCTGACCGTTAACGGTGATATACACCGCTTCGCCCGGCGCGACGTCGCGCAGAAACTCAAAGCCCAGCGTATCCAGCGCCACGCTTTCCGAAGCCACCATATATTCAGTGCGACCTTCAGCCAGCTCACGCTTGCCCATCACCAGCGGACGGATACCGTTAGGATCGCGGAAGGCGACCATGCCGTGACCGATAATCATTGCCACGCAGGCGTAGGCACCGCGCACATGCTGATGTACGGCGGCAACGGCAGAGAAAATATCATCTGCTTCCAGCGGGTGATGCGGGCAGCGATCCAGCTCCTGCGCAAAAATATTCAGCAGAATTTCTGAATCCGAGGTGGTATTCACATGACGGCGGCCGCTTTCAAACAGTTGCTTACGCAGCTCGTGCGCATTGGTCAGGTTACCGTTGTGGGCCAGGGTAATACCGTACGGGGAGTTGACGTAGAAAGGCTGCGCTTCGGACGCGCTGGAGCTACCGGCGGTAGGATAACGCACATGACCGATGCCCATATTGCCCTGCAAACGCTGCATATGGCGAGCTTCGAACACATCGTTGACCAGCCCGTTGGCTTTGCGCAGACGGAAACAGTTCAGCGCATCGATGGTACAAATGCCTGCGGCATCCTGCCCACGGTGCTGGAGCACCGTTAACGCGTCATAAATCGACTGGTTGACCGGCATAAAACCGGTGATACCGACAATACCGCACATGTTGTCATATCCTCATTGGCCGCACACCCGGCGCGATTACCGGGGTAAAAAACTCGACGTGCTTTGCAGATAGTCAAAAAACCATCTGATGATGTAACTGAACTCAGGGATCAGCTGAGACTGCTGCCAGTCCGGGCTTTTGGAAAAGCCGGTAAAGGTATCGAGGAAGAACAGCATCGCTGAAACGATCAGCACGCCACGCAGTGCCCCGAAGCAGACCCCCAGTACTCTGTCGGTTCCCGACAAACCCGTTTTTTCGACCAGCGAGCCAATCACATAGTTCACTATTGCTCCGACAATCAGGGTAGCAATAAAGAGAACGGCGATGGCAATACCGTTGCGCACCAGCTGATCGTCAAATCCGGTGAACCAGACAGCAAGGAAGGGATAGTAATGACTGGCAACAAAGAATGCGCATCCCCAGGTGATAAGAGATAAAGCTTCCCGAACAAACCCACGAATCAGGCTGACAAGAGCAGAAAAACCAACAATCCCAATGATGACGTAATCTATCCAGACCATGAACTCTTCCAGCGACAGTGCCCCTGCATCCAGTTCGGGGCGCATTCTAACAGAAAAAGAAAACGTTTGCGTAGCGTTTTCCCCATCCCATAAAAATAAAAAAGCGAATAAAAAAACCGCAGCGGGAGCAGGCGCAGCGGCAATCCCCGTGCGGGGATCCACTGCTGCGCGGGCTCTTTAGCGTGCGCTGTAAGGTTTAACCACGCCGCTCAGGCCAGAGATACTTTTCAGTTCGCCTACCGCAGCCTGCATTTTAGCCTTTGAGGCATCCGGACCAACGTAGATGCGGGTAATCTGCCCCTGTACCGGCGTTGACGGCACGGTCCAGGCACGATAGCCGGAGAGACGCAGCTGCGCCACAATCTCATTCACCTTGGCAGCATTTTTCAGCGCGCCCAGCTGTACCATCCAGGCTTGCCCTGTCGGGGCCGTTTGCTCTGCCGGTTTCGGCGTTTCCACCGGCTTTGGCGTCTCTACCGGTTTCGGCTTCGGCGTTTCTACTGGCTTAGGCTTCGGTTTCGGTTGCTCAACCGGCTTCGGTCGCTCTGTTTTCACTTGTGGCGGCGACTGCACCACCGGCGGCGGCGCGACTACCGATGGTTCGCTGTTGGGCTGCGGTATCGCAGCGCCGTTATCGCCCGTCTGCTGCGGACGATTACTGTCGCCTCCGATCGCCGCGCCAGCGCCTTCTGGCGGCTGGGATGGCAGCGACTGCGTGACCGGCGGCACCATATCGCTATCCTGCTGATCGTCCGGTTTCGGCACCAGCGGGATCGCTGCAAATTCCTCTTTATAATGCTTTTTTTTCCCGTCAAGCAGGCCCGGCAATACAATGACGCCAACGGCGACCAGAATAACCGTGCCGACTAAACGGTTCTGAAACTTACTTGCCACTGCCCTTCTCCGTTTCCATCGCTTCCATGACCTGTGCCACGGTATGGAATGATCCACATACCAGCACAATATCCTGTACAGCTGCCTGCTGCATGGCGGCCTGCCATGCTTCGGTAACAGAACCAAAGGCGATTGCCCGATCCGTTTGTAGCTCGGCCATTAGCTGCTCTGCGCTGGCACCGCGCGGGCCTTCCAGCGGCGCTAAATACCAGCAATCAACCTGCGGTGCCAGAGATGCCAACGTACCGGCAATATCTTTATCATGCAGCATGCCCACTACCGCATGCACCTGCCCCGCTTTTGGCAGCTGCGCCAGTCGTGCGGCCAGATAACCTGCTGCATGTGGATTGTGCGCCACGTCCAGAATCACCTGCGGCTGCTGTGCCACGGTCTGGAAGCGTCCCGGCAGCACCGCTTTATCCAGATGCTGACGAATAATCGCTTCGCTGACGTGCAGGCCAGAGGCGCTCAGTGCCGCCAGTGCGGTGGCCGCGTTAGGCAGCGGCACCTGCGGCAGTGGCAGATTTTCCAGCGTTATGCTGGCATTGCAAAAACGCCAGCCGCTCTCCTGCGATTGCCAGCGCCAGTCGCGGTCCAGCTGCAGCAGCTGCGCGCCTTTTTCCTGCGCCACCTGGGCGATACTCTGCGGCATGTCAGGCTCGCCGACCACGGCAGGTTTGCCTGCGCGGAAAACGCCCGCCTTTTCACGGCCAATGCTTTCACGATCCGGTCCCAGCCAGTCGGTATGGTCCAGCGCGATACTGGTGATCACCGCCACGTCCGCATCCACGATATTGGTGGCATCAAGACGACCACCCAGCCCCACTTCCAGAATCACCACGTCCAGCGCCGCCTGTTTAAACAGCTGCAGCGCCGAGAGCGTACTGAACTCAAAATAGGTCAGCGAGGTTTCGCCGCGCCCTGCTTCAATCGCCGCAAAGCTGGCGGTATGCGCCGTTTCCGGCAGTTCATCGCCCTGAATACGCACCCGCTCGGTATAGCGCAGCAGATGCGGCGAGCTGTAAACGCCAACGCGATAACCGGCGGCTATCAGCAGCGTCTCCAGGGTGCGGCAGGTGGTGCCTTTGCCGTTAGTGCCGGCAACGGTAAACACACAGGGGGCGGGTTTTAACAGATCGAGCGTACGGGCTACGCGTTCAACGCGCGTCAGACCGAGATCGATGGCCTGCGTATGCAGACGCTCAAGATAATAAAGCCACGCGGCCAGAGGCGACGTGGCTTGAGGAAGGTGAAGATTTTCCATGGATCCCGTTCACAAGGTTACGGTTCATTGGTGAAAGGCGTCGTGAAAGACGCCTTTCCATCATCTGTCAGGCCTCTTGGCTTTCCGATTTCGGCTCGTCCGGCTGATCAACGTGATCGGGCAGCGGCGCAGGCAGATTCTGCATTTTCGCCAGCAGGCTCGCCAGTTTATAGCGCATTTCCGGACGGCGGATAATCATATCGATCGCGCCTTTTTCAATCAGGAACTCGCTGCGCTGGAAGCCCGGCGGCAGTTTTTCACGTACCGTCTGCTCAATCACGCGCGGGCCGGCAAAACCAATCAGCGCTTTCGGCTCCGCCACGTTCAGGTCGCCCAGCATGGCGAAACTGGCGGAAACGCCGCCCATGGTCGGGTCGGTTAATACAGAAATATAAGGCAGACCGCGCTCACGCATTTTCGCCAGCGCTGCACTGGTTTTCGCCATCTGCATCAGCGACATCAGCGCTTCCTGCATACGGGCGCCGCCACTGGCGGAGAAACAGATCAGCGGGCAGTTATCTTCCAGCGCCTGCTCTACGGCACGGACAAAGCGCGCGCCGACGACGGAGCCCATTGAGCCGCCCATAAAGGAGAATTCAAACGCAGCGGCCACAATTGGCATGCTGTGCAGCGTGCCCTTCATGACGATCAGCGCGTCTTTCTCTTCAGTTTCTTTCTGCGCCGCAGCCAGGCGATCCTTATACTTTTTGGAGTCGCGGAACTTGAGAACGTCTTTCGGTTCCAGTTCGCTACCCAACTCAACCAGCGTGCCCTGATCTAACAGGCTGTGCAGGCGCTCGCGCGCATGCATACGCATGTGATGGTCGCATTTTGGGCAAACTTCCAGGTTGCGCTCCAGCTCGGCACGGTAAAGCACCTGCCCGCAGCTGTCGCATTTTGTCCAGACCCCTTCAGGAATGTTTGCTCTGCGCGACGGGGTAATTGTGCTCTTATTGAGAATTCGTTCAATCCAGCTCATTGATGACCTTTCTGTTTGAACCTGGTGAGACCAGTTTTTCTTGTTGCTGCTGAAGCCGTCTTCAGCAGACCATAAATGTCGCTCATTAAACCATAACCATTACGCGCTGTGGATAAAAATCTGGTCATACCCGTTAGCGCCGATAGCTTAAGGCTGTTTTTGCTGGCGGGCCGCACGGCGATGACGCCACACTTCCACCACGCCCGGCAGTATCGATACCACGATGATCGCCACAATCAACAGCTTCAGATTTTCCTGAACCATCGGCAGCGCGCCAAAGAAGTAGCCCGCATAAGAGAACAACAGCACCCACAGCAGCGCGCCGGCTACGTTAAACAGCGCGAAATGGCGATAAGACATATGTCCCATGCCCGCGACGAACGGCGCAAAGGTGCGGACGATCGGCACGAAGCGCGCAAGAATAATGGTTTTTCCGCCGTGACGCTCGTAAAAAGCGTGGGTTTTATCCAGATAGCTGCGGCGGAAAATACGCGAGTTGGGATTGCTGAAGAGCCGTGCGCCAAACAGCCGCCCAATAGTGTAGTTAACCGCATCGCCCAGCACCGCAGCGATCACCAGCAGCGTTACCATAACATGCACGTTGAGATCGTTATCCGGCAGCGCCGCCAGCGCGCCTGCAACAAACAGCAGCGAATCGCCGGGTAAAAACGGCGTCACCACCAGTCCGGTTTCGCAAAACAAAATCAGAAACAGAATGGCGTATACCCACATGCCATACTGCGCCACCAGCTCGGCCATATGGACATCAATATGCAGGATAAAATCAACAACAAAATGGATTAGATCCATAACTCTTCCTTAGTGAGCGGCAGCGCCTGAAAGTTAATCTTCGAGAAACAGCGGCCCCATCGGGGGCCGGGGTAAAGCAAAATGCGCCGGGTAATCAACGGCGACCAGATAAAGTCCCTCCGCTTTGGCCGTTGCGGCGGCCAGCTTACGATCTTTGGCCGCCAGCAGCTCAGCCATCCAGCCTTCAGGCTGATTGCCGCAGCCGATCTCCAGCAAACTGCCAACGATATTGCGCACCATATGATGGACAAACGCGTTGGCCTTGATATCTACCACCACATAACCGCCGTGGCGGCTGACGTTAAGGTGCATCACATTACGCCAGGGCGTGCGCGACTGGCACTGCACCGCACGAAACGAGGTAAAGTCGTTTTCGCCCAACAAACACTGCCCGGCGCGGTGCATTTTTTCCACATCCAGCGGCAGATGAAAATGCGTTACGCCACCGTGCAAAATCGCCGGACGCAGCCGGTGATTATAAATCACATAGCGATAACGCCGCGCCGTTGCGCTAAAGCGCGCATGAAATTCGTCCGGCACCGCTTTTACCCAACGCACAGCAATATCGTCCGGCAAATTAGCGTTGACGCCCAACGTCCAGGCGGCGTCTTTCCGTACCGACGTGGTTTCAAAATGCACCACCTGGCCGGTGCCGTGTACGCCCGCATCGGTACGTCCGGCACAAAATACCGTAACGTCATGGTTTGCCACCTGCGACAGTGCCTGCTCCAGACGTGCCTGCACGCTGCGCACTTCCTGCTGTCGCTGCCAGCCATAATAACGGCTGCCGTCATATTCAATACCGAGCGCCAGTTTACTGACGCCCGGGTTAACCGCCTGCGTCATTAGTACAGATACTCCTGTACCAGCTTTTCAGCAGTTTTT
The DNA here is from genome assembly GCF_050113845.1 of Pantoea sp. FN0305. Lineage (NCBI taxonomy): Bacteria > Pseudomonadati > Pseudomonadota > Gammaproteobacteria > Enterobacterales > Erwiniaceae > Pantoea > Pantoea sp. FN0305. The sequence goes on along the minus strand of NZ_JBNJSN010000001.1, from coordinate 347,926 downwards.
ATCGCCATCAGCGCGCCGCCGAAGCGCACGTTATCGGCCACCGACCAGAACTGCAGCAGTTCCGGGATACCGTAATCGTTACGCAGACAACCCACATTGAGATTGGCATTATCTGAGGCATCCGTTACCTGAGTCGGATAGTTGTTTTCATCCGACAACACAATCTCATCGATGCGCGACAGCTCATCGCGCGCCTCTTCCGCTGAAAGCGGACGCAGGCTTTCCAGATGCACAATCTGCGCATTGCCGTAAAACACCGGCGCCTGCACGCTGCTGACCGCGATCGGTAATCCTTCGTCCTGCAGCACTTTACGCACCTGCTCAACCAGACGACGTTCGCTTTCCACGCTGCCGGTGTTGTCCGGCAACTGCGGTAACAGGTTAAACGCTAACTGACGGCCAAAGTGATGCTCTTCGGCTGGCAGGCCGTTCAGCAGACGCGCACTTTCGCCCGCCAGCGAATCTACCGCCGCCTTGCCGTGCGCCGATACCGACAGCAGATTAGTCACCTGCAGACGGCCCAGACCGGCCTGATCGGTAAGCGGCTTGATGGCGCTCAGCAGCTGACTGGTCAGGCTGTCCGCAACGCTAATGATATTGCGGTTACGGTAGTCCGCCAGCACCTGAGGATTCACATCCGGCACCACCAGCGGCACATCCGGTTCCAGCGCAAACAGATCGCTGCTGTCAATCACCAGACAACCTGCGCTGGCCGCTTCCTCTGCGTAGCGCGCCGACGCATCGCGACCGGCCACAAAAAAGGCCAGCTGCGCCTGCGACCAGTCAAATTCACTGGCGTCCTGAACGCGCAAAGAGTGCCCGGCAAACCGTACGCTTTCTCCAGCGCTACGCTCGCTTGCCAACAAATACATTTCACCAACCGGGAACTGGCGTTCGGCCAGCAACTCCAGTAAAGCGTTCCCTACTGCGCCTGTCGCGCCTAAAAGCGCAATATTCCAGCCGTCAGACATGTTGGTTTACTCCAGACAATGACATAAAAACAGAAGGCGGTGATATTCACCGCCCGTTGATTCAGATTATTCCCCTGCGATAAGCGCAGGCGAAATAATAAGGGTTATGCTGGCTGATGGACCGCATTAAAGCCCAGCTTTTGCAGCAGCGCCGCCGCGTCAGCGTTATCACACTCAACCCGCAGCGATGACCATTCGCGTCGTTCCAGATATTGCTTGCGCAGGCGATCAAATTCACCGGGCTGGCCTGCGACTTTTCTCAGCGGCGCATCATCGCGGCGCACATCATACACCAGATGCGCCAGACGTTTTAGCGTTGGCTGATCCAGCGGGCCGCGCAGCGTAATGCGGTCAAACTCCGGCGCAGGCAGCAGCGTCTCCAGCGCCACCTGCTGCGCCTGACCGATAAAGCGCGTCCAGGCTTCAAATACCTGCGTGGTGCCGCGCGCTTTTCCTTCCAGCGTATAGCCAGCAATATGCGGGGTGCCGATATCTACCCGCTCCAGCAGCGCCACGTTCAGATCCGGCTCCGGTTCCCACACATCCAGCACCACGCTTAAATCGCGACGCTGCTGCAGCACCCGCAGCAAGGCGGCGTTATCCACCACCGATCCACGGCAGGCATTGATTAAAATCGAGTCCGGCTGCAACGCCTGCAGCAGCGTTTCATCGGCCAGGTGCAGCGTCTGATAAGGCCCCGCTTTATGCAGCGGCGTATGGAAGGTCAGCACATCCGCTTCCGCCACCAGCTTCTCCAGTGAATGAAACTCACCCGCGTCGCCGCGATCGGCACGTGGCGGATCGCACAGCAGCGTCTTAATGCCCAGCGCTTCGAGCCGTTTTTGCAGACGCCCGCCAACGTTGCCGACGCCCACAATCCCCACGGTGCGATCGCTTAGCTGAAAGCCATCGCGTTCCGCCAGCATCAGCAGCGCAGAAAAAACGTATTCCACTACGGCGATGGCGTTGCAGCCGGGCGCAGCGGAAAAGCCAATCCCGGCGCGCGCCAGAAAATCCTCATCGACATGATCGGTGCCCGCCGTGGCGGTGCCAACAAACTTTATCCCTTTGCCGCCCAGCAGCGCCTCATTCACCTTGGTGACCGAGCGTACCATCAGCGCATCCGCATCGTTCAGTGCCTCGGTGGGAACGGGCCGACCAGGTACCGCAACCACTTCCCCGGTGCGGCTAAATAGCTCACGGGCATAAGGCATATTTTCATCTACCAGAATTTTCACAACGGCTTTCCTGCATCAGCTGAAAAATTGGCGGTTATGTTGCCATATCCAGACAGGGAATTCATGCCGCGACGTGCCGTCCACGCGCCCGGTAGCGTTCCGGCGTGGTGCCCGCCTGCTGCTGAAACATAACGATCAGCGCGGAAGAGGAACTGTAGCCCAGTTCCAGCGCAATATCCTGCACCTGCATCCCCTGCTCCAGCAGCGAAATTGCCTGCAGGAATCGCAGCCGCTGTCGCCACTCGCTAAAAGTCATCCCCAACTGAGCCTGGCAGCGCCGCGCCAGCGTACGCTCGGTGGTATAGACCTGCTTCGCCCACTGCGCCAGCGTACGGTTATCACCGGGATAGTTTTCCAGCGCCTGCAGCACCGGCGCCAGATATTTATCATCGGAGCGCGGCAGATAGCTCTCCTGCACTGGCGCCTGCAACAGTTGATCCAGCACCACTTCGCAGAGGCGTAAATCAGCCGTGATCTGCGGTATATGCAGCTGCCGCGCGGCAAAATCGGCCATAATCGCCTTAACGATCGGACCGCTTTGGATCAGACAAGCCTGCTGCGGCATGCCGACGCAGCGTTCCACAGCGATATTAAAGGTCAGTAGCCGGGTATGCTTATGGTTATAGCTGGCATGTTGATGCTCAGGCGGGATCCAGACCGGGAACGCGGCGGGTGTCAGCAGACGTTTGCCCTCCACCTCTATCTGCAATACGTTCCCTTCGACAAAAATTAGTTGCCCCCAGCGGTGCGCGTGCGGCAAATATTCCGTACGGGCATTGGTTTGCTCATAACGCAGGAAGAAACGGAAATCGCTGGCAAAGGCGGGTTCCTGATAAACAAGCTGAACCATCTTTTCTCCCGGCTGCGCCGAACGCCTGTCTGTCCGGTCAGTGATACATTTTGTCTGATATTAACTATCTGTCTGAAAACGGACAAGCGTACACTGTCCACTATTGATTCAAAGACGTTGAAACCATTATGAGCTTTTTATTTCCCCTGTTTGCGGTGCTGATCTGGTCGGTTAACGCCATTGTCAGCAAGCTTTCCGCTGGCGCTATCGATCCGGCGGCCATCTCCCTTTATCGCTGGCTGCTGGCGCTGCTGGCGCTAACGCCCTTTGTGCTGCCTGCCGTCTGGCGCAACCGTCGTGAGGTGGCGCAGGTATGGTGGAAGCTGCTGGTGCTTGGCCTGTTGGGTATGGTGCTGTACCAGTGTCTGACCTATTACGCAGCGCACAGCGTGACTGCTCTGTTTATGGGCATCCTGAACGCGCTGATCCCGCTGCTGACGGTACTGTTAAGCGTGGTTATTCTGCGTGTTGCGCCGACGCTGGGAATTCTGCTGGGAAGCCTGCTTTCATTCGGCGGGCTGACCTGGCTGGTAAGCCAGGGGAACCCGGCTCAGCTGCTGACGCACGGCATGGGCAAAGGCGAACTCATGATGTTTGCCGCCTCAACCTCGTACGCACTCTATGGTGTCCTGACCCGGCGCTGGGCGCTTACCCTGCCGGGCTGGCAAAGCCTCTATATGCAGATTTTCTTCGGTGTACTGTTGCTACTTCCCGGTTTTTTACGTGCGCCGGATATCAGCCTGAACGCCCAGAATATCCCGCTGGTGCTGTTTGCCGGTATTCCCGCCTCGATTATCGCGCCGTTCCTCTGGATCCAGGGTGTACTGCGCATGGGTGCCAGCACCACCAGCATTTTCATGAATCTGGTGCCGATATTTACTGCGATAATTGCCGTGCTGTTTTTGCATGAAACCCTGCAAAGCTATCATTTTATCGGCGGCGGCATTACGCTGCTTGGCGTGATTGTGGCGCAGCGCCTGCGCATACCGCTGACTGCCGCTCAGCGTGCGGCTAACGATCCAGCGGCCTGACGCGCTAAGATTGTACGCTTTTTCCGCGCTGAATCGGGCCGGTGCTGCGACTTCCCCGCATCTGCCCGTAATAAACGCCGCCGGTAATGAATTATCCCACCTGATTCCCTACATTTTCCGCGCCAGGATTGGTATCATAGCCGACTATTCTACTTTTCCGGCGCGCCCCGGATATTGACCTGCCGTTTTAAGGATTCCGCCATGCAACCTCTTACTGGCCCCGGCGCGCCCCAGGGCGATCGTACTACTGTACCCGGCGTATCCGGCCAGGCCCCGCGCAGCGGCGGCACGCCCGGCGAGCAACCGCTTTCTCCTGGCCAGCGCACTACGCTGGAAAGGCTGGTGGTGCGCATTATGTCGCTCAGTACCCTGAAAGCGCCTGAGCTGTGGGCGGGATTACGCCGCGAGGTGGGAGTGAAAAACGATGCCGAGTTGCAGTCGCGCCACTTCCCCGCTGCGGAAAACTTCCTTAATGGCAGGCTTACGCAGGTACAAAATAATCACGCGACCCGCCAACTGTTACACCAGCTGACCGAGCTGCTGCCGCAGGGCAATAATCGCCAGGCCGTTAGCGATTTTATCCGCCAGCATTTTGGTCATACGGTGCTCAGTTCGCTGTCGCAGGATCAGCTACGTCAGGTGCTGACCATGTTGCAGAACGGTCAAATGACCATTCCGCAGCCGCAATTAACGCGCAACAGCGATCGCTCGCTGCTGCCTGCAGAACATCAGACGCTGAATCAACAAGTGGTCAAACTGGCGGCCGCAACCGGCGAGCAGCCCTCAACGGTCTGGTCATCGACCCTGAAGCTGGTCGGTCTGAAAAGCGGCGATCCTATCCCGTTACGCCACTTTCCGCTGCTGACGCAATATTTGCAGGTTCGTCAGACACTGAGCCAGCAGCATGCCCCGACGCTGCATATGCTGGAGGCCGCGCTGAAGCATCCGCTGGATAACGCTGAACAGCAGATGTTAGAAACGTACAGCCTGCAAAATTTCCAGGCGACGCCGCAGACCATTCTGACTACCGCGCAGGCGCAGGATCTGCTGAACCTGCTGTTTTCCCGTCGCGCCGAGCGCATTAGCGACAGCGAGACGCCGCGCGTAGCCAGCGATATTAATCCGCAACCCATCTATAACCCGCTGGTTCCCTGGCTTCCGGCGCCGCTGCAGCCGCTGGCGAACCGGCCTGCTCTGGCTGCGCTGATAGTGCTGCTGGTTATTGGCCTGCTTTGGCTGCTGTTTTAATTAACAGCCGCAGTCACGCGCCGTAGCCTGCTGCGGCCATTCGCCAGGGCTATCTCCTGTAACAACCGGATGCTGGTCGCGACGCCAAAAATCGAGTCCGCCGATCAGCTCCTTTACCCGCAGCCCGGCGCTGGCCAGTTTCCACGCCGCCTTAGTCGAACCATTGCAGCCGATGCCATCGCAGTAGGTGATATAGACCTTGCTGCGATCGAGGCGCGCCAGACTCTCCGGCGTCATATCGCGATGGGGAAAATTCACTGCGCCGCAGATATGCCCGGCCTGCCACGCCTGCGCTGAACGCGCATCTATTACCACGATCTCCGTTACACCATTGGCTAAGTCTTCAGCTACGTCCCATGCATCCGCATAATGCGCCAGTTTATGCGCCAGCCAGGCTGCGCTGGCCTCCGCTTCAGGTGGGGGGAAAGCCAGAACGCTGGAAGTGATTGACATGTTTTTTCTCCGTTGGTTTTTCTGCCATCATAGCGGCTCTTCGGTATGATGACTGATACCGATTATTCTTTGCTGATAAGACCCATTATGGCCTCGCTTAGCGCACGTATCTCCATGCTTTATGCTACCCAAACGGGCGCGACCCGGCGTGACCGGCTCTGCGGCGCGCTGCGTCAGACCATTAGCGAAGGCAGTCTGCCAGCAGGAAGCCGTCTGCCCTCTTCGCGTTTATTGGCCGCTGAGCTAAAACTGTCACGGGTAACGACAGAGGCCGCCTACGGCCAACTGGAAAGCGAAGGCTATCTGCATCGCAAAACCGGCCAGGGAACGTTTGTCGCTATTACGGTGCGCGCTCCCGCTGCCAGCAGATCCGCCGCCGCGTTGCCCTTTACCCCTTCAGCACGAGCGGCAACGGTCATCGCCAGCGGAGGCTGCCAGGATCCGCCCTTTCCTCACGCTTTTGCCGCTGGCTCGCCGGAACTGCGCGCATTTCCTCACGAGCTGTGGCGCAGGCTCACCGCTCGCCAGCAAAGAGTGCATGGCAACACCCTGATGCGTTATGGCGATCCACAAGGCTGGCTGCCGCTGCGTCAGGCATTAAGCACCTGGCTGGCTCAGGCGCGCGGCGTGCGCTGTGAGCCTGAGCAGCTGCTGGTGTTAACCAGCTCACAGCAGGCATTACAGATGCTGGCGCTGCTACTGCTCGACAGCGGCGAAGAGGTGTGGATGGAAAATCCGGGCTATCCCGGGGCACGCCACGCTTTTCATAGTGCAGGCGCGCGCGTGACTGGCATAGCGGTTGATGAGCAGGGAGCCATACCCGGCGACGGTACGCCACGGCTTATCTATCTGACGCCCTCGCATCAATATCCCATTGGCCCGGCGCTTAGCCTTGAACGTCGGCTGGCGTGGCTGGCGCTGGCGGAAAAGCGGCAAAGCTGGATTATCGAAGATGATTACGACAGCGAATTCTGGTACGACGCGCAGCCGATGCCCGCCATGCAGGGACTGGCGCCACAGCGCACCATCTATCTTGGCACCTTTTCCAAATCGCTGTTCCCTTCGCTGCGTCTGGCATGGATGGTGGTGCCTGAGCCGCTGGTGACGCCGCTGATCCGTTTACGAAGCGTGATGGATGGGCACAGCGCACAGCTGCCGCAGGCGGTGACCGCAGCCTTTATTGAGCAGGGCCATTACGCAGCGCATCTGCGGCTGATGCGCCAGCTTTATCACAGCCGGCGTGATCTGCTGCAGGAACGGCTTGCCGAGCTGTTGCCCGACCAGCTGGAGGTGCTGCCCTGCCGTGGCGGACTGCAGATGACGGTTTTACTGCGTAAAGGGAATGAAGCTGAGCTGACCGCACGAGCGGCGGCGCAACAGCTGCTGTTGCCGCGTCTGGCACCCTGCTGGCTCAACGATATGCCGGAACAGCAGGGCTGGCTGCTGGGGTTTTCCGCGCTGGAGCGCGCGGAAATCATCAGCGGCGTGAACCGGCTGGCGGGCCTGTTCTGAATCTATGCCCGCCAGTAATGATAAGCGCTATTATGGTGCGGATGGTGTTTTTACCTGACGCACCATTAACAGCGACAGCAGCAGGCCAAGCAAAGCACATGCGGCAGCGGCAAAATAAACCGAGCCATACCCCAGCGAGGTCGCCAGCAGGCCGGTCAGCGGTCCGCTGATGCCGTAGGCCACATCCTGAAAGGCAGCGAATCCGCCCAGCGCCGTGCCTCGCACCTGCGGCGCTACGCGTTTCACCACTTCCACGCCCAATGCCGGGAAGACCAGCGAACAGCCGCAGCCGGTCAGCGCCGCGCCCGCCAGCGCCATCCAGCCGTTGAATGAAAATCCCAGCAGCACCAGTCCAGCCGCCTCAATGGCCAGTGAAGCTACCGCAACGCGCACGCCGCCCAAACGGTCAGGCAAGTTGCCAAAAAAGATGCGCATCAATACAAAAGCACCGCCAAAGGCGCTCAGGGCAAAACCCGCATTGCCCCAGTGACGCTCTGCAAACCATAGCGAAGTAAAGGTGCCAATGACTGCAAAACCCACGCCCTGCAGCGCCAGCGCGCTGCCCGGTGACAGAATTTGCCCCACCACGCGCCACAGCGATGGGCGTTCGCCGCTCTGGGTTGGAACCGTCCGGATCCTGCTGTTCAACCCCAGTGCCAGCAGCGGCAGGACAAGCGCAACGATGCCCAGCCCGCTAAACCCCCAGTGCGCATGGATCCACAGCCCCAGCGGCGCGCCAGCCGCCAGCGCGCCATAGATGGCCATGCCGTTCCAGGACATTACAAGGCCGGAGCGCTTCGGCCCGACCAGCCCCAGTCCCCAGGTCATGTTGCCGGTCAACAGCAGGCTTTCGCCAAACCCTAACAGCAGTCGTCCCAGCGCCAGCAGCGCGAATTTCCCTGCCGCTGGCAGCGCCAGCTGAGCCGCCAGCAAATAGGCGACGCCAACCAACGCGATTGCCATCATGCCCTGCTGGGTAGTGATTTTTGCGCCGTGGCGATCGGCCCGCTTGCCGGCCAGTCCACGCGTCAACAGCGTGGCGAAAAACTGGATACCCACCGCCACGCCGACCATGAGATTGCTGTAACCCAGCTCCTGATGTACAAACAGCGGAATAACCGGCAGCGCCAGGCCTGCGGTCAAATAGGTTAAAAATACCGCGAAGGAGGTGCAGGCAACTAAAGCCGTACTCCGGGAAGATGAATTGATTGTCGTCTCGGACATTCGTCATGTATCTCCTGAATATTGCGGACGCAGGTCAGTTACCGCGTCCATCACGCCAGCAGAGCACTGGTCTGAATGCGTTGGTAACGTGAGAGTTTACGCAATATCATGACGATAGCAGATTGCAGATACAAAAAAGCCCGGCTTTCGCCGGGCTTTTCATTAAACGATTACTGATATTTACGCAGCGTCAGCGTTGCGTTGGTGCCGCCAAAGCCGAAGCTGTTGGACATCACCGTGGTCAGTTGACGTTCGGTTGGCGTGGTAACGATGTTCATTCCTTCCGCCACCGGATCCAGCTCTTCCACGTTAATGCTTGGCGCGATAAAACCGTGCTCCAGCATCAGCAGGGTGTAGATCGCTTCCTGTACGCCTGCGGCACCCAGCGAGTGACCGGTCATGGCTTTGGTTGCGGAAATGGCCGGCTGGTTCTCGCCAAACACTTCACGAATCGCACCCAGTTCTTTCGCATCGCCAACCGGCGTTGAGGTGCCGTGGGTATTGATATAGTCGATAGGGGTATCCACGCCCTGCGTCGCCATTTTCATGCAGCGCACTGCGCCTTCGCCTGACGGGGCAACCATATCAGCGCCGTCGGAGGTTGCGCCGTAGCCCACGATCTCTGCGTAGATATGCGCGCCACGCGCCAGCGCATGTTCCAGCTCTTCAACTACAACCATACCGCCGCCGCCAGCGATAACAAAGCCGTCACGGTTGGCATCATAAGTACGGGACGCTTTTTCTGGCGTGTCGTTATAACGGGTAGAAAGCGCGCCCATGGCATCAAACTCACAGGCCATTTCCCAGCACAGCTCTTCGCCGCCGCCGGCAAAAACGATATCCTGTTTACCCAACTGGATCTGCTCTACCGCGTTACCGATACAGTGCGCGGAAGTGGCGCAGGCGGAGCTAATGGAGTAGTTAACGCCGTGGATTTTGAACGGCGTCGCCAGGCAGGCAGAAACGCCAGAGGCCATCGCTTTGGTTACTACATATGGACCCACTGCTTTCAGGCCGCGCGGGCTACGCATAGCATCAGCGCCAAACACCTGGAAACGCGGAGAACCGCCGCCGGAACCGGCAATCAGGCCCACACGCGGATTATTTTGGTAGGTTTCGTCGCTCAGCCCAGCGTCTTTAATCGCTTCAGCCATTGAAAGATAGGCATAAATGGACGCATCACTCATAAAACGCACGATTTTGCGATCGATGAGGCCGGTGGTATCAAGCTTAACGTTACCCCAGACGTGACTACGCATGCCGGAATCTTTCATCTCTTGAGAGAAGGTAATGCCAGAGCGACCTTCACGCAGAGATGCCAGGACTTCTTCCTGGTTGTTGCCAATGCTGGAAACGATTCCCAGGCCAGTAATCACTGCACGTTTCATCAAATACCTCTTCCATCATCATAATTAGGTTTTAGCAGGCACTCTAGCTTACACTTGTACGCCGAACAAGTCCGATCAGCAAAATAGTTGTGTAAATTTGCGTGATGTGACCGCTCTCGCTAAAATCGCGGCACTGCCTGATAAGTGAGCCATTCCCGTTGAAAAACATTCCGATAGAACATGCAAAACTGGACTGGAACGATCAGGGTACACCTGTATCCCGAGAATTTGACGACGTCTATTTTTCTAACCAGAACGGTCTGGAAGAGACCCAGTATGTCTTTCTGGGCGGCAATAATCTGCCCGCCCGCTTTGCCACGCATTCACGCGCCTTATTTATTGCCGCAGAGACCGGTTTTGGCACCGGCCTTAATTTTTTGACGCTGTGGCGCGCTTTTGATCGCTTTCATCAGGCGCGCCCGCAGGCAACTTTGCAGCGCCTGCACTTTATCAGCATGGAGAAGTTTCCGCTGACTCAGCAGGACCTCGCGGCCGCCCACAGAAGCTGGCCAGAACTGGAGCCATATGCTGCACAACTGCGTCAGCAGTGGCCATTGGCGCTACCTGGATGCCATCGTTTGCTGTTGGATGGCGGACGCGTCACGCTGGATCTCTGGTTCGGCGATGTTAATACGCTTATTCATCATTTTGATGACAGCCTGCTGCGTAGCGTGGATGCCTGGTTTCTTGATGGCTTTGCGCCCTCTAAAAACCCAGAGATGTGGACGCCCGCGCTGTTTGAGGCGATGGCGCGACTGGCGCGCGCTGACGGCAGCTTCGCCACCTTTACCGCCGCTGGTTTTGTGCGGCGTGGACTGCAACAAGCGGGCTTTGCAGTGACCAGGCGTAAAGGTTTTGGTCATAAACGTGAAATGCTGTGCGGTACGCTGGCTGATGCGCCTGCTCTGCCCCGTTCCGCTCCCTGGTATGCGCGCACTCCTGCCACTGGCGAGGAGATTGCTCTTATCGGCGGCGGTATCGCCAGCATACTGCTGGCGCTGGCGCTGCTGCGCCGTGGCAAACGGGTTACGCTCTACTGTGCTGACGATGCGCCGGCGCAAAACGCCTCCGGCAACCGTCAGGGCGCGCTCTATCCACTGCTTAACCAGCACGATCCGGCGCTGGCTCAGTTTTTCCCCGCCGCCTTCAGCTTTGCGCGGCGGCTCTATGACAGCCTGCCGGTGGCTTTTGCCCATGACTGGTGCGGCGTAACGCAGCTGGCGTGGGATCAAAAGAGTCACGATAAAATTCAGCATATGCTGGCAATGGGGCTGCCTGAAGCTCTGGCGCAGGGCGTGGATGTCGGGCAAGCCGAACAGCTTGCAGGCGTGTCGCTCGGCTGCGGCGGCATTCATTATCCTGCTGGCGGCTGGCTGGCCCCGGCAGAGCTCACCACGGCGCTGTTTACGCTGGCTCAGCAGCAGGGACTACAGGTTCACTGGCAACATCGCTTAGAGCAGCTGGAAAAAACGGATAACGGCTGGCGGCTACGGTTTGCCGACGCGCCGGATCAGCAGCATCAGAACCTGGTGCTGGCGAATGGTCATGCCATTAGCGCGCTGGCGCAAAGCGCTAAGCTGCCGGTCTATCCGGTTAGCGGCCAGGTGAGCCATATTCCAACCGCGCCCGGTTTAACCGAACTCAGGCAGGTGTTGTGTTATGAAGGTTATCTGACGCCGGTCAGCCCGCAGTTTAATACCCACTGCATTGGTGCCAGCTATCATCGTGGCGATACCTCGGTGCATTATCGTGAAGAGGATCAGCAGGAGAACCGTCAGCGGCTACGGCACTGTCTGCCCGCAAGTGAGTGGACGGAAGCGGTGGACGTGAGCGCCGGTGAGGCCCGCAACGGCGTGCGCTGCGCAACACGCGATCACTTACCGATGGCGGGCAATCTGCCGGATTACGAGTCGCTTTTAGCGTGCTATGCCAATCTGCCGCAGCAGCGCGACGCGCTGGCAGAGATAACGCCTGCTCCAACATGGTCGGGATTGTTTGTGCTGGGCGCGCTGGGCTCACGCGGTTTATGCAGCGGCCCGCTGGCGGCTGAAGTGCTGGCGGCGCAGTTGTGCGATGAGCCGATACCGCTGGATCGCGATACGCTGGCGGCCCTTAACCCCAATCGTTACTGGGTGCGAAAACTACTGAAAGGCAAGCCGGTGAGCTGACGGCAGTTTGTACGTACAGGAAATGTAAAAAGCGGCCTGCGGGCCGCTTTTTACTCTCACTCCGCACCCACAGCGCGGGGAGGCCCGGCAGAAGAGTAAAGCGTCCCACGCCAGGGAAGGCGCGGGCCGAGCTGTCAGGGATGACGTTTTTTACGTCTTTACGATCGGCCTGGCCTCCCCGTGCAGTCACGGTATAAGGTCAGTTACTCTTCGCCGTTTTTTTAATAAAACTAGGCGGGCTGGCGCGCCTGCAAAAACAGATTATCCCACATGCCGATCACCAGCGCCTGATCGCGCGGCGAGAGTTCACCGGCGGCAATAGCGTTTTGCAGGCTGTTTTGCACCTGGATCTGTAGCGCCTCTGCAGTATGTTCGCCGCTCTTTTCCAGCTCCACTACCGCCAGAGTGAGGTGACCGCGCAGGTAGCCACTGGCAAATAGCTCATCATCGCTGGCATGCTCGACCATATCGTCAATCAGGGCCAAAATACGCGTTTCAAATTCTGCGATCATCTCAATTCCTCATTATGTCGCGCCTCCGTTCAGCGCAGATCTTCCGGCCAGGGAAACTGCGCCGCCGTCAGCGGGGGCGTGTGATAAAAACGCTGTAGTTCAGCGATAAAACGGGCCGGGCGCGCCGGAATACCGTTTTCAAGATAGTGCATTACCTGAGCATAAACCTTACGCTGAAACGCAATGCGATCCGGCTCATGATCGCCATTGAGATTGTCACAACTTACGTTGAAGGGAAAGCCCGCCGCGACGCTGAACATCCACTCCAGCGCCTGCGGTTTAATCTCAACGGATTCAAACTGATTTTGCGTGGCGGCGTCACGTCCATCGGGGCAATACCAGTAACCAAAATCAACCAGCTTGCGACGCTCGGCACCGGCAATACACCAGTGAGATATCTCATGCAGCGCGCTGGCGTAATAACCATGCGCAAACACCACGCGATGCCAGGGTGACGTTTCATCCGCCGGAAGATAAATCGGTTCATCGTCGCCTTTAATTAGACGCGTCTGAAAATCATCCTGGAAACAACGATCGAATACGCTAATCAGGTCCTGATAGTGGTGCGTTGTGTTCATATACTTATATGTCTGCTAAAAAAAACGCGCAAATTGTCGCATTATGCATGCGCATTGACGAGCATTATCCAAAAAGGTGCGTGAGCCAGCGACCAATGGCAGCGCCGTAATCTTCATACAGCAGCTTGCTGCTCATCACCACCGAAACAATTACTACCATCGGACGGATCAGCTTCTGTCCGCGCGACAGCACCATCCGCGCGCCCAGACGCGCGCCGCAAATTGAACCCAGCAGCATCACCAGCCCCACACCCCACACCACTTTGCCGCCCATGATAAAAAACAGCAGGCTGGCGAAGTTAGAGGTGAAATTGAGGACTTTGGCATGCGCGGTGGATTTGGCCAGATTGAAACCGGCCAGCGTCACGAAAGCCAACGCATAAAAAGAGCCGGCCCCCGGCCCGAAAAAGCCATCGTAAAAACCAACCGTGCCGCCCGCCACCAGCGCAAACGGTAGGCCGTACAGGCGGCGCTGCCGATCTTCTTCGCCTAAGCGCGGCATTAGCAGAAAGTAAAGGCCAATACCGATAATCAGCAGCGGCAATACCTGACGCAAAAAGTCGGAGCGCACATGCTGCACCAGCAGCGTGCCGCAGACCGCGCCGATAAAGGTCATCGCGATATTCAGACGGTGCTCACGCAGCAATACCGCGCCGCGTCGGACAAAATAGAGGCTGGCGGAGAAAGAACCGCCAACCGCCTGCAGTTTGTTGGTCGCCAGCACCTGAGCAGGCGTTAGCCCGGCTGACAGCAGCGCAGGCACGGTAAGCAGGCCGCCGCCGCCAGCAATTGAATCGATAAACGAAGCCAGCATAGCGACAAAAAACAGCACCGCTATCATCTGCGGCGTGACAACCAACCAGTCCATGTAAGGTCCTAAAGTAAATGTTTATCCAGCAGCGCCTGACAGGATGGCGGCAGCGGCGGCGGTTCACGCTTCACTGGCGCTCCGCTGCCTGGTTTTTTCGGCAAAAACCAGCTTTCCAGCTCGGCATCGCAGCCATCGCCCGGCGGCGGCGGCGCCTGATCCTGACACTCCAGGCTATCCGGCGGACAACGCAGGCGGACATGCATATGGGCACGGTGGGCAAACCACGGGCGCACCTTGCGCAGCCAGTCGCGATCGCTACCGGCATCAGCGCAGAGCTGCTTTTTGATCGCCGGATTGACAAAAATGCGCGTGACCTGCTCATCTTTCGCTGCCAGTTTAATCAGGCTACCGATCTCCGGCTTCCAGTGACGCGCCACGACGCGCTTACCGTCGGCGCTCACCAAATCAAGCGGTTGCGGCTTCAATAGCATCTGCGGCGTCCAGCGTTTTTTCGGTAGCTGCAGCCAGATATCAACATCCAGCCCGCTCTGATGGCTGGCATGACCGCTGCTGAAGCGCCCGCCCGCCGCCATGCCCATATCGCCAATCAGCACCTGCCCCAGCCCCAGATTATGGACCTGAGTCGTCAGGCGCTGGATAAACAGGATCAGGTCAGGATGACCAAAATAGCGTCGCTGATCCGGGCGCATTACCTGATAAGCGGGATTATTCAGCGGCAGCGGCTGTGCGCCGATAACACATCCGTTGGCGAATGCGCCAATCGCCTGCGGCGAGCCGGGGATCGGCGAAGTAATGCGCTGCCACGGCGTGGCCGCCAGCGTCGACGCGCTGAACAGCAGCGCGCCCAGCATAAGAAGCGTTTTTTTCATCATTACCAGCGAGGAATGGTGGTAGAAACGTCAGCGCACTGCGCACGGTGGCGCAGCAGATGATCCATCAGCACGATCGCCATCATTGCTTCCGCGATCGGCACCGCACGGATCCCTACGCAGGGATCGTGACGCCCTTTGGTGATCATCTCCACCTCATCACCCGTGCGGGTGATGGTTTTACCCGGCACGGTAATGCTGGAGGTGGGCTTCATCGCCAGATGGGCAATCACCGCCTGGCCGCTGCTGATGCCGCCGAGAATGCCGCCCGCGTGGTTGCTCTGGAAGCCGCTGGCGCGGATCTCATCGCGATGCTGACTGCCACGCTGATTCACCACGGCAAAACCGTCGCCGATCTCAATCCCTTTCACCGCATTGATGCTCATCAGCGCGTGGGCCAGATCCGCATCCAGACGGTCAAATACCGGCTCGCCAAGGCCGACCGGCACATTTTCCGCCACGACTGTCACTTTCGCGCCAATCGAGTCGCCCTCTTTCTTCAGCGCCCGCATCAGCTCGTCCAGTGCTTCCAGCTTGTCGGGATCGGGACAGAAGAAGGGGTTTTGCTCAACCTGATCCCAGTCTTTCAGCTCGCAGGCAACATCGCCAATCTGCGCCAGATAGCCCCGCACCTGAACGCCAAACTTCATCTGCAAATATTTTTTCGCAATAGCACCGGCTGCAACGCGCATCGCCGTTTCGCGTGCGGAAGAGCGCCCGCCGCCGCGATAGTCACGCAGGCCATACTTTTGCTCGTAGGTGTAATCGGCATGGCCCGGACGAAACAGATCTTTGATTGCGCCGTAATCCTGCGAACGCTGATCGGTATTTTCAATCAGTAACCCAATACTGGTGCCGGTGGTGACGCCTTCAAACACGCCGGACAGAATGCGTACCTGATCCGGTTCACGCCGCTGGGTGGTATAACGCGAGGTGCCCGGGCGTCGCCGGTCAAGATCCCGCTGTAAATCCGCTTCGGTTAGCGGAATACCTGGCGGTACGCCGTCAACGATACAGCCCAGCGCAATGCCATGCGACTCACCAAAGGTGGTGACGCGAAAAATCTGTCCAATCGTGTTGCCTGCCATCTCGGCTCCGTTATTGTGCGATTAATCTTTGAAGAATTTGAAATGATGCTGTGCGTCGATAATTTGCTGACGGGTCAGCATAAACACACCGTCGCCGCCGTTATCAAACTCCAGCCAGGTAAAGGGCACGTCAGGATACTGCTCCATCATATGCACCATGCTGTTGCCTACTTCGCAAATCAGCACGCCATCCTCCTGTAAATAGTCCGGCGCGCAGGCGAGGATGCGCCGCACCAGCTTCAGGCCATCGCTGCCTGCTGCCAGCCCCAGCTCCGGCTCATGCCGATACTCGTTGGGCAGGTCATCCATATCATCCGCATCAACATAGGGCGGATTGGTGACAATCAGATCGTACTGCAGCCTGGGCAGGTCGCGGAACAGGTCGGAGCGGATTGGCGTAACCTGATGAATCATACCGTGCTCGTCAATATTCTGCTCGGCAACCGCCAGCGCATCGATTGAGAGATCCACTGCATCCACTTCCGCCTCCGGAAAAGCGTAGGCGCAGGCGATAGCGATACAGCCGCTGCCGGTACACATATCCAGAATATGCTGCGGCGCGCGATTTACCAGTCCGGCGAAACGGCTATTGATCAGCTCACCAATTGGCGAACGCGGCACCAGCACGCGCTCATCAACATAAAACTCATGACCGCAAAACCAGGATTTATTGGTGAGGTAGGCCACCGGTATCCGTTCGTTAACACGGCGGATAACGCGCTCAACGATACGGTGGCGCTCACTGGAGGTCAGGCGCGCGTTGCGCATCTCCTCAGGAATATCCAGCGGCAGGTAAAGGGTAGGCAGAACCAGCTGAACAGCTTCGTCCCAGGGATTATCCGTGCCGTGGCCGTACCAGATATTGGCGGCGGCAAAACGGCTTACCGCCCAGCGCAGCATGTCCTGAATGGTATGCAGTTCATTCACTGCCTCATCGACGAAAATTTTGTCCACGTTGCCCTCCACAGGCCGTTCCGTAATTACGGCGGGTAGTTTGCCATGAAGCGGGCAAGAATTCAGCGCGGCGAGGTGAAAAAGCTGACTTTTGTTTACAATGCGGGTTATCGTAGCCCACAGGCCGTGCAGCCTGCGACTTTCAACCAGCAGATAATTGAAGATTATGAAGAAAAAAGAGCAGCTCAGCGATGATGATAAAGCGCTGTTTCGTCAGCTGATGACCGGCACCCGCAAGCTAAAGCAGGATACCCTGGTGCATAAGCCGGTGCGTAAAAAAGCAGAAGTTTCGCTGAAGCGTCAGCTGTCGGAACAGGCGGATAACAGCCACTATTTCTCAGATGAGTTTCAGCCGCTGCTGGCAGAGCAAGGTCCGGTACGCTATGTGCGCAGTGATGTCAGCCACTATGAATTAAAAAAACTGCGGCGCGGCGACTATACGCCGGAAATTTTTCTCGATCTGCATGGGTTAACGCAGCAGCAGGCCAAACAGGAACTGGGCGCGCTGATCGCCGCCTGCCGGCGCGAACATATCTTTTGCGCCAGCGTGATGCACGGTCACGGCAAGCATGTCCTGAAGCAGCAAACACCGCTGTGGCTGGCACAGCATCCTTTTGTGATGGCGTTTCATCAGGCACCTAAAGCCTTTGGGGGCGATGCGGCCTTGCTGGTGCTGATTGAAGTAGAAGAGTGGCAACCGCCAGAGTTACCCTGACGGCCGAGAGGATTACATCGCTTTTGCCAGCTTAGAGGGGCTAACCTGCCACTTTAAAATGCCTTCGCTTTTTTCGGCATCAAAATCGATGCAGGCAATGGCCGAGGTAGCAAACATCGGCGGTGGCTCCTGCGGACAAAGCTCCGAGACCAGATAGCCCACCAGGGGAAGATGCGAAATAACCAGCACCGATTTCACGCCCTCTTTCGCCAGAGTCTGTAGATAGCAGGCCACCAGCGCCGGATCGCCGCCCGGCGTCAGCTCAGGTAAGACTTCCTGCTCCTGCGGCAGCCGCAGGGCTTCACGTACTGTTGCCAGCGTCTGCTCTGCCCGCAGGTAGGGACTGACCAGCACCCGTTCAATATCCAGAGTCTGGCTGTTTAGCCAGCTCGCCATCTGGCGTGATTCATCACAACCACAATGGGTAAGAGGCCTAACCGAATCACTGGCTGCCTCAAGTGCAGCGTCGCCGTGACGCATGATAAAAACTTGCATAAAGCACCGCTGTTGTTTAACAAAATCGTCAGATCATCAGGCTGTCCGACGCTTCATTCTGCGAATGAACGCTGTGTTGTAACCTAATGCCTTGAGTATAGTCAACCGATTGTTTATTAAACGAGCTATTGTCGGGATCTGCCACTCAACACAATGAAATTGCACCCTGCCTAAGCCGCTGAATCATTGTGGGTATTAACTTCTGGTAATGAATTGTAAAAGTGTTCCCCGCGCTCGGCGCGTTGGCGAAGCGCTTCGCAGGGAGAAAAACGATCGCCGTACTGATGCATCAGGCTGGCTAATGTATTAACCACATTGGCGATCCCCAGGCTATCCATATAGCGGTAAGGACCGCCCAGGAAAGGAGGAAAGCCGATGCCGAACACCGCGCCCAGATCGCCGTCGCGCGGGCTGCGGATGATCCCCTCTTCCAGACAGCGTGCCGCCTCATTCAACATCATCATTACGCAGCGCTGAGCAATCAGCGCACCGTCCAGCCGATGCTGCGGCTGAATATGCAGCAGAGAGTAAATGGTTTTATCGGGGCGTTTTTTTCCGCCCTGATAACGATAGAAACCGCGCCCGTTCTTACGCCCTTTGCGGTTATCATTGAGCACGGCGGCGAAGGCTTCCGGCGCGGCGAAACGCATGCCATATTCCTGTTCCAGAATCGGCAGGATTTTAGTGCCGACATCGATACCGACCTCATCCAGCAGCTGTACCGGCCCCACCGGGAAGCCAAATTTAATCAGCGCCTTGTCTACCGCTTCAATAGGCTCGCCTTCCAGCACACAGCGCATGGCTTCATTTATATAGGGCGCCAGAATGCGGTTAACGTAAAAACCAGGGCGGTCGGCTACCACAATCGCTGTTTTTCCCTGCCGCTTTGCCAGCGCCACGGTGGTGGCAATGGTACGGGCGGAGGTGGTTTGATGCGGTATCACTTCCACCAGCGGCATTTTTTCTACCGGGCTGAAGTAGTGCAGGCCGATAACATTTTCCGGACGCTGCGCCAGCGCGGCGATGCGGGCTATCGGCAAAGAGGAGGTGTTCGAGGCGAAAACCGTATCAGGCGCGCAATGCTGTTCTACTTCCGCCACCATCTGCTGCTTTAAGCTGAGATCTTCAAACACCGCTTCGATAATCAGATCGCGCTGACTAAAGCCGCGATAGTCGATGCTGCCGGTAATCAGCGCCATCTGACGTTGGCGTTCGGCGGCGTTAATTTGGCGCCGCCGGACCTTTTTACTCAGCAGCTCCCAGCTATATTTCATCGCATGGTTAATTCCCTCCACGCTGACATCTTTAATACGCACCGGCAGTTTCGCTTTGGTTGCGGTAACGGCGGCGATACCGCCGCCCATCAACCCGCCGCCCAGTACGCCAATACTGCGTAACGTGACGGATTCGGCGTCATACTCTTTTTTCAGCGCGGTGTTGGCAAAAAACAACTGGCGCAACGCGGCGGACTGCGCGGTCATGGTGAGTTCGCCAAAGGCAAGCGCTTCGGTTTCATGACCGGCCCGCATCCCCTGCTCCAGCCCGGTTCTTACCGCTTCCAGGATACGTCGCGTAGCCGGATAGTTACCGTGCGTTTTCGCCTCGCTCTGGCGTGCCGCCAGCTGAAACAGAATGGCGCGCCCCGCCGGTCCGTTCAGTAAACGCTCACGCAGTGGCAACTGACGACGCGCGCTTTTGCCTTTCAGCGCCAGCTTAACTGCCGTTTCCAGCAGAATGCTGTGCGGTACCGCCTCATCAACCAGCCCCAGCTTCAGCGCCTGCTTTGCCCGCAGGGTTTTACCGGTAAGAATCAAATTCAACGCCTGGGATGCGCCAATCAAACGCGGCAGGCGTTGCGTGCCGCCGCTACCAGGCAGCAGGCCCAGCTGTATTTCCGGTAATCCAAGCCGGGTTTTATCATCCAGCGTACAAACGCGCCGATCGCACGCCAGCGCCAGTTCCAGCCCGCCGCCAAGGCAGGCGCCGTGGATCGCGGCCACAACCGGCACCGGCAGCGCGGCAATCTCTGACATTACACGCTGCCCCTGCTCGGCCAGTTTGCGTGCCTCATCGGCGCTGTGGCACCGATCGATCATGCTGATATCCGCGCCGGCAATAAAGGAATCCGGCTTGCCGGAAATAAACACCAGTCCGGCCAGCGTCGGGTTTTGCCGCGCCTGAGTTATCACCGCCCGAATTTGTTCAATAAACGCTGCCTTCAGGGTATTCATTTTTTCATCGGGGACATCAATAACGATGATGCCGATATTGTCGCTGCGCATGCTCAGATGAAATGCGGATTGTTGTTCCATGACCTTATTCAACCTCCAGTACCATTGCCGCACCCAGCCCGCCAGCCGCACAGGCGGTAACCAGACCGAGACCGCCACCGCGCCGCCGCAGTTCGTTCAGCGTTTGCGTAATCATACGCGCGCCGGTTGCGGCAAAAGGATGTCCATAGGCGATAGAGCCACCGAGAACATTAAATTTCTCCTGGTCCACTTCCCCCAGCGCCTGGGGACGATTAAGCACCTCGCGGGCAAAACGCTCGTCGCGAAATACTTTCAGATTAGCCAGCGTTTGCGCAGCAAATGCCTCATGCATATCAATCAGCGTAAGATCGTTTAGCGCGACGCCCGCACGATCCAGTGCCAGCGGCGAGGCATATGAAGGCCCCAGCAGCATATCCTGCCAGACATCGGTAGCGGTAAAGGCATAGCTACGCAGATAACCCAGCGGCGTTATCCCCAGTTCGCGCGCGCGCGATTCGGTCATCAGGATCACCGCAGCGGCGCCGTCGGTAAGCGGTGTGCTGTTGGCCGCCGTCACGCTGCCATGCTGACGGTCAAAGGCGGGACGCAGCCGGGCATAATCCTCAACGGCGCTGTTTTCACGTACGTTATTGTCCTGCTGAAGCGCTGCGCGCCATGGCGGCACCCAGGTTGTCATCACTTCATCCGTTAACTTACCTTCCCGCCAGGCCTGCGCTGCGCGCTGATGGGAACGGTGCGCCAGCGCATCCTGCTGCTCGCGGCTGATGCCATGCGTTTTCGCCATCTGTTCAGCGGTATCGCCCATGCGTAGGCCGGTAGAATACTCCGCTACCGCAGGTGGCACCGGTAACAGGTCTCGCGGACGCAGCTGGCTAAACAGCCTGAGTTTTTTGCTCAGGGTGCGGGCTTTAGTGAGGTCGACCAGCGTCCTGCCCAGTTTTTTACTGACGCCAATCGGTAAAACCGATGAGGAGTCGGCTCCGCCGGCGATACCGGCGCTGACGCTACCGGCCAGCAGGCTTTCCGCCAGGTTAGCCACCGCCTGAAAACTGGTGGCGCAGGCGCGGCTGACGCTGTAGGCGTCGGTCTGAACGTTGAGACCGCTGCTTAATACAATTTCGCGCGCAATATTGGGCGCTTCAGGCATCTGAATGACCTGTCCGAAAACCAGCTGTTCAATGATCTCCGCCGGGATTTCGCTCCGGGCCATGAGTTCGCTGATCACCATCCTTCCCAGCTCAACTGCCGGAATGCCGTGCAGCGCCGTCGCCTGTCGGGCAAAGGGGGTGCGAAGTCCGTGGGTAATGGCGATGCGATCGCCCTGACGCGTCAGCAAAGGAAGCGCTCTGCTCATTATTCTCACCTGTTAACCGCGACCGCAGCATCATTGCCAAAGAGGTCAGACCTGCACAGTGTAAACAGTTTGTTTAAGCGTGCCAGCGGCGCGGCGAGAAAATGAGAGCAGCAACACAGTTGCCGAAAAGATGAAACCGGCACGAGCACCGGCATTGCGGGCAAGGAAAATCGGCGCCGTTTCCTGCGCCGACAGGCAGGAGTTAGCGCAGGCCGAGCTGGAAGATGAGGGTTTCCGCCTGGCAGCTAAAGGTAAAATCCACATCCAGACGCACACCATCAGGCTGCTCAGTGAAGATCGGGGTGATAACACAAGGTTCAGATTCAACGCCACGCGCTTTTTCTGTAAGCGAAGCCAGCATCGCTTCGGCCTGCTGACGATTCTCAAACAGGCGTGACCACGAGGCGGTACAATCGCTGTTATCCATTACGGTGCCGACATCAACGCAGCAGCAGGCTGCTGTTTCGTTAGCGCTACATTTATTTAAAGCATCACTCATCGCTCTCTCCTGGCATGCTTTTATACAGTCAATTTTAACTGCAGGTTATTTTACCCCGCCTTTTTATCTGCACTAACTTGTGTGAACGCAATCACGAATAATATTGATCTGACGCAGGATTAAGCGCACTTCGATTCAGGAAAACGCCTTTTTTTGTTAAGGAGATCTTATTTTATCGATCACATTTGAAATATTTAAAGAACAAGATTGCAACATAGACACAGGTCAGACCTATACTGTGCGCACTGGTCTGATTTGTCCGTTGTATTTCAGCCCCTAAAATCCCCGGCTCCTTGTTACTTGATGTAACAGATTTTATAAAAATCACATAATGAGGTTGTGGTCATGAACCATAAAAACCTGTGTGCAAAGTCAGCTTTAGCAGTAGCAGTCGCAATCGCTTCCTCAAATCTTTATGCAGCGGGCTTTCAGCTCAATGAATTTTCTTCAATCGGTTTGGGTCGCTCTTATTCAGGCGAAGGGGCAATGGGCGACACGGCAGCCTCTGCCAGCCGTAACCCAGCGACGATGGCATTAATGGATCGCCCAATGTTTTCTGTTGGCGCGGTATTTATCGATCCCGATGTTAATATTGATGGCGATAGCGGCGCGGGTAATAGCCTGCGTGCGAATAATATTGCCCCAACGCAATGGGTGCCCAATATTCATTATGTGCAACCCATTAATGACCAGTGGTGGGTGGGCGCTTCCGCAACCACAAATTACGGTCTGGCTACCGAATTTAATAATGATTACGCGGGCGGCGCATTCGGCGGTAAAACCGATTTGCTGACCACGAATCTTAATCTCAGCACCGCATGGCGCATGGATGAGCATTTCAGCTTCGGCGTGGGATTCAATGCGGTTTATGCGCGGGCGAAAATCGAACGCTATATGGGCGAACTTGGCGGCCTGCTCCCGGCTGTGGGTTTGCCAGCCGCCGCGGCGGATACGCAAATTGCGCACCTGAAAGGCGATGAATGGGGCTATGGCTGGAACGCCGGTATTTTATATGAAGTGGATGATGATAACCGCTTCGGCCTGACCTACCGTTCCGAAGTAAAAATCGATTTTAACGGCGATTACAAAAGCGCCATTCCTTCGCAGTTAAACCCCATTATCGGTGGAGCAGGACTGGATCTGCCTTACGGCACCAGCGGCAGCACCATTCCGGGTGCGCTGACCCTGAACCTGCCAGAAATGTGGGAAGTCTCAGGCTATCATAAAGTTGCTCCGCAGTGGGCGGTGCACTATAGCCTGGCCTACACCAGCTGGAGTCAGTTCCAGGAGCTGAGGGCCACCGGCAACAATGGTCAGCAGCTTTTCTATAAAGATGAAAGCTATCGCGATGCTTACCGTATTGCGCTCGGTACCACCTGGTTCTATGACGAGCACTGGACGTTCCGCACCGGTATCGCCTTTGATGACAGCCCGGTTCCGGCTGATAAGCGTTCTATCTCGATTCCGGATCAGGATCGCCTGTGGCTGAGCGCGGGTGCCTCATACGCCTTTAATGAGAACGCGTCGGTAGATGTGGGCGTTTCTTATATGCACGGACAGAAAGTTACCGTGCGTGAAGGCATCGATCCAGTGGCGACCGCACGCAACGGTACGATCACGCCTTACGAATTTAGCTCAGAAGGCAAGGCATGGCTGTACGGCGCCAGCTTTAACTATCGCTTCTGATTGCTTATTGATTTAATCAAGGCGAAAAGGCGGGGGTCTCCCGCCTTATTGATGCACCTGTATCAAGGCGCAGGGCGTCCGGGCAGAAAAGTAAAGCGGCCTGCGCCAGTCACGCCATAAAAAAGCGGGGTTCACCCCGCTTTTTTATTTATCTTTACTCAGCGTCGATCTCATCCAGATCGCCCTGAATCGCCTGCGCGTTAGGGTTCTCCTGCGGCTTCAGCTTGCCACCGTGGGCAAGGAAGTCGTGACGCTGGAAGTAAGCGTTACGCACGAATGCGTAAGGATCGCGGGTATTACGCAAAATCGCATCAGAATCCAGCAGCTGTGCCCGCGTTTCTACCCCTTCCAGCACCCATTTTCCGGCAGTCATCGGCCAACTCAGCCAGCTCAATACCGGATAAAGCGTATCAAGATAATCACCGCCATTCTCACGCGGCGTAAAACTGCCATAGCCAGGCAGCACCACATATGGCCCGTAGCCGACGCCCCAGGTACCCAGCGTACCGCCAAAGCGCGGCGGCTCTTCACGCGTCAGCTTATCATTCGCCATGCCGGCAACATCGATAAAGCCCCCCAGACCCAGCACGGTATTCAGGAAGAAGCGGTTAAAGTGCACCATACCGCGATAGGGATCGCCGCGCAGGAATGAGTTCACCATTGCTGCCGGCTCACTCAGGTTACCAAGGAAATTACTGACGCCGGTACGCGCCGGAACCGGCACATAGTCGCGCCAGGCGACCGCTACCGGGCGCAGCACATAAGGATCCAGCACGTTGTAGTTGAAATCAAACATCGTGCGGTTAAAACCTTCCAGCGGATCGGAACGCCCCTGCGGTTCGTCGTTATGCTGTGAACTGGCGCAGCCTGCTAACAAAATGCTGGCCAGCGCCAACCCCGTCAGGCGGAAGTTCATAATTTTCTCCCTGTATAATTAATTGCTTACCGCTTCAGGGCTGCTGCTGATTAATCTCAACAGCAAGATGCTGATGACCATCAAAAGGCGTTAACGCACTCTCGCCGAACCAGTCGCCTGGCCGGGGAGTTGCGCTGCCGTCACGCGCGATACGCACGCGAACTTGCACCTGATGCAGCGCCGAAAGCAGACGTTCCGGCATCATGGCATTGCTGTCATCCAGCGTCAGCGATAGCGGAAAATGACTCAGCGGCAGCTTTTTCACTGCCACCGGAACCGGTGAAACACCGTCGGAAACAGAAATATACATGACTCCGCCCGGCGGTAACATTTTTTCTACAGCATCTGCCAGCGTGATAGTGAGCGAAAGCTGGCTGGTTTGCAGTCCGGCGGCCGTTTTCGCCTGCTGGATACTTCGCTGCACCTGTTCTGTACGTGGATCGCTGGCCGGTAACTGCCTCAGCATGGTTTGCCAGGCGTTAATTGCCTGTGTGTACTCTTGCTGCTGAAAAGCATTAAAGGCGATCAGACTCAGCAGACGCATATTCGCCGGATCCTGCTGTTGCATAACGTTGAGCATCGCCTGCGCTTCACGGTTATCCTGCGGATCGCTGGAGCGGGTCAGCACTTCAGCATAGCTGAGTTTTACCTCTTCGTTATTCGGCGCCAGCTGTAATGCGCGCTGAAACGCCTCAACGGCCGTATCGCGATTATTCAACACCATGCCGATGCGCCCCAGCATAAGCCAGTCATGCAGCTTACTGCCATCCTGCTGCAGCGCCGTGCGCAACCCCAGCCCCAGACGCGCCAGCTCCTCCGGCGTTAGCGGCTGCGCCTGCGGATCCAGCAAACGCGCGCGCAGCGCGGGATAATCATCCTGCACCTGATGCCAGACGATCAGGCCCGGCAGATCGCCGGTTTTCAGATAACATCCCAGGCTAACCACCACCAGCAACAGTGCGCCGGGCAGCAGCACCCAGCGACTTAGCGGACGCGCCGGTGTGCATAAAGAAGAGCAAGGAATATCGGTCAGCAACGTTTGCTGTAGCTCCTGCACCATCGGCTGACGGGCGGCGATCACGCCCTGTGCCTCATCCTGCTCCAGCTCATTCAGGCGCTGCTGGTAGAACATTTTATTTAACGTATCGCGGTCCACCGGCGACTGACGGTCACCGCGCCAGCCAGCGGTTAACAGTAATAGCAACCCAGCCAGTAGCAGAGCGGTAAGCACTATCCAGAAAAGAGTCATGACGATTTCCTGTGATCTTTCAGCAGCGCGTCAAGGCGCTGTTGATCGCCCGCATTCAGTTGCTCGTCGGCGTCCGGCTGACGACGGCTGCGTAGAAAAATCACCAGCGCCCCCGCGATAATAAACAGCAATGGACCGGCCCACAGGATCAGCGTTGATGGCGTAACCGGCGGTTGGTAGGTAACGAAATTGCCGTAGCGGTCGATCATATACTGCGTAATCTGATGCTTATCCTGGCCCTGCTTCAACAGCTGATAGACCTTCAGGCGCATATCTGCTGCGATCATCGCATTCGAATCGGCAATGCTATTATTTTGGCATTTTGGGCAACGCAGCGAGGCGGTCAGCTCACGGTACTGCTGCTCCTGCGCGGCAGAATCAAATTGCCAGGTTTCAATCGCTGCCAGCGCGTTCAGGCTGAACAACAGCCCCGCCAGCAACATGAATAGCTGCTTCATTGTACCGCCTCCCTGCTATATTTTTGCCACAGCGGCGCGACTTCCCGCTGCCAGATCTGTGCGTTGAGATCGCCCGCATGGCGATAGCGAATAATGCCCTGACCATCAATCAGGAAGGTTTCCGGCGCGCCATATACCCCCAGATCCAGCCCAAGCATGCCGCTGCCGTCATACAGGCTCAGCGCATAAGGATTTCCCAGCGTGTTTAACCAGTTCACCGCTTTTGCGCGGTCATCCTTGTAATTCAGACCGACCACCCGCACGCCCTGCTCTGCCAGCCTGTTCAGATACTGATGCTCGGCGCGGCAGGTAGGACACCAGGTTGCCCAGACGTTCAGCAGCAGCGGTTTGCCGTCCGCCAGTGCCGCCTGATCGTAAACCTGTCCCGGACGCTCAAGCGACTCCAGCTTAAACAACGGCACCGGCTTACCGATCAGCGCCGACTCCAGCCGCGTCGGATCGTCGCCTTCAGCGTTGCGCGTTAGCTGCCACATTAGCGCCAGCGCCAGCAGCAAAAACAGGATCAGCGGAATATAAAAAAGTTTCTTGTTCATGCCTCCTCCCGCTGCGCTTTTTTACGGCTGCGATAACGCGGATCCAGCAGGCAAAGCAGGCCGCCGAAGGCCATAAACAGGCCGCCGTACCATATCCAGCGCACAAAAGGTTTGTAATAAATACGCACCGCCCAGGAGCCGTCATCCAGCTCCTCGCCAAGCGCGGCGTAGAGATCGCGCGTCAGGCCGCCATCAATCGCCGCTTCGGTCATCATGCTGCGCGCCACGCTGTAGTAGCGCTTTTCCGCCCGCAGCGTCGCTTCCGGCCTGCCGTCACGCGTCACCTCAATGATTGCCGCTCCGCCGCTGTAGTTAGGGCCGTTGAGTTCACGTACGTCGCGAAAAACAAAGTGATAATGATGAATATCCACGCTGTCGCCCGCCTTCATGCGTACGTCGCGCTCAATGCTGTAATTCTGGCTAAAGGCGATGCCGATCACCGTAACCGCAACGCCCAGATGCCCCAGCACCATGCCCCAGTGGCTGCGGGAGAGATGCCGGATGCCACGTAGCAGAGTATGACGATGCGTGGCGCGCTCGTGCAGCTCCAGCAGCGTGAGAATAATCACCCACAGCGCCATGATCAGGCCTACTACCGTCATCGCCTCGATACGATCCTGCATCCGCCACGGCAGGATGATTGACAGCAGCAGCGTGATCAACAGCGCCAGCGCCAGCCGCTTCCAGAGCTTTTGCGGTTCATCGCGTCGCCAGCGTACCAGCGGGCCGATGCCCAGCAACAGCGCAAAAGGCGCCATCAGCCAGGTGAACATGGTATTAAAAAAGGGTTCGCCCACCGAGATAGTGCCCAGCCCCAGTTGCTTGTGCACTAGCGGCAGCAGGGTTCCCAGCAGCACCACCAGCATGCCAGCCATCAACAATACGTTGTTGCCCAACAGGAATGACTCGCGTGACCAGAAATCGTTTTGCACCCTGCTGCGCACCTGCCCGCCTTTTACCGCATACAGCAACAGCGAACTGCCGATAACGATCACCAGAAACGCGAGGATAAACATGCCGCGAGCCGGATCGGAGGCAAAAGCATGCACCGAAACCAGCACGCCGGAGCGCACCAGAAATGTTCCCAGCAGGCTGAGGGAGAAGGCTGCGATCGCCAGCAGTACGGTCCAGGCTTTAAAGGCACCGCGCTTTTCCGTTACCGCCAGCGAGTGGATCAATGCGGTGCCCACCAGCCACGGCATAACGGAGGCGTTTTCCACCGGATCCCAAAACCACCAGCCGCCCCAGCCCAGTTCGTAGTAGGCCCAGGCGGAACCCAACACGATACCGATGGTCAGGAACAGCCAGGCCGCCAGTGTCCAGGGCCGCGACCAGCGCGCCCAGGCCGTATCCAGCCGCCCCGCCATCAGCGAAGCGATAGCGAACGCAAAGGCCACTGAAAAGCCAACGTACCCCATATAGAGCAGCGGCGGATGGAAAATCAGACCGATATCCTGCAGCATCGGATTCAGATCGTGGCCGTCAATGGGATAGTCCGGCAAGGTACGGGCAAATGGGTTGGACGTAAAAATGATAAACAGCAAAAAGCCGAAGTTAATCATGCCCATAACCGCCAGCACGCGCGCGATTGCATCCTGTGGCATGGCGCGGCTAAATATCGCCACCGCCAGCGTCCAGCCGCTAAGCATCAATACCCACAGCAGCAGCGATCCCTCATGCGCTCCCCAGGTGGCAGCGATGCGGTAATACAGCGGTAACTGGCTATTAGAATTGCTGACCACATAGGCAACAGTAAAGTCATTAGCCACAAAGGCATGCACCAGCAGCAGAAAGCTGCCAGCCACGCAGAAGAACAGGCCAACGGCGAGCGGTCGCGCCAGCCCCATTAACCTGCTGTCCTGGCGCGCTGCGCCCCATAGCGGATAGAGACTCAACAGCAGCGCCAGCGCCAGCCCCAGACAGAGCAAGAAATGACCGATTTCTGGCATCATGAGCGATCACCTTGCGGCTGCGCTGCCGCCACGGTTCCGTGATGGTTTTTCTTCATCGCATCGCTGATTTCCGGCGGAGTATATTTTTCATCATGCTTCGCCAGCACTTCTTTTGCCTGGATCAAATTGCCCACCTGCAATTCGCCCTGCGCCACCACGCCCTGCCCTTCGCGGAACAGATCGGGCAGGATGCCTTCATAGCTAACGTTAACCACGCCGTTGGCGTCATACAGCTTAAAAGAGACGCGCAGCGTTTTTTCATCCCGCTTAACGCTGCCGGGCATCACCATACCGCCAACGCGCAGCCGCTGACCGGGTTCAGGCAGCGTATGCGCTTCGCCTTTGCCATAGAGAATTTCGCTGGGGGTATAGAACAGGTCAATATTAGCGCGCAGCGCATACATCACTAATGCCGTTGCCAGGCCCAGGCCAGTCAGAATCGCCACGACCACATAAAGGCGGTTTTTACGACGGGTATTCACATCACTCTCCTGCCGCTTCGCTGGCGGCCCGTTTCATTTTTGCCGCCCTGATGCGGCGTTCACGCGCCTGATACTGTCGGACGCTTTTTAACAGCTGACGACGTTGCCATAAGGTATGTCCTGCCAGCGCGGCCAGTGACAGTAGCGTGACGCTCACCGCCAGCCAGACATAAAAGCCGTAGCCGCCCATAGCCAGGAAAGCGTGCCAGGAAGAAAATGCAGGCTTCATGCGGATCGCCCTCCCTTATTCACCAGTGCGGCGACCCAGGGACGATGACGTTCGGTCAGTAAGATCAAATTGCGCAGCCGCATCAGCGTCAGGGTAATAAACAGCAGCAGATAACCGATAATCGACCAGCGCAGCGGCACGCGCATCTCAGGCGCAATCGCCTGCTGTAACATGCCTGAGGAACCCTGATGCAGGGTATTCCACCACTGTACGGAGAAATGAATAATGGGGATATTTACTACGCCCACCAGAATCAAAATACTGGCGGCGCGTCCGGCAAGACGCCGGTCATCAAAAGCGTTATACAGTGCGATAACGCCCATATAGAGGAACAGCAGCACCAGCTCTGACGTTAGTCGCGCGTCCC
This sequence comes from Pantoea sp. FN0305, assembly GCF_050113845.1. Classification (NCBI taxonomy): domain Bacteria; kingdom Pseudomonadati; phylum Pseudomonadota; class Gammaproteobacteria; order Enterobacterales; family Erwiniaceae; genus Pantoea; species Pantoea sp. FN0305. The sequence goes on along the minus strand of NZ_JBNJSN010000001.1, from coordinate 317,781 downwards.
AGATCCACCAGGTGCCCCACATTGGTTTCCCCCAGGCCGCTCCGGTAATCAGCGCGATAAAGGTAAAAATTGCACCAACCGGCGCCATAGCGGCTGCGGCTAAATCAGCCATCTTCATCTGCCATACCAGACCGGTAAAAGCGGCAACGGCCATTGCGCTGTAGATGCCCATCGACCAGATAGCGGCAGGCACATGGATATAGATAATGCGATAGCTCTCTCCCTGCTGATAATCTGCCGGCGCGAAACCAAATCCCCAGCTCCAGCCAATAAATAGCGCCACGGTCGCCAGCAGTGCAAATCCCGGCACTAAGCGACCACTAAACTGATAAAGCCGTTCGGGCTTCGCCAGCTGATGTATCCATTTCCACATTGTTATTGCTCACGGTAAAAATATAAATTCATAGCCTGTCTTAGTGCAGGCTGATACGTAACGCGGCCGCTGTCGCAAACGGTGCCAGGCAGAGACTGGCCGCCAGCATGGCCCCCAGAATCGCCAGATAACCACTGATGGGCAGCCCCATGCTGGCGGCATCAATGGCGGCACTGGCGAAAATCAGCACCGGCACCGCCAGTGGCAATACCAACAGGCTAAGCAGTACGCCTCCCCGGCGCAGGCCCACGGTTAACGCCACGCCGATCGCCCCAAGCAGGCTCAACACCGGGGTACCGAGTAACAATGTCAGTGCCAGCGCACGCCAGCCGTTAAAATCAAGCGACAGCAGCAGCGCGGCCAGCGGCGACAACAGCAACAGCGGCAGGCCGGTGATCAGCCAGTGCGCGATCACTTTTCCCAGCACCGTCACTGGCAGCGGCGTCGGCAGCAGCAACAGCTGTTCCAGAGAGCCATCGTTAAAGTCATCCCGGAACAGCCGCTCCAGAGCCAGCAGCGATGAGAGCAAGGCGGCGACCCACGCCACGCCCGGCGCAATACGCGCCAGCAGCTGCGGCTCAGGCCCAATCCCCAACGGGAATAGCGTAATCACAATCAAAAAGAACCACAGCGGGTTAATGATTTCCGCCCCGCTGCGAAAGGCGATGCGCAGCTCGCGGCTTATCACGCGCCATAACATCAGATGCGTTCTCCTGCCGTCAGGCTAATTTTTCTTAGTGGCCAGGCTGCATCAGGCAGCGGCTGATGGGTGGTAAGAATCACCATGCCGCCCCGTTGCGCATGCTGCACAAACAGCGTCATTAACTTTTCGACGCCATTAACATCAATCGCCGTTAAAGGCTCATCCAAAATCCACACCGGCGCCTGACTTAACCACAGCCGCGCCAGCGCAACGCGCCGCTGCTGGCCCGCCGACAGCTGCGCTACTGCTATCTCTTCAAATCCCGTCAGATCTACTGCTTCAAGCGCGGCGAAACACTGCTCGTCATCACATTCGGCATGATAAAAGGTGAGATTTTCCAGCGGCGACAGAACATTTTTCACGCCAGGCTGATGCCCAAGGAACAACAGATCGCGTTGCCATTGCTCGCGCTGCTGCTGAAGACGCTCTCCCTGCCAACGCACCTCGCCCTCTTCTGCACGGCTCAAGCCCGCCAGTAAACGTAACAGTGAGGTCTTACCCGCGCCGTTAGGCCCTTCAATCTGCACGATGTCGCCGCTATTCACCGTGAAATTAAGGTCGCTGAATAAAATACGGTCATCGCGAATGCAGGTCAGGCTGGTGACTTCCAACATAAAAGGAATCGTTCGCGCTATTGAATCGGGCCGCGATAATAACATAAGTCAGTATTCGGCCGAAGTCCGTGCTTGCGTTTAGAAAGTACTGATATGAATAGATAAGCTGCAGAAGATAGCTCTTTTGTTGAAAAAAAACACGATATTAAAGGTTTGTTACTTTTATTCTAAAATCAGGTCACATTTTACTTACCTGAAAACTGGCTACGCTTAAATCACTGGTTAATAACGCAGGGTGAATTATGACGTCACAACATAAGAACGATGAACCGGAAGTGGAAAGCGAGGAAAAGGATCAGGGAGAAGAGATTGAGGTTGATGAAGAGCAACTGCCTTCAGGCGCGGCGGCGATTCATGAACAGATCCGTCAGGAGGGTGAGAAAGAGCTGGAACGCGACAGCATAGCGCTGCTGTGGTCTGCCATCGCCGCCGGCCTTTCCATGGGCGCTTCGCTAATGGCCAAAGGTATTTTTCAGGTACACCTGGGCGATATTCCAGGGGGATTTTTGCTGGAGAACCTGGGTTATACCTTCGGCTTTATTATTGTCATTATGGCGCGCCAGCAACTGTTTACGGAAAACACCGTTACTGCCGTACTGCCAATAATGCATAAACCGAGCGGCAGTAATTTTCTACTGCTGCTACGTCTTTGGGGCATGGTGCTGCTGGGGAACCTGATCGGCACGGGTTTGGTTGCATTGGCCTTTGCCCATATGCCAATTTTTGATGATGCCACGCGTCTTGCCTTTACGCATATCAGTGAAAAAGTGATGGAGAATTCGCCAACAGCGATGTTCGCTAACGCCATTATTGCCGGCTGGATTATCGCCACCATGGTCTGGATGTTCCCTTCCGCAGGCGCCGCCAAGATCCTGGTGATTATTCTGATGACCTGGCTGGTGGCGCTGGGGGACCTTGCGCATATTGTGGTGGGTTCGGTAGAGGTTTGCTATCTGGTGTTTACCGGCGAGCTGCCGTGGCAGGCGTTTATCTGGCCCTTCGCGATACCGACGCTGGCAGGCAATATTATCGGCGGCACCTTCATTTTCGCGCTGATCAGTCATGCGCAAATCCGCAACGATATGAGCGCTGAACAAAAAGCGCAGGCAAAAGCGAAACAGAAAAAGCAGGCGCAGCAGGGGGAGAAAGCGCAGAAAAACCAGCGTAAATGACAAAATTGCTGACAGAATAAGCAGTCAGGCGGGTAAGTGGTTAATCTGGTGAACAAATTGCGCTATACTGCCCGCCGCTGTCCCCTTAGTTAAATGGATATAACGAGCCCCTCCTAAGGGCTAGTTGTAGGTTCGATTCCTGCAGGGGACGCCATCTCAGCGTTTGTTAACTTCACTTACGCTCGCCAAATCCTGGCAGGCGCAACCAGAACTCCCGTTTGATTCACCATCACTTATTACCCATCTGTTTTTTGTTTTGCTACCGCAATCATGGTAAGTCGCCAGCTATTTTAGATGTTCAACTATTGGGCACTGCAGGCATTAAGCGCTCAGCCACACTAAGTGTTTAGCGGCGTACCGTTTTCGCTGAAGATAAATTATAAATTTTCGTGGCAGTAAAATAAGAGAAGTGCCTATTATAAACATCTCAGATATCAGCACAGCCTTGAAGTTAAACATATCCATTTTAATAAATTATATAAAAAAATTATTAGTCTGAAGATATTTCACATGTTGCTGGTGTAGATTCGCAATAAAAACCACTATCGCCTGATGAGTCTAATTAACACTAAATAAAAACAATCCCAGCGCTTTTCACCGCACAATAAACAGAGCCGGACAGATGAGCGCCTTTCTTATACCTCTGAACCCATGGCAGGCCTCCATGCCTGCCGGTTTAGCTTAACGCGCCTGACGGAAGGCGCTCAGGTTTACTACCTGATGCGGCTGGTTGAGCGCTTTCCTTGCCAGCCAGTAGAGTAGAACCCGGTCATCATCGCTTTCACTGTCTGCCATAGAGAGCAGCTTGAGCGAGAGGGTCGATTTGTTTAATGGCTGACTGGCGTCACTCAGTTCAATAACAGCACGACCGATAAGACAACAGACTTCGTCCTCTTTGGCAGTGGATTCATATGCTCGGTCTTTCATATTTCCTCCTTTTATGTAAAAACTAAGTCTGGCACAAATAATAGTTTCCGGTATAAATTTTCCCGAGAGGAAATATATTGCAACGCTTATTGAAGTTTGCTTGCGATTTAGCGATATCTTCACGGAAAAAATGCCTGTCAGGAGAGAAATTATGCGGTTTATTGCCCGTGGCGCGCTGTTATTTAGTCTGCTGGTTAACGTTATGCCGGCAACCTTAGCTAACCCGCTAACGCATGTTAATCCGATGACCGACTGCCTTAATGGCCATATTTTGCCGCAGATGGGCAGCAACGAAGCGCCAGAGGCGATCGTTAATCATGCTTTTCTTCTCTGTAAGCCTTTTGTTGATAGCTGGCTCGCTTCTTATCCGGATGCACGTCGCCAGCAGTTAGGTCAGGCGCTGCGACAGTTTTATCTGGACCGGCTTAATGCTGCGTTAAACAGATCGGTCAGATAAACCAAACAAATTGCGATACGATCGCGATTGCAATAATATATTTTCCTTGTTTAGCAAAATGTTTACCAAAGTTTCACCTTTGAGCCCTGGTTTTAACCTCCCTTCGCTCGTCAGCCTTCTTCTTATTAATTAATGCAATGCCGTTCATGCCGTGAAACAGGCACTTTATTCCTTACGCATGGCTGTTCACGGCAATTTTCCCCGTAGTAAGATGCACCGGCTCTATTATCAGGCTAATTAAGGCATTCTCTCAGGGAGAAGATAATGAGCAGAGCAAACCTCTCGTCCGTTCCAGATTCAGTTCGCTGGCTAACGCTACTCGGTACCATCATTACTCAATTTGCACTCGGCTCTGTTTATACCTGGAGCCTGTTTAACGGTCAGCTATCGCAAAAACTGGATGCGCCGGTTAGCCAGGTCGCCTTCTCGTTTGGTTTACTCAGTCTCGGGCTGGCGCTCTCGTCATCGGTAGCCGGCAAGCTACAGGAGCGTTTTGGCGTGCGCAATGTTGCTATCGGCGCCGGTCTGCTGTTGGCATTGGGCTTTTATCTTACGGCGCAGGCCAATTCTCTGCTGATGCTGTGGCTGAGCGCAGGCGTGCTGGTTGGTCTGGCGGATGGCGCAGGCTATCTGATGACATTATCGAACTGCGTAAAATGGTTCCCGGAACGCAAAGGCGTTATCTCCGCCTGCGCTATCGGCGCTTACGGACTGGGCAGCCTCGGCTTTAAATTTATCTGCAGCAGCCTGCTGGCGCATTTCACGCTGGAAAATACCTTTTTAATCTGGGGTGCCCTCGCCATGAGCATGGTGATTTTAGGCGCATTGCTGATGAAGGATGCGCCGCAGCAGCAGGTTTCTCAAAACAAGAACGGCGAGGCCGCCGCGCGCGATTTCAGCCTGGCGCAATCAATGCGTATGCCGCAGTACTGGATGCTGGCGCTGATGTTTTTGACGGCCTGCATGAGCGGCCTGTATGTGATTGGCGTAGCGAAAGATATCGGCGAGGGTATGGTGCATCTCAGTACGCAAACCGCAGCCAGTGCGGTGACGATTATCGCTATCGCCAACCTGAGCGGTCGTCTGATCTTAGGCGTGCTGTCAGATAAAATTGCCCGCATCCGGGTTATTACACTGGCGCAGGTCGTTTCACTGGCAGGCATGGCTATCCTGCTGTTTACTCAGATGAACGAAACCACTTTCTTTATTTCCGTTGCCTGCATCGCCTTTAGCTTCGGCGGCACCATTACCGTGTACCCTTCCCTGGTCAGTGATTTCTTTGGTCTTAATAATTTGACGAAAAATTACGGCGTTATTTACCTGGGTTTTGGTATCGGCAGCGTGCTGGGTTCGCTTATCGCTTCGCTGTTTGGCGGCTTTACCGTGACGTTCAGCCTGATTATGACGCTGCTGGTTATTTCACTGGTGATGTCGTTGATGATTCGTATACCGCATCGGGAGCGCAGCATGCAGCAGGTTTTGCAACGCGGTTGATACTGCTGCCGGGTAAGCCATCAGGGCACCCGGCAGGCTGTTATTCAGACACCGGACGCGCTACAGGCCGTCCGGTTTCTTTTAACCAAACGAGGGTTCAGGCAGACCAGCAACCGGCATCCGTACCGCGAATAGGCTTCCGGACCATGGGTACTGCGCCAGTTCTTCTGCGCTACGATTTTCCCGACTGGATGTGATATAGAGCGTTTTCAAATCCTCGCCGCCAAAGGCGACCATCGTCGGCCAGCGCACCGGTAGTGGAATTTCATCTACCATCTCTGCGGTATTTGGATCGATGCGCACGATACGTCCGCCATCAAACATCGCCGACCAGTAAAAACCTTCTTCATCTACCGCCGCCCCATCCGGCATTAGCCCATCGCTAAAACGCCGGAACAGCTCGCGCTTGCCGTTCTCGCCGGTTTCAGCATCAAGCGAATAGCGCCAGATCACATGGTTCGCCGTGTCGCTGTGATACATCCAGCGACGATCGGGGGAGAAAGCCAGACCGTTAGAGACTTTGATATCCTCATCGATCACATGCAGCTGTAGATCTTTATCGAGACGGCAGAGCTTCGCGCCGTTACGATCCTGAGGCTCCCACAGACTGCCGCACCAGAAACGGCCAAAGGGATCGACGCGCCCGTCATTAAAGCGGCTTTTACTCGCTTCACCTGGATTATCAGCTATTTTACGCTCCGGCTTTCCCTGTGCGTCAATAAACCAGACGCCGCTGCGCAACGCCGCTACCAGGCCGCCTTCACGGCGCAAACCGATACAGCCCACCTCTTCCTGCTGTGGGAATACCCGGTGTTCGCCGCTTTTTGGATCAAAGCGATGAATCGCCGGGGCCAGAATATCAACAAACCACAGCGCCTGCTCTGCGGTTGACCAGAGCGGGCATTCGCCCAGTTCGGCCTCAATGGGTAAAACGCGCTCTACCTGCCAGTTCATTATGGCTCCTTTTCGCTACGCATTTGGTGCATAAACTGTAGCGGAAATTGCCGTGTCGGGGTTTACCCGCCAGGCAAAATAATCACGATTTCAGGCTTTGCCATGCGTGGTCATCACCTGTGGATATCAGTAAAACATTTTGCAGCTACGCGCCGGACTGCCTCCGCTCTTATCATGGCGATCCATACAGATAAAGCTATAGCGCCCGGATTAAGCACTTTATTAATTATTTACCTGTATATTTATCCAGAATCCTTCTTCAGGATCGCCAGTTATTTCCTGGGCAATGCTTTAATATTTTCACTTGTTATCGGCCCGGCAAGGTAAATATTTCTCCCTTTGAAAAAATGGCCAGGGAAAAACTAATCACCTGGACGGCAAATGAGAATGAGAATATAGATGAGGGGTTGCGTTTAGGATAATTCCTGCTATTATTGCTTTCCATTCAGCCCATTCCTATATTTTTGCGCGGCCCTTTTACTCTACTCTTAATTGCATTGAAACATTTATAAATATTTAAATATTAAACTCTACATTAGTGCCGTTATTCCTTCACTTTTAGCTTTTATAGTGAACGGCATTAAAGGCAATAAGAGAATTGATCATGCAAATAATGATAAAAAGCGCTTCTGTACTGGCGATTGTCAGCATGCTAAGCGGATGTATCATTGCTCACGATCGCGGGCATCATAAGGGCTGGCAGCACGATAACGGCCATCATAAGGGCTGGCGCCATCATCATCGAGGATGGTAAAAAAAATTCTAAACGGGTAGGTCACAGCAACATACCTGGCGGGCAAAGCCTGCACACAGCAATATAATAAAAATAAGGTAGGAAAAGTTGGGCGAGAATATTCTCGCCCTTTTCTTTTTTAGCTTTTTAAAGCGAAATTACATTGATACCAGACCGTGGTTAATCCCGGCACATGGCTATCCTGCGGAGGTAATGATTCAACCAAATCAAAGCCCTGAGCGTGGCAATAGTTGGTCACATCAAGCTTCAACGCATCTTTATCCACTTTTTTCGGGTGATAGCGATACTGCACCGTATGTGAAACAAGATCTTCATCCACTCGTTCGAACGCGCCTGGTTTGCTGGCCGTACAGCCTGCTAATAAAAACAGCGCCAAAACGCCGTAAATTTTGCTTTTCATAATTCTTCCTTATGCTGGTGCGGCATCTTAACAGGCAGCCATAAAGGCACAATCGGAATGCTGCTTAAAGCGCAGCGGTGGATTGATGGTTTTACCTATTGAATCGATTCAATTTAACGTTTAGAGCTGCTGACTGTTAAATGCGATTATCTCTACAGATGCCATGATATCTGTGCTACACACCAGGTTTTTTACGATAGATAATAATAAGTTAACTACGAATGCCCGCCTGAAGCGGGCTTTTTTTTGTGGATTATCCGGCGTTAGCGCTGAGCATCATACGCACAACGCTGAGCGTTTACCTGTCAGGAAGTGCGATGGCACCCTCGCCAGCAACAGAACGCGCACAGAAAGAGAATGCTGCAAAGTTTTCTACCGATCCCGTTACTGCGCGCGAACGTCTACCAGTACCGGACAAGGCGCACGCTCAATAACCGCTGCGCTCACGGAACCTTTCAGCAGACGATTAAACGGCGAAAGATGGCGACGCCCCATAATAATCATTTGGGCATCCAGCACGGCGGCCTGCGCCACAATGGTCTCCGCCGATTCGCCCGCCACCACGCGACCGCGCGCAACGATTCCTGCTCCCAGCAGCTGTGCCAGCGCATGGCGAATCACCAGCTCTGCGGTGTTTTGCTCATCCAGCGCCGCGCCGAAGTCAGCCGGATCTTCGCCAGCCGTAATATCCAGCGGCTCGCCGCAGGTGGCATAGGCCGGATCGATGCAGCACAGCACCATCACCTGCGCTTTTAACGCTCGCGCCTGCTCCGTTGCCAGAGAGACGACTTTACGTGAGTGATCCGAGTTATCTATTGCGACCAGCAAGGTTGTCATTCTGTTTATTCCTCAGTCATGCGCCAGATGTTTGCCAATTTCACGCGTCATCGCTTCCTTACATCTTAGTATTTCATCACGATAGAACGCCTCATTCCTGTGAAAGCGCGCCGCCGGCACCAGCAGCGAAACGGCAAAGCGTCCCAGCAAGGTATCCAGCGCAACGCCCATCGTAGAGATCCCTTCCAGGGTTTCACCACGATCGAAAGAGACGCCGCTCTGGCGGATCTCTTTTAACTGCCGCAGCAGCTCTGGCAAGGTTTTAATGGTGTTTTCGGTAATAGCATCCCAGGAATCGCCAACCAGCGCCCGGACATCTTCATCGCTCTCCAGCGCCAGCAGGGCGCGGCCGCCCGAAGTACTGTACAGAGGCAGATTAAGCCCCATCCTTGGTACAACGCGCAGTTCACGATCGGCAACGATAAAATGCACGATTGCCAGCTGGGTGCCGCTGGCGCGCGCCAGCGAAACGGTTTCTCCGGTGGCATCGCTCAGCGCCTGCAGCAAAGGACGCGCCACTTCCACGACATCCGTATGAACGCTGGAGATCAAACGCAGCAGCGCTGGCCCGAGCCGCACGCCGCCTGCGCCGTGGCTGCGTACCATTTGGGCCGCATCCAGCGCCGCCACAATACGCTGTACCGTTGAACGAGGGAGATCCACCGCCTGAGCAATTTCTCCCAAACTCATACCGCCCGGCTGTTCTCCCAGAGCGTTAAGGATTTTCGCTGCGCGTGCAATCACCTGGATGCCGCCCGTTTTCTCATCATCACGATGGTACGGTTTTTCAGACATGAACATGCTGTTCTCTTTCCATGAAGGGCATCGATACTGTAGCGCATTTCATGCCACCTTCCCAGCCTGTATCACATTGCAATACATCTAATCGGCATGTAAGATGCGCGCTCGCTGTATCGCATCACAATACACCACACCATAATAAAAACGCTATGGAGTACCTGCTATGAACGGTCAGCCTGCCGCTGCACCGGCTCCCCATCCTTTTACCCTGCGTCTGGCGCTGGGGCTGGTCGGGGTGCTGATTGCTGCCCTTGCTTCCGGGCTTAACGATCGCGTCACCGATATGGCTCTGGCCGATATTCGCGCCGCGCTGGGCATCAGTTACGATCGGGGAAGCTGGCTTATTGCTGGCTATCAGGCGGCAGAAGTCGCCGCAATGATGATCGCGCCCTGGTTTGCCGTTACGTTATCGCTGCGTCGCTTCGCGCTTGGCGTAGCGTTCGGTTTTGGGCTGATGGCGGCGCTGCTGCCTTTTGTCACGCACTATCCGCTGTTCCTGACGCTGCGCGTGCTGCAGGGAATATTTGGTGGCGCATTGCCGCCATTGCTGATGACGGTCGCGCTGCGCTTTCTGCCGCCGCCGCTAAAGCTTTACGGACTGAGCGCCTATGCATTAACCGCCACCTTTGGCCCCAATATGGCCGCTACCCTGGCCGCTTTCTGGACCGACAGCGTGGGCTGGGCCTTTGTTTTCTGGCAAATTATTCCGGCTATGCTGATCGCTATGGTGCTGATTGGCTGGGGGCTCCCGCAGGATCCTGTGCGGGTTGAGCGTTTTCGACAGATGGATCTGTTTGGCATGCTCACCGGCTGTAGCGGCATTGCGCTGCTAATCCTGGCGTTAAGCCACGGAGAACGTCTCGACTGGCTCAGCTCGCCGCTGATCTGCGCTATGTTGCTGGCGAGCGTGGCGCTGCTGACGGTTTTTCTGATTAATGAGTGGTTTCATCCGCTGCCGCTGTTCCGCCTGCAAATGCTGTCACGTCCTAATCTGACGCACGGTTTGCTTACGCTGACGGGCGTGCTGCTGCTGGCCCTCTCCGGATCGGCGCTGCCTTCGGCATACTTTTCTCAGGTAGACGGTTTTCGCACCGCACAGTTTGCGCCGTTAGCGCTGATGATTGGCGCGCCGCAGCTGCTGATCGCTCCGTTTATCGCCATGCTGCTTAATCTGCGCTGGATCGACTGCCGCTGGGTGCTCTCATGCGGCGCCCTGCTGATGGCAGGCTCCTGTGTGATGGGCTCGCAGCTTACCGGTGACTGGGCGCGCCAGAACTTTTGGCTGATCCAGATGATGCAGGCCTTTGGCCAGCCCATGATGATTTTGCCGGTGTTAATGAGCGCCACATCGGTGGTGCTGCCGCCGGAAGGCCCGTTTGCTTCAGCAATGTTTAATACCGTGCGCGGATTTTCCAGCATCGCGGCCGGTACGCTGGTGGAGTGGTTTCTCAGCCATCGCGAGCAGTTTCATTCACATATTTTACTGGACGGCGCTGCCAACCGCAGCTGGCTGCTGCGTGCCGGTTCGTCTGCAGAAGCCAGCGCCTCCGTACCGCTATTGCCGGACGGCAGCATCAGCTCCACGGAAAATATCGCCCACTTCTCCACGCTGGTTAAGCATCAGGCGCAGATATTAAGCATCAGCGACAGCTATCTGTTGCTGATCGCTTTTGCGCTGCTGCTGATCCTGCTGACCGCCTGGCTGCCGAAGCGTGTCTGGCCGCCGCAAACGCTATTACAACAACCTGTTATAACAAAACCGGGAATTTAACGATGTCTTTAACACCTGCTAAACGTACCGGCCTGTTGGCGGTACTGTTGATTGTCTTACTGGCTATTGCCTTCTTTATCTGGTCCAGCATGATGCGGGCCGACTATCGCACTGATGACGCATGGGTCACCGCGGACTATACGTTAGTTGCGCCGAAAATTTCTGGCTATATCAGTCAGGTGATGGTGCGTGATAATCAGCGGGTGAAAGCGGGCGAACTGCTCGCCACGCTGGATGACCGCGACTACCGCGTTGCGCTGGAGAGCGCCAGAGCGAACCTACAGCTAAGCGAGGCGAAGCTTGCCAGTATTGTTGCCCAGCGGGAGCAGCAGCAGGCGGTGATTGCCCAGCAAAAGGCGGCGGTGAACGCCAGCCAGGCGACCTTAAGCTACGCCGGGCAAAACGCCGAGCGCTATCGTCGTCTGTTGCAAAGCGGCACCGCCACCGCCGACGAGCAACAGAAGGCCAGCTCTACCATGCGATCTGCCGCCGCTCAGGTTGAGCAAAATCGGGCTGCGGTAGTGGCAGCGGAGAAAGAAACGGCAATTTTACTGGCCAGCCAGAAACAGGCGGAGGCCGATATTGCTGCCGCTCAGGCGGCAGTCGATCAGGCGCAGCTGAATCTCTCTTATACACGTATTGTAGCGCCGGTAAGCGGCATGGTGGGTCAGCGCGCGCTGCGTCAGGGCGCGTATGTTTCTGCCGGCAGTCGCCTGCTGGCGCTGGTGCCGCTGGAGCAAAGCTATATTGTCGCGAATTATCTGGAAACCCAGCTGGATAAGGTGCAACCCGGCCAGCCGGTAGAGATTACCGTTGATGCGCTGCCCGGCCAGCAGTTCCATGGTCACGTCGACAGCATCGCGCCCGCAACCGGCGCGACTTTTTCCGCCATTGCCGCAGATAACGCCACGGGAAATTTCACCAAGGTGGTCCAGCGTCTGCCGGTTAAAATCGTTCTGGATGCCGATCAGCCTAACCTGGCGCATCTGCGGGTAGGCATGTCGGTGATCCCGGAAATTAAAGTGAAGTAGCGGCAAGCTTTTCGGGCTACGGCTCGGAGCATGCCTATTTATTTTGTGATCGAATCCGCGTAAATTAGCGCGCGATCCCGTTCTGAGTTATTCAGAACTAACCGGAGCAAAGGCGTCGTACTAAAGAAAGCGCGCCTTGTTTTTATTCTGTTCGCGTTATGCAGGTCTGGGATCGCCACCGACATAACCGCTCAGAGGAGTTGTCAGGTGAAATACGCGTTGATGGGAATCTCTTTTTTCCTGTTAGTCTGGGTTGGTACCTTCATGCTAATGCTGTAAGCGTGCGAAAATAGGGGCGACGTTATGCGTCGCCCGATTTGCTTTCAGAGGTCGCTTTTTCCATTGCCCGGCAAAATGCCATCGGCACGAAACATCGCTTTAATTCCCCGCACCGCCTGACGAATACGATCGCAATTCTCAATCAGCGCAAAGCGCACATGCGTATCGCCATAGTCGCCGAAACCAATACCCGGCGAGACGCAAACTTTCGCCTCCTGCAATAGCCGTTTGGCAAACTCCAGCGATCCCAGCTCCGCATAGCGATCGGGAATTTTGGCCCAGACGTACATGGAAGCCCTGGGCATCTCAACCATCCAGCCTGCCTCATGCAGCCCTTTTACCAGCACGTCGCGGCGGCGTTTATACTGCTGCGCAATATCGCGCACGCACTGCTGATCGCCTTCCAGCGCGGCGATGGCCGCCACCTGCAGCGGCGTAAAGGTGCCGTAATCGTGATAGCTTTTGATACGCGCCAGCGCGTTCACCAGCTCTTTATTACCCACCATAAAACCGATGCGCCAGCCCGCCATGTTGTAGCTTTTTGACAGCGTAAAAAACTCAACCGCCACGTCGCGCGCACCTGGTACCTGCATAATAGAGGGCGCTTTCCAGCCGTCGTAAACGATGTCGGCGTAGGCCAGATCGTGGATCACCAGTACGTTGTACTGCTTCGCCAGCGCAATCACCCGCTCAAAGAAATCAAGCTCGACGCACTGCGCGGTAGGATTTGATGGGAAACCGAGGATCATCATTTTCGGCTTGGGATAACTTTCGCGGATCGCCCTTTCCAGCTCGTTAAAAAAGTCCACGCCAGCCACCAGCGGCACCGAGCGCACCTGCGCGCCAGCGATCACCGCGCCGTAAATATGAATGGGGTAGCTGGGGTTGGGCACCAGTACGGTATCGCCATGATCAAGCGTCGCCAGCATCAGATGCGCCAGCCCCTCTTTCGAACCGATGGTAACAATCGCTTCCGATTCGGGATCGATCTCCACCTCATAACGGTCAGCGTACCAGCGAGAGATCGCCCGACGCAGACGCGGAATACCGCGCGAGGTGGAGTAGCCGTGCGTATCGTCACGCTGTGCCACCTGACATAGCTTTTCGACGATGTGCGGCGGCGTCGCGCCATCGGGGTTGCCCATGCTGAAATCGATAATATCTTCGCCGCGCCGACGCGCAGCCATTTTCAGCTCAGCGGTAATGTTAAAAACGTAAGGGGGGAGACGTTCGATACGCGAAAAACGACGAGACGAGCTGTTATCAGCCATAGCATCCTCAGAATATACGTAAGCGCCCGGACCGTCCGAGCGACGCTGACCACTGATGTGGTCGAATAATGAACATAGCCTGGCTGCGCTCCCCTTGTCGACAGGCCAGCAAAAATAAACTTTTTGTCGAGCCGGCTGGCGGAACATGCGAAGATCGTGGCGCCGTATGGCCACATTTTTTATGATGTTACTTCTTCATTACGCCACGAGATGCCTGTGCAATCTATATTCGATATGCTGCTTGCGGTGTTCGACCGCGCCGCTTTAATGCTGATTTGCCTGTTCTTTTTGACGCGCACGCGCCATTTCCGCCAGCTTTTGCAGAAAGATGAGCACTCTCGCCAGGAGCTGCTGGCGGTCACCGCGATCTTCTCGCTGTTTGCCCTGTTCAGTACCTGGTCGGCGGTGAATGTTGAAGGTTCCCTGCTGAACGTGCGTACTATCGCCGTGATGTCCGGCGGCATACTATTTGGCCCATGGGTGGGCATCGCCACCGGGATTATCGCCGGGCTGCATCGTTTTTTAATCGATATTCACGGCGTCTCTTCGGTGCCCTGTTTGATTACCAGCATTATTGCTGGCATGGTCTCCGGCTGGATTAACCTGAAAGTGCCGAAAGCGCAGCGCTGGCGGCTCGGTATTCTTGGCGGCATGCTGTGCGAATCGCTGACCATGCTGCTGATTATTCTCTGGGCGAAGCCGTCAGCGCTGGGCCTGGAGATCGTCTCTGAGATTTCAATTCCGATGATTCTGGGCGCGGTCAGTATCGGCCTGATTGTGCTGCTGGTACAAAGCGTTGAGGGAGAGAAAGAGGCGGTTGCCGCACGTCACGCCAAGCTGGCGCTGGATATTGCCAATAAAACTCTGCCGCTGTTCCGCCAGGTAAACAGCGACTCGCTGCGTCAGGTCTGTGAGATCATCCGCAACGATATCAACGCCGATGCCGTCGCGATGACCAATAAGCATCAAATCCTGGCCTATGTCGGCTACGGCGAACAGCACTATCGTCAGGGCGATGATGGCCTGAGCCCCACCACGCGCCAGGCGATTAACTACGGTAAAATCATTATTAAAAACAACGATGAGGCCTATCGCACGCGCGATATTCACTCAATGATTGTGATCCCGCTGTGGGAGAAAGGTGAAGTCACCGGCACGCTGAAAATCTATTATCGTCATGCGCATCGCATTACCTGGTCACTTAAGGAGATGGCGGTCGGCCTGTCGCAAATTATCTCTACTCAACTGGAGGTGTCGCGCACCGAGCAGTTGCGTGAAATGGCGAACAAGGCGGAACTGCGCGCGCTGCAAAGCAAAATTAATCCGCATTTCCTGTTTAACGCGCTGAACGCGATCTCCTCTTCTATCCGGCTTAATCCCGATACTGCGCGCCAGCTGATTATTAATCTGTCGCGCTATTTGCGTTACAACCTTGAGCTGAATGATGACGAGCCCATCGATATTAAAAAAGAGCTGTATCAGGTGAAGGATTATATCGCCATTGAACAGGCGCGCTTTGGCGATAAGCTGACGATGATTTATCACATCGACGAAGAGATAAACTGTACCCTTCCCAGCCTGCTGATCCAGCCGCTGGTGGAAAACGCTATCGTACATGGCATTCAGCCCTGCCGTGGTAAGGGCGTGGTGACGCTGTCGGTAGAAGATGTTGGCGATCGGGTGCGGATTGCGGTACGCGATACCGGAAACGGCATCAGCGATGAGGTTATCGCGCGCGTGCAGCGTAATGAAATGCCGGGCAATAAGATTGGCCTGCTGAACGTACATCATCGCGTTAAGCTGCTGTACGGCGGCGGGCTACAGATTACACAGCTGCATCCGGGCACGGAAATCGTGTTTTTCATCAGCAAGAACGGTGAAAAACTGCCGGAAAAAACGCTGTCGCTGACGGCCTGAAGGAGAGTAGTAAGTGAAAGCCATCATTGTGGAAGATGAGTTTTTGGCGCAGCAGGAGCTGAGCTGGATGATTAAGCAGCACAGCCATATCGATATTGCAGCCTGCTTTGATGACGGCCTCGACGTGCTGAAATTTCTGCAGCACAACGAAGTGGACGTGATCTTTCTGGATATCAATATCCCCTCGCTGGATGGCGTTCTGCTGGCGCAGAACATCAGCAAGTTTGCCCATAAACCGCAAATTGTTTTTATTACCGCCTGGAAAGAGCATGCGGTACAGGCGTTTGAGCTGGACGCGTTTGACTACATTCTTAAACCCTACCACGAATCGCGCATTGTCAGCATGCTGCAAAAGCTGGAAGCGCACTGGCAACAGCAGCAGCCCGCCGCACCGGAAACCTCATCGCTGCGCCCGGTGGCGCAAACCGTCAATCTGATCAGGGATGAACGGATTATCGTTACGGATATCAATGAAATCTACTATCTGGAAGCGCATGAAAAGCTGACTTTCGTCTATACGCGTCGCGAGGAGTATGTGATGTCGGTGGCGATTAGCGAGTTTTGTAACCGACTGCCGGAAAGCCAGTTTTTCCGCTGCCATCGCTCCTACTGCGTAAATCTGAACAAGATCCGTGAAATCGAACCCTGGTTTAATAACACCTATCTTTTGCGACTGCGCGATCTGGATTTTCAGGTGCCGGTGAGCCGCAGCAAAGTAAAAGCCTTTCGCCAGCTAATGCGTTTGTAAGCATGTTCGGGGTAGGATCAGCGCGCGGATGATTAGCCTGCGCACATGCAGGCTAACCATGAATGTTGTGAAATTAGAGTACGCGTCCCAGCGTCTGGCGCAGATGCGCGCCTGCGCCCAGCAGTCCTGGCTGATCGTGCTTGATCATATAGACCGGAATATCATGCACGTAATCACGGAAGCGGCCCTTGTCTTCAAACGCGGCGCGGAAGCCGGAGGCTTTAAAGAACTCAAGGAAGCGCGGCACGATACCGCCAGCAATATACACGCCGCCGAAAGTCCCCAGGGTAAGCGCCAGATTACCGCCGAAGCGTCCCATAATGACGCAGAACAGCGACAGTGCGCGTCGACAGTCGATACAGCTATCGGCCAGCGCTCGCTCGGAAACATCTTTTGGCTTCAGGTTTTCCGGCTCGCGCTTATCAGATTTAACAATGGCGCGATAGAGGTTAACCAGACCGGCACCAGACAATACGCGCTCAGCTGAAACGTGGCCCAGCTCTTCACGCAGCACGCGCAGGATCAGATCTTCTTCCACGCTGTTTGGAGCGAAATCAACGTGTCCGCCCTCGCCTGGCAGGCTAACCCAGCGGCGATCGACATGCACCAGATGCGCCACGCCCAGCCCGGTGCCCGCGCCATACACGGCGATAGGCTTATCTTTTACCGCTGCGCCGCCGCCAAACTGAATAACATCCTCTTCAGTCAGCATCGGGATCGCCATAGAGACTGCGGTAAAATCGTTAATGATTTCCAGATGATCAAATGCCAGGTTGGCTTTCAGCGCTTTGGTAGAGAACGCCCAGTCGTGATTGGTCATTTCTACCCAGTCTTCGGTAATCGGGCAGGCGATGGCGATACAACCATCTTTTACATCCTGCTGCTGCTCTTCCAGAAACAGACGAATCACCTCTTCCAGACCATGATGCTCTGAAGTGGAATATGTCGTTACCTGAGAAATCAGGCCGGTTTCTACTTCACACAGCGCCAGGCGCGCGTTGGTACCGCCAACGTCACCCACCAAAGCGTATTTAGTCATTATTCTGCTGCTCCGCTTATGTCAATTCACTACGGGACACTATAAATTTCCCCCGGTAAAACAACAACGCTCATCAAAACGAAAGCGCTTTGCCAAATTGCCCGTTACCATAACCGTGAAAGTCCGTGCTGAACAGCACCATCTTTCTGAAATCACTGTGCTGAATTACGCTGATGCAGCGAGGCGGAGACCTGCTGCAGTAAAGGCGGCATATCCAGACGTGGCAGCACCACTTCAACCAGGGAAAGTCGGCGCGCGTCGGCAATCAGCTTCAGGACTTCGGTAAGCTGTACCGTCTCCAGTACGCGCCAGCTTTGCGCCGGACACGCGGTGCTCAACGCCTGCGGTATTTGCGTCCAGTTCCAGTCGGCAATATCGTTATAGCGCTGACTGGCGCCGTTAATGGCACGCTCAACGGTATAGCCGCCATTATTTAATACAAAAATCAGCGGCTTCAGGTTATCGCGCATCATCGAGCTCAGCTCCTGTACCGTTAACTGCGCCGACCCATCGCCAATAAGCAGGATGACTCGCCGCTCAGGCTCTGCGGTCTGGGCGCCAAAGGCCGCTGGCAAAGTATAGCCGATAGATCCCCAGAGCGGCTGCACCACCAGCTTCGCACCCGTAGGCAGACGCAACGCCGCTGCGCCAAACGCCGCGGTGCCCTGCTCCGCCACCAGTAGATCTCCCGGCTGCAGAAATGCCTGTATCGCCTGCCAGAACGCATTTTGCGTCAGACCCGGCTGGTCACTTGCTGCCAGCGGCGCGGGCTGACAATGATCCAGCGTCCAGCGTGCGGCGTAACGCTGGCAGAGCAGCCGGAGTTCTTCAATGACCGTAGACATCGGCAGCGAATCGAATCTCTGCCCGGCGACCGTGACGCTAAAAGGCTGTACGTCGATGTTTTTTGCCGTCCCGATTTGCTGGGTAAAGCCAACCGTAATGGTATCCGTGAAGCGTACGCCGACAGTAATAATAACATCCGCCTGCTCAATCACCCGCCGCGTCCCGTCAGCGCACCCCTCCCCGGCGTAGGTTCCGGCAAAGCCTGCACGCTGCTCATCCAGTACCCCTTTTCCCATCAGCAGCGTGGCGTGCGGCAGCGGAACCGCCTCCAGCCAGTACGCCAGCTGCTGCTGTACGCCAAAACGGTCGGCCAAAAAATCTGCCAGCAGCGATACGCTGCGCGCGCCTGAAAGCAGCGTTTCCGCCGCACAGCGAAAAGCCTGCAGCGCCTGGTCATCGGGCTGCGTCTGAAGAGTTAACGGCTGCCCGGGCGCGCAAGCCGGCGCGCCTGCGACATCGACCGGCAACAGTAAATAGCCTGGTCGTCGTTGCGTCAGCGCTTCGCGCATAACCCGATCGATCTCCGCGCAGGCGTTCTCGGCGGTAAGCGTCGCCTGTGCTACCGTTACCTCGCGCTGCATACGCAAAAAATGGCTGAAATCGCCGTCGCCCAGTGAATGATGAATAAGATCGCCGCGCTGCTGCGCCGATAAAGAAGGCGCACCAACAATATGGATCACCGGCACATATTCCGCGTAGCTGCCCGCAATGCCGTTAATGGCGCTAAGTTCACCGACGCCAAAGGTTGTCAGCAATGCACCTGCGCGACGACTGCGGGCATAGCCGTCTGCGGCGTAAGCCGCGTTCAGCTCATTGGCGCAGCCCACCCATGCCAGCCGTGGATGGGCGATAACCCGATCGAGAAACGCCAGGTTAAAATCTCCCGGCACGCCAAACAGGTGATCGATACCGATTTCATTCAGACGCTGTAGCAGATAATCACTTACCGTTAAGCCAGACATAGCAGACTCCTTGCGTAATCAGGTCATTTCAGTATCGATTATTCTGCTGCCACGTCGACATACGATATTGTTATCTTCAGGCGCGGCGTGGCAAGCGGGCGTTACGCCTGCAAATTTTTCTGTAATTGCGATCCGCCCCGCGGCTTTCGCTTTGTGTAAACGTATACACTACTAAGCTTCCTGTTTAACCTCTGCTTTCTTCAGGGAATCGCCATGTACTATCAACCCGCCGCTGAGCGCTATCAGCAGATGGAATATCGCCGTTCTGGCCGCAGCGGTCTTAAGCTGCCCGCTATTTCCCTCGGCCTGTGGCATAACTTTGGCGACAGCACGCGCGTGGACAATAGCCGTGCTCTGCTGCGTCACGCTTTTGACGCCGGCATTACACATTTTGACCTCGCCAATAATTACGGTCCGCCGCCGGGTTCCGCCGAGGAAAATTTTGGCCGCATCCTGCGGGAAGATTTTCACGCCTGGCGCGATGAGCTGATTATCTCGACCAAAGCAGGCTACACCATGTGGGATGGGCCATACGGCGACTGGGGTTCGCGTAAATATCTGATCGCCAGCCTTGATCAAAGCCTGAAGCGTATGGGACTGGAGTATGTCGATATTTTTTATCACCACCGTCCCGATCCGGAAACGCCGCTGGAAGAGACTATGATGGCGCTGGATCAAGTGGTGCGTCAGGGCAAAGCGCTGTATGCCGCGATCTCTAACTATCCCGCCGAGCGGGCGGCAGAAGCGATTAAAATTTTGCGCGAGCTGGGGACGCCGTGCCTGATTCATCAGCCAAAGTATTCGATGTTTGAGCGTAAGCCGGAAGAAGGTCTGCTGGATACGCTACAGCGCGAGGGCGTAGGCTGTATCGCCTTTTCACCGCTGGCGGGCGGCGTGCTGACCGATCGTTATCTGCAAGGCGTACCGGAAGATTCCCGTGCCGCCAGCGGCAGCCGCTTTTTGAATGCTGAACAGCTGACCACAGATAAAATGGAAAAGGTGCAGCAGCTCAACGCTATTGCGCAGCGCCGTGGACAGAAACTGGCGCAAATGGCGCTGGCCTGGGTACTGCGTCAGCCAGCCATGACCAGCGTATTGATTGGCGCCAGCAAAACCAGCCAAATCGACGATGCGGTACAGATGCTACAGCAAAGCCCTCTGAGCGCAGAGGACCTGCAGGATATCGAGCGCGTGCTGCGTTAGACCCTCCTCTGGCTGCCCCGGCGCAGCCAGAAAAATCTCAATTCAGATTATCCTTAACTTTTTCAGAAATGCGCCGATGTTATGCCTGAGCTTTCTTTATATGCTGGCACCACAGTGCTGCTGCTTGCGCACTGATAAGGAGAAACATGAAACGTGCCATTATTTTTGCCGCTTTGTTGGCAACCTTGTCCCCTTTAGCTACACACACAGCACAGGCAGATGGCGCCACAATTACTCTGGCTCCGGGCGTGACGTTGCAATTGGGCGATCGCGATCGCCAGGGTCAATACTGGGATGGCGGACACTGGCGCGACGGTCGCTGGTGGCATGACCGTTATGAGTGGCAGCAGGGCCGCTGGTGGCGTCATGAGCAATGGCGACGTCATCGCGAATGGGAGCGCCAGCAATGGCAGCGGGAACGGGAATGGCGACATCATGAGCGCGCTCGTGAACGCGAACACCGTAAATGGGAAAAACACCGTGAACGCGATCACCGACGGTGGGAAAAACATCGTGAGCACGAGTATCGCCAGTGGGAAAAACATCATCGCGATTAAGCGCCCGTGCGCTTAAGCCGCTGGCCGTGGCTGTGCGGTAAAGTCGATGTCCGATCCAGAAAATACCAGGCGCCATATTAACGGCGCTTAGTTTCAACCAAGACCCAACGCTTCTCCGACCAGTAGGTAAATATTCAGCGTAACCACCAGCGCGACAATCACCCAGCCCACGGTTTGCATGATACGTGAATTAGTCATATCTCCCATCAGCTCTTTCTTGCCGGTAAACACCAGCAGCGGTACCAGCGCCAGCGCGATACCAAAGCTTAACAGCACCTGACTCATTACCAGAATACGTGTAGGATCCCAGCCCGCCATGATGACCACAAAAGAGGGCAGCATAGTTATCGTCCGGCGCAGCCACAGCGGGATATAAAAGTGAATAAAGCCCTGCATCACCACCTGCCCCGCCAGCGTGCCGACAACCGTGGAGGAGAGCCCCGCCGCCACCAGGCTTAGGCCGAAGACGAATGCAGCAGCATCGCTTAACAACGGCTTCAGCGTCAGATAGGCCTGATCGAGATCCGCTACGCCGGCATGCCCATTAAAATGGAAAGCCGCCGCCGCCGTGGCCATCATTGCCAGATTCACAAAGCCAGCAATGGTCATGGCGATCGCCACATCCAGCTTGGTGGAAGAGTAACGTTCGCTGCGCGAGCTGCCGCGTCCGCCGTTTTGCGTCAGTGAAGAGTGCAGATAAATCACGTGCGGCATAATGGTTGCGCCCAGCACGCCCGCCGCAAGAAATACCGCATCAGCCGTGGGCAGCGAAGGCACGGCCATTCCGCGCGCCAGCTCGCTCATTTGCGGCTGGGAGAAGAACAGCTCAACAATATAAGCCGCAGCAACAAACAGCAGCAGCCCACCAATAACCAGCTCCAGCGGCTTTTGACCACGGCTTTGCAGCATTAAAATCAAAAAGGTCGCGACGCCGGTAAGCACTGCTCCCTGCAACAGCGAGATCCCCAGCAGCATCTTAAAGCCGAGCGCAGCGCCGATAAACTCAGCCAGATCGGTGGCCATAGCGATAATTTCCGCCTGCACCCAATAAAACCATACCGCCGGACGCGGAAAGCGATCGCGGATATGCTCAGCAAGATTTTTGCCGGTGGCGATGCCCAGCTTGGCGGACATCAGCTGAATAATGGTCGCCATAATATTGGCCCAGACCACTACCCACAGCAGCTTATAGCCGTAAGAAGCGCCCGCCTGAATATTAGTGGCAAAGTTACCAGGATCGATATAACCAATGGCCGCAATAAAGGCCGGCCCCAGCAAAGCCAGCTTTATCTTACGGGCTCCGCGTGCTGCTCGTTCCGCGGTGCGGCTTTCTAACATAGTCATTATCCTGTCTAAAAGTTATGTCACCCTTACAGCGTAAAGGGACGTAAGGCAAGGTAAAACAAGGTTGTCGTTATCGCTGTGATAGCTCGCGCTATAAAGTATAGCAAATGCTATATCTGTATTCACAATAGCCGACTGTTTAACAAGCATCAACCCACTAACTGTAGGTCATCCCAAAAATGTTAACAATGCAGATGTGGTTTTTTTAATCGGTGTTACAGTTGTGATCGGGATGCCTTTTCTGACGCAAGTTGCTATAGGCAATTGTTATATTGTGGAGTTGATCTCGTTTTTACGCCCGGTGTTACATAGAATACGCAGCGAAATATAATCTGCCTCAAATTTGGAGCATACATGTCCCGCATTTTGCATTTTGTTCTGGCGCTGGTGGTGGTTGCGTTACTGGCCTTGCTGGTTAGCCGCGATCGTAAAAATATCCGCGTCCGTTTTATCATACAGCTACTGGTAATTGAGGTTCTGCTTGCCTGGTTCTTCCTCAATTCAGAAGCTGGCCTGGGATTCGTGAAAGGCTTTGCCGGCCTGTTTGATTATCTGCTGAAATACGCTGCTGAAGGGACCAACTTCGTATTCGGTGGGATGAATGATAAAGGTCTGGCGTTCTTCTTCCTTAATGTTCTCTGCCCTATCGTCTTTATCTCCGCCCTGATTGGTATCCTGCAGCACTTCCGCATTCTGCCCATCGTTATTCGCGCTATCGGCACGGTACTGTCGAAAGTCAACGGCATGGGCAAGCTGGAATCCTTTAACGCGGTGAGCTCACTGATTTTGGGACAGTCAGAAAACTTTATCGCCTATAAGGATATCCTTGGGCAGATGTCGCAGCGCCGGATGTACACCATGGCCGCAACCGCGATGTCTACCGTCTCCATGTCTATCGTGGGGGCGTATATGACCATGCTGCAGCCGCAGTATGTGGTGGCCGCGCTGGTGCTGAATATGTTCAGTACCTTTATTGTGCTGTCATTGATCAACCCCTATCGCGTTGATAGCGAAGAAGATTTACAGCTAAGCGATCTGCATAAAGGCCAGAGCTTCTTTGAAATGCTGGGCGAATATATCCTTGCTGGTTTCCGCGTGGCGATTATCGTTGCGGCGATGCTGATTGGCTTTATTGCCATTATTGCCGGGATTAACGCACTGTTTGATGCGATTTTCGGCATCAGTTTCCAGGGCGTGCTGGGCTATGTGTTCTTCCCCTTCGCCTGGGTGATGGGCGTACCTTCCAGCGAAGCGCTGCAGGTTGGCAGCATCATGGCGACCAAGCTGGTTTCCAATGAGTTCGTGGCCATGATGGATCTGCAAAAAATCGCCGGACAGCTCTCTCCGCGCGGTGAAGGCATCCTTTCCGTGTTCCTGGTCTCTTTTGCTAACTTCTCATCTATCGGCATCGTTGCCGGTGCGATCAAGGGTTTGCATGAAGAACAGGGCAACGTGGTTTCCCGCTTCGGCCTAAAGCTGCTGTATGGCTCTACGCTGGTCAGCGTGCTGTCAGCGTCTATTGCGGGTCTGGTGCTCTCCTGATCGCCGCCGTTACGTTAAAAAACCGGGCCTGGCCCGGTTTTTTTATACCCGTGGATAACAGGCTTAATAATGTACTTCTGGGCAGATAAGCAGATAAGCAGATAAGCAGATAAGCAGATAAGCAGATAAGCAGATAAGCAGATAAGCAGATAAGCAGATAAGCAGATAAGCAGATAAGCAGATAAGCAGACAGTAACTAACGGGAAATAATAAGAAGATAAAACCGAAAGGAAAATGGTGGAGATAAGCGGGATCGAACCGCTGACCTCTTGCATGCCATGCAAGCGCTCTCCCAGCTGAGCTATACCCCCACATCAAATGATTACCGTTACCAAACCTGTTGGGATAAGATTTGGTGGAGCTAAGCGGGATCGAACCGCTGACCTCTTGCATGCCATGCAAGCGCTCTCCCAGCTGAGCTATAGCCCCATACCGGATAATCGTGTCGTGTTGACGGAGCGCATGATATGAAACCGCCTCCAGGGTGTCAACGGCAAATTCAAAATCTGTGTTTGATCGCTGAAAAAGACGTCAAACGAAATTAAACCTCGTCAGCATCAGGTGTGTCAGCTACCAGATAATCTCCCTTAAAACACGCTTCTGGCTGTGAGCTATCGCGCAGGTTGGCGTTGGGGAAAGATTTATTACTGGCTGGTCCTGATCACGCCCGTTTTGTTGTTAATTTTGCGTTAATGTCTTTATGAAAAGGTACTTGTTATTGTTAATTTGCTATGCAAAACTTCGCGCGCTAATTAATTTATTGGTTTATCGAGTCCGCTCTGGCTGCCTTCTGCCGCCGACGAGAAGCGAAAACCATCATTATTCTTTGACTAACACCAGAGCTACTATGTCCTTGCATTCACCTAAAGAAATCGCTGCCATTGCTATTCAGTCTGGCGTGGCAAAAAGTCGTCTTTCTATTCCGTCGCTGTTGATCCTAGGCTTTATGGCTGGTGCATTTATTGCCACCGGCTTTCTGCTTGATCTCCATGTGATTAATAAACTGCCAGCAGACTGGGGCTCCTTCGGCGGCTTCCTTGGCGCTGCGGTCTTTCCGGTTGGCCTGATCCTCACTATTCTTGCGGGCGGCGAACTGCTGACCGGCAACATGATGACGATGCCTATTGCCTGGTTTGCCCGTCAGGTAAGCGGCCTCAGCGTGCTGCGTAACTGGTTCTGGATCACCATCGCTAACTTCATCGGCAGCGTGGCCGTTGCCTGGTTCTTTGGTCATCTGCTTGGCATGACAGAAGGCGATTACCTGAATAAAACCGTTGCGATCGCCACGGCAAAAGTCAATGCCGATTTCATGCACGCCTTTATCTCTGGCATCGGTTGTAACTGGTTGGTTTGTCTTGCCGTCTGGCTGGCCTTCGCCAGTAAAGATATGGTGGGTAAAATCTTTGGTGCCTGGTTCCCGGTAATGGCTTTTGTTGCTATCGGCTTTCAGCACGTGGTTGCCAACATGTTTATTATTCCTGCGGCAATCTTCGCGGGTCATCTTAGCTGGGCTGAATACCTGCCGAACTTTATTGCGGTCTTTCTTGGCAATGGCGTTGGCGGTGCGATTTTTGTCGGCCTCGCCTATTTCCTCGCCTTCCGTCCAGCTGTAGAAAGCGCCACTACCCCGCGCTAATCTTGTTTGTCCTCTGCCTGCGGGCAGAGGATATAACCTTCCCTGTTAGTGATCCTCGTTAGTTAATCGCATGACGTTTTCATGTAATATATTCGCCTGTTGCTTAAGTTTACAGGGAATGAAACGTGAAAGAGGAATGGTTAACGCCGGAAGAGCTTGCCCAACGGACAGGCTATACGCGTCAGACAATCAATAAATGGATTAAGCGCGAGCACTGGATAACGAAACCCAAGCCCGGCGTACAAGGTGGTAAAGCGCGCGTGGTTAAAATTGACGAAAGGGTAACGGCCTTTTTGGATGATACCCGCCACGCTGCGGAGCCGGCCGGGACTTACCTGGTAAGATCCAATACGCTGCCCGCGCTGCTGACTTCTTTTGTTCAGCAGATGACTCCGCAGGAACAGGAAAACCTGCAGAAATTGTTGCTGCGTGAAGGCGTCACAGGGCTTCTTCAACGGCTGGGGATTGAAAGCAAGTAAAAAAAACCGGAAGCATGCTTCCGGTTTTTTTATCTGCCGCAAGGAGGATTTAGCCCTGCGCTTCACGTTCGCTGATAAAGGCCAGCGCTTTTTCAATACGCGCTACCGCACGCGAGCGGCCAATCGCCTGCACCGTCACGTCCAGCGCCGGTGACTGCCCTGCTCCGGTTACCGCTACGCGCAGCGGCATGCCCACTTTCCCCATGCCTACTTCCAGCTCGTCCGCCGTGGACTGAATAGCATGGTGAACGTTTTCTGCCGTCCAGTCGCTGATTGCTGCCAGTTTATCACGCACCACTTCCAGCGGCTGACGCGCAACCGGACGCAGATGCTTTTTCGCCGCATCGGCATCAAAGGTCTCGAACTCTTCATAGAAATAGCGGCAGCTGGCAGCCATTTCTTTCAGTGTCTTACAACGTTCGCCCAGTAATTTCACCAGCTGCGCCAGTTCAGGACCGGTACGGGTATCAATTTGCGCCTGCTCAATGTGCCATTGTAAATGCGTAGCGACATATTCCGGTGCCAGGCTATTAATATAGTGGTGGTTTAGCCACTGCAGCTTCTCAGTATTGAAAGCGCTGGCGGACTTGCTTACCGCATCCAGTGAAAACAGCTGTTTCATCTCTTCAATCGAGAAGATCTCCTGATCGCCGTGGGACCAGCCCAGACGCACCAGATAGTTGAGTAGCGCTTCCGGCAGATAACCGTCGTCACGGTACTGCATTACGCCTACCGCGCCGTGACGCTTGGAGAGTTTTTTACCATCGTCGCCGAGGATCATGGAGACGTGCGCGTAAACCGGCACCTGCGCGCCGATCGCCTGCAGGATATTAATCTGACGCGGCGTGTTATTGATATGGTCTTCACCACGGATGACGTGGGTGATGCCCATATCCCAGTCATCAATCACAACACAGAAGTTGTAGGTCGGCGACCCATCGGTACGACGGATAATCAGATCGTCCAACTCCTGGTTACTGAACTCAATCGGACCACGGATCTGATCGTCAAACACCACAGAACCTTCCTGTGGGTTACGGAAGCGCACCACATGCGGTTCATTATCAGCATGATGTTCATGGCTGTCACGGCAGCGGCCATCGTAGCGTGGCTTTTCGCCATTCGCCATTTGCGTTTCGCGCAGCTGCTCCAGGCGTTCTTTAGAGCAATAGCATTTATAGGCCGTCCCCGCTTCCAGCATCTCGTCAATCACTGCATTGTAGCGATCGAAACGTTTGGTCTGATAATACGGACCCTCATCCCAGTCCAGATTCAGCCAGTTCATGCCATCCATAATGGCATCGATCGCCTGCTGCGTGGAGCGCTCCAGATCGGTATCTTCAATGCGCAGGACAAATTCACCGCCGTGATTACGAGCAAACAGCCAGGAGTAGAGTGCGGTACGAGCGCCGCCAACGTGCAAATAGCCGGTCGGACTGGGCGCGAAACGGGTTTTGATTTTCATTGAGCTTGCCTTAGTGCGCAGATTTTCTGCGGAATGACAGAAAAGATGATTTTCATGCAGTGTTTAAGTGCGCATATTCTATCACCTGCCCCTGATTCCTCAACGGCTAACCCGGCGTTGATGCGGCATGCTGCTGAATTTTCATGCATCCGGAAGGCGGTTTCGGCTAAAAGCGCGACACGCTGCCTAATTTTAAGACGAACAAACATTTTCGTTTTAAAAAGCGTTGACTCGTTGCGAACTCTCCCTATAATGCGACTCCACACAGCGGGGGTGATTAGCTCAGTTGGTAGAGCACCTCCCTTACAAGGAGGGGGTCGGCGGTTCGAACCCGTCATCACCCACCATCTCTAAGATGGCCCGCAGTGTAAGACAGATGATAAAAGATGGGTGATTAGCTCAGTTGGTAGAGCACCTCCCTTACAAGGAGGGGGTCGGCGGTTCGAGCCCGTCATCACCCACCATCTTTTATACTTTGTCGCACCGAAAATGGGTGATTAGCTCAGTTGGTAGAGCACCTCCCTTACAAGGAGGGGGTCGGCGGTTCGAGCCCGTCATCACCCACCATCGGGTCGTTAGCTCAGTTGGTAGAGCAGTTGACTTTTAATCAATTGGTCGCAGGTTCGAATCCTGCACGACCCACCAATGTAGAAAGGCGCCCTAAAGGCGCCTTTTTGCTATGCAAAATCGGCAGGATGAGAACCTGCAGCAGGTTCGGGCCGAGCGAAGCGAGAAAACGTTGCCAGCGGCAACGGCCCGAAGGGCGAGGCGTAAGCCGAGTTATCCTGCACGACCCACCAATGTAGAAAGGCGCCCTAAAGGCGCCTTTTTGCTATGCAAAATCGGCAACCTTTTCACTTTCTTAACGATTTTTTTACGCTCTTTTAGGTTAAGTCATTCCAAAAATTGACCGATAGATATATTGATCTATTAAAAAGGAGAGGATCGTGACAACTATTGCTATTTCCACGCCAGGCGTTAGCCAGAGCAGCGGCGCCAGCAGTTCCAGCAGCGGTAGCGATGTATCATCGCAAATTTCTCGTCTGACTAACCAGATTACTAAGTTGCAGCAGCAGCTGAAAGATGTGACTAACTCAGACTCTTCCGCAGAAGAAAAACAGAAACAGCAGGAGCAGATCCAGGGTCAGATAGAAATGCTGCAAGCTCAGCTGGCTCAGCTACAGCGTCAACAGGCTGAAGAAGCGGCAAAGAAACAGCAGAACAGCAACAGCTCAGGCAACCCGAGCGACCCGAAAGTGGCTGATGGGGTGAATCGCCCTACCGCAGAGAATCAAATTAACGTCTATATCTAAAAAGCGGGCATGCTTTGCCGCTGTTGCGTCAGCAGCATCGCCTGCTGACGCACTTCCTGCCAGATAGCTTCGGCGGCGGGTGTCAGAGAGCGGTTTTTCCGCCGAATCAGCATCAGCGTACGATTAATCTCCGGCAGGAGTCTGCGGACCATCAATGGTCGTCCCGCAGGCAAGGGCAGCGCCAGCGCTGGCAGAATACTGATCCCGATCCCCGCCTCAACCATGGGATAAAGCGTGGTAGGGTGACCAATTTCCTGAACAATCTCTGCCTGCACTTGCTGTTGCCTGAGCGCTTCATCAATCAATACCCGGCTGCCGGAAGCATAATCCTGCAACACCAGGGGACGCCCGCTCAGCATTCGCCAGTGAAGCTCTTTAACCTGCGCCAGTTTATCATCCTGTCGGCACAGCAGCAGGAAAGGCTCATCAAGAATGGGCTGCGATGTAAACTCGCCTGCGGTCAACGGGCCAACCACAATGCCGAAATCCACTTCAGCATCACGCACGCTTTGAATAACCCACTGCTGTGGCCGGTCACGTAACATGACCTTGATTTCAGGATAATTAAGCTGACTGGCGGCCAGACACTGCGGCATCAAGTGGGCAGAAATAGTCTGGCTGGCTGCTACCCGCACCGTGCCGCTGCGCTGTTGCCCAAAGCTGCGCGCATCAAGCAACGTGGTATTCAGCTCTTCCAGCAGACGTTCAAGGCGATTAGCCAGAAGCTGTCCGGCGCTGGTAAGGAGCACTTCGCGTGTGGTACGGTCCAGCAGACGAATCCCCATCTCCGCTTCCAGCTCTTTAATGCTATGGCTCACTGCCGACTGGCTAAGACCGATCACCTGCCCTGCCTGGCTAAAGCTGCCATGCTGCGCGACGGCCACAAACACCCGCAGTTGACGTAACGTATAATTCATCTGTTTTATTCATCAATAGATGCAATAAATCAATTTTATTTCTAAACCCGGCTAGCCCACAATAGACCATCGAATTTTAATCTGGATTTAACAATGCGAGTTTTGCGTCTCGACCCGATGATGGTCAAATTGCTGATTGTCGTATTACTGGCAACCTTTTTACCGGCAAAAGGCGGCTTTGTTGCTTTTTTTGAATGGCTGACTACCGCCGCGATTGCGCTGCTGTTTTTTATGCACGGCGCCAAACTTTCGCGGGAAAAGATCATTGCCGGCAGCAGCCACTGGCGGCTGCATCTGTGGATTATGTTCAGCACCTTTGTGCTCTTTCCGATTCTGGGCCTGCTGCTGGTGTGGTGGCATCCAGTTAATCTCAGCAACGAAATTTATACCGGCTTCATTTATCTTTGTATTTTGCCGGCCACGGTTCAGTCCGCTATCGCCTTTACTTCAATGGCGGGCGGCAACGTTGCGGCTGCCGTCTGCAGCGCCTCTGCTTCCAGCCTGCTCGGCGTGTTTATCTCCCCGCTGTTAGTCAATCTGGTAATGAATATTCATAGCGAGATGCCGGGCAACGGCCTGGAGCAAATTGGTCGCATCATGCTGCAGCTGCTGGTGCCTTTTGTGCTGGGACACCTGTCGCGTCGCTGGATTGGCGGCTGGGTTGAACGCCATCGCAGCCTGATTGGCAAAACCGATCAGGCTTCAATTTTGCTGGTGGTCTATTCTGCCTTTAGTGAAGCGGTGGTTAACGGAATCTGGCATCGGGTGGGCGTAATCACTCTGCTATGGATCCTGGCGGGAAGCGTACTGCTGTTGGCGATTGTGCTAATAGTAAATTTGCTGGCGGCGCGGCTGTTCGGCTTTAAGCGGGCGGATGAGATTACTATTCTGTTCTGCGGCTCGAAAAAGAGCCTGGCGAACGGCGTACCTATGGCAAATATTCTGTTTCCTGCCGCCGCCGTGGGTATTATCGTGTTGCCGCTGATGGTGTTTCATCAGGTACAGCTTATGGTGTGTTCGTTTATCGCCCAGCGCTATAAAAAGAAAAACGAAGCCGAGCTTCAGGCCAGCGAGCCAACGGGCAAAGACATGATGGGATCTCAAAAGTAAACCAGACGCGCCGTCGCTGACGGCGCGTCTCAGGCTTAACGCTTAAGCGGCTTCACCAGCCCTTCCAGTCCTTCAATCTTGATCGCCAGCGTCAGCTGCATCAGCTCACCCAACTGCCCTGCCGGAAATTCGCCCTTGCGGGCGAACCACAGCAGATAAGGTTCAGGCAGATCGATCAATACGCGTCCCTGATATTTACCGAAAGGCATCACGGTATTGGCGATATCGATCAACTGCTGTTTATCCATTCTGGCTGTCCAGCAGACGGATCATTTCCGCTTCATCAATGACCTCGATTCCCAACTCCTGTGCCTTAGCCAGCTTGGAACCTGCCGCTTCGCCCGCGATCACCAAATCGGTTTTCTTTGATACGCTGCCGCTGACTTTGGCGCCCAGCGCCGTTAAACGCTCTTTCGCCTCATCGCGCGACATAATACTCAGCGAGCCAGTTAGCACCAGGGTTTTACCGGCAAATGGATTGTCCAGCGCTTCGACATTCACCAGGGTAATTTCTGGCCAGTGGATGCCAATATCCTCAACCAGCTGGCGGATAACTTCACGGTTGCTCTCTTCTTCCATAAAGTTCCGCACGTGGGAAGCGACAATCTTGCCCACATCCTGCACGGCAATCAGCGCATCCAGATCGGCATCCATAATCTTTTCCAGCGAGCCGAAATGATTCGCCAGGTTCACCGCCGTCGCTTCGCCAACTTCACGAATGCCTAACGCATAAAGAAAACGCGGCAAGGTCGTGGCTTTCGCCTTATTAAGCGCATCGACAATATTTTGCGCCGATTTCGGTCCCATGCGCTCCAGACCGGTCAGCAGACCGGCGCTGAGGCGGAACAGATCGGCGGGCGTTTTCACATACTCTTTTTCCACCAGCTGATCGATGATTTTATCGCCCATGCCCTCGACATCCATCGCACGACGCGAGACAAAATGCTTCAGCGCCTCTTTACGCTGCGCGCCGCAAATCAGGCCGCCGGTACAGCGCGTTACCGCCTCGCCTTCCACTCGCTCTACGTCCGAACCGCAAACCGGGCAGTGACTGGGGAAAGTAATTTCTCGCGTATCGTCAGGGCGCTCTGACTCCACCACATTAACCACCTGCGGTATCACATCACCCGCACGGCGAATAACCACGCGATCGCCAATTCGCAGGCCAAGACGCGCGATCTCATCGGCATTATGCAACGTTGCGTTGCTAACCATAACGCCTGCAACCTGTACCGGCTCCAGACGCGCTACCGGCGTAATCGCGCCGGTACGACCCACCTGAAACTCCACGTCACGTACGCGGGTAAGTTGCTCCTGCGCCGGGAATTTAAACGCAATCGCCCAGCGTGGCGCGCGCGCCACAAAGCCCAGACGTTCCTGTAGCTCCTGCGAATCCACCTTGATAACCACGCCATCAATATCAAAGCCAAGTTGAGGACGATCGCGCTCTACCTGATGATAAAAATCCAGTACTTCATCAGCGCGGTGATGAAGACGAATACGATCGCTGACCGGGAGTCCCCAGGCTTTAAACTGCTGCAAGCGTTCCCAGTGGCTGTGCGGCAACTCTCCACCTTCTACCAGACCAATGCCGTAGCAGAAGAAGGTCAGCGGACGCCTGGCGGTAATCCGGGGATCAAGCTGGCGCAGCGAGCCCGCTGCCGCATTACGCGGGTTAGCAAAAATTTTGCCGCCGGTGCGGCGCGCTTCATCGTTTAGCTTCTCGAATCCCACCTGATTCATAAACACTTCGCCACGCACTTCCAGCCGTGCCGGAATATTATCGCCTTTAAGACGCAGCGGAATGGCGCGGATGGTGCGCACATTGGCCGTGATATTTTCACCGGTCGTTCCATCACCACGCGTAGCGGCACGCACCAGCAGGCCATTTTCATACAGCAAACTCACGGCAAGGCCATCCAGCTTTAGCTCGCAGCAAAAAGTAATATCATCGCTGCTCTTCAGCCGATCCTGCACGCGCTTATTGAACGCCAGATAGCCCGCCTCGTCGAAAACGTTATCCAGCGACAGCATCGGCACTTCATGACGTACCTGTTCAAAAGCGGTTAACGGCGCGGCGCCCACGCGTTGGGTGGGTGAATCAGGCGTGATTAAATCGGGATGCTGCTCTTCCAGCGCCCGCAGCTCGCGCATCAGGCGGTCATATTCCGCATCGGGAACTTCCGGCGCATCCAGAACATGATAGAGATATTCATGATGACGAAGCGTGGTTCGCAGCTCGGTGATTTTTTCTTGTACGGATTCCATAACGCACCATCAGAGAAAGAAAACCCCCGGCAAGCGGGGGTTCAGGGGAACAAAGCGGGAACCGGCTATCAGGCGTTCGCCTCAACTACGTCGCGAATACGCGCCTTATAGGTTTCCAGTTTTTGCGGCGTCATCATCCGACGCTCATCATCCAGCACTACGCCGCCAACATCGTCAGCGATGCGCTGCGCTGACTGCAGCATTAACTTAAAGTTTTGATGCGGATCGCCATAGGAAGGCACCATCATAAACATAGAAACGCCTGGCGTTGAAAAGTCTGACATGGCATCAGGATTGAACGATCCCGGCTTCACCATATTGGCCAGACTGAACAGCACCGGGCCGCTTCCGGCCGGACTTAAATGACGATGGAAGATGTTCATTTCGCCAAACTGGAACCCGGCCTGCAAAATGCCCTGCAGCAGGCTTTCGCCGTTCAGCTCGCCGCCAGCATGAGCAGCGACATGCAGCACCAGCACCGTCTCTTTGCGACGCGCTTCTTCACGCGATTGCGACACAGGCTCTGCGGCTGCAGGCGCATCGCTTTCAACATTCATTACCGGTTCATTATCATCCTGCCACTGCGGTTCATCATCCAGTAAAGGATCGGCAGGCTGCTGTAACGGCGTTTCAACCGGACGCGCAGGCACGGGCTGTTGCGTACGTGAAACGGCAGGCTGCCGCTCGCTTTGCGGACGCGGCTCGAAAGCGTCATCGTCAACCGTAGCGGAAGGCTCGGCATCAAACAGCGGATCGCGTTCCGGCTGGGGAACAACAGGCACCGCCGTAGGCGTCGGTTGCGGCTTACGCGCAGCAGGACGTGGCGCAGGCTCTTCGTCTTCTGCGGTAAACCCATCAAAAGAAGGTTCATTATGTGAAGATTTTGTCGGCGTTCGTCGGACCCGAACGTCACCTACACCCTGGGTGTCCTCTTCGGTCAGGTTATCTTCTTGATCCTGCTTTAAACGCTTGTGCGGGCGATCGCGAAACACAGATGAGCGCTCTTTACGGCTGGTCCACAGCCCGTGAAGCAGCAGCGCTATTATGGCGATCGCACCAACAACGATTAATATCAGACGCAAATCCTGCATCATTGTATTCTCTGTTGTTCCAATACCTTGCCACCACGGCAAACTTTATCCTCTAACTGTATTTGTCCCGCTAAACAAGTGCAAGTCTGCACCGGCTTTTCTGACAAATAAGATAGAGCCATCCCGATTTTTTGCTGTTTTTTCAGCCAAAAGGCGGCTGGTAAGAGAAAAAACCCAGGTTATGATAGCCTGGCCTGCCAAACAGAGGAGAAAAACTGTCGATGGCTACGGTTCAACCCACGTCTTACAATGGTATTCACTACTTCGCTCAGGGCTGGAAATTGATCCGCCTGCCGGGCATTCGCCGTTTCGTTGTTATCCCCTTACTGATCAATATTATTCTGCTCGGCGGCGCTTTTACCTGGCTGTTTTATCGGCTTAATGAATGGATCCCCCGGCTGATGTCGCATGTGCCTGACTGGCTGCAATGGTTAAGCTATCTGCTCTGGCCGCTTACGGTGCTCTCGATCGTGCTGGTGTTTAGCTACTTTTTTTCTACTATTGCGAACTGGGTCGCCGCGCCCTTTTGCGGTCTGCTGGCGGAACAGCTTGAAGGCCGACTTACCGGACACCCGCTGCCCGACAGCGGCTGGCTGGCGCTGGTAAAAGATATTCCGCGCATCATGAAACGCGAATGGCAGAAGTTTGCCTGGTATTTGCCGCGCGCGTTGGGATTGCTGATGCTTTACTTTATTCCTGGTTTCGGCCAAACCGTTGCGCCGGTATTGTGGTTTCTGTTCAGCGCCTGGATGCTGGCTATTCAGTACTGTGACTATCCTTTTGATAATCATAAGGTCAGTTTTCAGAGCATGCTTGGTGCGCTGCGCCAGCACAAAACCGCTAATATGCAGTTTGGCGCGCTGGTAAGCCTGTTTACCATGATCCCGCTACTTAACCTGGCGATTATGCCCGTCGCGGTCTGTGGTGCGACGGCGATGTGGGTTGATCGTTATCGTAACCAGTTAGGTATACATGAGCGTCGTTAAGCAAAGATTAAGCAGGTTAAGAACCGCTGATCGTTGCATAAAACCCATCTTATGCATTTTCGTCAGGGCTTATTTCAGCTAAACATATACATATACTATTTCCTTCCTTCCTTGCGAAACTGGAAAAGGTATGCTCTGACGGTTCCCTGAAATTCATACAGTTAAGGACGGGCTATGAGTAAGATTTATGAAGACAACTCTTTGACAATCGGTCATACGCCGCTGGTTCGTCTGAACCGCATCGGCAATGGACGCATTCTGGCGAAGGTTGAGTCGCGCAATCCCAGCTTTAGCGTCAAATGCCGTATCGGTGCCAATATGATATGGGACGCTGAAAAGCGCGGGATCCTGAAACCCGGCGTGGAGCTGGTGGAGCCTACCAGCGGCAATACCGGGATCGCTCTGGCCTACGTTGCGGCCGCACGCGGCTATAAGCTGACGCTGACCATGCCGGAAACCATGTCCGTTGAACGCCGTAAGCTGCTGAAAGCGCTGGGTGCCAGCCTGGTATTAACCGAAGGCGCAAAAGGCATGAAAGGCGCTATCGCTAAAGCAGAAGAGATCGTAGCCAGCAATCCAGACAAGTTCCTGATGCTGCAGCAGTTTAGCAATCCGGCTAACCCGGAAATTCATGAGAAAACCACCGGTCCTGAAATCTGGGAAGATACCGATGGCCAGATTGATGTCTTTATTTCCGGCGTTGGCACCGGCGGCACGCTGACCGGCGTTACCCGCTTCATCAAAAATACCAAAGGCAAAAAAGATCTGATCGCCGTGGCGGTTGAACCCACCGACTCACCGGTTATCGCTCAAACGTTGGCCGGGCAAGAAGTTAAACCCGGTCCGCATAAAATTCAGGGCATCGGCGCTGGCTTTATTCCGGGTAACCTGGATCTCAGTCTGGTGGATCAGGTTGTGGCCATCACAAATGAAGAGGCAATTTCCACTGCCCGACGTCTGATGGATGAAGAAGGCATTTTGGCCGGCATCTCTTCCGGCGCAGCCGTGGCCGCCGCGCTTAAGTTGCAGGAAGACGAAGCTTACGCCAATAAAAATATTGTGGTAATCCTGCCCTCTTCCGGCGAGCGTTATCTGAGTACCGCCCTGTTTGCCGATCTTTTTACGGAAAAAGAACTGCAATAGTAGTGCCAGAGTGCCGGCATTGTTGCAAAAAGCGCCTTTCGGGGTGCTTTTTTGTGGACCACTTCAAATTTTTACCACCCCTGTCATTGATTCACTCTGGTAGCTCTGGTATTTAAGCTGACAATTATTTCGAAGCGCAAAATTAATAGCGCTTTGAACTGGATCAAGCTGAATCGATTTACTGATTTGGCGGAATAGCGCAACACGCGGCATAATGAGGAGTAGAGCAGCGAAGCGAAAACCCCCGTTTTTTTGCCCCGTCCGCTCTCATGCCTTAATTGCGCATTTTTTGGTGAGTCCCGTACTCGAACCAGCGCGACCTACACAGGCTAAAGTTTCGCCGCCAGGCTAGACTTTAGAGACAAAACACCAAACCTAATTAAGTTGGGGAAATATAATGTTCCAGCAAGAAGTTACCATCACCGCACCTAATGGCCTGCATACTCGTCCGGCTGCTCAGTTTGTTAAAGAAGCAAAAGCTTTTGCCTCAGAAATCACCGTGACGTCTAATGGTAAATCTGCCAGTGCGAAAAGCCTGTTCAAGCTGCAGACTCTGGGCCTGACTCAGGGCACCGTGGTGACGCTGTCCGCTGAAGGTGAAGATGAACAGCAGGCTGTTGAGCATCTGGTTAAACTGATGGCTGAACTCGAGTAATCGTCCAGCCGACGAAAAACCGTTTCATCAGGCAACTGAGTGCAAACATATTGATCGCGGACATTATGTCCGCGTTGTTGCATCCGTAAAGTACGGTTCCGCAGGATCCTGGCACCTCGTTTCGCCTGGTAGGCATCGTTATAATAAAGGTAGGGTTATGATTTCAGGCATTTTAGCATCACCGGGTATCGCTTTCGGCAAAGCACTTTTGCTGAAGGAAGATGAAATCGTTATCAACCGGAAGAAAATTTCTGCCGATCAGGTTGATCAGGAAGTTGCTCGCTTTCTTGAAGGTCGTGGTAAAGCCGCTACACAGCTTGAAGCTATAAAAATTAAAGCTGGCGAGACTTTTGGCGAAGAAAAAGAAGCCATCTTCGAAGGCCACATTATGTTGCTGGAAGATGAAGAGCTGGAACAGGACATCATCAGCCTGATTAAAGATGAAATGGCCACGGCCGATGCCGCAACTCATAGCGTCATTGAAGGTCAGGCTAAAGCACTGGAAGAGCTGGATGATGAATATCTGAAAGAACGTGCTGCCGACGTACGCGATATCGGTAAGCGTCTGCTGCAGAATATTCTTGGTCTGCACATTGTGGATCTGAGCGCGATCAAAGACGAAGTGATTCTGGTTGCTAAAGATTTGACGCCGTCCGAAACCGCACAACTGAATTTGAAAAAAGTGCTGGGCTTCATTACCGATCTTGGCGGTCGTACTTCACATACGTCTATTATGGCGCGCTCCCTTGAGCTGCCTGCCATTGTCGGCACCGGTGACGTCACCAGTCGCGTTAAGAACGATGATTATGTGATTCTGGATGGTGTTAACAATAAAGTTTATGTTAACCCGACTGCTGAAGTCATCGAAGAGCTGAAGGCAGTACAGCATCAATATCTGAGCGAGAAAAATGAACTCGCTAAACTGAAAGATCTGCCAGCGATCACGCTGGATGGACATCAGGTAGAAGTGGGTGCCAACATCGGCACCGTGCGTGATATTCCGGGCGCTGAGCGTAACGGCGCAGAGTGTGTTGGCCTGTATCGTACCGAGTTCCTGTTTATGGATCGCGATGCGCTGCCCACTGAAGAAGAGCAGTTCCAGGCTTACAAAGCCGTTGCCGAAGCCATGGGCTCTCAGGCAGTGATTGTCCGTACCATGGACATTGGCGGTGATAAAGATCTGCCGTACATGAACCTGCCGAAAGAAGAGAACCCGTTCCTTGGCTGGCGTGCTATCCGTATCGCTATGGATCGCAAAGAAATTCTGCATGCACAGCTGCGTGCGATTCTGCGCGCCTCCGCGTTCGGCAAGCTGCGCATTATGTTCCCGATGATCATTTCCGTGGAAGAAGTGCGCTTCCTGAAAGCAGAGCTGGAGATGTTAAAAGCCCAGCTGCGTGAAGAAGGCAAAGCTTTCGACGAAACCATTGAAGTCGGTATTATGGTGGAAACGCCAGCCTCAGCCGTTATCGCTCGCCACCTGGCGAAAGAGGTCGACTTCTTTAGTATTGGGACAAACGATCTGACGCAGTATACTCTGGCGGTCGATCGCGGTAACGAACTGATTTCGCATCTTTATAACCCAATGACGCCGTCAGTGCTTGGCCTGATTAAGCAGGTTATCGATGCTTCTCACGCCGAAGGCAAGTGGACCGGCATGTGTGGTGAGCTGGCCGGTGATGAACGTGCTACACTACTGTTATTGGGAATGGGGCTGGATGAATTCAGCATGAGTGCCATTTCTATCCCGCGCATCAAGAAGATCATTCGTAACACGAACTTCGAAGATGCGAAGGCATTAGCAGAGCAGGCTCTGGCTCAACCGACCGCGGAAGAGTTGATGAACCTGGTCAACAAGTTCATTGAAGAAAAAACACTCTGCTGATTCCGCGATACGCTGGCCCAACATTACTGCTTAGGAGAAGATCATGGGTTTTTTATCCAAACTTTTTGGCGATAAAACAGAAAGCGCATCTGGCACCATTGAGATCGTCGCCCCGCTGTCTGGTGAGATCGTAAATATCGAAGACGTGCCAGACGTAGTATTTGCGGAGAAAATTGTCGGCGATGGCATCGCGATTAAACCGGCAGGCAATAAAATGGTTGCTCCGGTTGATGGCACTATCGGCAAAATTTTCGAAACCAACCATGCGTTCTCTATCGAATCCGATAGTGGCATTGAGCTGTTCGTTCACTTCGGTATCGATACCGTGGAGCTAAAAGGCGAAGGCTTTAAACGCATCGCGGAAGAAGGCCAGAAAGTGAAGAAAGGCGATGTGGTTATTGAGTTTGACCTGCCGCTGCTGGAAGAGAAAGCGAAATCGACCCTGACGCCAGTCGTGATCTCCAATATGGATGAGATCAAAGAGCTGACCAAGCTGACCGGTCAGGTTATTGTTGGCGAAACACCGGTGATTCGTATTAAAAAATAACGGTTTTCATGCTGACTAAAACGGCACCTGCGGGTGCCGTTTTTATATCATAATGCAGTGCTAAGCTAGTTTTCCCAGTGCGGCAGACGAATAATCATTTCTAATCCACCGTTACGCCCGTTGAATGCCTGTACCTCACCATAATGCGCCAGCACCACCTTACGTACGATAGATAACCCCAAACCGTAACCTTTGCCCTGCATAGGGGAATTGACACGCACAAAGGGATCAAAAATACTGGAGAGCTTATCGGCATCCACGCCAGGTCCGCTATCGCTCACACGAATGCTTAGCCAGTGGCCGTCAGGCCGCAGGCTCACTTTGACCACCTGCCCTCGCACCGAATAGCGCAGCGCGTTACGCACCACATTTTCTACCGCACGGCGTATCAGTTCGGCATTGCCCTTCACCGTATAGTCGACGTTTTCCCCAACTTCCAGCGTAATATCTACGCCAGGCAACTGCGCCTCATAGCGCGCATCATTAACGACCGTTTCCAGCAGACCGTGTAGATCGAAATATTGCTCATCAGGCATCTTTTCATTTTCGGCCCGGGACAGCGTCAGCAGCTCGCCAATCATCTTATCCAGCCGCCGCGCCTCTTCATCAATGCGATCGAGAGAGGTGTTAACCGACTCCGGCGTCTGACGTGCCAGGCCGGTCGCCAGTTGCAGCCGTGCCAGCGGCGAGCGCAGCTCATGCGAAATATCATGCAGTAGCTCTTCACGCGCCTTCACCAGCACAGCAAGGCGTTCAACCATCGCATCGAAATCACGGGCGACAACGGAAAACTCGTCGTGGCGACGACGCATCTGTGGGTAAAGACGTACGGAAAGATCGCCATTGGATACGCGGGTAAAACCCAGACGTAGTTGACGCATCGGCCGCGTCAGGTTCCATGCCAGCAAAGAGCTGAACAGCAGCCCCATTACCCCGGCAAACCAGAACACCGGCTCTGGAATATTCAGGATCTTACGCGGCGGTCTGCCCATCTCGCTGTCTTCGCGTAGCCCTTTTACGTCATAGCGTAGCTGGTACTGCTGGCCATCTGCGCCGGTCACCCACTCAATAACCTGATCGGGGAAGCCGCTACCCGGCAGTGAAAGATTGAGCTGATGACGCGAAATCTCCTGCGGCGGCGTCGGCATAAGCGTGACGGAGAAAAAACGACGATCGCCGGGCGACCAGTCCGACATCATATTATCCAGCGCTGGCAGACCGCCGTGCTGCAATACCGAAACGGCTGAAGCCATCTGAAGATTAACAATACGCCGCGTAGCAATATGTTCTGGCGGCTCGCGATGCTTGCCATACAGGGTAAACCCCAGCCACAGTAGTTGGCTAATCAGAAAAAACACCAGCAGGAAACCAAACAGGATTTTCCAGAACAGACGGCCGCGAAAACGGTTCCTCATCGAATGCGATAACCGATGCTGCGTACGGTTTCAATATTGATCGCCTCGCCAGCCAGGCTGGATAGTTTTTGCCGGATATTGCTGATATGCACATCCACGCTGCGATCGTAGGCTTCGCGCGGACGCCCCAGCCCTTTCTCCGACAATTCATCTTTTGTCACTACCCGATCGGGCGATCGCAGCAGCAAATCAAGCAGATTGAATTCGGAAGCGGTCAGGTCGAAAGGCTTGTTTTTCCATTCGCTGATACGCGTAGCCGGATTAAGCGTCAGATCGCCCCAGCGTACCACCTCTTTTTTCTCCTGCTGGGCAGGCAGCTCATCAAAGCGACGCAGCACGGCCCGCAGGCGTGCCACCAGCTCACGGGGATAGCAGGGCTTGGGAACATAGTCATCTGCGCCCATTTCAAGCCCGATAACCCGATCGATATTATCCCCTTTTGCCGTTAGCATAATCACCGGGATACGACTGCTTTGTCGTACCTGACGCAGCACGTCAATACCACTCATATCTGGCAGCATGATATCTAAAATCATCGCCTGAAAGTCACCGGACAGCGCACTATTAATTCCGGCCTGACCGGTAAGCACCAGCGAGGCATGAAAGCCCTCGCCCATTAAATATTCACTGAGCATCGTGCCCAGCTCCAGGTCATCGTCAACTAACAGAATTTTCATGCATACACTCTCATAATCGGTTGGCGTTATTTTGACCTCAAGCGGAACAGTACGCAGCAGAATTTACTCAATCCTTACAGATATTCTTGCCTGATTGCGCTGCTGTTTCACTTTATTGTGGCAGCCTTTTAGGCTATACCAGTGTTTTCTTCGTACCAGGGATATTGGTCATGGCATTAAGTCGCACTTTGTTCAGCCGTAAAGGATTTTTACTGCTGTTATTTATCATCATTGCTGTTGTTATCACCTGGGCGTTACTGCATCAGCGGCAGAAACCCGCAGAATTTTTGACCGCTACGGCGGAACAGCGCCCGCTGCAACAGGCGGTGCTGGCAGACGGCACGCTCACCGCCAGCAAACTGGTTAGCGTCGGCGCGCAGGCTTCAGGTCAGATCAAACGGTTGCGGGTCGAACTGGGCGATCAGGTCAAACAGGGGCAGCTGGTGGCGGAAATTGACAGTATGACGCAGCAAAACGCGCTACAAAACGCGCAGGCGGCCTTAAAAAATATTGAAGCGCAGCGAGCAGCTAAGCAGGCCCAGCTCAGCAACTATCGGGCAACCTTTGCCCGTCAGCAGGCGATGCTGGCCAGAAACCTTACGGCGAAAGCGGAGTATGACGATGCGCAGGCCAGGCTGATCGCTACCGAAGCGGAGATCCGCGCGCTGGATGCACAGATCGTTCAGGCGCAAATTGAAGTGAATACCGCCCAGGTGAACCTTGGCTATACCCGTATCGTTTCACCGATAGACGGCACGGTTGTTTCGGTACCGGTTGAAGAAGGACAAACGGTTAACGCCGTACAAAGCGCGCCAACGCTAATCAAAGTCGCCAACCTCGACACCATGACGGTAAAGGCGCAAATTTCTGAAGCGGACGTTATCAAGGTGGAACCGGGCATGAAAGTCTGGTTTACCATTCTCGGCGAGCCGCATAAACGCTATGAGGGCACGCTGCGCGCCATCGAACCGGCACCAGACTCGATTAATAACGACAGCTCCAGCAGTAGCCTGACCAGCTCTTCCAGTAGCTCCAGCAATAAAACCGCCATCTATTATTATGGTCTGTTTGACGTGCCCAATCCGCAGCATCGCCTGCGCATCTCTATGTCGGCGGAGGTGCATATTGTGCTGGGCGAGCGCAAAAATGCCGTGGTGATCCCCGCGACCGCGCTGGATAACATTGACGGTAAAACATCGGTACAGGTACTGGATGCCGGTCAGCAGGTCACGCGCCGACAGGTTGAGGTGGGGTTGAATGATAATGTCGAAGCGGAAATTGTTTCCGGCCTGAAGCCCGGCGAGAAAGTGATACTGGGCCAGCGCAACACGGCTGACGCGCCCTCGGGCGAAATGGGGCCACAATAATGGCGCTGCTACAGCTTAATGATATCTGCCGTTCTTTTCAGAATGGCGAACAGCAGGTGCAGGTGCTGCGTAATATTAATCTGTCCATCGATTCAGGCGAATTTGTTGCCATTGTAGGGCAGTCCGGCTCTGGCAAATCAACGTTAATGAATATTCTCGGCTGCCTGGATAAAGCCAGCGCCGGTGAATATCTGATTGCCAATCGCGCCGTTTCGGCGCTGGATAATGATGCGCTGGCGGCGCTGCGGCGCGAGCATTTCGGCTTTATCTTCCAGCGCTATCACCTGCTAAGCGAACTCACGGCACTGGGTAATGCCGAGATGCCCGCTATCTACGCCGGTCAGGCGGTGCAGGCGCGGCGTGAACGGGCCGCTGCTCTGCTGACGCGTCTTGGCCTTGGCGAGCGTCTGCATTATCGACCGGGTCAGCTTTCGGGCGGACAGCAGCAGCGTGTCAGTATTGCGCGCGCCCTGATGAACGGCGGCGAAGTGATCCTGGCCGATGAGCCGACCGGGGCGCTTGATAGCCACAGCGGCGAAGAGGTAATGCGCATCCTGCATGACCTGCATCAGCAAGGGCATACCATTGTTATCGTGACGCACGATATGCAGATTGCACAGCACGCACAGCGGATTATTGAAATACGCGATGGCGAAATTCTCAGCGACAGCCAGCGTCAGGCGCCTGACGCTGGCTCACGGCAAATGACCCGGCGCGCAGAGGGTAACGCCTGGCGCGCCGCGCGCGATCGGCTGACCGAAGCATTTCGTATGGCGCTGGTCTCCATGATGTCGCAGCGCTTACGCACGTTCCTGACGATGCTGGGCATAATTATCGGTATCGCCTCGGTGGTGGCGGTTGTGGCGTTGGGTAAAGGATCGCAGCAAAAAATCCTGCAAGAAATCAGCTTAATGGGCACCAGCACGCTGGATATTTTTCCCGGCAATGATTTTGGCGATATGAACTCCTCCGCCATTCAGACGCTGCGCGCCAGCGATGCCGATGCGCTGGCTTACCAGCCTTATGTGCACAGCGTGACCCCTTCGCTTTCAACCAGTACCACGCTGAAATATCGCAATCAGGCGCTATCGGTAATGGTAAACGGCGTTGGCGAACAGTTTTTTGCTGTACGTGGCTATCATGTGACGCAGGGAATGGCCTTCGATCGTCAGGGTGTAGACAGCCTGGCGCAGGATGCGGTGATTGATGAAAATACCCTAAAAAGGCTCTTCCCTCACGGTGAAAATCCGCTGGGCCAGGTTGTGATCCTCGGCAATATGCCGGTGCGCATTATCGGCGTCGCTACCCATCAAAGCAGTTTCGGCAATGACAGCAATCTGAATCTGTGGGTGCCCTACACCACGGTGATGAAGCG
Organism: Pantoea sp. FN0305; assembly: GCF_050113845.1. Lineage (NCBI taxonomy): Bacteria > Pseudomonadati > Pseudomonadota > Gammaproteobacteria > Enterobacterales > Erwiniaceae > Pantoea > Pantoea sp. FN0305. The sequence continues at coordinate 273,456 of NZ_JBNJSN010000001.1, read as the reverse complement.
CATGGTTGGGCAGACGTGGCTCAGCGGCATTACCGTACGAGTGCGTGATAACGTTGATCTGGATCTGGCGGAACAGGGCGTTACCCGCCTGCTGACGCAGCGCCACAATGGCAAAGATTTTTTCATCCTTAATACCGACAGCATTCGGCAAACCATTGAGCGCACCACCGATACCATGACGCTGCTGGTAGCGATGATTGCGCTGATTTCACTGCTGGTGGGCGGCATCGGGGTGATGAATATTATGCTGGTTTCAGTGACTGAGCGTACCCGTGAAATCGGCGTGCGCATGGCGGTAGGCGCGCGCGCCAGCGATATTATGCAGCAGTTTTTGATTGAAGCGGTGCTGGTCTGCCTGACCGGCGGTATTATCGGCGTGCTATTGTCGCTGGTGCCAGGCATCATTCTGGCGCAGACCACCAGCAGTTTCAGCATGATCTACTCGCCCTTCTCAATCGTGGCGGCTTTTATCTGCTCCAGTCTGATCGGTGTGATCTTCGGCTTTTTCCCGGCAAGGCGGGCTGCCCGGCTCGACCCAATTCATGCGCTGGAGCGCGAATAGCTGACCCTTTTGTTACAAAACCGCAGGAGAGGCCCGCGCCGTGGGCCTGTCGCTCTTTGCGGGGCGCGTTATTGATAAACGCCGGTCGAGAGGTAACGGTCGCCGCGATCGCAAACGATCGCGACCACTATGCTACCTGGATTTTCCGTAGCGATGCGAATCGCGCCCGCCGCCGCGCCGCCAGAGCTAACGCCGCAGAAAATTCCTTCACGCCGCGCCAGTTGGCGCATGGTCTCTTCCGCTTCGCCCTGCCCCATATCGATAATGCGGTCAATCAACTCCGGGCGCCAGATACCCGGCATATAGGCAGCAGGCCAGCGGCGAATGCCGGGAATACTGCTGCCCTCCTGCGGCTGCAGCCCCACAATTTGTACCTGTGGATTTTGCTCTTTCAGGTAACGGCCAACGCCGGTTATCGTGCCGGTGGTGCCCATACTGGAAACAAAATGCGTGATGCGTCCGCCGCTCTGCTGCCAGATTTCCGGGCCGGTAGTGGCATAGTGACCCAGTGGATTATCAGGATTATTAAACTGATCCAGTACTTTGCCCTCACCACGTTCCGCCATTGCCAGAGCCAGATCGCGTGCCCCTTCCATGCCCTGTTCACGGCTAACCAACACCAGTTCAGCCCCGTAGGCGCGCATCGCTGCCTGCCGTTCCTGGCTCATATTATCCGGCATGAGCAGCTTCAGACGGTAACCTTTCATCGCAGCGATCATCGCCAGCGCAATACCGGTATTGCCGCTGGTCGCTTCGATCAATTGATCGCCGGGAGCGATTTCACCACGTTGCTCAGCGCGCTGGATCATCGACAGCGCGGCACGATCCTTCACAGATCCGGCAGGGTTGTTGCCCTCCAGCTTCAGCCAGATTTCGCTGCCGTTGGCAGGCGTCAGGCGCTGCAGTTTAATCAGCGGCGTATTGCCGATGGTGGTTTCCAGAGTCGTCACGATGTTTTCCCGGCAGGCAAAATAACAGGGCGGGAAAATCCCGCCCAAATAAAATATGTGGAGTTAGAAAATATCAGGCGCTTTCGGCAAAGGCAACCGCACGCAGCGGCGTGTTGCCCTGATAGAGACGCGCCTGCTGCAGGCCAACGTAGAGGCGCTCGCCGCGCTGCGGGGCCGCCTGTTCACCATCAAACACCAGGCTAAAAGGCTCAGCCTGCCAGCCAGCGGGTTGGACCAGCAACTGCCAGAAGTGCCCACGCGGGCTGACTTCCAGAATCTGAACCGGCAAAGGGGTTTCCAGGCTACTCTGGCGCGCCGCATCAATTTCCCAGGGACGCAGGAACAGCTCAACCGCACCCTGATGCGCTGGCGTATAGCCCAGCGGCCAGTGATGCGCGCCCACATGGAAATGAGAGCCATGAACCTCAGCATCAAAGCGGTTCACTTCGCCAAGGAACTCCAGTACAAAACGGTTGGCCGGTTCGCGCCACACATCATCCGGCGTACCGACCTGCTCGATATTACCCTGGCTCATGACCACCACCCGATCGGCAACTTCCATCGCCTCTTCCTGATCGTGAGTCACAAACACGCTGGTAAATTTCAGTTCTTCATGCAGCTGACGCAGCCAGCGACGCAGTTCTTTACGCACCTGCGCGTCCAGCGCGCCAAAAGGTTCATCCAGCAACAGAATCTGCGGCTCGACCGCCAGCGCGCGCGCTAGCGCCACACGCTGTTTCTGACCGCCGGAAAGCTGGGCCGGAAAACGGGTTGCCAGATGTCCCAGCTGCACCATTTCCAGCAGCTGCGTGACCTTCTGCTTGATCGCCGCCGCTGACGGACGTTCGCGACGTGGCAGCACCGTCAGGCCAAAAGCAATGTTGTCGAACACGGTCATGTGACGGAACAGCGCATAGTGCTGAAAAACAAATCCAACCTGGCGATCGCGCGCATGTACATGGCTGACATCTTTATCATGAAAGCGGATCTGTCCGCTGTTTTGATGTTCCAGACCGGCGATAATGCGCAGCAGCGTGGTTTTCCCGGAGCCTGACGGCCCCAGCAGCGCCACCATTTGACCAGAAGAGATATCCAGCGAGATGTCATTGAGCACCCGCGTACGGCCAAACGATTTATTAATCTGCTTAATCTCAATGCTCATGATTTTCCTCCTGCTGTAAACGCTTCTGCTGGTTCTCTAATCGCCATTGCAGCGCGCTTTTCAGAAACAGCGTCACTATCGCCATCAGAGTCAGCAGCGCGGCGGCGGTAAACGCGCCCACGCTGTTGTAATCCTGATGCAGTAACTCAACCTGTAGCGGCAAGGTATAGGTCTCGCCGCGAATCGCTCCCGAAACCACCGAGACCGCACCAAATTCACCGATCGCGCGGGCATTGGTCAGCACCACGCCATACAACAGCGCCCAGCGGATATTGGGCAACGTCACGCGGCGAAACATCTGCCAGCCGGAAGCGCCCAGCAGTACTGCGGCTTCATCTTCATGACTGCCCTGACTAAGCATCACCGGTACCAGCTCACGCACCACAAATGGGCAAGTGACAAAGATTGTTGCCATCACGATGCCCGGCCAGGAGAACATCAGCTGTATATGGTGTTCATCCAGCCAGCCGCCCGCGGGCCCGTTTACGCCCCAGAACAGCAAATAAATCAGGCCAGCCACCACCGGCGAGACCGCAAACGGAATATCGAACAGCGTCAGCAGTAACTGGCGCCCCGGGAAGGTAAAACGGGTCACCAGCCAGGCAAGCAGCGTACCGAAAACCAGGTTAACCGGTACGGTAATCAATGCCACCAGCACTGTGAGCCAGATAGCATGCAGCATATCGCTATCGCTGAGGTTACTCAGCACCGCGCCCAGCCCCTGTGCCAGCGCCTCGGTAAAAATGGCGATCAGCGGCACCACCAGCAACAGAAAAGAGACCAGCACGCCAACAGCAATCAGCAGCCATTTACCCCAGTTAATGCGCGGACGCTCAACGCCATTCAGTTGGGTGATATCAGCCATTAATGACCTCCAAGACGACGGCCAAAGCGGCTCTGTAACGTATTGATAGCGAACAGCAGCAGCAGCGAAGCGGCCAGAATAACGGAAGCAATCGCACTGGCTGCGGGGTAATCGAACTCCTGCAGACGAATAAAAATCATCAGCGAAGTGACTTCCGTCTTCCAGGCGATATTACCGGCAATAAAAATAATCGCGCCAAACTCACCCAGACTGCGGGTAAAGGAGAGCGCCGTACCGGCCATTAACGCCGGTGCTACTTCCGGCAGCACCACGCGGCGGAAACTTTGCCAGGGCGTCGCGCCCAGGGTTTGCGCCGCCTCTTCATATTCCGGACCCAGCTCTTCCAGTACCGGCTGAACGGTACGCACCACAAAGGGGATGCTGGTAAAAGCCATCGCCACGGCAATTCCCAGCCAGGTATAGGAAACCTTGATATCAAACTGCGCCAGCCACTGACCATACCAGCCGTTCACCGAAAACAGCCCGGCCAGCGTCAGTCCCGCTACGGCCGTTGGCAGCGCGAAAGGCAGATCCATTAACCCATCCAACACACTGCGGCCGGGAAAGCGGTAGCGGGTTAAAATCCAGGCCATCAGCATGCCGAAGAAGGCATTAAACAGCGAGGCCACCGCCGCCGAGATCAGCGTTATTTTGTAAGCCGCTACCACCTGCGGATTAGTAATGACTTCCCAGTATTGCGCCAGCGACATTTGCGCCAGTTGCATAATCAAGGCGCTCATCGGCAACAGCAGGATCAGGCAGGTGAAAAACAGGCTGCTGCCGAGGCTAATGCCAAAGCCAGGAAGTACGCGTTTACTACTTGCTACAAACATTAACCACGCCCCGCCGCTAACAGCTTATCCAGCTCGCCACCGCTGGCGAAGTGGGTTTTCATGATCTTTTCCCAGCTGCCAAAGCGATCTTCCACACGGAACAGCTCGGTTTGCGGGAAGTTCGCCTGCTGCATCATTTGAGGGTTATTCACCCGATAATAGAATTTGGTCATTATCTGCTGCGCCGCTGGCGTGTAGAGATAATTGAGGTAGGCTTTCGCCGCTGCCTCGCTATGATTCTGAGCCACGTTTTTATCCAGCCACGCCACCGGGAACTCGGCGAGAATATCGGTTTTCGGCACCACTACTTCGTAACCTGCTTGCGCATACTGGTTACGAATATTGTTCACTTCTGATTCAAAGCTGATCAGTACGTCGCCCAGGCCACGCTCAACGAACGTGGTGGTTGCGCCACGTCCGCCGGTATCCATCACTTCGACATTTTTCAGCAGTTGAGTCATAAACTGGGTGGTTTTAGCGCGGTCGCCATTGTTGGCTTTATCTGCCGCTCCCCATGCCGCCAGCCAGGTATAGCGGCCGTTGCCGGACGTTTTTGGATTAGGGAAAATCAGCTTAACGTCGCTGCGGATCAGATCGTTCCAGTCATGAATTTGCTTTGGATTGCCCTTGCGCACCAGAAACGCCATGGTGGAATAGAATGGCGAGCTGTGGTTCGGCAGACGCGATTGCCAGTCGGCAGGCAGCAAACGACCGCGATCGTGCAGGATTTGTACATCGGTGACCTGGTTATAAGTGACCACATCCGCCTTCAGGCCCTGAAGGATCGCCAACGCCTGTTTCGACGATCCGGCATGTGACTGGCGAATAGTAAGCTTATCGTTCGGGTGCTTTTCATCCCACTGCTGGATAAAAGGAGCATTCAGCGCCGTAAAGAGTTCACGTGACACATCATAAGAGCTGTTTAACAGCTCGGTTGCCTGCACGTTCGCGGCCAACAGCAAAGAGAGCGCCGCGCCGCCGAGTAACTTTTTCGCTACGGGAAAGGTCATTTCACACCCTGAGTATTGATCCGGCTCACATCACCGTATGCTCAGTGTATTTATAACTCAGGGCAAAGCTGTAACGGTTTTATATATCTTTTGCTGCTTTAAAAGTAGAAAAAAGCATAAGCGCACGGCAAAGCTTAACGGCAATACAGCAAAGCTGAAAAACAGCGGTACGGCAGAGTAGATCGGGCGATACCAGGCCGGTATCGTCCGTTATTTACAGCGCCAGTAGCGTCTCAAGAGAAGGCGCAAACCACCACGCGCCGCTGACCGGTTTAGTAAAGCGCAGCATGGCGTCATACTTGCCGTCACGCTCGCCAAACATACTTAACAGCTGCTGTTCAATATTGTAGAGCGTGGCGCAGTAAGCGATAAAATAGAGGCCGTTAGTGCCGCTGGCGGTGCCGTAAGGCAGGCTCTGGCGCAGGATTTTTAATCCCTGCCCGTTTTCTTTCAAGTCAACGCGGCTAACGTGCGATGTTGCAGGACGCGCATCGCCTTCCAGCTCTTCATTGCTCAGCCTGGTACGCCCAATGATTTGCTCCTGTTTTGCAACCGGCAGACGTTGCAACTGCGATAAATTATGCTCCCAGCGCTGGGTAAACACATAGCTGCCACCGGCGTCAGCCCCGTTGGCGATAATCGCTACCTGTTGACGCATCTCTCCCTTCGGGTTTTCAGTGCCATCAACGAAGCCAGAAAGATCGCGATCTTCCGTCCAGCGGAAACCGTGCGTCTCTTCTTCAATGCGTACCGCCGGGCCAAAAGCCGTCAGGGCCGCCTGGGCCAGGGTAAAGTTAATATCATGACGCAGGGATTGAATATGAACCAGCAGGTCGCGTTGAGTCGCAGGTGCCATATTTTTGCCCAGCGGCTGAAAATCCTTCAGCTCCGGCGCACTGTCTCCAGGCTGTAGATCGCGCCAGAGCGCGTTGCCAAAAGCAAGGGTCGCGCCCAGCGCCGCATCGGGATAGCGCGCCTGCAGCTGGATTAACTGATGATGGAAGGTTTTTACCCCCTGGCGAATCCTGTTCAGGTCGTCCTGAACCACGGCTTCCAGCCAAATGGCAAAACGATTATTTTCGGGCAAAATGCCGCTCTGATGCGGGGACATGCAGTGCTACTCCGGAATGAAACGGGTCGAAACAGGGCAATTATCATACCGGAAAATAGCGGCAGGGGTTGAGCTTGTACATATATTCACGCTGACTGATGAATAAATCGCTGAAAACAGCATGCAAAAACCATCGCGCATAACCTGTTGCACAGTTCTTTCAGTTAGCGTTCTGTACCATTGTTGATCCCGGTTCAGTGATTCCCCTGGCGGGCGTTGCGCCCGCCGTTCTGGGTTTACTTAACGTTGCCAGATAATTTTACTCACCTGCCAGCTTTTTAGCACATCATCCGGCGGGATCAGCCCCTGTGGACCCGCCCATTTTCCCTGATAGATATAGCTGATATGCTGGTTGCCCGGTGCCTGGCACAGCACTGCGGGAGCCGTTTCCCCACTGGCGGCCTGACAATGGCCAAAGGCTTTTTGATAATGATCGCTGAATACATCGCCAATGCGGGTGCCGTCGGCGCTGGCGATATCGCGATCCGTTACCTCTATGCGGCTCACTGTATCTTTGCCGCTGAACGTCAACTTCACCTCGTTATCGGTCAGCGCCTGCCAGAAACTGACCACGCTGCCCTGCTCGCTACGCATGCCCTGCCGCAACCGATAGTCACCATTCAGGCCCGCGTTAAGGGCGCTTTCCTGCAGTGGCGTAGCGCCATTGATTGCGCCAACGCCCTGTTCGGTTACCGTCAGCGAGGAGCCAAACCAGTTGCCGGGCCATAGCGTAGACCATGACCAGTCGATTGGATTCCACCAGCTTGCTTCGTTGCTGTTCGAGCCGTGACTGGCACAGCCCGCCAGTAGTAACGTAGCGACGATCAATGCCGGACGTAGTGATTTCATTGCAGCTCCTGTAGTGATTACGCAACCTTTTTCAGTGGGGTTGGAGTCGCATAAGCGCAAAAAGTTTTATTCCGTCTGATTGAGCTGCACATTAAAGCAGGCTTTCAGGCGACGACTAAGCAGTAGCCAGAGCAGCGCTGACAGGTCAAACAGCGCCGGCAGCCACAGCGCGAACAGCGAGATATCGCTCTCCTGCCCACTCTGCCACAGCACCAGCAGCAGGTTCAGCAGCAAGGTAGCGCACAGTGCCCAACGCCAGGCTCGCCAGAGCTTAGGCCAGCGTTGTCGATAGCCGGTAAGCAGTAGCCCGACGGCGGCGGGGATCCCCAGCGCCATGCCCATCCAGAAGATGTTTCTGTCAGGATAAAAGAGCTCCAGCAGTTCGGCACCCTGCTGACGTGATGCGCCAGCCATAATAAACAGCGCCCAGGTACGCGCCTGTAACAGCAGAATAAGCCAAAAGGTCAGCGGCAGACGCAGCTGACCTTTACTGTCGTAGTCATCAGGGGTGAAAAGCATCATGCACACAGTCTACAGCCGCAACCATGCGGCCCGGCAAGGTTAATACTCACGATCTTCAATCAGTCGTTTGCCCAGGCAGACAGCGTCTTGCATTTCATAATCGAGCTTTTCATAAAAGCCAATAACCGCGTCGTTCTCTTCACGTACGATGAGATTGATTTTCGGACAGCCGCGCGCAATCAGTTTTTTCTCCAGCCGGTTAAGCAACGCGTTGGCAAAGCCGCGTCCACGATAATCAGGATGCACGCCAAGATAATAGACGGAGCCGCGATGGCCGTCGTAGCCGCCCATCAAGGTGCCGACAATTTCACCGCCGACCACCGCCACCAGAAAGAGATCGGGATCGTGATTTAGCTTACGCTCAATGTCCATTTCCGGATCGTTCCAGGGGCGAAGCAGATCGCATCGCTCCCAAAGCGTAATGACTTCTTCAAAGTCTTCCTGGCGGAATGCGCGGATTTCCATGGAATTTTCTCAGAGTTACTTACAATTCGCTGATTATCACGCATTCTTTCCCTGGCGCAACCCTCGTAGCGCCTCAGGCGGCAAAAAAATTCACGGCTGCTGCTTATTTAGCTGAAATAAATAGTAAAAGGCTGAAACAGCTTGCCTGTCGAAGCCCCTGGGCTGTCATGTTATAACGTTATTTTAACACTGGACGCCGCCATGAAAAAATTCTCACCGTTAACTTCCCGCCGCAAGCTGCTGTTTTCCGGAGCCGCTCTGGCCCTGTTACCCTCCGTGCGGGCGCTGGCGAAAAGCGAACAGGCCACGCTGTCGACAATGCCGCGCCCTGAGGCCAAAGCGTCTCGCCCGGCCAGCGGCAAAAAAATCGTGATGCTCGATCCCGGTCATGGCGGCATTGATTCCGGCGCGGTGGGTCAGGAAGGCAGCGAAGAGAAACATATTGTGTTGGAGATTGCGCATCACGTGCGCGAGCAGCTGAGCCAGCACAATCATATTGAGGTGCGTCTGACGCGCGACAGCGACCATTTTATTCCGCTGGCCGAGCGGGTAGAGATCGCGCATCAGCATGGGGCCGATCTCTTTATGTCTATTCACGCCGACGGTTTTACCAGCCCAACCGCTAACGGCGCATCGGTGTTTGCCCTGTCGAACCGTGGGGCGAGCAGCGCGATGGCGCGTTATCTGTCGGAAAAAGAGAATGCGGCGGATAAAGTGGGCGGCGTTAAGGTACAAAGCGACAATCCTTATCTGCAACAGGTCCTGTTTGATCTGGTTCAGACAGATACCATCAAGAACAGCCTGACGCTTGGCAGCCATATTCTTCAGCAGATTCGTCCGGTTCATCATTTGCACAGCCAGCACACCGAGCAGGCCGCCTTTGCCGTGTTGAAATCCCCGTCGATCCCCTCAGTGCTGGTTGAAACCTCTTTTATTACCAATCCGGCGGAAGAGCGTCTGCTGGGCACCACGGCTTTTCGGCAAAAGATTGCCCGCGCCATTGCCGACGGCATCGTTAGCTTTTTTGTGGAATTTGACCGCCGCAATCAACGACCGGGTTAGGTATACTCTTCACCCTGAAGCAAAAGGCCAGAAGATGGCCTTTTTATGACATAGCGAAGCGAATATGAATGCTCCCAATATTGAACAGGTAAAAGCCTTTCTGCAGGCGTTACAGGATGAGATCTGTCAACAACTGGAACTGGCAGACGGCGGCGCGCAGTTTCAGGAGGATAGCTGGACGCGCGTTGGCGGCGGCGGCGGCCGGAGCCGCGTGCTGCGTCAGGGCGCAGTGTTTGAGCAGGCGGGGGTGAATTTTTCCCATGTGCATGGCGACCAGATGCCCGCCTCCGCCACTGCGCATCGTCCCGAACTGGCTGGACGCAGCTTTGAGGCGCTGGGCGTTTCTCTGGTGATCCATCCGGAAAACCCCTATATCCCGACCAGCCATGCCAACGTGCGCTTTTTTATTGCGGAAAAACCGGGGGCCGATCCGGTCTGGTGGTTTGGCGGCGGCTTTGATTTAACGCCGTTTTATGGCTTTGAAGAGGATGCGATTCACTGGCATCAAACCGCTTTCGATCTGTGTCAGCCGTTTGGTGGGGATGTTTATGCCCGTTATAAGAAATGGTGTGATGACTATTTTTACCTGAAGCATCGCAATGAGCAGCGTGGTATCGGCGGGCTGTTTTTTGATGATCTGAACACGCCTGATTTTGAACGCAGCTTCGCCTTTACGCAGGCGGTGGGCCGGGGTTTTCTTGATGGCTATTTGCCTATTGTGCAGCGTCGCAAAGGCATGCCGTGGGGCGAGCGTGAGCGTGAGTTTCAGCTTTATCGTCGTGGGCGCTATGTGGAATTTAACCTGGTTTGGGATCGCGGCACGCTGTTTGGTTTGCAGACCGGTGGCCGTACCGAATCGATTCTGATGTCTATGCCGCCGCTGGTGCGCTGGGAATATGATTATCAGCCACAGCCTGGCTCGCCGGAGGCAGCGCTGTACAGTGATTTTCTGCCGGTAAAGGCGTGGCTGCCGGAGTAAAGCAGCGGCAAGGGAGCGGGAGTTGCAGGATTAAACCGCACTGGTAGTGCGGTGCCCGCTGAAGCACACCGGGCTGGTAGCGCGGTGCCTGCACAGGGAGTGCAGGCCGATCGTAAAGACGCAAAAAACGTCATCCCTGACAGCTCGGCCCGCGCCATCCCTGGCGCGGGACGCTTTACTCTTCTGCCTGCACTCCCTGTGCTTCAGGCTCAGGTGTCGCTGTACAGTGGTGACTTACACCTTATCGGCGTTTTTAACCATTCTGTGCAGACACGTTATTGGTCATGTGCGAAGTGAGCGTTGGCAGTTCGCCTGTACTCCCTGTGCTTCCGGTTTAGAAAACGTCTGTAGAGTAACTGCCCATAGCTACAGCTATAGCGGCTGCGTTTGCGCTTCTACTACCGCCAGCGCCACCATATTCACGATGCGCCGCACCGATGAGATGCGCGTCAGCACATGAACCGGCTTTGCGATACCCATGAGTACCGGTCCAACGGTTACCCCTTCCGAACAGGAAACGCGCAGCAGGTTATAGCTGATACGCGCCGCCTCAACGTTTGGCATAATCAACACGTTAGCAGAACCTTTTAACGGGCTGTCCGGCATTAAATCCTGGCGAATGCTTTCCACCAGCGCGGCATCACCGTGCATTTCGCCATCAATTTCCAGCTCCGGCACGCGTGCATTAACCAGCGCCAGCGTCTCACGCATTTTACGCGCCGCAGGTGCGTCGGAGGTGCCAAAACTGGAGTGCGACAGCAGCGCCACTTTCGGCTCGATACCAAAGCGCCGCACCGTTTCCGCCGCCATAATGGTTAACTCAGCCAGCTGTTCCGGTGTGGGATCTTCGTTAACGTAGGTATCGGCAATAAAGGTATTACCGCTGGGCAGCAGCAGCGCATTCATTGCTCCCGCCACGTTAATACCGGGTCGAAAACCAAACACCCGCTCAACGATCGTATAGTGCTCCTGATAATCGCCGATGGTGCCGCAGATCATGGCGTCCGCTTCGCCACGGTGCACCATAATCGCCCCGATCAGCGTGGGATTGCCGATAACCGCGCGCTGCGCCTGTTCGGGCGAGACGCCGCGCCGCTTCATCATCTGATGGTATTCGCTCCAGTAGGCTTTAAAGCGTGGATCGGACTCATTGTTCACCACTTCAAAATCTTTACCCGCCTCGATTTTTAAACCCAGCTTTTGCAGGCGCATCTCAATAACGTTGGGCCGGCCGATAAGAATCGGCTTTGCCAGCCCCAGCGTGACCAGCTCCTGGGTGGCATGCAGTACGCGCGCCTCTTCGCCCTCCGCCAGCACCACCCGCTTCGGCTCTTTACGCGCCTGGGCAAACACCGGCTTCATAAACAGATTGGTTTTATAAACAAATTCGGTCAGCTTTTCACGATAGGCATCGAAGTCGTTAATGGGCCGGGTCGCCACACCCGATTCCATTGCCGCTTTCGCTACCGCAGGCGCAATCTGCACAATAAGGCGCGGATCAAAAGGTTTAGGGATCAAATAGTCGGGGCCGAACGACAGCTCCTCATCGCCATAGGCGGACGCCACCACCTCGCTCTGCTCCGCCAGCGCCAGTTCGGCTATGGCATGCACCGCCGCCAGCTTCATTGCTTCATTAATGGCCGTCGCGCCCACGTCCAGCGCGCCGCGAAAAATAAACGGAAAGCAGAGAACATTGTTTACCTGATTAGGGTAATCGGAGCGGCCAGTACAGATAATCGCATCCGGACGCACCGCTTTCGCCAGCGGCGGCAGAATTTCCGGTTCCGGGTTGGCCAACGCCAGAATCAGCGGATCAGGCGCCATCTCTTTAACCATCTCGGGCGTCAGCACCTTCGGTCCGGAGCAACCCAGGAAAATATCGGCACCAGCAATCGCCTCATCCAGCCGACGCATCCCGTTATCGGCAATGGCATAGGCCGCTTTGGTTTCCGCCATCTTCTCGTCGCGGCCCTGGTAGATCACCCCTTTTGAATCACACACAATGATATTACGTCGCTGCAGCCCCAGCTCCACCAGCAAATTCATACAGGCGATAGCGGAAGCACCCGCACCGGAAACCACCAGCCGCACATCGGAAATATTTTTCTTCACGATGCGCAGCCCGTTCAGCACCGCAGCGGTACAGATAATCGCCGTACCGTGCTGATCGTCATGAAACACCGGTATCTTCATGCGTTCGCGCAGCGCTTTCTCAATATAAAAGCATTCAGGTGCCTTGATATCCTCCAGATTGATGCCGCCGAAAGTCGGTTCAAGCGCGGCAATGACATTAATCAACCGATCGGGATCCTGTTCATCGACTTCAATATCAAACACATCAATGCCAGCGAACTTCTTAAACAGGACGCCTTTGCCCTCCATCACCGGCTTACCTGCCAGCGCACCGATATTGCCCAGCCCGAGTACCGCCGTGCCGTTAGAGATCACAGCAACCAGGTTGCCGCGTGCGGTATATTTATGCGCGGCCAGCGGATCTTGCGCAATTTCCAGACAGGGTGCGGCCACGCCCGGTGAATAGGCCAGCGCCAGATCGCGCTGCGTTGCCAGCGGCTTGGTGGGAGAAACCTGTATTTTTCCTGGCTGCGGATATTGGTGAAAATCGAGCGCGCTCTGCTTGAGTTGATCGTCCATCATCGGTTCCTTCGGGTTGATAACGCGTGAAAAAGCATCAGCTGAGCAGTATAGGAGCGTGCTGCGGCGAAAAAACTTGAGGTGCGCCAAAGAATGACTATCTGCGCCTGAACGTATAGTGGAAGAATTGGACTCAGACACGATATTTTTTACTTCTGCTATGCTTTTTAGTGGCCTGCATGCTGTTTTAGCCTGGGCAGCAGAAGCGTTCCCGACGATGTCTTACCTGACGCAACAGGCACGGGTTATCAAGTTCATGCTTTATTGTCGTGGCATTCTGCCCGTGGCGATCAAGCATCGGCATGGTCTTACGCACCGCCAGACCGCATCACGACTGGCGCGGCTCTCGCTATTGAATGAGCCCATTGCAACAATCAGAGAAAACGCATTTCCACATGAGAGCGGCTGGTGCAATGTGGTTCGTCTGTATTAAAGGACCGGGCCTGGCAGGCAAGGCCTGACAGCCATGATTAAATTTGCACTACCCTTCGGTTATCAAGGAGCTAAGAGATGAATCAGCTAGATGCACTGAAACAATTCACTACCGTTGTGGCGGACAGCGGCGATATTGAATCCATTCGTAATTATCACCCTGAAGACGCTACCACCAATCCGTCTCTGATCCTGAAAGCCGCTGGCCTCGAATCCTATAAGCACCTGATTGATGACGCGATCGACTACGCGAAAAAACAGGGCGGCAGCAAAGAAACCCAGATTATCAACGCCAGCGACAAAGTTGCTGTGAACCTCGGCATGGAAATTTTGAAAAGCGTGCCGGGCCGTGTTTCGACCGAAGTGGATGCGCGCCTCTCCTTCGATCGTGGCATGTGCGTCACCAAAGCGGAAAAGCTGGTAAGAATGTATGAAGATCACGGCATCGACCGCTCACGCATTCTGATCAAGCTGGCTTCCACCTGGGAAGGTATCCGTGCAGCGGAAGAGCTGGAGAAAAACGGCATCAACTGTAACCTGACGCTGCTGTTCTCTTTTGCCCAGGCGCGCGCCTGTGCCGAAGCAGGCGTTTTCCTGATCTCCCCGTTCGTGGGCCGTATTTATGACTGGTATAACAGCCGCCAGCCGCTGGACCCTTACAATGTGGATGAAGATCCAGGCGTGAAATCGGTACGGGCGATTTACGAATATTATAAATCGCATCGTTATAAAACCATCATCATGGGCGCAAGCTTCCGTAAAACCGAGCAGATTCTGGCGCTGGCGGGCTGCGATCGCCTGACTATTTCTCCGAACCTGCTGCAAGAGCTGCAGTCCAGCGACGCGCCGGTAGAACGCAAGCTGACGCCATCAACGCAGGGCTTCCACGAGCCGTCACCGCTTACTGAAACAGAGTTCCGTTGGGAACATAACCAGGATCCGATGGCAGTGGAAAAACTGTCTGAAGGCATCCGTCAGTTTGCCGCTGACCAGATTAAGCTGGAAGAGACGCTGGCCGCACGGCTGTAACAGCCGCATAACGGTTTGATTCAGGGGCGAATTTTCGCCCCATTTTCATCCCCTCTACTTTCCTTCAAGGGAGAAAAACATGTCCTCACGTAGAGAACTGGCGAATGCGATTCGTGCGCTCAGCATGGACGCGGTACAAAAAGCAAAATCAGGCCATCCAGGTGCGCCGATGGGCATGGCGGATATTGCCGAAGTGCTGTGGCGCGATTTCCTGAAGCATAATCCGACCAACCCCGCCTGGGCTGACCGCGACCGCTTTATTCTCTCTAACGGTCACGGCTCTATGCTGTTATATAGTCTGCTGCATCTGAGCGGCTACGATCTGCCGATTGAGGAATTGAAAAACTTCCGTCAGCTGCATTCCAAAACCCCGGGCCACCCGGAGATTGGGTATACGCCTGGCGTGGAAACCACTACCGGTCCGCTGGGCCAGGGGCTGGCTAACGCGGTAGGTCTGGCAATTGCCGAGCGCACGCTGGCTGCGCAGTTTAACCGCCCTCAGCATGAGATTGTCGATCACTTCACCTATGTTTTTATGGGCGACGGCTGTCTGATGGAAGGTATTTCGCATGAGGTTTGTTCACTGGCGGGAACCCTGGGCCTTGGCAAGCTGATCGGTTTCTATGACCATAACGGCATTTCTATTGATGGTGAAACCGAAGGCTGGTTTACCGATGATACGGCAAAACGCTTTGAAGCCTACAACTGGCATGTGGTTGGCGACATTGACGGTCACGATCCTGACGCGGTTGCTGCAGCGATCAAAGAGGCGCAGAGCGTTACCGATAAGCCCTCTCTGATTATTTGCCGTACCATTATCGGTTTCGGTTCGCCGAACAAAGCGGGTAAAGAAGATGCGCACGGCGCGCCGCTGGGCGATGACGAGATCGCGCTAACGCGTAAACAGCTGGGCTGGAATCATGCGCCGTTTGAAATTCCACAGGATATTTATCAGCAGTGGGATGCCCGACAGACAGGCGAACAGCATGAAAAAGCCTGGAACGAGAAATTTGCCGCTTATAAAGCCGCCTTCCCGGAGCTGGCTGCGGAATATACACGCCGTATGACCGGTGGCATGCCGGAAAACTGGCAGCAGGAAACACAGAAGTTTATCGAACAGCTGCAGGCTAATGCCAATAAAATCGCCAGCCGTAAAGCATCACAGAATGCGCTGGAAGCCTACGGTAAACTGCTGCCGGAATTCCTTGGCGGCTCTGCGGATCTGGCACCCAGCAACCTGACAATTTGGTCAGGCTCGAAATCGATTAAAGACGATCCGGCGGGTAACTATATTCACTACGGCGTTCGTGAATTTGGCATGACAGCGATTGCCAACGGCATCGCGCATCATGGCGGTTTTGTACCTTATACCGCCACCTTCCTGATGTTTGTGGAATATGCGCGTAACGCGGCACGTATGGCAGCGCTGATGAAAGCACGCCAGATCATGGTTTATACCCATGACTCTATCGGACTGGGTGAAGATGGCCCAACCCATCAGCCAGTTGAGCAGTTAGCCAGCCTGCGTCTGACACCGAATATGAGCACCTGGCGTCCTTGCGATCAGGTAGAAACTGCCGTGGCGTGGAAACATGCGATTGAGCGTCATAACGGCCCGACCGCGCTGATTCTGTCGCGTCAGAACCTGATGCAGCCGGAGCGCACGCCGCAGCAGCTGGCAGATATCTCTCGTGGCGGCTATATTCTGCGCGACAGCGAAGGCACGCCAGAAGTGATCCTGATCGCCACCGGTTCTGAAGTGGAGATTACCCTGGGCGCGGCCGAGAAATTGACGCGTGCCGGACATAAAGTACGTGTGGTTTCTATGCCATCAACCGACCTGTTTGATAAACAGGATGTGGCTTACCGTGAATCGGTGCTGCCTTCCACCGTTACCGCTCGCGTGGCGGTAGAGGCAGGCATCGCTGATTACTGGTACAAGTATGTTGGCCTGAACGGAGCGATTGTTGGCATGACCACCTTCGGTGAATCCGCGCCAGCCGATAAGCTGTTCGCTGAGTTCGGCTTTACCGTTGAAAACATCGTTAGCCATGCCGAAGCACTGTTGAAACCGCATTAACAGGTAAAGAGAGAAAAAAGCACGCCATCGGGCGTGCTTTTTTATGCATGTCATTTCTCTGAGAATAAGGAACTCCGGCCACCACTTTCCTGATGCGCGCTCTGGATAAGTTAATAACATTATTTATGCAGCACCGCATTGAGCTATTAATAATAGCGGCACACAGAATAAAACAACTCCACAAGAATAAATCGAGCATTTAATTATAACGCGTTAATTGCTTAACTATTAATATAACTTTCTGGCTTTCTAACCATTAAAATAACCCAGCACACCTCACAAATTTCTTTATTTCATCTTCTTTCATTTTTAGGACTGCACTACCCTTCCCGCTAAGGATCGTAATTAGAAGGAGCTTAGCGATGGCCGAGAGCATGATATTTCCAGCCATAAAACTGCCCTGCCTGCTTTTCGCCACCCAACATAAAATGGATGATTACGGTGCGCCTGATATGCTGTATGGCGACCTCTCCGCTGAGGTGCTGCGCCAGCAATATCATCTGCGCGATATCTCCACGCGCATCGATCCCTATACCCACCCTAACCGTGAAGAGTGCGCCCGCATTCTGTTTGATGAGTTTCGCGATCTGTCAGATATGTTTTCATTTTATGGTGATTATAAAAGCCTGGCGCGCACCATGATCACGCATATGCAGTATGGCAACGGCGCGGTTTTCAGTGATCCGCTGCTGGATCAGGCAATGGCGGAGCATAGTTCTATGGAAAGCTCTCTTAATGCTATTTTAAAAAATATTCAAACCTATATTGACTGGGAAATAAAAACCTTGCCAGAGTCAGCTATTCAAGATTTAACAGATTCGATAGGGGAAAGTTATTTACCCAGATTTGACAACTTTACCGATCGGTTTAATGGTTTAGGCATCACAATACATGATACCTGGGCAACCCATATTATTCTGGAGAGCTTGTTAATTAAAAAGGACTCTTTTACTGCCATAATAAAATACCATATCCAGGATCACTTTGGTTTGGATGCAGAAGATATAAGCAATAATTTTTATCGGCAGTTTCGCATTTTCAGGATATGGTTCTATCTTCAACACATAAATAACTATTCTTTCAAACCATTCATCAGCGACATTTTTTTAACGAAAGAAATACGAGTAGGCCGCTATGATAAGATATAAATTTTTTATATTTACTATAGTAGCGACCCTACTACTTTTAACATATCAAATACTATTTCCCGTAAAAATCATTGGCATTCATAAGCCAGGGAAAACCTCAACCGTGGTTATTGTAAAAAATTTCCCTATAACAAGAGCTGGGAAAATCTCCTGGTGGAGGAAAAATCATAATCAGATTAGTAAAGAATTTCCATTTATTAACTCTCCACAAAACCACAGAATTGTATTCTTTGAAGCGGAGTATAAAAAACATTCCGGCACCGACCAGGATAGCGATCTGCTCTGTTTTAAAGATATGCCCGGCGACGTTAACTGCGTATCCAAAGAAAACCGCCCACTACTGATATGGCACTATCCTGATGGGCATACCGAGTATGAAACCGAAAACTTCTTTCAGCGTTTTCTTCGTCATTTTTAATCACTACAAATATGAGGTCAGGAAGTGATTAACCATTACTAACCACAAACACAGGAGTTAAGGATGAGCATCGATCTTTTTTTAAAAATCGAAGGTATAGAGGGAGAAGCAAAGGATGCCAATCATAAAGGGTGGATCACGCTCTCTGGTTTCAACTGGGGGGCCAGTCAGCCGGGCAATATGCAAACGGGTGGGGGGGGTGGCGCTGGTAAGGTTACCTGGCGCGACCTCACGGCTAATGCGTTGATTGATCGGTCGACGCCAGCGATTTTACGCTACCTTTCCAGCGGCAGACATATCAATAAGGTCGAGCTTTCTGCCTGCAAAGCCGGCGATCCGCAGATTGAATATATGCGCATTACCCTGGAGGAAGTGCTGTTAACTAACCTCACTTACAACGGCACCAGCGGCAATGAACAGGTTGGCATGACCTATAGTTTCCAGTCAGCCAGGGTGCGCCAGCAGTACTGGGAACAGACGGAAAAAGGTGGCAGAGGCGCAGAAATCGCGGCCGGCTGGAATATCAAAGAAAATAAAGAACTGTAGCGTTAATTATCTGCCGCCGCCTTTTTGCGGCGGCTTGTTTGGTAAGGTTGTTAAAAGGAACTTGGCAATGACAGATAATTTATTATCACCAGCCATAAAACTGCCCTGCCTGCTTTTTGCCACCCAGCATAAAATGGACGACTACGGTGCGCCCGATATGCTGTATGGCGATCTCTCCGCTGAGGTGCTGCGCCAGCAATATCATCTGCGTGATATCTCTACGCGTATCGATCCCTTTAACCACCCTAACCGTAAAGAAAGCGCCCGCATTCTGTTTAAGGAGTTTCGCGATCTGTCAGATATGTTTTCATTTTATGGTGATTATAAAAGCCTGGCGCGCACCATGATTACGCATATGCAGTATGGCAACGGCGCGGTTTTCAGTGATCCGCTACTGGACCAGGCGATGGCGGAACATAGTTCTATGAAAACGTTTCTTAATTTTTTGTCTGAACGGTTCACACAATATAATATGGTCACGAAAGAAGGTATTATAGATATCCCCGTTGAGGATATATTAAAGCAAATTAGTCAAACTAAGTTACCTAAATTTAATAATCTTCAGGATAGTTTTAACAGCCTGGGGATCACTGTTCATGATATATGGGCAACGCATATTTATCTTGACTCATTCAAAGTCGAAGGAAATCGTTTTTTTGCCACCGTAAGGTTTAAATTCCAGGACCATTTTGGCTTAGACACTACGGATATCAGCAATACTTTTTACCGTAATTTCCGTATATTCCGCATTTGGTTTATCTTGCAAAGATGGCAAGGCTATGGCTTCCGTCCATTCCTTACAGAGTTCAATTTCGTTGCAAAATTTCAAGGTGATTTAAAAAATGAGAAAAATTGCTTTTCTTCTTATTTCCCTGGCGTTCGCCGTCATTTTTTATCGACTCTGCTATCCAGCAAGAATTATTGACATTCACCACACTTCAAAACATTCAATAGCATTAGTTGTTGAATATTTCCCCTGGACTAAAAAAGGAAAAATAAGGTGGTGGGAGAAGCATCGTGAAGAAATTTTCAAACAGTTAAAATTTAATGAAAGCATTTATTCAATATATATTTATAACACCCATTATAAAAAGGATTCCGGCACTGATCAGGACAGTGATCTGCTCTGTTTTGATGATATGAATACCGAAGCTAATTGCATATCAAAAGAGAATCAACCCTTGGTTATTCACCATTATCGTGACGGCCATACCGAATATCAAACCGAAAACTTCTTTCAGCGTTTTCTTCAGCATTTTTAATCACTACAAATATGACGTACTGGGAACAGACGGAAAAAGGTGGCAGAGACGCAGAAATCGCGGCCGGCTGGAATATCAAAGAAAATAAAGAACTGTAGCGTTAATTATCTGCCGCCGCCTTTTTGCGGCGGCTTGTTTGGTAAGGTTGTTAAAAGGAACTTGGCAATGACAGATAATTTATTATCACCAGCCATAAAACTGCCCTGCCTGCTTTTTGCCACCCAGCATAAAATGGACGACTACGGTGCGCCTGATATGCTGTATGGCGATCTCTCCGCTGAGGTGCTGCGCCAGCAATATCATCTGCGTGATATCTCTACGCGTATCGATCCCTTTAACCACCCTAACCGTAAAGAAAGCGCCCGCATTCTGTTTGATGAGTTTCGCGATCTGTCAGATATGTTTTCATTTTATGGTGATTATAAAAGCCTGGCGCGCACCATGATTACGCATATGCAGTATGG
This sequence comes from Pantoea sp. FN0305, assembly GCF_050113845.1. Classification (NCBI taxonomy): domain Bacteria; kingdom Pseudomonadati; phylum Pseudomonadota; class Gammaproteobacteria; order Enterobacterales; family Erwiniaceae; genus Pantoea; species Pantoea sp. FN0305. Next base: position 253,055 of record NZ_JBNJSN010000001.1, on the reverse strand, counting down.
CAACGGCGCGGTTTTCAGTGACCCGCTGCTGGACCAGGCGATGGCGGAACATAGTTCTATGAAGCAAGCCGTTGAATTAATTAGTACTATATTATCTCAATATAGTGTGGCAACCAAAAACGGCACAGTTAATATATCTTTTGATGGGATAAAAAAAGATATTAATGAAATAAGACTTCCAAAATTTAATGGGTTTTTAGATAGGTTCAATAGTTTAGGCATTACCGTTCATGACATCTGGTCTACACACATTTATCTTGATTCGATTGAATCTAAAGGGCATAATTTTACAGCAAAAATAAGATTTAATTTTCAGGACCATTTTGGTTTAGATACCGCAGATATAAGCAATACATTCTACCGTAACTTCCGTATATTCCGCATTTGGTTTGTATTGCAACGGTGGGAAGGGTATGGTTTCCATCCGTTTTTTACTGAAACTAGTTCTGTCACAAAAATTCAAGGCACCTTAAAAAAATGAAAAAAATTATTATTTTTTTCCTGTCATTGCTTTTTATAACTGCTGGTTACCACCTGTATTACCCAACCAGAGTTATTGGCATCCATCATACTTCTGAACATATACTAGTAATAGTTGTTGAACATTTCCCCTGGACTAAAAAAGGAAAAATAAGATGGTGGGAGAGGCATCGTAACGACATATTCAATCAGGTAAACTTCAAAGAAAATGTTTACTCTATATATATTTACAACACCCATTACAAAAAAGATTCCGGCACCGATCAAGACAGCGATCTGCGATGTTTTGAAAAGATGAATACCGCAGCCAACTGTATATCCAAAGAGAATCGCCCGTTGATAATCAGGCGCTATCGAGATGGCCATACCGAGTACACAACGGAAAGCATCTTCCGCCGTTTCTATTAACGGTTCAAAAACAGCGAGGCGGCTGCATGAAGCCGTTAATGCGGATGCAGCTTGCGATCTCCTGGTTGCAAAGCTCTCTGTTGCCTGCGCTCCTGCTGCTATCGCCACGCTCCTGACGCTTCGCAGAGAGGAAAAATTTCTTTGCTTCCCCCTTTCCGTTATTGAGAAAACGATTACTATACCCGTCATATTTCAGGTTGCAGATGCGCTGGTTTTCTTCACTCCCCCGGTCATTTACTGATGTAAACATCCGGGATTCACTGTGTCGCCGCCTTGCTGCAACCCGGATTATTTAGGGTAATATCATTTACCTTCCGCTAAACCTTGATGGATCTGCCTCCGTTGAAAACTCGTTTTTATTTGCTGGCTGCACTGTTTGCCACGCTGCCGCTGCGCGGCCAGGCGCAGTCTTCGCCCGACCCGCTTCTGGCTTCACAAATTGTCGATCGTTATGCTGAGCATATTTTTTATGGCAGCGCCGCTACCGGCATGGCGCTGGTCGCTATTGATGGTAATCAGCGAGTTTTTGCCAGCTTCGGCGAGACCCGCCCCGGCAACGAGACGCGCCCGCAAAAAGATTCGTTAATCCGTATCGCCTCGATAAGCAAACTGATGACCAGTGAAGTGATGCTTAAAATGGCGGAACGGGGACAGGTTAGGCTTGACGATCCTTTGGCTAAGTATGCACCGCCCGGCTCGCGCGTGCCTGACTATGCCGGACAGCCGATGCGTCTGATCCATCTTGCTACCCATACCAGCGGGCTGCCGCGTGAACAGCCCGGCGGCAAAGCGGGGCGCCCGGTATTTGTCTGGCCGACAAAAGCCGATCGCTGGAGCTGGCTACGGCAGGCGCAGCTGAATACACCGCCAGGCGTACGCGCCGCCTACTCTAACATCGCCTATGATTTACTGGCGGATGCGCTCTCCCGCGCGGCAGGCACGCCTTATCCGGCGCTGTTTCGTCAGTTGATTACCCGACCATTAGGCATGAAAGACACCACGTTCACTCCTTCACCAGACCAGTGCAAACGTCTGATGGTGCCGGAGCGCGGCGCCAGCCCCTGCATCAATACGCTGGCAGCCATTGGCAGCGGCGGTGTCTATTCAACGCCGGAGGATATAGGCCGCTGGATGCAGCAATTTTTGAACTCCGATATTAATACGCGCACGCCACAAACCGATCGTCTGCAAACGCTGATCTATCAGCGCAGCCAGTTAACTAAAGTAGAAGGTATGGATGTGCCAGGTAAAGCTGCGGCGCTGGGTATGGGCTGGGTCTATATGGCACCTGAAAACGGTCATCCCGGCATTATGCAAAAAACCGGCGGCGGCGGCGGCTTTATCACCTATATGGCGATGATCCCGCAGTACAATGTTGGCGTATTTGTGGTAGTGACCCGTACCAGTTTGACGCGCTTCCGCGCCATGAGCGATGGGGTAAATGATCTATTGACTGAACTGGCAGGCAACCAGCAAGGCTCGCCAATCAGGGTGCAGGAAATTCGTTAAGGTAGCGGCGGATAATAGCGCCGCCGCTCAGGGCGGTGACGGACGCTGGCTCACCCACAGGGTGGGCCATTCGTCACTGCCATGCCAGGCGTCACAGGTTCCCTCTTCGGCATACTCAGCCAGCGCAAATTCCTGACCGTTAAACTGCCAGCGGGTAGCAATACCGCAATCGCCCAGCCCACGCCCTTTTGCATAGGTAAAAAGTTGTGCATTAGCCGCATCATACTCTGCATTAATTATCTCCAGCAGCCTGTCACTGCGGCCCGGCGGTACAAAAGGCAACGACAGCGTCAGGCGACGTGATAGCCAGGGCTGGGTGCGGGTGACTTCAAAGGCCAAATCAATCATGTTGTAGGCCCCCATTTCACAGCTCACCAGCAGCAGAGCCTTGCTGTCAGTGAGTGGGGCCACGCTGACTTCGCGGCGCATCGGGTCCAGCGAACACTCATCGGCACTTACACGCCAGGTTCCGTAATCGATCAGGCCGGTGGTTTCCTCACGCGTTAAGGGCGTCGCGGGACGCTCCGAAAGACGCATTACTGGCGCTGCCGGTTCCGGCGGCACATCCCACACGCTGCGGCTGCCGCGCTTTACCCAGGCGCTCAGGCTACCGACACGCCCCTGGACATCATCCATCAGCAGCAGCGCCGCCTTAAGTCCATGCAGTGAAATTGTGGACTGGGGTCGCCATGTAAGCTGGATATTATCAGCATCCATGATTTGCGTGAGAAACTCATCGATAGCGATGGGATGGCTGGTTACCAGGTGATGCGGTTCCACCGCCCAGTGTTTAAAATCAGGACGCAGACGCTTCTGATCGAGCAGCAGGTTATCCTGCAACGCCGCGCCCTTTAAATCACCGGTATAACGATTACCATAATCAATACGCAATATGGGACGATCGTTGACGCCCGCATAGCGAGAGAGCGTCATTACCAGTCCATTTTCGCCGGTGATATTTCGTGCCACACAATAATTAAGGTTATTACAGGTAATCTGCCAGTCGGTAAATATTTTCTGTAACGGAGTCGCCTGCACGCTGGCAATGAAAAGGAAAGGCAACAACAGCGATTTCATCCAGTAAGGCATTTAATAACCCAATCCCTAAATTAGTTCATTGATGATAGCGCAACGACAGCGGTTCAACATGCCTTTCTCTGGTTATACAAGAAAACAGGTCTGCAACCGGGAACAAACCAGGGTGATAACCTAACGTTACAATTTATCATCCTGTGCCGCTCTGTTTATCTCAATCGGATTTCTCGGACTCTTTAATCATCTCTGCAAACGGTCATATCCTCACAAGCGGTCATCATCAGTCACACTGATTTTGCTGGCAAGAAACGCGGGTATGGCATCACTGAATGCCGGAAGAGTGAAAGAACAAGAGTTTTTGTGATGCATGTCACATAAAAATGATATGCCATATTTTATTTACATAGCAATTAAGCATCATATCCGTTATTTGGCCGTTACGTTTTTGTATACCCTTAATTTTTTCTCAGGGTATATTTTGCGATCCCGATTTCTTGGGTTTTTATTACACCGCAGGCATTTTTTTACCTGCTGAGCGCCAGCGGCAAATATTGAGGAATTAAATCTCAATAGCTGGATGCCAGGCTGGTTAAATTATGCCGGAGGTCACAGGAAACTATTCTTCGCAATCTGACGCAGATGAAAAAAGGAATTTACAACGTCGCCATGGCGACGCGGTTATTAACCAGTCCTCATCAGGGAGTCAAAATTACCGCCGTGCCGCATTTAGAATATGAAGTCACTTTTCGCCAGCGAACAATGAGAACGAGCAGCACCTCCTCTGTTTAATTATATGCTGAAGCCAGACGCAGCGGCTCTGTAGCGATGCGCTGGCCTGGCTACAGGCACATTCGGCATAGAAAACGGAACGAATTGAGCCAGAAAATTTTGCAAGGCCAGGGCAAAACCCTCGCCTGGTAAGCATCGGCGCCTCAGGCGTGCAGCCAGCCAGCCTGCTGCGCGTACTGCAACAGCATGATGGTTTTGCCGTCGCGAATTTCACCGTTTTTAATCATTGCCAGCGCCTGTGGAAAAGGCAGCTCCAGCACTTCAATTGATTCATCTTCCACGCCGCCACCCGCATTATCCCGCTGTGATTCATCATACTCAGCGGCAAAAAAATGTAGTAGCTCTGTTACGCCGCCCGGCGACATATAAGCCTCAAACAGCTTCTCTACTTTGCCAACGGCGTAGCCGGTCTCTTCAATTGCTTCTTTGCGAATGCAGTCTTCCGGCGAATCATCATCAAGCAGCCCGGCGCAGGTTTCGATCAGCATGCCATTCTCATTGCCATTAACAAAAGTAGCCATACGGAACTGTCGGATCAGAACCACGCTGTTCTTTTCGCGGTTATAAAGCAGAATGGTGGCGCCATTGCCGCGATCGTAGACTTCCCGCTTGTGGCGTATCGTCTCACCGCTGCTGGTAGTGAGTTCATAGGTATAGTTACGCAGGACAAACCAATTTTCTGACAGCAGCTTATCTTTGATCAGCTTGATATGGGCAGGCATAGCGGCTCCGAAAATAAACAGGGAGCCTGCAATCATAAAACTGCCGCAACGAGAAAACTATCCGAATTGCGTCAGGGATAACGGGAAACTGTCTCTGTACTGGGGAATGGAGAAGATGCCGCAGGCCAGAAGACCTGCGGCTGAAGCCATCAGTGGCGGTTACGCACCAGCTGATAACGACGGGTCAGATACTCTACCGGCGCGCTCCAGATATGCACCAGACGGCAGAACGGGAACAACAGGAACAGCGTCATGCCCAGCACCATATGAACTTTATAGATCAGCGCCACGCCTTCCAGATGCGCTGCCGCACCCGCATGGAACGTGACTATGGCCTGTGCCCAGCCAACCAGCTTCATCATTTCGCTGCCATCCATATGGTGAGCAGAGAAAGGAATCGTCAGCAGGCCAAGCGTTGCCTGAGCTACCAGCAACGTCAGGATCAGAATATCGCCGGTGCTGCTGGTAGCGCGCACGCGCGGATTGGTCAGACGGCGTTTCAGCAGCAGACCGCCGCCTATCAGCGTCATCGCGCCGCAGATGCCGCCAGCCACCATCGCCAGTTGCTGCTTCACGGCGATCGGCAGGAAAGATTCGTACATCCAGTGCGGCGTCAACATGCCGACCAGATGACCAAAGAAGATGCCGATAATGCCGATATGAAACAGGTTAGATGCCAGGCGCATCCCCTTTTTATCCAGCATCTGGCTGGAGCCTGCGCGCCAGCTGTATTGCCCGTAGTCGTAACGCAACCAACTGCCGACCAGAAAAACCGTCCCGGCCAGATAAGGATAGATATTAAAGAAAAACAGATTCAAGAATTGCATGATCAGCGTCCTGTCATTCCTGTGGTGGCTTGCGCCACGTCCAGATACTGTGGCGCAACGGCACCGGCAAAGCGGCGCTGATGCGCTTCCTGCTGTGCTGAGGCGCAGCCCTGTTCACCCAGGAAGCGGATTTGTTCCTCTTCCCAGACCGCATCCAGCGCCTGCGGCGTATCGTCGCGCGCCTCCTGTGCCACCTGTGTCTCCAGCGCATCGGCAGCGACGCCGCTGTCAGAGAGCGCCAGCAGCACGTCAAGCAGATCGGCCCAGCGGCTATTGCGCTGGCGCAGTCGCGCACTCAGCAATGCCAGAATCGGCGCAACGTCCACTAATCCTTCACGCGCCTCCTCAGGGCTACGGCTGCTGAGATATTCCAGGTAAAGCGGCAGGAAATCTGGCAGTTCACGACTGTCCAGCGCCAGTCCGGCAGCACGATACTGTTCCATCAAATCGACCATCGCCTGACCGCGATCGCGGGATTCGCCGTGAACATGCTCAAACAGCAGCAGTGAGGTAGCGCGTCCACGATCGAACAGTTCACAGTAGTCAGCCTGCAGATCGAGCAGCGGTCGGGCGCTGAAATCGCACACCACGGCCAGCAGTTGCGCACGCAGTTGCTCATTTAGCTCGCTGGCGGAGGCCAGCGCCTCCTCCAGCTCCTGCTGATGCTCGAATAACGCCCGATCGGGATAATCCAACAGGCGACCAATAATTCTTAGCGCCATCATGAGGCATCCTCCCGATTCCCGGTTTTGCGTGTAATATCAACCGCATCAATGCGACGGGTATTAAACAGGTTAAATTTGCTGTCGCTGCCGTGGCAGCCATCACCGAAGCTAAAGCCGCAGCCTTTGCTTTCCGGGAAGGCCTCACGCGCCAGCTCGCGGTGGCTGGAAGGCACTACAAAGCGATCTTCATAGTTGGCGATCGCCAGATAGCGGTACATTTCCTGAGCCTGCGCCTCTGTGAGACCTACCTGCTCCAGCGCGCTGGTATCCACCACGCCGTCCACGCTTTCCGCACGCTTGTAGTGACGCATCGCCAGCATACGTTTCAGCGCCAGCAGCACCGGCGCGGTATCGCCTGCGGTCAGCAGATTAGCCAGATACTGCACCGGAATACGCAGGCTTTCTACGTTTGGCAGCACGCCCTGTTGATCCAGCACGCCCGCATCGGCAGCTGACTGAATCGGCGATAAAGGCGGCACATACCACACCATCGGCAGCGTGCGGTATTCAGGATGCAGCGGCAGCGCCAGCTTCCAGTCCATGGCCATTTTATAAACCGGCGATTTCTGCGCTGCGTCGATCACACTTTGCGGGATGCCATCTTTTAGCGCCTGTGCGATAACAGCCGGATCGTGCGGATCGAGGAAAACGTCCAGCTGGCTTTGGTAGAGATCCTGCTCGTTCTCCACTGCTGCTGCCTGCTCGATACGATCTGCGTCATACAGCAGCACGCCTAAATAGCGAATGCGGCCCACGCAGGTTTCGGAGCACACGGTCGGCTGGCCCGCTTCGATACGCGGATAGCAGAAAATACATTTTTCTGATTTGCCGCTTTTCCAGTTGAAGTAGATTTTTTTATATGGGCAGCCGGTCAGACACATACGCCAGCCGCGGCATTTGTCCTGATCGATCAGCACAATGCCATCTTCCCCACGCTTATAGATGGCGCCGCTTGGGCAGGTGGCGACACAGGCCGGATTCAGGCAGTGTTCGCACAGGCGCGGCAGATACATCATGAAGGTGTTTTCGAACTGTCCGTACATCTCTTTCTGGATGTTATCGAAGTTTTTATCCTGGGAGCGTTTAGAAAATTCGCCGCCAAGGATCTCTTCCCAGTTCGGGCCACCTTCGATTTTTTTCATGCGCTGGCCGGTAATCAGCGAGCGCGGACGCGCGATCGGCTGATGCTTGCCAGCAGGGGCATTGTGCAGATGCTGATAATCAAAATCGAACGGCTCGTAGTAATCATCCAGCGCCGGGACATCCGGGTTGGCGAAAATTTTAGACAACAGGCCGACGCGGCTGCCCATGCGCGGCTGTAGCTGACCGTTGATTTTACGGATCCAGCCGCCTTTCCATTTTTCCTGATCTTCCCAGGCGCGGGGATAGCCAACGCCCGGTTTGCTTTCTACGTTGTTAAACCAGGCATACTCCATGCCTTCGCGGCTGGTCCAGACGTTTTTACAGGTTACCGAACAGGTATGGCAGCCGATGCATTTGTCGAGGTTTAACACCATACCGACTTGCGAACGAATTTTCATTGCTGAGCCTCCTGGCGGGAACCCTGGCACTCGTCGTTGCCTTCGCCATCTAACCAATTGACATTGTTCATTTTTCTTACCACCACAAACTCATCACGATTCGAACCTACGGTACCGTAATAGTTGAAGCCGTAGGCCAGCTGCGCATAACCGCCAATCATATGGGTCGGTTTCGGGTAAACGCGCGTTACTGAGTTATGAATACCACCGCGCTGACCGGTGATTTCCGCCCCCGGAATATTCACGATACGTTCCTGCGCGTGATACATCATGGTCATACCGGCAGGGACGCGCTGGCTGACCACGGCACGCGCGGTCAGAGAGCCGTTGGCGTTAAAGGCTTCGATCCAGTCGTTGTCTTCAATACCCAGGTCTTTGGCATCTTCCTCGCTCATCCAGACAATCGGCCCACCGCGCGACAGCGTCAGCATCAACAGATTGTCGCTGTAGGTTGAGTGAATGCCCCATTTCTGGTGTGGCGTCAGGAAATTCAGCGCTTTTTCCGGGTTGCCGTTCGGCTTTTTATTCAGCAACGGCTGCACGGCTCGCGTATCTACCGGCGGACGGTAAACCAGCAGGCTTTCGCCGAAAGCGCGCATCCATTCATGATCCTGATAGAGCTGTTGACGACCGCTCAGCGTACGGAACGGAATCAGCTCATGGATATTGGTGTAACAGGCGTTATAAGAGACATGCTCATCTTCCAGACCAGACCAGGTTGGGCTGGAGATGATTTTACGCGGCTGCGCCTGAATATCGCGGAAGCGGATTTTTTCATCTTCCTTATTCAGCGCCAGATGCGTATGGTCACGACCGGTGATTTTGCTCAGCGCGCCCCAGGCTTTTACCGCGACCTGTCCGTTGGTTTCCGGCGCCAGTGTCAGAATCATTTCCGCCGCGTCAATTGCGCTGTCAATCATCGGACGGCCCGCTGCCGGCCCTTCATGCTTAACGTAATTGAGCTTTTTCAGCAGCTCGATTTCTGTATCGGTGTTCCAGCTGATGCCTTTACCGCCGTTGCCCAGCTTATCCATCAAGGGTCCAATGGAGGTGAAGCGTTCCCAGGTGGCCGGATAATCACGTTCAACGGTGATGATATGCGGCGCGGTTTTACCCGGGATAAGATCGCACTCGCCTTTTTTCCACTCTTTCACGCCGAACGGCTGCGCCAGTTCTGCGGCAGAGTCATGCTGCATTGGCAGGGTCACCACATCGGTTTCTTTGCCAAGGTGGCCGTGACAAACTTCCGAGAAGCTTTTGGCAATGCCTTTGTAAATTTCCCAGTCGCTCTTCGCTTCCCAGGCGGGATCGACAGCGGCCGAAAGCGGATGAATAAACGGATGCATATCCGAGGTATTCATGTCGTCTTTTTCATACCAGGTTGCCGTCGGCAGCACGATATCGGAGTAGAGGCAGGTGCTGGACATACGGAAATCGAGCGTTACCACCAGATCCAGTTTGCCTTCACCACCGTTATCCTGCCATTCCACTTCCTGCGGCTTGACGCTGCCCTGCTCGCCCAGGTCTTTGCCCTGAATGCCATTTTCCGTACCCAGCAGGTACTTCAGCATGTATTCATGGCCTTTACCGGAAGAGCCCAACAGGTTGGAACGCCAGACAAACAGGTTACGCGGGAAGTTCTGTGGATTATCCGGCTGCTCTGCCGCAAAGCGCAACGAGCCCTGTTTCAGGCTGTCAACGGTATAGTCGATCGGCGTCTGACCAGCAGCCTGCGCTTTGGCCGCGATATGCAGCGGGTTAACAGAGAGCTGCGGCGCAGACGGCAGCCAGCCCATACGTTCGGCGCGCACGTTAAAATCGATCAGGCTGCCCTGGAAACGCGATTTATCCGCCAGCGGTGAGAGCAGAGTGGCGGTTTCCACCGTTTCATGACGCCACTGGCTGGAGTGGTTATAGAAGAAAGAGGTGCCGTTCATATGGCGTGGCGGACGTTGCCAGTCCAGACCAAATGCCAGCGGTGTCCAGCCGGTTTGCGGACGCAGTTTTTCCTGGCCCACATAGTGCGCCCAGCCGCCGCCGCTCTGTCCGACGCAGCCGCAGAACACCAGCATATTGATCAGCCCGCGATAGTTCATATCCATATGGAACCAGTGATTCATACCGGCACCGACAATGATCATGGAACGACCATGGGTTTTTTCCGCGTTTTGCGCGAACTCGCGTGCGATACGGATAATCTGCTCGCGGGATACGCCGGTGATTTTCTCTGCCCAGCCCGGAGTATAAGCTTTGATCTCATCGTAACTGGTGGCGCAGTTAGCATCATCCAGACCACGATCAAGGCCATAGTTAGCCAGCGTCAGATCGTAAACGCTGGTCACCAGCGCTTCGCTGCCGTCGGCCAGTTTCAGGCGTTTAACCGGCAGTTTATGCAGCAGGATTTCATCCAGCGCCACGCTGTTGAAATGTTCGCTTTCGATACCGCCGAAGTAAGGGAAGCCGACCTCCGCCACCTCATCGTGGCTACCCAGCAGGCTCAGCTGTAGCTCAACATCCCGCTGCGAACCGCCTTCACGCGCTTCAAGGTTCCATTTGCCCTCTTCGCCCCAGCGATAGCCGATAGAGCCCAGCGGCGCTACCAGTTCACCGCTCAGGCTATCAAGCGCGATGGTTTTCCATTCCGGGTTATTTTCCTGGCCGAGGTTATCCACCAGATCGCTGGCGCGCAGCATACGACCCGCCGCGTAATAGCCGCCTTCACGTGGTTCCAGCATCACCAGCATCGGCATATCGGTATAGCGACGCACATAATCACGGAAATAGGGCACTTCGCGATCGAGATGGAACTCTTTCAGCATCACATGGCCCATCGCCAGCGCCATTGCGCTGTCGGTGCCCTGTTTCGGGTTTAGCCAGAGATCGCACAGCTTGGCGACTTCCGCATAGTCCGGCGTCACCGCCACGGTTTTGGTGCCTTTGTAGCGTACTTCAGTGAAGAAGTGGGCATCCGGCGTACGCGTCTGCGGTACGTTGGAACCCCAGGCGATAATATAGGAAGAGTTATACCAGTCGGCGGATTCTGGTACGTCGGTCTGCTCGCCCCAGGTCATCGGCGAAGCGGGCGGCAAGTCGCAGTACCAGTCGTAAAAGCTCAGGCAGGTACCGCCAATCAGCGACAGATAACGCGCGCCGGCGGCGTAAGAGACCATCGACATTGCCGGGATCGGCGAGAAACCAATAATACGGTCTGGCCCAAAGGTTTTTGCGGTGTACACATTCGCAGCGGCGATAAGCTCATTGACTTCCTGCCAGCTGGAACGCACAAATCCACCGCGTCCACGCGCCACTTTATAACTTTTCGCTTTTTCAGGATCGTTGATGATAGAGCCCCAGGCATCAACCGGATCGCTGTGCCGCGCTTTGGCTTCACGCCATAATTTCACTAACCGCTTGCGCATAAGTGGATATTTCAGGCGATTGGCACTATATAAATACCATGAGTAGCTGGCGCCGCGTGGGCAACCGCGTGGCTCATGGTTAGGCAGATCCGGACGAGTGCGCGGATAGTCAGTCTGCTGCGTTTCCCAGGTGACCAGTCCGTTTTTGACATAGATCTTCCAGCTACATGAACCGGTGCAGTTGACGCCGTGCGTAGAACGCACGATTTTGTCATGCTGCCAGCGGCTGCGGTAACCATCTTCCCAGTCCCGGTTAGTATTAAGTGTCTGGCCGTGTTGACCAGCAAAGGGTTCGGCTAGTTGTTTAAAATAGCGAAACCGATCCAGAAATTTGCTCATCCGGAATTCTCCTGAAGGCTCGGTGTTGTTATAAATGGCTAAACGACATTGCGTATGGTGTGGGTATCAGCCTACTGAGCTGATAACGCTGGCCGCTTGATTGCGATCAAGTCAGCACGGCGAAGCGGTTCCCGCCTGCGCCCTCTTTACTCCTTAAGTAGTAACTCCTGCCCAGTGCTAACCTCATAATTTGAATGGATAAATTTCATGCGGCATAGCCAGTACTTCGGGTTTCTGCGGCTACCAGCTATTTAGGAGTACGGCGCGTAAGGAACAATGAAAAAAACCGGCTTTGTCGGTATGACAAAAGCCGGTTTTGGCGATTAGCGCGCAGCCTTGCGACCGTAGACTAACCAGGTGATCAAAATGCAAACCACATAGAACGCCAGGAAGATTTTCATCGCGCCAGCCGGTGAACCGGTCATCGCCAGTGAAATACCGAAGGTTTGCGGAATAAAGAAGCCGCCTGCCGCGCCGATGGCGGAAATAAAGCCCAGCGCGGCTGCCGTATCGGTCACCGCTTCCTGCTGCGCCTGCTGATCGCTACCGCCGCGTGCTTTTACGCTATCCCAGGTAATTTTACGGAAGATCACCGCTATCATTTGATAGGTGGAACCGCTACCCAAACCTGCGGTTAAGAACAGCACCATAAAGATGCCGAAGAACAGCGGGAACGAACCGCCCTCTCCCTCTACTGGCAGCGACAGAAACAGCAATCCGGTAAATAACGCCATCACGATAAAGTTAATTAGCGTGACGCGAACGCCGCCAAAGCGGTCAGAAATCACCCCGCCCGCAGAACGAGCCAGCGCGCCCAGCAGCGGACCAAAGAAGGCGTACTTCATGATCACGATCTCTGGAAACTGCGTTTTTGACAGCATGGCGAAACCAGCGGAGAACCCGATAAATGAACCGAAGGTAGCCAGATAAAGCAGGCTCAGCCCCCACAGGTGCGCGCGTTTTAATACCGGCAGCTGTTGACGCAGAGAGGCTTTAGACGCGGCGAGATCGTTCATACCGAACCAGGCGGCAAGCGTGGCGATAAACAACAGCGGCACCCAAATCCAGGCGGCATTTTCCAACCACATATGGTCGCCGTCGCTGGTCACCTGTCCCTGGCCAAAATAGCCAAAAATCGCCATTGAGATGGCCAGAGGCGCCAGCAGCTGCATGACGCTTACGCCCAGATTGCCCAGGCCGCCGTTAATGCCCAGCGCGCCGCCCTGCTGCGCTTTTGGATAAAAGAAACTGATATTGCCCATACTTGAAGCGAAGTTTGCGCCGGCAAAGCCGCAAAGCAGGGAGATCAGAACAAACACCGCAAAAGGCGTTTGTGGATTTTGTACGGCAAAACCGAGCCACAAACAGGGGATCAGCAGAAAGCCGGTGCTGAAAGCAGTCCAGCGGCGACCGCCAAACAGAGGAATAACGAAAGAGTAAGGCACACGCAGCAGCGCGCCAGAAACGGAAGGTAAAGCAGTCAACAGAAAAAGCTGATCGGTTGTAAAGTTAAAGCCAACTTTATTTAAGTTAACGGCAACGGTGCTAAACAGCATCCAGACGCAGAATGCCAACAACAGGCAAAAAACAGAAATCCATAAGTTACGGCTTGCAATACGTTTACCGCTCTGCTGCCAGAATTCTGCATCTTCCGGCTGCCAGTTTTGGATAACGGCACCTGATGCTTTTTTTTCTGACGGCGTGGCTAAATTTGACATAATAACCCCGATGATGAAATGAGAACTGCGCACATCCTGCCTGGTCGTTAGCGGTGCGGAGTTGACATAAATCAACGGGGCGGCAATTAATTTCAGGCAGCAATTGTGTCTTAACCACTAAATGAGTAGTGTTTGCCCTGAAAACAACTTTAATAAAAACAGATAATTAAAAAACAAGAATCGCTACCGTTAAAGATTTTAATCTCCTTTGCATTTACTTTTGCTACCTATTTATAGGTATAAAACATCTTTTAAGAATAATGAAAAATAGCTGGCGACAGTGCTGTTTTCACTGAAACCGGCTTTCGTTATGTCTTATGCAGCGTTGCAGATGCTGACAACACCATGATTAACCGGAGCCTGTATGACTATCCACGATGACGCCGCCACTATCCTGTTGATCGACGATCATCCGATGTTGCGTAACGGCGTTAAACAGCTGATTAGCCTGGATTCGCAGTTAAAGGTGATCGCCGAAGCAGGCAATGGCGAACAGGGTCTGGCACTGGCCGAGCAGCTCGATCCTGATTTAATTTTACTTGATTTGAATATGCCGGGGATTAACGGGTTGGAAACGCTCGATCTCTTGCGCCGTATCGATCTTTCGGGCCGGATCGTCGTGTTTACCGTTTCAAACGATGAAGAAGATGTGGTTAGCGCGCTAAAGCGTGGCGCAGATGGTTATCTGCTGAAAGATATGGAACCCGAAGCGCTGCTGACCTCACTGCATCAGGCCGCTGCGGGCCAACTGGTCTTAAGCGAGACTCTGACTTCGGTTCTGATTAGCAGTCTGCGCGAAACGCCGCCTGCGACTCGACGCGATCTGCAGCAGCTTACCCGAAGGGAGCAGGATATTTTGCGACAAATCGCGCGTGGGCTCCCGAATAAAACTATCGCCCGTAAACTCAATATCACCGAGAGCACGGTAAAAGTGCATGTTAAACATCTGTTAAAGAAGCTGCAGCTAAAGTCGCGGGTAGAAGCGGCGGTCTGGTATTTACAACATAAGATGGGAAGTTAAGACGCGGCGGACGACTGGTTGATCGTCCGCCGCCAGACTCTTATTTAGAAGGGTTTTCTTTTAACGGCGCGGCTGGCTGCGCATCGTCATGAGCCTGCTCATGCTCGGTCATGGCAACCGCATGGACGCGCTTACGCACGCCAAACCACCCCAAAACCAGCACCACGGCGAGCAGCGGCAGAGAAGCCACGGTATAGGTTCCGTTAGGGTAGTCAAACGCCATCAGCACCAGCACACTCACCAGAAACAGCAGCGTCAGCCATGATGTCACCGGCGCGCCTGGTAGCTTAAAGCTAACGTCATCGGCCCTGCCTTCCTTGATCGCCTTACGCAGACGCATCTGGCAGACAATAATAAATGCCCAGGTCGAAAGAATACCCAGCGAGGCGATGTTAAGTACGATTTCAAACACCTGTGACGGAACATAATAGTTCAGCGCAACGCCCACTATATAAACGCCGATGGTAACCAGAATACCGGCGTAAGGCACCTGCTGGCCGCTCATTTTTGACAGAACCTGCGGCGCAGAACCGCCCATCGCCATTGAACGCAAAACGCGTCCGGTGGCATAAAGGCCAGAGTTCAGGCTGGAAAGCGCCGCACTCAGTACCACAATATTCATGATACTGCCGATATAAGGCACGCCCAGCTTTGAGAAGAAAGTCACAAACGGGCTTTGTCCGGCCTGATAAGCATTCCACGGCAGCAGCAGCACCAGCAGCGTCACGGAGCCGACATAAAACAGGCCAATACGCCAGATCACGCTGTTAATCGCTTTCGGCAGCACCTTCTTCGGCTCTTTACATTCCCCTGCCGCAATCCCCACCAGCTCTATCGAGGCAAAAGCGAAAACCACGCCCTGCACCAGAACCAGTGCTGGCAACAGCCCATGTGGGAACATGCCGCCGTTATCTGTGATCAAATGGAAGCCAGTGGTATTGCCATCCAGCGGTTTACCGCTGCCCAGGAACACCACGCCCACCACCAGGAAAATCATAATGGCCAGCACTTTTACCAGCGCAAACCAGAACTCCATCTCAGCAAACCATTTCACGCCGATCAGATTCATCGAGCCGACAATAACCAATGCACCCAGCGCAAACATCCACTGCGGCACATCACCAAACGCGCCCCAGTAGTGCATATAGAGTGCTACGGCGGTAATGTCCACGATACCGGTCATCGCCCAGTTAACAAAGTACATCCAGCCAGCAACGTAAGAAGCCTTTTCACCTAAAAACTCGCGCGCATAGGAAACAAAGCTGCCGCTGGAGGGACGATGCAGCACCAGTTCGCCAAGCGCACGCAAAATAAAGAAGGAAAAAATACCGCAAACGAGATAAACCAGCGCCAGCGCCGGACCTGCAGCCTGTAAGCGCGCGCCCGCGCCGAGAAACAGACCGGTTCCTATTGCGCCGCCGATGGCGATCATCTGTACCTGACGGTTACCCATCGCCTTGTCGTAACCAGCATCATGTGAATTCAGCCAGCGTCTTCTGGCAGCGCGTTGATCCGCCGCCGTTTTCTTGGTTGCTTTCATTGCCTATCCTGTTGTCCTGTCCGATAAAGGAGCGCCTGTCCGCTCAGCTCTCTTCGCCCCTTAATAAACAAACGATTGCGTTATAAAGAGCTGAAGGAATAAATCCGCTATAGATCTGGGTCTTTTAATGTGGCGACACAGCGAATTTACGGCGATGAATCCTAACCTTTCTGTTAATGGGAAGCAAAACTCCCATGGTGAAAATTTTTACCCTTTTTGTCATTTTTGTAACACGGATAAAAGTATCGGCGTGAAGAGGCAGAAAACGGTAATTGACCCAATTCCATCGATATTTGACATTCAGGCTACTCACCTGGCTGAGCGCCCTGCTCTTATAGTGATGGCACGTTAGCATTTCAGGCATGCATGCCTTATTCGGCGGGCGCTACCGATACCGCGAGTGCAAAATCATCTGGAGCAAAACATGAAACTGACCCAAATACGCAACGCAACATTACGCCTTGATTACGCAGGAAGCCGCTTTCTTATCGATCCGGTTTTAGCTGACAAGGAAGCCTGGCCTGGTTTTCCCGGCACAGCGCGCTCACATCTACGTAATCCGCTTGTTGAGCTACCGGTCGCCATTGATGAACTGTTGAAGGTTGACGCCGTTATCGTTACCCATACTCATCTGGATCACTGGGATGAGGCAGCTCAACACGCTATACCCAACGACATGCCGATCTTCGTTCAGCATGAAAATGATGCCGCGCTTATCCGTTCGCAGGGGTTCACTGAAGTTCGCGTATTGCAGGATGAGAATAGCTTTGCTGACATCACTATCATTAAAACCGATGGTCAGCATGGCAGCGATGAAGCCTATGCTAATCCTGAAATGGCGGCTATGCTCGGCGATGCCTGCGGCCTGGTGTTGCGTCACAATAGCGAAAAAACGCTCTATATTGCGGGTGATACCATTTGGGTTAAGCCTTATGTGGATACGTTGCAGACGTGGCAGCCTGATGTCGTGGTTCTCAACGCTGGCTTTGCGCAGGTGGATGGCTACGGCGCTATTATCATGGGGAAAGAGGACGTTCTGCGTACCCATCAGATTCTGCCCCATGCGACGATCGTCGCTTCGCATCTGGAGGCGATTAATCACTGTGTACTGACACGTGCTGAGATACGTGAATATGCGCATCAGCAGAGCATTGAGCAGAGCGTACGGATCCCGGAAGATGGCGAAACGCTGGTGTTCTGAATCCAGCCCATCCGGCCTATTAAAACATACCGGACAATGGCCTGACGCCGCATCATAAAACAGGGATAGCCGTAATGGCTACGGCATATCCTCTTTGTTTGAATCGGGAGGTAATTTTTGACCACTCCAACAGTTGCCGTTATTGCCACCGCTGGCGTCAGTTCATTTCACTTTTCCGTTCCGTGTATTATTTTCGGTCAGGCAATGCCTGAGCCGGATCGCTTTGATTTGCAGATCTGTGCTGAAAGGCCCGGTATGCTGCCGTCAGATAGCGGCCTGATGATCAGGGTGAAAAACGGGCTGGAATTGCTAGAAACGGCAGATATTATCATCGTTCCTTTCTGGAGCCATCCCGAAGAAAAGCCTGCGCAAGTGTTACTTGATGCGTTAACGGCCGCCTGGCTCCGGGGCGCTGAGATAGTGGGATTATGTCTGGGAACCTATGTTCTTGCCTACGCCGGCCTGCTGGAAAATCGGCGGGCTGCGACCCATTGGGAATATGAACGCGACTTTACGCAGCGCTTTCCAAATGTATATCTTGATACCAATGCGCTTTATATTAACGATCGGCGTTTGATTACCTCTGCGGGGACGGCCGCCGGCATCGACTGCTGTCTGTATATTGTCCGCGAGCGTTATGGCAGCGCTCTGGCTAACAAAATTGCGCGCAGGATGGTGACGCCGCCCTACCGCGAAGGCGGCCAGGCGCAATATATTGCCCGTCCGGTACCCGAAACCACGCGCGATAACACCATTAATGAACTGATAGATCACCTGCGCCGTCATCTGGATAAACCGCATAAACTTGATGCTCTGGCCAGGTTCGCCAATATGAGCCGTCGCACCCTTACCCGGCATTTCTTTTCTGCTACCGGATTAACCCCTGGCGACTGGCTTAACAGAGAGCGCCTTCAGCGCAGTCAGGAGTTGCTGGAGTCCACCGATCACAGCGTGGAAAAAATTGCCTCCATGGCAGGCTTTCAGTCGCCGGTTTCCTTTCGTCAGCGTTTTAAAGCTAAATTTGCTATCAGCCCAAGTGAATGGCGGCGCACTTTCCGCGGGCCTGACAGCCAGCTGGTGAATAAACAGAATGGATAACCGCACTACCTGCGCTTAATTTGACTTAACACCGCTGCGCACGCGCAGGTTTCGGGCTATTATTGCCCCCCTCTTTTCTGGGTTAAGTTTTCTTATGCTGAAACGCTCCGTTACCAGTTCTATTGCGCGTGCGCTGGCCGGCATCGTTATTCTTTCGGTGCTCTCCACCAGCCTGGCGTTACTGACCCTGTCCGGCAGCCTGCGCGATGCGGAAATGATTAATATTGCTGGCTCACTGCGAATGCAAAGCTATCGCCTTGCCTGGGATCTTGACAGGCGCTCTCCCGAACTGGAAGCGCATCTGCGTTACTATCAGCAGTCGTTGAATGCGCCGGTACTGCAACATCTGAACCGGTTCTACGTGCCGCAAAACGTGCGTAATCGTTATCAGCAGCTCCAGTTATCCTGGCCCCTGCTGCGGGCAGATTTAACCAGCAGCGATCCTACCCGCTATTCGCAACATGTGGCGCATTATGTCAGTGAAATCGATCGCTTTGTTTACGATCTGCAACGCTATGCGGAACGTAAAATGCAGCTGGTGGCGTTGACCAGCGCGCTGGGTTTTATCGCCATCGTAGCGCTGGCATTCTGGACTATCCGCCTGACGCGCCGACAGGTCGTCAAACCACTGAACCAACTGGTCACCGCCAGCCGCTATATCCAACAGGGTAATTTTAACTACCCAACGCTGGATACAACATTAGCAAATGAACTGGGCCTGCTGGCAAATACCTTTAATCGCATGTCCGGCGAGCTGGAGCGTCATTACAGCGAGCTGGAAAACACCGTTAAGGCGCGCACGGCGGATCTGATGGCTGCGCACCAGACCATGACCATTTTATACGAGGCGTCACAGGCGCTGGCCGTAAGCAGTCTTGGTCATCCAACCATTACACAGGTCATGGAGATCGTTTTTACCCGTGCCGGCCTGAACGCGCTGACATTAGATGCCGGGGAAAACTGGCAGATTGCGCTGGGAACGCCGCAACCGGATAAAAACTGGCAGCGACTGACGCTACAACAGGAAAATCAACCGGGCGGCGAGATGCGCTGGCAGGAAGGCACCAGGGAAACCTCTGCGCCGCTGATGCAAAGCGTTGGCAATTTGCTGTCGCGCGCTATCTGGATCCATCAGGCGCAGAAACAGCAGCAGCAGCTGCTGTTGATGGAAGAGCGCGCCACTATCGCCCGCGAGCTGCACGATTCGCTGGCGCAGGCGCTCTCCTACCTGCGTATTCAGCTAACCTTACTGAAGCGCAACATGAACGCCGATCAGCAGCCAGCGCAGCAGATTGTCAGCGACGTCGATCAAGGGCTGGCAGAAGCCTATCGCCAACTCCGCGAACTACTGAATACCTTTCGCCTGTCGGTGGACGAAGCCTGTCTGCCTGCCGCGTTGCAGGCGATGCTGACTCCGCTAAAACAGCAAACCAGCGCTGAGATCGATCTGCACTGTTCCTCTGGCTTTGATGCGCTTACGGCTCAGCAGCAGGTGCATGTATTACAGATTGTCCGCGAGGCGGTGTTGAATGCCATCCGCCATGCGAACGCCAGACAGATTAAGGTAAGCTGCGACACGCAGGAAAACGGCGAATATCAAATTGTTATTAGTGACGATGGCTGCGGGCTGAGCACCGTTGAGGAGCCAGCGGGTCATTATGGACTGACGATTATGCATGAACGGGCACAGCGCCTGGGCGGTAGCTTACAGCTGGATACCACGCCGCAGCAGGGAACGCGGTTGCTGTTACTTTTTCCTTCACAAACAACTGAAACGGTGGCGAATTAATCGCCCTCGTTATTCTTTTTTACTCAGCCAGCCACTGCTGGCGGTCTGGTCCGGGGAGTATTATGAACAACCGACATTTTACCGTGATGCTGGTCGACGATCATCCACTGATGCGCCGGGGAATTCGTCAGTTGCTGGAGTTAAACAGCAGTTTTGACGTGGTAGCCGAAGCCAATAATGGCACCGAAGCGCTGGCTGAAGCTCGCCGCCTCTCTCCCGATGTGATCCTGCTGGATTTACATATGAAGGGCATGTCCGGCCTTGATACCCTGAAGGCGCTGCGCAATGAAGGGGTCGCAGCGCGTATTCTGGTGTTAACCGTTTCTGATGCCCGCAGCGATATTTACGCTATGCTGGATGCGGGCGCAGACGGCTATCTGCTTAAAGACAGCGAACCGGAACTGCTGTTACAGCAAATTACCGAAGGCGCGCAGGGTCAAAACGTCTACAGCCGCATCGTGCGCGACTATCTGGCGACGCGCGGCCACAGCGCCAATCCGTTCCAGACGTTAACAGAACGTGAGCTGGATGTTTTGCAGGAGGTGGCACGCGGGCTCTCGAATAAAGAGATCGCCCTCGCCCTGCATATTTCCGAGGAGACGGTAAAGGTGCATATCCGTAATTTCCTGCGTAAGCTGGATGTGCGCTCACGCGTCGCCGCCACCGTGCTGTGGCTGGAAAATAAACATAGCTAGGCTTTTTTTCATCAAAGGCGCTTTTCGGCACGATAATTTACACTTTCTTCTCTTTTCCTCCACGTTTCTCTGTGGGTGGGCGCGTAAAGTGATTTGGCATGCAACCGCACTGAATCGATATACAAAGCGTGCCCTGTTGCTGGTTGCGACGCCAACGCGACCGGCTGCTTTTCCCAATTGATGACATCGTATTGAGGAGTGCCGCTTCAATGGCGAATTTTTTCATTGACCGCCCAATCTTTGCCTGGGTGTTGGCGATAATGATCTGCCTGACCGGCGCGCTGGCAATAAAATCATTGCCGATAGAACAATACCCTGACCTGGCGCCGCCCAACGTGCGTATTACCGCTAACTATCCCGGCGCATCAGCAGAAACGCTGGAAAATACGGTAACGCAGATTATCGAACAAAGCATGACCGGCATCGATAACCTGATGTATATGTCATCGCAAAGCAGCAACACCGGCCAGGCCACCATTACGCTGACCTTTTCCGCCGGTACCGATCCTGACGAAGCGCGCCAGCAGGTGCAAAACCAGCTGCAATCCGCGCTGCGTAAGCTGCCGCAGGATGTCCAGCAGCAGGGCGTGACGGTAAACAAAACCGGCGACAGTAATATCCTGATGTTTGCTTTTGTCTCTACCGACGGCAGCATGGATAAGCAGGATATAGCGGACTATGTAGCGAGTAATATTCAGGATCCGCTCAGCCGTATTAGCGGCGTGGGTCAGGTGGATGCCTACGGCACACAGTATGCGATGCGTATCTGGCTCGATCCGAACAAGCTGATTAACTATGCGTTAACCACCAGCGACGTGGTGAGCGCCATTGAATCGCAAAATAGTCAGGTTGCCGTGGGTCAGGTCGGCGGCACCCCGTCGGTGGATAATCAGGCGTTAAACGCCACGGTGAATTCCCAGTCTCTGCTGCAAACACCAGAGCAATTTAAAGCCATTACGCTGCGCACCAATCATGATGGCTCGGTGGTCACGCTGGGCGATGTCGCCGAGGTGGCGCTGGGGGCAGAAAAATATGATTACCTCAGCCGCTATAACGGTATGCCTGCGTCAGGGCTCGGCATTAAGCTTGCTTCCGGTGCCAATGAACTGGAAACCGACCAGCTGGTACGGGCGCGTATTGCTGAGCTTTCCCCTTATTTCCCGCATGGCCTGGAAGCGAAAATCGCCTATGAGACCACGCCGTTTGTTACCGCTTCGATTCGTGATGTGGTGAAAACTCTGCTGGAAGCGGTGCTGCTGGTATTTTTAGTAATGTATCTGTTTATGCAGAACTTCCGCGCCACGCTTATTCCCACCATTGCGGTGCCGGTGGTATTGCTGGGCACGTTCTCCGTTCTGTACGCCTGCGGGTTCAGTATTAATACGCTCACTATGTTCGCGATGGTACTGGCGATCGGGCTGCTGGTGGATGATGCGATTGTGGTGGTGGAAAACGTCGAGCGCATCATGATTGAGGAAGGGTTATCGCCACGCGACGCGACGCGTAAATCGATGGGGCAAATTCAGGGCGCGCTGGTGGGTATCACCCTGGTGCTCTCTGCGGTGTTTGTGCCGATGGCATTTTTTGGCGGCACCGTAGGCGCTATTTATCGGCAGTTCTCTATTACCGTGGTTTCGGCAATGGTACTGTCGGTGCTGGTGGCGATGATTCTTACGCCTGCGCTTTGCGCCTCGCTGCTGAAGCCGATAGCGGCTGGACATCAACAGCGGCGCGGCTTTTTCGGCTGGTTTAATCGTATGTTTACGCGCAATACCGACCGTTATGAGCGCGGCGTGGCAAAGCTGCTGCGCCAGGCAGGACGCTGGCTGCTGCTCTATCTGGCGATTATTGCCGTGATGGCCCTGCTTTTTTTACGTCTGCCCTCCTCTTTCCTGCCGCTGGAAGATCGCGGCATTTTTACCACTCAGGTTCAGCTACCGCCGGGCTCGACTCAGCAGCAAACGCTGAAGGTGGTGGAAAAAGTCGAAAACTACTATCTGACCCATGAGAAAGAGAATATCGAATCGGTATTTGCCACCGTTGGTTCAGGGCCAGGCGGCAACGGGCAGAACGTAGCGCGCCTGTTTGTACGCCTGAAGAACTGGGAAGAACGCTCAGATGCCGATCGCTCCTCTTTCGCCATTATTGAAAGGGCGACAAAAGCTTTCCGCAAAATTCAGGAAGCGAGGGTCATCGCCAGCAGTCCGCCAGCGATTACCGGGATGGGTAGCGCCGCCGGTTTTGATATGGAACTGCAGGATCACGCCGGTATTGGTCACGCTAAGCTGATGGAGATGCGTGATCAGCTGCTGGCGAAGGCTGACCGCGATCCGCGCCTGGCGCGCGTGCGGCATAACGGCCTCGACGACAGTCCGCAGCTGCGTATCGATATCGATCAGCGCAAAGCGCAGGCGCTGGGCGTCTCCATTGATGATATTAACAGCACGCTGACCACCGGCTGGGGCTCAACCTATGTCAATGACTTCCTTGATCGCGGGCGAGTGAAAAAAGTTTATGTTCAGGCGGCGGCAAAATATCGCATGCTGCCGGATGATATTAATAAATGGTATGTACGCAACAGCGAGGGCGGCATGGTGCCGTTTAGCGCCTTTGCGAAAACCGCATGGGAAACCGGTTCGCCGCGTCTGGAACGCTATAACGGCTATTCGTCGCTGGAGATTGTAGGTGAAGCCGCGCCTGGCGTTAGTACCGGTACGGCGATGGATGCAATGGAAGAGTTGGTGAAACAACTGCCGCTCGGCGTGGGTTTGCAGTGGACCGGCGCATCGCTACAGGAGCGGCTATCGGGTTCGCAGGCGCCGGCGCTGTATGCGATTTCTCTGCTGGTGGTGTTCCTCTGCCTGGCGGCTCTGTATGAGAGCTGGTCGATTCCGTTTGCCGTAATGCTGGTGGTGCCGCTTGGCGTGGTAGGCGCGCTGGTGGCCACATGGGCGCGCGGGCTGGAAAATGATGTCTATTTTCAGGTGGGGCTATTGACGGTGATTGGTCTGTCGGCAAAAAACGCCATTTTGATCGTGGAGTTTGCCAATGACATCAACAGCCGTGGCGGCGATCTGATTGAATCAACGCTGGAAGCGTGCCGTCAGCGTCTGCGGCCGATTCTGATGACCTCGCTGGCATTTGTTTTTGGCGTATTGCCAATGGCGATCAGCAACGGTGCCGGCTCCGGCAGTCAGCATGCGGTAGGCACCGGCGTAATGGGCGGTATGATTTCTGCGACGCTGCTGGCGATCTTCTTTGTGCCGTTGTTTTTTGTATTAATCAGACGGCGTTTTCCATTAATCACCCGCACCGCTGAAAAAAAGTAAACAGTAATTATGCATTAAACACGCATAAATAATAAAGGCAGCCGGTAAACCGGCTGCCTTATTTATTTTTATGGAATTTCAGATGCTAAAACGAATAGTGAGTTCGTTACGCTTCTCTTTATCAGGCATTATTACTTGCGTAACATCGCGTCAATAAAGTCTTTCCAGTTCCCCAGTTCAGTGTCAATCATATCTACCTCTCTTCTTATTAAAGTCTATATTACGCTCGTTTTTGCAGCAAAGGAATCGATGTTTTCAAAATTACTATGGGAATAGCTCCTAAAAACCCAATCAATTTCAAAAAATGATAGCTGACTCACACTTCAGCAAAATTAATAACGTCCTGCAATAATTAATAATATCGTTCCTGAGGTTTCATCGCTTTCATCAAGGTAGGTCTTTGAAGTCGCCACCAGCATCCAGGTAATTGTTATATATAGCTATTAATTGTAAGGCGAGAGAAAAAGAGCCTGGAAAAACTTGCGATGGTCAGAGGAGGTTAAAGCGCAACGCCAGAGCGGTTGGCTGACAGGTTTCACTTTCGCGTTGTCATGATCAGGCTTATCGCGGGTAGTCGATGTCAGATTGTCCAGAAAACTGCCTGAACGCGGTGCCGGTCTGCCAGAGAAGCCAGCTTTTACCCTATGAAGCGCAGCTTTTATTTTTCAGGCAGGCTAAACTTTATGGAAATATATTTGTTAACTATCAAGGATCCGGCAATAATTTATCAGCAGCAGTAAAGCATATTTACATTACAATCTTACCTGCACAGAATAAATATATTTCAGGCTCTATGATTTATCACAACTGGGGAGAATCAAGAGTTCAGCCAGCGCCATCATTTATCCTCGGCGTTTCAGGGTGAAGGCGCTGTCACCAGCGCCTTATGGTTTATCACCACTCAAGACAAATTTTACCCAAATGAGCACCGCTCTGTTGCCAGGCAAAGGCTTTGCTGAGCTCTTCATATTTGAAGATGCGGTCAATAACCGGCTTCTGCTCCATAACTTCCAGCGCCCTGACAAAATCCAGCTGATCCTGACGGCTGGCCACAATCAGACCTTTAAGGTGAACCTGTTTACTCAGCAGAGTAACCACAGGCACTGCAGCTTCATTCCCGGAGAGAATGCCAATTTGTGCAATATGGCCGCCCACCTTCACTGACTTAAGCGATTCATTAAGGGTTGCCGGTCCGCCCACTTCAACCACATGGTCCACACCAAAACCATTGGTCAGTTCCAGCACTTTATCTCCCCACTCGGGCGTGGTTCTGTAGTTAATGGTTTCATCAGCGCCGAGCTGTTTTACCCGGGCAAGCTTCTCATCAGATGATGAGGTGGCAATGACTTTTGCGCCCATTGCTTTAGCAATCTGCAGCGCCGCGATAGATACCCCGCCGGTTCCCTGAACCAGGACGGTTTCTCCCGCCTTAAGATTGCCATCGGTAATCAGCGCTCTCCAGGCGGTCAGGCCAGAAGTGGTGATGGTTGCTGACTCAATATGACTCCAGCCTGCTGGAGCACGGGTAAATGCCCCCTCCGCACGGACCACATATTCACAGGCCATGCCATCAATACCGTCACCTGGCGTATGGGCGAAGCCGCCAACTGCCGGCACAGGTTTGCCTGCTGACCAGAGCGGGAAAAATGTTGAGACAACATGATCGCCAACGTTAAACGCTTCCACGCCCTCTCCCACTTCTTCTACGATCCCTGCGCCGTCAGAAAGCAATATTCTTCCATCCGCTGTGGGCCATTGTCCGCCAGCAACCGCTAAATCGTGAAAATTCAGAGATCCGGCCATGATAGCGACCCGGATTTCACCTTTACCGGGTTTACCTGGGTCCGGGATATCCGATACGGTAATATTTTCCAGCCCACCAGGCGCTCTAAGAGTTAATGCTTTCATTTGATCTCCATTATCATGATTGGCTTTATGCTCAGAATAATCATACATGTACTTTATAAAACAGAGTCTTTTTTATGACACAGGTACATTTTGCAACTTGTTAACTTTTTTGGATTCATGATCTGTGCTCTGCAAGTACCTTAAAGAGCAGCGATGAGTAAACGACAAACAGCCCCTGCGTAATTTGGGGCGGATTCAATTAAACCAGCCACCGTTATTTGCCATACGCTTTAATTTGAAGCGCATCTGCTGACAAATTCGTGGCCGTTAATCATTTGCATTTGCTGCCCTTCCATTACGTTGCCTGATAGTCATAACTCTGATGCAATCAATCAGATTGTTATTGAACTCTTTTCAGACGCATACTTTTATCAGACCAAGCAGCTGCTGCTAGTTACCTGATATAAAAAAGTTTTCACAGTAACAAGCTCTTTCCACGTTCTCACCTCAATGCACTGTGCATAAAACCATGCAATCAATGATGCAATCAAGTTTCATATTGATTTTCTTTATGGTATCAATACAGGTGCACTCACTATCCATATAAGCAGGAAGATGATTACCTCACTTTTTACTCGCTGGTCATCCCAGCTTCAGCAGCACTCTCAACGTCCGGCTTACCTGCTTATCGCTGATTTTATTGCGGAAGGGATTAACAGTGGCGAATTACCGTCAGGCTGTCGGTTACCGCCGCTGCGTGAACTGGCTCCTGTCCTTGGCCTTAACTATACAACCGTGACGCGCGCCTATGCTGAAGCGCGCCGCCGGGGGCTGATAGATTCCCGCCCTGGCTTAGGCAGCTTTATTCGCAGTAAAGCCTCGCCGTCTTCACCCACAGCGGTCAGCATCTATGAAATGACTATGAATGCGCCCGTAGAGCCGGAAGGACCCGCTATTGAGGAGGCGATACGAAACGGCGCGCTCACTCTTTTCAATAGCAGCGATATGATGAGCCTGATGCGTTATCAGGATTTTGGCGGCACCGCTGAAGACAAAGCAGCCGCGATGCACTGGATAGGCCATCAACTAAAATTAAAAAATGAGGCGGAAATCCTGGTTTGTCCGGGTATACACAGCGTTCTTGTGGGCCTGCTTACGCTTTTTAAGCGTAAAAATGGCGCTGTTTGCGTAAGCAATCTGGTTTATCCGGGAATAAAAGCGATCGCCAGCCAGCTTAACGTTAGATTAAAAGCGGTAGTCTGTGACAGTGAAGGCCCCGATCCTTTCGCTTTTGAAGCGCTGTGTAAAACAGGCGGTATCAGTGCTTTTTACGTTAATCCAACGCTCCATAACCCCACGACCATTACCATTCCTGCCGGACGCAGAATGGCGCTGGCTGAAATTTGTCGCCGTTACAATATTTCAGTGATTGAAGACGATGCCTATGCCGCTCTGATGGAAAATCGTATTCCAGCCTTTGCTGAACTGATGCCGGAATTAACCTGGTACATTACCGGCATGTCTAAATGTTTTGGACCCGGTCTGCGCATTGCCTTCGTCAAAGGGCCCGATAAGCAATCAACACAGTTGCTCTCCGGTGTGCTTCGGGCTTTAACGGTCATGTCGAGTCCGCTGACCAATGCGCTGGCACGTCAGTGGATCAATGACGGCACGGCTGAGCGAATGTTAGCGGCAATACGGGCAGAAGCGAAGGTACGTCAAAAAATGGCGGCGGTTTATCTTGCGGGCCTGAACTACCGTGCTGATATAAATGGTTATCATCTGTGGTTGCCACTGCCAAAAATGATTAATTCTCACTCTTCAGACGTGGCCGCTAAATTACGCGAGCAGGGAATGAGCGTTGTCTCTGGCGTTGCCTTTTGCACCGACAATAATCCTCCTGAGGCGCTGCGCTTATGTCTTGGCGGCGCTAAAACCCGTCTGCAATGTGAAGATAATCTTAAAACGCTGGCTGAAATGCTCTCAGATCCACTCCATTTCGCCAGTATGGCCATTTAGTATGAGCATCAAGAGGCGTTTAAAACGCGAAAAAGATATTGCTGTAACCCATTTAATATAAGTTTAGATGTTAACGCACTGAAATAATTAATCATTAATACGACGATATTTACAAGGCTTAAGCGATGAACAATGAACTTAACACTCTTTTGCAGGAAGAGTTAGACAAAATCAACCGGGAAGAAAACCGAAACGATCGGCCCTACTTTGACGTTTCCTTTATCAAACTCTATCCGGGCCTTTATGGGTTAATGTGTTTTCTGTTCGTGTTAACCATGAGCCTGTTACTCTATTCTGATTCATTCGGAAATATCGAATATAGCGTCTGCTGTATCATCTTTATTATTTGCAATTTCTTTTTCTTTTTTCATATTAACCCCTCCTACAAAGTGACAGATATTGACAAAGGAGCCTGGAAGAATTGCTACACGGGCGACTGGTATATGGAAGTCCATGTACGGGAAGCCTTTATTAAGGCACTTCTCGAGGGTAATGTGTTAACTGACTCGGAGAAAAAACGCCTTACAGAGCAATATGATAAGAAAGGCTATTTATACTTTTCAGATATTTACCGCCTGAGAAAGTAAAGCCGCCCTGTTCCTTAGCCGGTGAAGAATATAGTAAAGGCCTTTTACCAGCAGAGGCCTTTTTATTTATCTGCGGGAATAATCTGTTCATTACACAGCAGAGTAAAATCAAAGTCAGCCACCTGAGCAATACCTTTATTGCTTAATGACCCGCTGGCGATGACATTGCTCTGGCCTCAGTTTATCTCCGCTGGCTGAACGCACCTCCAGTGGCAGAATGGCCTGTTTATGCTCATTGTCGAGCAGTACCGAATGCATTTCACCTTTCTCAAACAGGTATCGCTCTCCCCACTGCCGCATCGCTATCACTATTGGAAATACAGAACGACCTTTTTCAGTCAGGACATATTCTTTATAGGCGCTGCCGTCTGAAGCAGGAGAGACGGTAAAAATGCCTGTTTCAACCAGCTTTTTAAGTCTTGCAGCCAGAATATTTCTGGCAAGCCCCAGATTTTTTTGAAATTCACTAAACCTGCGCACATCATCAAAGGCTTCCCGAATTATCATCAGGCACCAGCGCTCACCGATCGCCTCTAATGTCCTGCCGACAGGGCATTCCCCGTTACTGAGTGATTCCTGTTTAGCCATCACAGCTCTTCTTTTCTCTGTGTTCTCATATGCGCTCAGCTTAATCGCAAACAAAGGTAGTTGCAAAAAAAAACCGCAACTGATAAACAAGACCAGGTGGTTTTAAAAAGAAACCACATTCACAATGGAAAGGATGATGGCTATAAAACCGATATTAACGCCCTGGCTGACTTTTCTCTTTTCTGTGGCCTGCGCTTGCTCTGTTGCAAACGTTTATTTTGCTCAGCCACTTCTTGAGTCGATGGCTGACAGCCTCAATGTGCAGCCCGGTTTAATCGGCATGGTGGTTACCGTTACTCAGACGGGATATGCGGTGGGATTACTCTTTTTGGTACCACTTGGCGATCTGCTTAATCGAAAAAAGCTCATTATTACTCAGGTTCTGCTTTCAGCTCTGGCCCTGATCATTGCTGGCTTTTCCTGGCACTGGGCCTCGCTTCTGGCCGCGATGTTTTTTGTTGGTCTGATGGCCGTGGTGGTTCAGGTCATCGTGGCCTATACGGCTCTGCTTGCTGCGCCACAGTGGCAGGGTAAAGCCGTTGGCACCGTAACCAGTGGTGTGGTTCTGGGGATCCTGCTGGCGCGTTTTATTGCCGGGCTTATTGCTGATTTTTCCGGATGGCGAGCCGTCTACCTTAGTTCAGCATGTCTGATGCTGATCATGGCCGCCGTGCTTGGTAAAGCGATTCCTGCTACCCCGCTTGCGCCACTTAAAGCATCTTATCGTACACTCATGCTGTCGCTAATCAGGCTATTTGTCGCTGACGCCACGCTGAGAGTCAGAAGCGTTTTTGCCCTGCTTATTTTTGCTGCCTTCAGTATGTTCTGGACATCAATGGTATTGCCGCTAAGTGAGCGTTCGCTTTCTCATACCCAAATTGGCCTCTTTGGACTGGCTGGCATCGCGGGTGCCCTGGCTGCCTCTAAAGCCGGCTTGTGGGCTGACCGGGGCATGGGGCATCGCACCACTGGCATAGCGCTGGCACTGTTAACGTTTTCCTGGCTGCCCATCGCTTTTGCCGAAACTTCCCTGGTACTACTGGTGCTGGGAGTCATCCTGCTGGACTTCGCGGTCCAGGCAGTTCACGTAACTAACCAGAGCCTGATATTTGCCGCCAGGCCTGATGCACAAAGCCGCGTTGTCGGTGCCTATATGTGTTTTTATTCTCTGGGCAGCGCATCAGGGGCGATCATCGCTACGCAATTTTATGCCCTCTGGGGCTGGCATGCAGTATGCCTGGCCGGTGCAGCAGTCAGCGCTATGGCTTTGATATTATGGCGATGGTTACAAAAACAGTAAGACACTCTGAGCCGTTTCGGCCTTTACTGTCAGGGCGTCCAGTCAGGTATGAAAAAGCATGACGAGTGCGTAACGGCTGAATGATTCTGACTTTATCGTTACAATCATGTTTATGACAAAAATCTGTAGCTGATCGGATAAAGCATTTTTTTTGGCGGTCCGGTTGTCGTTACTGCTTTGAGACCTGCTACCTATTCTGCAATACAGACAGCATTTAAGAGCACCAAAAATTATGTTTAAGATTTACGGCATCAAAAACTGCGACACTATCAAAAAAGCGCGTCGCTTTCTCGACAGCCAGCCCGTTGATTATCATTACCATGACTATCGGGTGGATGGATTAAACAGCGACCTGTTACAAAGTTTTATCGATACGCTCGGCTGGCAGGCGCTGTTAAATACGCGCGGTACCACCTGGCGCAAACTCTCTGCAGAGGAAAAAGCAACGATCGATAACGCGGAAGCGGCAAAAGCGTTAATGCTGGAGCAACCGGCGCTGATCAAACGTCCATTGCTCACTGCGGCAGACGGATCTATGCTGCTGGGTTTTAATGAAAATCACTACCAGCAGTTTATTCAGGAGAAGTCATAGTATGTTTTGTCCGGTTATTGAGCTGGCGCAGCAGCTTATTCGTCGCCCTTCGCTGAGTCCTGATGATGCCGGATGTCAGGCGCTAATGATTGAGCGTCTGCAGGCGATTGGCTTCACCGTTGAACCCATCAATATTGCCGATACGCAGAATTTCTGGGCCTGGCGCGGTCAGGGCGAAACGCTGGCCTTTGCCGGTCATACTGATGTGGTGCCGCCCGGCGATACCAGCCGCTGGATCAATCCGCCGTTTGAACCCACCATTCGCGATGGCATGCTGTTTGGTCGCGGCGCTGCCGATATGAAAGGCTCGCTGGCGGCCATGGTGGTGGCTGCGGAGCGTTTTGTCGCCGCCCACCCTCAGCATCGCGGGCGTCTGGCGTTTCTGATCACCTCCGATGAGGAAGCCAACGCTACCCACGGTACGGTAAAGGTGGTTGAACACCTGATGGCGCGTAATGAGCGCCTGGATTACTGTCTGGTTGGCGAGCCCTCCAGTACGGTCCAGGTGGGCGACGTGGTGAAAAACGGCCGTCGCGGCTCAATAACCGCTAACCTGACCCTTCATGGCGTACAAGGACACGTTGCCTATCCCCATCTGGCGGATAATCCGGTACATCGCGCCCTGCCCGCACTGAATGAACTTGTCG
The DNA here is from genome assembly GCF_050113845.1 of Pantoea sp. FN0305. Classification (NCBI taxonomy): domain Bacteria; kingdom Pseudomonadati; phylum Pseudomonadota; class Gammaproteobacteria; order Enterobacterales; family Erwiniaceae; genus Pantoea; species Pantoea sp. FN0305. Next base: position 221,289 of record NZ_JBNJSN010000001.1, on the reverse strand, counting down.
CCACCGAATGGGATCGGGGCAACGAATTTTTCCCGCCAACCAGTATGCAGATCGCCAACGTCCAGGCCGGAACCGGCAGCAATAACGTGATCCCCGGCGAGCTGTTTGTGCAGTTTAACTTCCGCTTCAGCACCGAACTGACCGATGCAGATATTCGCCAGCGCGTTGCCGACCTGCTGGATCGCCATCAGCTGCGCTATTCCCTTGAATGGAAACTCTCCGGGCAACCGTTCTTGACCACACGCGGCCAGTTGGTGGATGCGGTAATCAACGCAGTTGAACACTATACTGAAACCAGGCCTGAGCTACAGACCACCGGCGGTACGTCCGATGGGCGTTTTATTGCCCGTATGGGCGCTCAGGTAGTGGAACTGGGACCGGTTAATGCCACCATTCATAAAATCAATGAGTGCGTGAAGGCATCCGATCTGCAACTGCTGAGCCGTATGTATCAACGCATCATGGAGCAGCTGATCGCATAAGCGTTCTTCAGGAGGAAACATCATGGAATGGGTAAAAGATTACTGGTGGATCATTGTGATCCTGTTGCTGGTTGGCGTCATGGTCAACGTTTATAAAGATCTGAAGCGCATCGACCACAAAAAATTTATGGCGAATAAGCCCGATCTGCCGCCACATCGTGACTTTAACGATAAGTGGGATGATGAAGACGACTGGCCGAAAAAGAAATAGTCCGGGGGCAGCAGCGAGCGCTGCCCTTTTGCTGTTGCATGATTACATAAAAGTTACCACGTCATCGCCAGGCTTACCGCTGCTGAGCGCCTCTTCAAAATAGCGGCGCGGCACGGTATAACGCAGATGATCCAATGCCAGGTTCATGCTGCGCTGATCGATGGCGTGCGGTAGATCTTCCACAATATCCAGCGTCACATCTCCACCCAGCGAGGTCAGACGCTCCGCCGCCTGCTGCGCCAGTTCAGCCTGATAAACCTCATCATTTTCGCCATGAATCAAATGAATCGTGGTCTTGACGCTGGCCTGTTCCGGCAGGCTGGCATAACGACCGCTAAAGGCCACGATCCTGCCCGCCATCGCTGGCTGCACCTTGCTGCTCTCCAGCACCATTACGCTGCCCTGCGAAAAACCGATCAGCGCCGTCGCCTCAGGCTGTACGCCGCTAAGCTGCTGCCACTCTTGCACCGACTGCAAAAACTGGGGCATGACCTCATCGACCTGTTGCTGCAGGCTGACATCCTGCAACGCGCTTTCACTGTACCACTGGCGGCCTGGCGCGGGACCACCTGCTTCAGGCCCGCCAATACTCACCACCAGCGCCTGCGGAAAGACTTCTGCAAACCAACTGCCAATCTGTCCCATTGAGACCGGGTTATCGCCAGCGGCATGATAAAGCAGAAACAGCTGCGTTGGGGGAGCAGACGGACTTTGCACAACAAAATGGTTAAGTTTCATAACATCCTCCTCGCTATTAACTATAAGACGTTTACAGCGAAAGCAGGTCTGGAAAGGAAAATTAGCGTGGATTTATCTCAGTGTGGAAAGCGTGCGCTGGGCATTTTTACAGCGTTCAGCATCCAGCTGCCGCATCAGCTGTTGAGCCTCAACGCGCCATCTGCCCAGCAGCGCCTTGCGTCCGCTCAGGCCCAGATCGCGGCAGATGTCGCCCAGCGGCCTGCGCTGGATAATGGCGTGCCAGAGCGCCAGCTCGCTGCTTTCGCCAGCCAGCAGCAGACGCCCCAGCGCCGGCAGGCTAACCTCGAAAGGCCGATGGGCAAAAGCAAAACCAGCCAGCGCCAGCCAGTCCGCCTCATTCAACGACGGCTGACTTGCGATTGCCAGCGGAATCGGCTCATCAATTAACGGCTGCAGCCAGAAAAGATCGCGCGCCAGCTGCTGCTCCGCCTGCTGGCTCAGCAGCTCCCCAGCCTCGCTCAACGGCAGAATAGCCATTACGCTATAGCAGCCGCTGCTCGCCTCGCGCTGCGTAGCGATACGCGCCAGGGTAAAACCGCAGCGCTGCCAAAAGTGCCACAGCTCCTCAGTAAAACCAAAACTCACTGAAAGATAGTCCAGCCCCTGCGCCTGCTGGCGGGCAAACTCAACCATTCGGCTGCCCACCTGCTGCCGTCGCAGGCCCGGCGCAACGGCAATACGGCTGATGCGCTGCGATCGCAGCTGTGCGGCCTGCGGAAAACCGGCATGAGCGGCCAGAGACTGCGCGACCAGATTGCCACGCGGACGCCGCAGCCCGGCCCATACCTGCCAGGCCAGCGCAGCGGTAAGCCCTCCTTCCGCCACCAGCCATGCCGCTCCGCAGACCTCTCTGCAAGCGCTTTCCGCAGCAATAAATTGTTGCCCTGGCGCATCCATCAGGCGGCGTAAATCAAGCGGCGTGGTGCGATAATGCGCGCTGGTTAACAGCCGATAGAGCGCCAGCAGACGCGGCCCATCCTGCTGTTCACACCCGGCGATCGTTAATCCCTTATCTGTCGCGCTGTGCGTCGTGCCTTGCGCCTCATCCAGCAGCAGCGCAGCATTGACCAGGCTTTCCAGCGGATCGCCCTGACGCCAGCGTAGCGGCTCATCCAGCTGATAAAAACGCGCCTGCGGCAATGCGGCGCAGAATTTCAGCAAAAAGCCGCGTCCGGTGCCTTCATAGCCCTGTACGGTGGTGGTTAATAATACGCGCGGAAAGCGCGTTATCAGACGCTGCAGCAACGGTGCCGGAATAGCCGCCGCCTCGTCAATAATCAGCCAGTCAGCCTGCTGCGGCTCCGCGCTGGCCAGCAGCGCATCGGGTGCGATAAAGGCGAAACGTTCACCGGCAAAACGGGCCAGCACCTCTGTCGAGACTTTCGCTGGCGCGGTAACCAGACAACGTCCCGGCCAACGCTGCATCAGCATGCCAGCCAGCGCCGACTTCCCGCGTCCTCGGGCGGCAGTCAACACAGAGATGCCGGGCGGCGCCTGCAAAAGGTGGCTGAGCAGCCGCTGCTGCTGCTCTAACCCGGCGGGCTGCCACGAAGATAGCGATAAAGAGGTTGGCATGCGGCAGGGCTGATGCTGCTGATGCAGCAACACCTGTTGATCCGCATAAAGCTGGCGCTGTAAATGATGAATAAAATGGGGCGTGGCAATGGGTATGTCGCTTTCGCTCCAGCGTAGCGAGTCGCTGTCAGGATGCAGGGACCACGTCTTCCAGGGCGGCGTCAGCAGCAGCAGCCAGCTCCCGGCGCTGAGCGTGCCCGCCAGCGCAGCAAAGGATTCACTGTGAAATCCCTGACGGGCATCAAAGATGGCATGGCGGAATTCTTGCCCTAAAAGATTGCGCAGCGCTGAAGGCGCAACGCTGTTGGGCAACTGCGGATCGTCACTAAGAAAAAGCCAGTCTCCCGCCAGCGCCTGTTGCCATTGCTGCGCCTGCTCGTCACACCAGTCAGGATCGCCAGCAAGCACCGCCAGCCGCCGAATGCCGGTACGCTGCATCTCAGCGGTAACGGATAACAGCATCTTTATTTAGCGGCGGCGAACGTATCGCATCGGCCCGGATTGCCAGAATCAAAGCCTTGTTTAAACCAGCTGTAACGCTGTTCCGAGGTGCCGTGGGTAAAGCTGTCCGGGGTGACGCGTCCCTGGCTCTGCTGCTGGAGCCGATCGTCGCCAATCGCTTCGGCCGCATTCAGCGCTTCCTGCAGGTCGCCCGGCTCCAGAATCTGCTGCTGCTGCATATAGTGGCCCCAGACGCCTGCAAAGCAATCCGCCTGTAGCTCCAGTTTCACCGACAGCTGATTCACCTGGCTTTGTGAGGCGCCCTGCTGCATCTGGCGTACTTTCGGTTCAATACCCAACAGTTTCTGCACGTGATGACCTACCTCATGCGCAATAACATAGCCCTGCGCGAAGTCGCCCCCGGCACCCAGCTTGTTTTTCAGTTCATCATAAAAAGAGAGATCGATATAAACGGTGCTATCCGCCGGGCAATAAAACGGGCCCATCACCGATTGTCCGGTGCCACAGCCGGTACGCGTAGCGTTGCGGTACATAACCAGATGCGGCGGCTGATACTCTTTGCCCATCTGGGTAAAGAGTTTTTGCCAGGTATCTTCCGTTGTGGCGAGGATCACCGAGGTAAACTTTGCCGCTTCATCATCCTGCGGACTGATACGCTGCGTTTGGCTTTGCTGAGTAACCGACCCGCCGCCGGTAAGCAATGGGGACAAATCATAGCCGTAATAACTGGCAATTATCACCACCACCAGCAGGATAACCCCGCCTTTACCACGCGGAATGCGCATGCGTCCGAAGCCCACGGTGGGAGACTGATTCCGACGATCTTCTACATTGTCGCTTTCGCGACGCCCTTGCCAACGCATGACTTTCCCCTGTTACTGATTCCTGGCGAATACGGCAAATTCTAGTCGCGACGGCGCTGAATAACCAGCAGGCGGCACGCGGAATGGAAGGGTAACGGAAAAAGCGGAGGGGAACAATGTTGGGGAACCAGGCCGACGGCACATGCGCGTCGGCCACGGGCAGGAAGTTTAGTCGAGCTTAACGCCCAGACGCTGTGCCACTTCTTCGTAAGCTTCGATCACGCCGCCCAGGCTCTGGCGAAAGCGATCTTTATCCATTTTGTTCATGGTCTGCTTGTCCCACAGGCGGGCGCCGTCTGGTGAAAATTCATCGCCCAGCGTGACTTCGCCTTTGTAGAGACCGAACTCCAGCTTGAAGTCCACCAGGATCAGACCGGCATCGTCAAACAGTTTGCTGAGCACCTCGTTAGCCTTGTAGGTCAGCTCACGCATGCGCACCAGATTCTCTTTATTTACCCAGCCAAAAGTCTCGCAGTAGGATTCGTTGACCATCGGATCGTGTTTGGCATCATCTTTCAAAAACAGATCGAACAGCGGGGGATTGAGGACGATCCCCTCCTCCACGCCCAAACGTTTCACCAGCGAACCTGCCGCGCGGTTACGGATAACGCATTCAACCGGCACCATCTCCAGTTTTTTTACCAGCGCTTCGTTATCTGAGAGCAGCGCTTCCATCTGGGTTGGAATGCCCGCCTCTTCCAGCTTACGCATGATGAAATAGTTAAACTTGTTGTTTACCATTCCTTTGCGATCAAACTGTTCAATACGTGCGCCGTCTCCTGCTGACGTATCATTGCGGAATTCGAGTACCAACAGATCCGGGTTTTCGGTGCTGTAAACGGTTTTCGCTTTGCCGCGATACAACTCAGCTAGCTTTTGCATCTTGATAAACTCCAAACTGGGAAAAGTGTGAATGGTCATAACCACACGACGCAATCGTTTACGTCGTGGCGCGACATTATGCCAAAATTCAATAAAAAAGGCCGGAGTTTTCCGGCCTTTTTTTTACTGGCTCAGGGCTGCCTGAAAGACCGCCACCAGCGCGTCGTTTTGCGACTGCGTCAGTACGTGGCCTTTCGGATCGATAAACTGCAGACTGCTGCGGTTATCGAGGTCGCCGACCTGCAGCTTATAATCGCCGTTCGGCAACTGCGGATCTTTAGCACCGATTTCATCCCAGGTGCTGTCGCCCGGCGCGTTATAGGTAACCGCCATGCTGCCCTGCGAACGGTTGCTGTCGGTCACTTCCATGCCGATACGCTTCAACGCCGCCGGCAAACGCTGCCAGGTGACATTAAACGGCGCACGCAGAATCAGGTTCGGCAAGCCGGTATCATCCGCGCCGCTCTGCACATCAATCTGTGCGGCGCTGCGGTTAGCTGCAGCATCCTGTGCGGCAGTATCCATCTTATCCAGACCGGTGCTGATGTCGTTCAGCATCTGCGCGGTATAACGCTGGATCTGCGTTGGCGAAGTAATATCTTTACCCGCCTGCTGCAGCTGCAGCAGTTTTACGGTCAGCGCCTGCTGATACCCTTGCTGCTGCACACTGATCTGATAGCGGCCACGGTACTGGTTGTCTTCATCCGCACGGTTCCACTCCACCCAGTCGGTGGTCAGTTGCTGGCTGGCATCCTGACGCGCGGCGATCGGGAAGTGGTAAGACTGCACCACATTGACCACCTGTGACCAGATTGAACCGCTGCGGCTGTTCTCCATCATCAACACGCCGGTATTACCGCTAAACTGCGCACGTGCGCCGTTCATCAGCGCCAGCGGCTGAGCGGGCGGACGAATGTCCAGCTGTTTGCCCATCGCGCCGTTCGCGTTGGCGCGCGGCACGTCGTAATCTCCATTTTGCAGCGGCAGAATCATTCCTGCCGGCGCGCGTAAATCCTGCAGCTCAGCCGCCTGCAGGTAAGTTTCATCTCCGCTGACCTGACGCTTATAGCGCTGATCGTTGGAACATCCTGCCAGCAGCATCACCGTGGATAGCCCAACGATAGTCGCAACCGTGGACTTTTTTACTGAATAAGCCATTAACTCTCCCTAAATTACAGCAGACCCGCATTTTTCAGCGCCTGCTCCACAACCGGACACGCCGCCGCGGATAACGGAACCATTGGCAGGCGCAGGGTATCGGTCGCGATTAATCCCAGTTTTTTCGCGGCCCATTTCACCGGAACAGGATTAGATTCAACAAACAATTTCTGATGCAGATGCATCAGGCGCTGGTTTAGATGACGCGCCTCGGCGAAGTTGCCTTCGCGCGCCAGCCGACACAGTTCAACCATTTCACGTGCGGCGATATTTGCCGTAACGGAAATCACACCGTGGCCGCCCAGCTGCATAAAGTCCAGTGCGGTAGCGTCATCGCCGCTAACCAGCACGAACTCATCATCAACCAGCTCTTGGATCTGGCTGACGCGGGATAAGTTCCCGGTTGCCTCTTTGATCCCGATAATATTTTTGATTTTCGCCAGGCGCGCCACCGTTTCGGGCAGCATATCGCAACCGGTGCGCGAGGGTACGTTATACAGCATTTGTGGCAGATCGGTACTTTCTGCGATCGCTTTAAAGTGCTGATACAGCCCTTCCTGCGTTGGGCGGTTGTAATAAGGCGTTACGGTAAGACAGCCGATAACGCCACTATTTTCAAAGCGTTTAGTCAGAGAGATGCCTTCTGCGGTAGCATTCGCGCCGGTTCCGGCAATCACCGGAATACGACCGTCGGCCAGGTCAAGCGTCATCATCACCACATCGCCGTGCTCATCATGGCTAAGCGTCGCGGATTCGCCGGTGGTTCCCACAGAAACGATGGCGGATGTTCCGCTCTCGACATGATAATCAATCAGTTTTTTCAGGCTCGCACGGCAGACATTACCTTTGTCATCCATTGGCGTAACGAGCGCAACAATACTTCCCGTGAACATTGGCCATCCCCTCGACAAACAAGTACTTCATGGTACGTTTGACCGGCGGGGAAAAGCAAGCGACCAGGGGCCGGGAGCGCTTGGCAGAGGGTATTTTTTATGTTTACCTACGGGTTATTACCATTACTTATCAGCTTACCCCACAGGAAAAGTTATTTTGCCGCAAACACCGCAACACTTTTTAGTTATTACGGCGTTGGGCGTCGATCGTCCTGGGATCGTCAATGCCATTACTCGTCACGTCAGCAGCTGCGGCTGTAATATCGAAGACAGCCGCCTGGCCATGCTGGGTGAAGAGTTTACCTTTATCATGCTGCTTTCCGGCAGTTGGAACGCGATTACCTTAATTGAGTCTACGCTGCCGCTGAAAGGTGCCGAGATGGAGCTGCTGATTGTAATGAAGCGCACCAATGCCAGCCGCCGACCGCCGATGCCGGAAACCGTTTGGGTGCAGGTGGAAGTCAACGACTCGCCGCATATTATCGAACGCTTTACCGATCTCTTTGATTCACACCAGATGAATATCGCAGAACTGGTTTCGCGCACTCAGTTAACGCAAGAACATCAGCCACCCTTGCTCTATATTCAAATTACGGCTCACAGCCCGGCGCACCGGGACGCGACATTAATCGAGCAGGCGTTTCACGCCCTATGTACAGAACTTCATGCGCAAGGCACTATTAGCGTGGTCAATTATCCGCAGCATGATGAAAAAATGGAGATGAGTGATGAATCCACTGAAAGCCGGTGATATCGCACCGAAATTTAGTTTGCCCGATCAGGACGGCGAACAAGTAAATTTAACCGACTTCCAGGGACAGCGCGTTTTGGTCTATTTCTATCCCAAAGCGATGACGCCCGGTTGCACCATTCAGGCGTGCGGCCTGCGTGACAATATGGATGAATTTAAAAAAGCGGGCGTAGAGGTTTTGGGTATCAGTACCGATAAGCCGGAAAAGCTGTCTCGTTTCGCCGAAAAAGAGCTGTTAAATTTTACGCTGCTCTCGGATGAAAACCATGAAGTCAGCCAACAGTTTGGCGTCTGGGGAGAGAAAACCTTTATGGGGAAAACCTACGACGGCATTCACCGCATCAGCTTTTTGATTGATGCCAACGGCTATGTTGAGAAGGTTTTCGATGATTTTAAAACCAGCAATCACTACGATATTGTGATGGCATATCTGAAATCAGTCTGAGAAAACGCGTGGCGTCAACGACGCCACACAACCTTACTGAAACTCACCGCCTGAAGTATCCTCAGGCCAGGCATGGACCACCGCTTTGATAAGCGTCGCCAGCGGAATGGCAAAAAACACGCCCCAGAAGCCCCACAGCCCGCCGAAAATCACCACCGCAAGAATAATCACCAGCGGATGTAAATTTACCGCTTCGGAGAAGAGCACCGGCACCAGCACGTTGCCATCCAGCGCCTGGATAACCAGATAGACAATGATCATCGTCCAGAAATCGCTGCCCAGCCCCCACTGAAAAAGCCCCACGCAGATCACCGGCAGGGTAACCGCCAGCGCACCGATATAAGGGATCAGCACCGACAGCCCAACCAATACCGCCAGCAGCAGCGCGTAATTCAGCCCCAGCACCAGAAAAGCGATCCAGGTCGCGACACCGACCACCACCATTTCCAGCACTTTGCCGCGAATATAGTTGGTGATCTGCTGATTCATCTCGCTCCAGACCTGCCCCGCCAGACCGCGATTGCGCGGCAGCACACGGCGCACCGCATTCAGCATCTGCTGCTTATCCTTTAGCAGGAAAAAGAGCATTAGCGGCACCAGCACCAGATAGATTGCCAGCGTCATCAAGCCCACCAGCGAAGCCAGCGAATATTTCACTACTGACTCGCCAACGCCTGACAGTCGGCTTCGCAAATTCTCGATCACAATATCAACGATACCGGCATCGGCCAGCGCCGGAAACCGTGCCGGCAGTCCGGCAGAGAAGGTATAAAGCTTATTCAGCATATTCGGCATGTCACGCACTAAATGGATGCCCTGCTGCCAGGCAACCGGCGCGACCACCAGCACAAAAAGCAACAGAATGCCTACAAAGAACGCCAGCACAATGGTGGTGGCCCAGCTGCGGGAACAGCCCAGCCGCTCCAGACGCACTGTAGGCCACTCCAGCAGATAAGCCATTACCAGCGCCACCAGCAGCGGCGCCAGCAAGTCACTGAAAAAAAACAGGATAAAAAAAGCTGCCAGCAATATTACCAGCAGGGCAATCGCCTCCGGATCGCTAAAGCGACGGCGATACCATTGAATCAAAAGAGCCAGCACGGCGTATCCTTCCCGTATCAACAAGGCTGACGATTGTACTGAAATGCGCGACAGAAAACAGAACAACCTTAAGCGTTAGCTTTCATAGAGCGGCGTCTCGTTCTCTGATTGCGCCGCTGCGGCAATCACACGGTTTCTACCGCCGCGCTTAGCGCGATACAACGCCTCATCGGCGCGCCGGAAACAGGATGAAATCGCCTCGCGATCGGATAACCAGCAGCTGACCCCAATCGACAGCGTCACCTCACCAACCGGATCGATCGCCTGACGCTGCGTCGCCTGGCGTAAGCGTTCCGCCATCTTCATCGCCGTGTCATGATCGACTCCCGGCAGGATCATTAAAAACTCTTCACCGCCGCTGCGGCAGGCTACGTCCGTTTGCCGTGCATAGCTTTTCAGTTGTTGCGCCACCTGCTGGATAACCCGGTCGCCAGCACCATGTCCCCAGGTATCATTAACCTGCTTGAAATGATCGATGTCGAGCGCCAGCACGGCAAAAGGCTGGCGCGTGGTGGCAAGGTAGTCCAGCACCGCCTGCAGGCCACGGCGGTTAAGCAACTGCGTCAGCGGATCGGTTTGCGCCTCAGATTTCAGCTGGCCGATCTTGGTTTGCATTAGCCCGATACCGGAAAGCAGTGCCCGCTTGATTTGCGATGCTTCAAAATACCAGGAGCGGATACGGCTAATTTCCATGGCGGCATCCTGCTCATCCATTTGGCCCGCTTTACGCGCCAGCTGCCACAGCGGCATGGCGATCAGCCGCGCCAGCAGCCAGGCTGCTGCCAGGGTTATCAGCGCCAGCGGCAGCGAATGCTGTATGACCTGAAACAACAGGCTGCTAAGCGGTGCCAGCGTCACGCTGGTTTGCTTGAGCACCAGAATAGTCCAGTCGGAGTCCGGCACGTGCGCGTAGCCCGCCAGCATTGGCACGCCCCGCTCATCGGTAACTTCCTGATAGCCGCTGCTGGCATAGGCGATCGCATCCTGATGCAGCAGCGGCGCAATTTTCTTCCCAACCATCTGACCATTCTGGTGATAAAGCACGCGGTTATTGCGATCCAGCACATAAAGTTGCGTTCCGTCACGGTAAAACTGACTAAGCAGCAGTTCATGCAGAATGCTTTTACGCTTCAGGTAAATGGTGCCGCCAATGTACCCAAGGTAGCTGCCGGCCGCAGACCAAACCGGGCGGGAAACAAACACGATCAGGTTATTTGCCGCCGAAAGGCTGGGCTGCCCAATCAACGCGGTGCGCCGCGCCAGCGCTTCACGCGCGCTGTCGGTATGCAACTGCGTGCCCTTCAACGTCAACGACTCAGGTGAGATTGCGCGCACCCAACCGGCGGCATCAACAACCACCACCGAATTAAAGCTGTTGGTTTGCTGCCGAAGACGCTCAACCTCTTTCTGTAACAGCGCTTCATCATCAAAGCGCTCGCTAAGCTCGGTAGCGCTCCAGGCCAGCTGTGACTGAGCCTGCTGAAAAAACTGCCCGGTCGAGGCAGCCAGTTTGGCAGCATAAACCCGGTTCGCCTCCAGCGTATTAGTGATCAGTTGTTCACGCTGAACGCGCCAGGCGGCGTACAAGGAATTAGCAAGGGTAATAACGATACTGGCCACGGCCAGCAGGGTAATAAGCGTCCGCAAATCCGTTTTCGGCCTTGGCAGCCTTAACATGGATTCGCCTCCATTGTGTTTATCATTTCTTTTGCGCCTTGTGGTGCTTTTATTATCAATACTTACCGTGCTACAGGTGCCCTGGTGAGATGCACGTCTCAATTGTACATGGATTGAGCAGACAGAAAAACGACTCAGCGCAGTTTATTAAGATTTTTCTTAGTTTGGTAAGTAAGCCTGAGCAGCAGGAAAGGAATAAGCTGGGTGAAAATGCAAAAAATGACACCGCCACTGGCGGTGTCATTTTGGATAGCGCAACAGAGAGAGAAAAAGATATATAATCAGAGCATTAACAGCGCATAACCCTGATTTTGCAGCGTGGCAACGGTTGTCCCGCTGGAAATAGTATGGGTCACTGATTTATCAATCCACTCACGATCAATATGATGGAAGGCCACCGACTGATCGCAAACCGTGACTTTTACGCCCGCCTTTTCCAGCTCGCTGATCAACTTAAGATTGGGGTTATCGATACCGTAAGCTTTATGGAATTCTTCATTATTCAGCCCGGCAATCACGGCATCGCCGTTCATTGATACCACAAAGTTAAGCTTATTCAGCGGAATACCTGCCGCATAATAGAGGTTAACAACGCGCGCGACGCGCTCCAGGCCCAGGTGCGGATCCTTGATGTCACCGTCGTTTTTATTAAGCTGAAAGACGATCTTATTGCTGAGGTTAGCATCATTACGCGGATTATAAGCGGGCGTATCCACGTAATGAATTTTGCCATAGTTAGCGATAGCTGGCGTTGACCAGAAGCCTTCCGGCTCGCTTTTGCTGTTAGCGATATGGTTAGTGACTTTGTCATAGAGCTGTGGTGCCTGAAGCACATTACCGCCGACAAAACCGGCCAGAGCCGCCACGACGATATAAGTTACGGGACGCATAAAAAAGCACTCCTTTAAAAGAGGATGTTAGTCATAGAAAACTGAAAGTATTATATTTGCAGCAGAACCTTTTCCCGATTTTCAGGCGAACAAGCGCCCTTCGATAAGATAAGAAATATCTCATCCGAGAGACGCTCGCGATCTGTTACTGCGTTTTATTTGCCACATAATTTTATTGCTGAACCCTGCCGCTAAATAAACTCCCGCCCCGCCTGCGTCTGGCAGAGAAGCCAACAAAAAAACCTTAACTGCATAACGCATTTTTTTTGCTCTCCGATGAATATTCAGCGGCGCCAGGAGGGAATCTCCACCTCTATCTCTTAGCGGCCTTTTTTATCTATATCACAGAGTCTTAGCAGGGAAATACAGGTTATGCAGCGACATTATCGAAGTACTTTCAACAAGAAAAAATAACCCACAACAATCATCGTTGTTTTCTTTATTTTTCGTTAATTAATGCCATTTAATCCCCGGAACGGAGTCTTAAGAATTACCTTACAAGAAGCCCCCTCAAAGCGATCCGATACAAAACAGAAAACAAACAAAGAAAAACAGGTAATGGTGCGCTTTCTTTAATTATCCCTGGACCTTAATCTCATCCTTTTTTTTTGAAATAAACCTATCAACAAGACCATTCTAAAATCCACAGCAGAGACCGTTTTTAACCATACCATCAGTGTTATTAACGATTTTAAAAATCCCTCTACATTATCAACAGCTGATTTTCAGAAGATGCTTAATCAAATCTCATGCCACTTTCAGTTTCTCTGAATAAGTTTACACAACTTTGAACTTCCGCCGTGACCTGACTCACTGTTTTTCCTTTATGGCATCAGGCTTAAACAGCCATTTCATTATGCAGTTTACCTCGCTAAGATAACGCCCTGAGCGTGGCTGCTGCGCTGGTATATGAACTATCAGGACCGGGATCGGTCGAAACGTTACTCTTTGCCCTGGGGAAGATGTATGTTTAATCGCTTGAAGAAAACTGTGATCGCTTCACTCATGATCACGCTGCTGGCTGGCAACGTGCTCCCTTCCCAGGCCGACGTCGCTGATACGCTTCCCGATATTGGCACCACCGCAGGCGGTACGTTATCGATCAATCAGGAACTGCAAATGGGCGATTTTTACGTCCGCCAGCTGCGGGCCAGCGCACCGCTGATCAACGATCCCCTGCTTAACCAGTACATTAATCAGCTTGGCGTGCGGCTGGTCGCGCACGCCAATTCAGTGCGCACGCCTTTTTATTTCTACCTGATCCGCAATGATGAAATAAACGCCTTCGCCTTCTTTGGCGGTAACGTTGTGCTGCATTCAGCCCTGTTCCGTACCAGCGACAATGAAAGTCAGCTCGCCTCGGTATTGGCGCACGAAATTTCGCACGTGACTCAGCGTCATCTGGCGCGTGCGATGGAAGAGCAGCAGCGTAACGCCCCGCTCACCTGGGTGGGTGCGCTGGGTTCAATTCTGCTGGCAATGGCTAATCCACAGGCGGGTATGGCGGGTTTAGCCGGTACTCTGGCGGGCACGCGGCAGGGGGTGATCTCATTTACGCAGAACAACGAACAGGAAGCGGATCGGATCGGTATTCAGGTTTTGCAGCGTGCTGGTTTCGATCCGCAGGCGATGCCCAATTTTTTACAGAAGCTGGCGGATCAGTCCCGTTTCGCCTTTAAGCCGCCGGAAATTCTGCTGACGCACCCGCTGCCGGACAGCCGTCTGGCCGATGCCCGTAATCGGGCCAGCCAGATGCGTCCGGTAGTGGTGCAGTCTTCGCAGGATTACTACATGGCGAAAGCCCGCGCGCTGGGCATGTATGCTACCGGGCAGAATCAGCTGGGCGAAGATTTGCTGGAAGAGTGGTCGAAAGGCAATGCACGTCAGCAGCAGGCTGCGCAATACGGCAGAGCGCTGTTGTTCCTGGAAGCCAAAAGCTTTGCTAATGCAAAGAAGATTATCGAGCCGCTACTGGCAAAAGATCCTGGCAACGTCTGGTATCTGGATATCATGACCGATATTGATTTAGGCCTGAATCAGCCGCAAGCGGCAGTAAAGCGTCTGATGGCGCAGAAAGCCAGCAGTAACGACCCGGTGTTACAGCTTAACCTGGCGAATGCGCTCCTGGAGGCCAAACAGCCTGTGGCAGCCAGCCGCATCCTGAATCGCTATACCTGGGCGCATCCTGACGATACTAACGGTTGGGATCTGCTGGCGCAGGCGTCGGCGGCACAAAACCGACGTGATGAGGAGCTGTCGGCGCGTGCAGAGGGGCTGGCATTAACCGGTCAGTTAGATCAGGCGATCACCACGCTGAGCAGCGCCAGCGCGCAGGTGACGCTGGGCAGTTTGACGCAGGCGCGCTATGACGCCCGTATCGATCAGCTGCGTCAGCTACAGCTGCGCTTCCGGCAATATCAAAAAGGGCGTTAATCATCCTACAGCGCCAGAATTTCCTTCACAAACGGAATAGTGAGCTTACGCTGGGCGCTAATGGAAGCCCGATCGAGACGATCCAGCGTGGTAAACAGCGTACGCATCTCACGATCCAGTCGCTTTAGCAGAAAACGCCCCACATCTTCCGGCAGCTCGAAACCTCGCAGGCTGGCGCGTAGCTGTAGCGCCTGCAACTTATCCTCATCCGAGAGCGGCTGTAATTTATAGATTTGGCCCCAGTCGAGGCGTGAAGCGAGATCTGGCAGCTTAAGATTAAGCTGGCGCGGCGGGCGATCGCCGGTGATCAGCAGACGCGTTTTTCCGGTTTCCAGAATGCGGTTATAGAGATCGAAGATCGCCATCTCCCACTCATCTTCTCCGGCAATGCATTCGATATTATCGATGCAAACCAGCGCAAGCTGTTCCATGCCATCCAGGACTTCCGGCACGAACCAGGTACGTTTATCAAGCGGAACATAGCCAACGGCATCGCCGCGCGTTGACATTTCAGCACAGGCGGCATGTAGCAGATGGCTGCGTCCGCCGCCCTGACGTGACCAGAAATAGAGATAACTGCCATGTTCCTGCGCTAAAGCGCCTTTCAGTGCAGCCAGCAGGGACGAATTTTCTCCCGGCCAGAAACTGGCGAAAGTTTCGTCATCCGGTAAATAGAGTGGCAGTGAAAGTTGTGCCGGCGTGTTCAGAAGCACCTCAAGCGTGAACGGGCTAAAAACCGCAGTAGTTTAACACATCTTTTCACATGAAATGAAATCGCAGCATTAGGCTGCCCCACAGCATTGCGGGCCGTCTCTGCGGTAAAAGAAAATGCAATTTCCTGATGTTGGCAATCAGTAAAATGTCTTACTCACTAAAAAATCTTTATTTTATTTGGCGGTTCATGCATTGAACTGAACGATAATGCCGGCGGGCTGGTCGCCTGCACCTGGTGGGGCGGACTGGAGGTGCAATATCTCTGGGTGAGTGATGATTATCGCGCCCGTGGCTTTGGCCGTCAGCTGATGTTGTAGGCGGAAAAAGAGGCGAGAGCGCGCGGCCAAACCACAGTAATCGAAACCCATTACTGGTTAGGTAAAGTTTACCTGACGCCACATAAATATATTAATCAGCAGAAACCCAGCGTATTAATCACCGACGTTTCCAGTGACTTATTTAACCAGTCGGAGCTGGATATTATTTTTTTATGCTGCAGCGACTTTCCGTTAAGGAGATAGCCAAAATATATAATGCCAACCGTAAAACCATTCAAAAACGTATTTATAACATCTATCAAAAAGCGGATGTACATTCTCTTGCTCAGTTAGAAGAATATTGTTCTCATACACAGCTTGATAGTTATATTCCTTATCACCTGCCTGAAAAAAGCATTCAGTTTATCTGAAACTCTCACGGCCCCTTTTCATGATAAAGGCCGTCTGGGTTCAGTGCTGACAGGTCTGATTATCGCTATCAGTCTGCTGGGCTGGTTTGGCATTCAGAATGCGATTTTTTCCAGGTCGCTGAATGAGAGCCGTGGCATCGGCAGCAGCGATAAAAAAGGCGCCCTGAGGCGCCTTTTCTGCTTGTGGATTTTACTCCGGCGATTTATCCGGCGCGTCCAGAATGACTTCTTCCGGGCGCAGCACGTTAATCACTTTAAAAATCAGGCTCAGCGCCACGCCAACTATCGTTGCCAGCGCCATACCTTTCAGTTCAGCCGCGCCGATATGTACCTTCGCCCCGCTAACGCCGATAATCAAAATCACCGAGGTCAGGATCAGGTTCTGCGCCTTGTTATAGTCCACTTTTGATTCAATCAGTACGCGAATACCGGATGCGCCGATTACGCCATACAGCAGTAGCGAAACCCCACCCATTACCGGCACCGGAATCGCCTGAATTGCCGCTGCCAGCTTGCCGATGCAGGAGAGCAGAATAGCGATAATCGCCGCGCCGCCGATAACCCAGGTACTGTACACGCGGGTAATTGCCATCACCCCGATATTCTCACCGTAAGTGGTGTTCGGCGTTGAGCCGAAAAAGCCGGAAATAATGGTTGAGAAACCGTTGGCGAACATTGAGCGATGCAGCCCTGGATCGCGAATCAGATCTTTTTTCACGATATTCGCCGTGACCACCAGATGCCCGATATGCTCGGCGATAACCACCAGCGCAGCCGGGATAATCGTCAGCATCGCATACCATTCGAAGCGCGGCGTATAAAAAGTCGGCAGCGCGAACCACGGAGCAGCCTCTACTCCGCTCCAGTCTACAATGCCCATCGCCCACGACAGCAGATAGCCTGCCAGTACGCCGATCAGAATTGGAATGATGGCGAGAAAACCGCGAAACAGCACCGAACCAAACACGGTGACCGCCAGCGTCACCAGCGAAATGGTTACCGCAGTGCTATCGACCGTCGCGCCGCTGGCAGGTAGCAGGCCGGCCATATTTGCTGCAACACCCGCCAGCTCAAGCCCGATAACGGCGACAATCGCGCCCATCGCTGCCGGAGGAAACATCACATCCAGCCAGCCGGTGCCGGCTTTTTTCACAATCAGCGCCACCAGACAAAACAGCACGCCGCACAGGATAAAACCGCCCAGCGCCACCTCATAACCAAGCGGCAGCAGTAGCAGCACCGGCGAGATAAAAGCAAAGCTGGAGCCTAAGTAGGCGGGAATTTTTCCTTTACAGATAAAGAGGTAGAGCAAGGTACCGACGCCGTTAAACAACAACACCGTAGCCGGATTGATATGAAACAGAACCGGCACCAGCACCGTAGCGCCAAACATCGCGAACAGATGCTGAAAACTGAGCGGTATCGTTTGCAGTAGCGGTGGGCGTTCGCTAACGCCAATCGCGCGACGAGTCATGGAGTATCCCTCTGGGCTGTTTTTTGGCAGAAAAAAGCCGACTCTGCGGTCGGCTGAATCGTTATTTGGTTCCGAAAATCTTATCGCCCGCGTCACCAAGACCGGGGATAATGTAGCCTTTCTCGTTCAGGCCGCGATCGATAGAGGCGGTATAGAGCTCAACGTCCGGGTGCGCTTTTTCCAGCGCGGCGATACCTTCCGGCGCAGCCACTAATACCAGCACCTTGATTGAGTTACAGCCCGCTTTTTTCAGCAGATCGATCGTCGCAATCATTGAGCCACCGGTGGCCAGCATGGGATCGACTACCAACGCCATGCGCTCTTCGATGTTAGAAACCAGCTTCTGGAAATAAGGTACCGGCTCCAGCGTCTCTTCATCACGATAAACGCCTACCACGCTGATGCGCGCGCTTGGCACATGCTCCAGCACCCCTTCCATCATGCCGAGACCGGCACGCAGAATCGGGACAACGGTGATTTTCTTGCCTTTGATCTGGTCGATTTCTACCGGACCATTCCAGCCTTCAATGGTTACTTTCTCTGTTTCCAGATCGGCGGTGGCTTCGTAGGTCAGCAAACTCCCCACTTCAGATGCCAGTTCGCGAAAGCGCTTGGTGCTAATGTCTTGCTCACGCATCAGGCCCAGTTTATGTTTGACGAGCGGGTGTTTGACTTCCACGATCTTCATTGTTGTACTCCCGGAGTGTTGAGCGGAAAAAAAAATCGCCGGATTATACCGCCTTTTGCCTGCTGCACCATATGCGATCGGGCAATAAACAGCAAAACCTCCGCGCTCTGTTAAGCATCATCTAAAATAAAGAATCTGCAACGCTGGTCTCGCAAACGTTTGCCTGCGCTGTTAGAATTGCGCCGCTTTAATTCAAACCGCAAAACCGCGTGGGGAAACCGCTTTGACCGACAAGACCTCTCTCAGCTATAAAGACGCCGGCGTTGATATTGATGCAGGCAACGCGTTAGTCGATCGTATTAAAGGCGTGGTGAAAAAGACCCGTCGTCCGGAAGTAATGGGTGGCCTCGGCGGTTTCGGCGCGCTTTGTGCGCTGCCGCAAAAATATCGCGAGCCGGTGCTGGTTTCCGGCACTGACGGCGTCGGCACCAAGCTGCGTCTGGCGATGGATCTGCAGCGCCACGACACCATCGGCATCGATCTGGTCGCCATGTGCGTTAACGATCTGGTGGTCCAGGGCGCTGAACCGCTGTTCTTCCTTGATTACTACGCCACCGGCAAGCTGGATGTCGATACCGCTTCCGCCGTTATCAGCGGGATCGCTGAAGGGTGTCTACAGTCGGGCTGCGCGCTGGTTGGCGGTGAAACCGCAGAGATGCCAGGCATGTACCACGGTGAAGATTACGATGTGGCAGGTTTTTGCGTCGGCGTGGTGGAAAAGTCAGAAATCATTGACGGCAGCAAAGTGCAGGATGGCGACGTGCTGATCGCCCTCGCTTCCAGCGGCCCGCACTCTAACGGCTACTCCCTGGTACGCAAAATTCTTGAAGTCAGCCAGACCGATCCGTTAAGCAAACAGCTCGACGGCAAGCCGCTGGCCGATCATCTGCTGGCACCGACGCGCATCTACGTTAAAAATATTCTTAACCTGATTGAGCAGATCGATGTGCATGCCATCGCCCACCTCACCGGTGGCGGCTTCTGGGAAAATATTCCGCGCGTGCTGCCGGAAAACACTCAGGCAGTGATTGATGAAGCCAGCTGGCAATGGCCGGCAGTCTTTAACTGGCTGCAGCAGGCGGGCAACGTCAGTCGTCATGAGATGTACCGCACCTTTAACTGCGGCGTCGGCATGGTGATTGCGGTAAGCGCTGCTGAAGCGGATAAAGCGGTTGAGCTGATGAACGCCGCAGGCGAACAGGCGTGGAAAATTGGCGTGATTAGCGCCTCTGACGCAGAAGAGCGTGTGGTTATCAAATGAAACGGCTGGTCGTGCTGATATCGGGTAACGGCAGTAATTTGCAGGCGATTCTCGATGCCTGTCAGCAGGGCCGGATCAACGCTCGCGTGGCGGCGGTTTTCAGTAATAAGGCCAACGCGTTTGGCCTTGAGCGCGCCCGCAGCGCGGGCGTTGCCGCCCATGCGCTTTCCGCATCCGCTTATGAAAGCCGTGAAGATTTTGATCGCCAGCTGATCCGCGAAATCGATGCATATGCGCCCGATCTGGTCGTGCTGGCGGGCTATATGCGTATCCTTAGCCCGTTTTTTGTCGCGCGCTATCAGGATCGACTGCTGAATATCCACCCTTCTCTGCTGCCAAAATATCCGGGCTTGCATACGCACCGCCAGGCCATCGCCAACGGCGACAGCGAACATGGTACTTCGGTGCATTTTGTTACTGACCAGCTGGACGGCGGCCCGGTGATTCTACAGGCCAGCGTGCCGGTGTTCAGCGGCGACAGCGAAGAAGAGGTCACCGCGCGCGTACAGCATCAGGAACATGCGATCTATCCGCTGGTAATTAACTGGTTCGTTGAGGGCCGCTTAGTGATGCGTGATAACGCCGCCTGGCTTGATGGCAACCCACTTCCGCCCCAGGGCTACGCGGGCGATTAGTTTCTTGCGCCTTGCGTGCGTAAATCATCTTCCAGAGCCAGCCTGCTGGCTCTGTTCTTTTTCAGCCAAAACGCCCGGTTATATAATCCTCGGTGCGTCGCTGTCGCGGCGTGGTAAACAGCGTATCGGTATCAGCAAACTCCACCATCTTTCCCTGATGCATAAAAGCGGTGTAGTCAGAGACGCGTGCCGCCTGCTGCATATTATGCGTTACCAGAATCAGCGTGAAATGCTGCTTCAGCGTGGTCATTAGCTCTTCAATCACCAGCGTGGAGATCGGGTCCAGCGCAGACGTCGGCTCGTCCAGCAGCAGCACTTCCGGCTCAATAGCAATGGCGCGCGCAATCACCAGCCGCTGCTGCTGGCCGCTGGAGAGCGTCAGCGCATTTTGCCGCAGGCTATCCTTCACCTCAGGCCACAGCGCCGCCGCGCGCAGCGCCCGCTCCACCGCCTCGTTTAAAATACGTCGATCGCGCACGCCTTGCAGACGTAAACCGTAAACCACATTTTCATAAATCGATTTGGGGAACGGATTGGGTCGCTGAAAAACCATGCCGACGCGCCGCCGCAGCGCCGAGAGATCGCCGCCGCGCTCGAGAATATTGCGCCGATCGAGCAGAACCTCGCCCTCAACGCGACAGTTATCAATCACATCGTTCATGCGGTTAAGGCAGCGCAGCAGCGTGGATTTACCACAGCCAGAAGGGCCAATAAGAGCGGTAATGCGATTTTTCGGGATCTGCAGGCTAACGCTATCCAGCGCCTGTTTGTCGCCATACCACAGCGAAAGATTATTGATGGTTAGCGCAGTGTCGATTTCAGCGGTCATGGTCCTCACCGTTATTGCACCAGCGAGCGGTAACGCTCGCGCAGACGATGGCGTAAGGCCATCGCCGTAAGATTTAAGCCAAGAATAATGGTCACCAGCAGCAACGCCGTGGCATATACCAACGGACGATCGGCCTCGGCGTTGGGGCTTTGAAATGCCAGATCGTAAATCTGAAAGCCCAGATGCATAAACTTACGATCAAGATGCAGGTAAGGGAAAACGCCGTCTACCGGTAGTTCCGGGGCCATTTTCACCACGCCCACCAGCATCAGCGGTGCCGTTTCGCCCGCCGCACGTGCCACGGCGAGAATCAATCCGGTTAGCATGGCGGGCAGCGCCAGCGGCAGGGTAACGTGCCACAGCGTTTCCGCGCGGGTCGCGCCCAGCGCCAGCGAGCCGTGGCGCAGGCTGGCAGGAATGCGCGACAGTCCCTCTTCGGTCGCAACAATCACCACCGGCAAGGTCAACAATGCCAGCGTTAGCGACGCCCACAGCAGACCCGGCGTACCAAAGGTCGGATTAGGCAGTGATGTCGCGTAAAAAAGCTGATCAATCGTGCCGCCAATCAGCCAGACGTAAAACCCAAGACCAAACACGCCATAAACAATCGACGGTACGCCCGCCAGGTTAACCACCGCAATACGCACCAGCCGGGTTAACGCATGCCGATCGGCATACTCATGCAGCCAGACGGCGGCCACCACCCCCAGCGGCATCACCACCACCGACATCAACAACACCATCAGCACAGTGCCGAAAATAGCCGGGAAAGCACTGCCCTCGCCCGGGGAATCATCCGACGAAACGGCAACGAAATGCCACAGCTGCTGCAAAAAGTGCTGCCATTTTTGAACAAGCGTCATGGCGTTGGGATACCAGGCGTCACGGATTTGCGCCAGGGGAATGCGGTGCAGCTGGCCGTTCGCATCACGCAGCATCAGCGTATTACGCGCGCTCTCCTGTAACAGTGAAGCACGCCGCTCCGCCTGCCCCACAAACTGCCGCTGCAGTTCCACACGATTCGCCATCAGCATCGATCTTTTCTGCTCATTATCATTGCCGCTGGCCTTCAGCTCTAACGCTTCGGTTTCCAGTGCCTCAAGCTGCGCCGTGATATGCGCCATTTCATGACGGCGGATGCGCTCAGCCTGCTCCAGCAACTGATGCGTTTGCTGCAGGCGCTCCTGCAGGGCGCGTTGCATATTCTGCGCCGTAAGCGGCTGCTGATTCTCATAGAGACCGGCAAACCAGCCCAGCGCATCGCCGCCCACGCGCCGCTGTAGCACCAGCACCTCCGGCGGCTGTTCGCGGCGCTGAATATCACTTTCCAGCAGCGTGCGGAAATCAGAGGCGGAGACGTCGCGGTTACCGGTTTTAATTAAGTAGCGCGTAACCTGCTCCGGCAACTGCTGCGCCTGCGGCAGACCGGCATCAATCAGCTGCTGACGCGACAGGCGCTGGGTACTCACCACTTCGCCCAACAGCTGCGCCTCTCCGGCGGCGGGCTGGGCCAGCGTAAACAGTGTAACCGGCTGCGGCCAAAAATGGCGCAGCCCCTGCCAGGCCAGCAGCAGTAACAGCAGCAGAAACGCCAGCAGGCTAAAGGTTACTGCGCCTGCCGTCAGCCAGCGCCAGCGATCGTTTTGCGTTAGCGCACTCATCCCTGCCCCTCATGCTGACCATAACGACGACGCAAGCGCTGTCGCACCACTTCCGCCAGCGTATTCAATATCAGCGTAAACACCAACAGCACCAGCGCGCTGAGAAACAGGATGCGATAATGCGCGCTGCCTGCCGCCGCTTCCGGCATCTCAACGGCAATATTGGCGGAAAGCGCACGCACGCCGTGAAACAGGCCGCCTTCGGTCACCGGCGTATTGCCGGTGGCCATCAATACAATCATGGTTTCTCCTACCGCCCGACCAAAGCCAATCATCAATGCGGCAAAAATTCCCGAGGCAGCGCTGGGCAAAATCACGCGTGACAGGGTTTGCCACGCCGTGGCACCCAGCGCCAGCGACCCCTGCCCCAGCGCAGCCGGAACGCTGAAAATGGCATCTTCCGCCAGGGTAAAAATCAGCGGCACCAGTGCAAAGCCCATCGCCAACGCGGCGATCAGGAGGTTACGCTGCTCGTAGCCGCCCGGCAGCCGCTCCGCCAGCGGTTTGCCCCATAGCGCGGTATCAGCCAGCGGCATCAGCCACAGCGAGAGCGCACTTACCAGCAGCAGCAGCGGCACCAGCAGCCAAACCTCGCGCCCCGGCGCATCCAGCAGCCGCCAGCGCGACGGCAGACGCTTCAGTAATGGCCCACACAGCAGCAATGTCGCCGCCAGGGCAATAGGCAATAGCAGCACGCCGGAAAGCCGGGCGGCAATCTGCGGCGCCAGCCACAGGCTGGCGAACAGGCCAACCACCACGCTGGGCAGCGCGCCCATCATCTCCATCGCCGGTTTGATCCAGCGACGTAGCGCCGGCGACATAAACCAGGCGGTGTAGATAGCCGCGGCCAGCGCCAGCGGCGTGGCAAACAGCATCGCCAACGCAGCCGCCTTCAGCGTACCCGCCACCATCGGCACCAGACTGAATTTCGCCTGATAAGGATCGTCAACCGCCGTCGATTGCCAGACCCAGTCCGGCTGCGGATAGTTTTCATACCAGACTTTTTGCCACAGGTTTTTCAGGCTGATATCGGGCCAGGGATTGTCGATGCGCCAGTATTGCCAGCCGTCAGTGCGTTCGATCAGCAACCCATCGCCCGACGGCGCAAATTGCGCCTGCTGTACGCCCTCGCCCAGCGCGTGGCGAAAAAAAACGCCCTCTCGCTTGCTGGCGAACATCTGAAGTTCGCCAGCGGCGCTGATGGTGGCAAACACCCGGCGCTGTGGCTCGGTAATCAGCTGTTGCTGCGCGCGCGCGCCAGCAAAATCGCGGATACGATGCAGATGTACACCTCGCTCATCGGCAACATCAAACCACTGGCTGATGCCGCGTTCGTCAGCCAGCAACAGCGAACGCCCGCCGCTCAGCAAAGCCATCTGGCGTGGTGGATGCGTCAGCGGAAAGGTATCGCGTAGCGTGACCTGTTGGCCGTTTATCTGCCAGACGCGTAAGCTGTGCTCGCTGGTGGCAAACAGCAACGAGCCGTTGGGCGTCAGTAACAGCTGATTAACTGGCCCGCTGGCCAGCATATCGCTCTGCATCGGCTGCCCGGCCTGTAAGCGCAGCAGCCGGATATGCTGCCCATCGCTGAGCGCCGCCAGCCACTGCTGCGCGCCGCTGGCTGCCAGGGCCGCCAGGGTAAAGCCACTGCCGCCGCTGTCAAAAACGCCATCGCCCAGCGGAAACATCCAGTTCGGCATCGCGTCCGCCGCGCTAAAGTCAGGTTGGACCAGTCGGAAATTGCCATCGGGCTGTAACAGCAGTAGGCTGCTGTTATCGGCGGTCGCCGCGCTTACTACCGGCCCGCGTGCCAGCTGTAAAGATGGCTCAGGCGCAGCGCCGTTCAGCGGAAAAAAGCGGCCTTCGCCCTGGCTATCGATACGCCAGCCCCAGCCCTGATTAACACCCAGCGCGACGGCAGGCTGTGCCGAAAGCACGGGCTGCGACGGCCCCGCCTGCATGGACGGCGTGGCAAACAGTGGCATTACTACCCACAGCAGCCAGACAAACAGCAGCATCATGACCAGCAGCACGCTGACGCCACAGGCAGCGATCGCACGCGCGGTCAGGCGGTCAACATAACGCCGGGTACGGTTGCTGTAGTTGACGGGAATATGGTTATCGATCATCGTGCCTGCGGATTCCTTGTATTGAAGCCGCTATGTTGCCCGTAGCTCTCTGATATGACAACCATTGAGGTTAGACATTGCTGCCATACTCTCGCCATAATGAAATCGGAAACTGGATACCCTCGTCTCAAATCAGCACAACGGAGCCATAATGGGTCAGGAAAAGCTTTACATAGAAAAAGAACTGAGCTGGTTATCCTTTAATGAACGCGTACTGCAGGAAGCCGCAGACAAGACTAACCCGCTGATCGAGCGCATGCGCTTTCTGGGCATTTATTCGAATAACCTGGAAGAGTTTTATAAGGTGCGCTTTGCCGACCTGAAGCGGCGCATTTTGATTGGCGAGGAACAGGGGTCACCCAACACGCCGCGTCATCTGCTAAAGAAAATTCAGCAGCGCGTCCTGCGGGCCGATCAGGAGTTCGATGGTTTATATAACGATCTGCTGCTGGAGATGGCGCGTAATCAGATCTTCCTGATTAACGAACGGCAGCTGTCGCCTAATCAGCAAAGCTGGCTGCGTCACTACTTTAAGCATGAGCTGCGCCAGCATGTGACGCCGATTCTGATAAATCACGATACCGATCTGATTGAGTTCCTGAAGGATGATTACACCTATCTGGCGGTGGAGATTATTCGCGGCGAAGATATCCGCTATGCCCTGCTGGAAATCCCCTCTGATAAAGTGCCGCGCTTTGTTAATCTGCCTGCAGAGTCGCCACGCCGCCGCAAGCCGATGATCCTGTTGGATAACATTTTGCGTTACTGCCTGGACGATATTTTCAAAGGCTTTTTTGACTACGACGCGCTTAACGCCTACTCCATGAAAATGACGCGTGACGCCGAGTACGATCTGGTTACCGAAATGGAATCGAGCCTGCTGGAACTGATGTCCTCCAGCCTCAAACAGCGTCTTACCGCCGAGCCTGTGCGCTTTGTTTATCAGCGCGATATGCCCAATGCGATGGTTGAGCTGCTGCGTAATAAGCTGAATATTTCTAATTACGACTCTATCGTCCCGGGTGGGCGTTATCATAATTTCAAAGATTTCATCAGCTTTCCGAACGTGGGCAAAACCAATCTGGTGAACAAGCCGATGCCGCAGCTACGGCATATCTGGTTCGACGGCTTTCGCAACGGTTTCGATGCGATCCGTAATCATGACGTGCTGCTTTATTATCCTTACCACACCTTTGAACATGTGCTGGAGCTGCTGCGTCAGGCGTCATTCGATCCCAGTGTGCTGGCGATTAAGATCAATATTTATCGCGTAGCGAAGAACTCACGCATTATTGATGCGATGATCCACGCCGCCTATAACGGCAAAAAAGTGACGGTGGTGGTAGAGCTGCAGGCGCGTTTTGATGAAGAGGCCAATATTCACTGGGCCAAGCGCCTCACCGAAGCGGGCGTGCATGTGATCTTCTCGGCGCCGGGCCTGAAAATTCACGCCAAGCTGTTCCTGATTTCGCGCCGTGAAGGCGATGAAATTGTGCGCTATGCCCATATCGGCACCGGTAATTTCAATGAAAAAACCGCGCGCATTTATACCGACTACTCCCTGCTTACCGCCGATGCGCGTATCACCAATGAGGTACGCCGGGTATTTAACTTTATTGAAAACCCCTATCGCCCGGTAAGCTTTGATTATCTGATGGTGTCGCCGCAGAACTCGCGCCGCATGCTCTATCAACTGATTGATGAAGAAATTGCCAACGCGCAGCAGGGTATCCCGGCAGGGATTACACTGAAAGTGAATAACCTGGTTGATAAAGGTCTGGTGGATCGTTTGTATACCGCTTCCAGCGTGGGCGTGAAAGTGAATCTGCTGGTGCGCGGCATGTGTTCACTGATCCCTAATCTTGACGGGATCAGCGACAATATTCGCGTAACCAGCATTGTTGACCGCTATCTGGAGCACGATCGCGTTTATATTTTTGATAACGGCGGTGATAAAAAAGTCTTTCTCTCTTCCGCCGACTGGATGACGCGCAATATCGATTACCGCATTGAAGTGGCGGTGGCCATCCTTGATCCTGTTCTGAAACAGCGCGTGCTGGATATTATTGCCATCCTGTTAAGTGATACTGTAAAAGCCCGCATTATTGATAAAGAACTGAGTAACCGTTATGTGCCGCGTGGAAACCGCCGTAAGGTGCGAGCGCAGCAGGCCATTTACGAATACATCAAATCTCTGGAACAACCTGAATAACTCACTATGCCGATATCCCATAAGAATATGCCACGACCGCAAGAATTTGCCGCTATTGACCTCGGTTCCAATAGCTTTCACATGGTCATTGCCCGCGTGGTGGATGGCGCAATGCAGGTGCTGGGCCGTCTGAAACAGCGCGTGCACCTGGCGGACGGGCTGGGCGCGGATAACGTGCTGAGCGAAGAGGCTATCCAGCGCGGACTTAGCTGTCTGGCGCTGTTTGCCGAGCGTCTGCAAGGCTTCAGCGCCTCGAACGTGACCATTGTCGGTACGCATACGCTACGCCAGGCGGTTAATGCAGAAGATTTTCTGCGGCGCGCGGCGGAAGTGATCCCCTACCCGATTGAAGTGATCTCTGGTCATGAAGAGGCGCGCCTGATTTTTATGGGCGTTGAGCATACGCAGCCGGAAAAAGGCCGCAAGCTGGTGATTGATATCGGCGGCGGCTCTACCGAGCTGGTAATCGGGGAAGATTTTGAACCCAAGCTGGTAGAGAGCCGCCGTATGGGCTGCGTCAGCTTCGCCAATCTCTATTTTCCCGGCGGTGTGATTAGTCAGGAAAATTTCCGCCGCGCGCGTCTGGCTGCGGCGCAAAAACTGGAAACGCTGGCCTGGCAATATCGGCTGCTCGGCTGGCAATACGCGCTGGGCGCTTCCGGCACCATCAAGGCTGCTTGCGAAGTGCTGCAGGCGATGGGCGAAAAAGAGAAACAGGTGACGCCGGAGCGGCTGGAAAGGCTGTATGACGAAGTGATGAAGCACAAATCCTTCGCCGCGCTGAGCCTGCCTGGCCTGTCGGAAGAGCGGAAAGCGGTATTTGTGCCGGGTCTGGCCATCCTTTGCGGCGTATTTGATGCGCTGGCGATCCGCGAGCTGCGTCTTTCCGACGGCGCCCTGCGCGAAGGGGTGCTGTATGAGATGGAAGGCCGCTTCCGCCATCAGGATATTCGTAGCCGTACCGCACAGAGCCTGGCGAATCATTACAATATCGACAGCGATCAGGCGCGACGCGTGCTGGAAACCACCGATGAACTCTGGCAACAGTGGCGCGATCAAAATCCCCGACTGGCTAATCCTCAGCTCGCATCGCTGCTGCAGTGGGCGGCACTGCTGCACGAAGTTGGCTTAACCATCAACCACAGCGGTATGCAGCGCCACTCGGCCTATATCCTGCAAAACACCAACCTGCCCGGTTTTAATCAGGATCAACAGTTGCTGCTGGCTACGCTGGTACGCTATCACCGTAAAGCGATCAAGAGTGACGATCTGCCGCGTTTTACGCTGTTTAAAAAGAAACAGATCCTGCCGCTGGTGTTTTTGCTGCGTCTTGGCACGCTGCTGAATAATCAGCGCCAGGCGACCAATCGCCCGGAGCGGCTGACATTGACCACCAACGAAGGGCACTGGACGCTGCGCTTCCCGGCCGGATACTTCAGCCAGAATACGCTGGTCCAGCTCGATTTAGAGCGTGAGCAGGCGTACTGGGAGGATGTTACCGGCTGGAAGCTAGTGATAGAAGAAGAGGCGTAACGCACGCCGGCGAATTCGGGCGGCGCTTCCTCCGCCCGCATCAACCAGAAAAAAGAAGATGACGATACGTCCGGATAACTATTTTACTGAAAAATATCAGCTTACCGCCACGCACTCCGAAGTGGTGGCGGCGTTACCTTTCCTGACGCCAGGCAAAGCGCTGGATGTAGGCTGCGGCAGCGGACGCAACAGCCTGTGGCTGAATATGAAAGGGTTTGAGGTCACCGCCTGGGATAAAAATCCGCAAAGCATTGAGCGGCTGAACCAGATCATTGTTGCCGAAGCGATCGGCGGCATTGAAACGCAGGTTACCGATCTCAACAGCGTACGTTTTAACGGCGCGTATGATTTTATTCTTTCCACCGTCGTGATGATGTTTTTACAGCCGGAAACCATTCCGCAGCTGATTGCCGATATGCAGGCCAGCACCGTCAAAAACGGCTATAACCTGATTGTCGCCGCGATGGATACAGACGATTATCCCTGCCCGATCCCCTTCCCTTTCACCTTTAAATCAGGTGAATTGAGCCACTACTACCGCCAATGGCAGATTATTAAATATAACGAGCATGTTGGTCAGCTGCACAGAACGGATGAGAACGGCAACCGCATTAGCCTGCGATTCGCCACGCTGCTGGCAAAAAAGGCGCCGGCAGAATAATCAGCTCTCTATCAGCGTGGTTAGCGGCTGCGGCTCGCTGATGGCGAAGCCCTGTAAATAGTCGATGCCCAGCCCGCGCAGCGCAGCCGCGACCGCATCTGATTCAACGCACTCCGCCACGATCTGCATCCGCTTCAGCCGGGCGACGCGGCAGATAGATTCAATAATTTGATAGTCCAGCGGGCTGTGCAGCATATTCTGGATAAAGCTACCGTCAATTTTCAGCATATCAGCCTGCAGGGTTTTCAACTGCAGGTAGCTGGCATAGCCCGCGCCGAAGTTATCAATCGCAATGCGGCATCCCAACCGACGCAGGGAATTAATGGTGCGATAGCCTGCTGAAAAGTGCCTGTTTCCGGCGGCCTCGCTGATTTCCAGAATCAGTTGCCACGGCTCAACCTGATGCTGCTTAAGCAACTGCTCCAGCTCGCTGACAAAGTGCGGACGATAAAGGCTGGCGGCATGAATATTGATAGCAAAACGCATCGCCGGCAAACGCGTCCGGCTGCTATCGATAAAGCTCAGCGCATGATTTAATACCCAGCGATCCATTTCCCATGTCAGACCAAACTCCTGCACTATCGGTAAAAAATGCTCAGGCGCCAGCTGTTCTCCCTGCGTATTCACCAGCCTCAGCAGCAGCTCATGGTAATCATCGCCGCGTAAGCCCTCAATACGCTGCGCCATCATCACAAAGCGCTCGTTATCCAGCGCCTGCTGAACTTCATCCAGCAGCGCCAGCTTTTCTTTCACCAGGCGCTGAGCGGTAATGTTGTCCTGCTGCAAGCTTTCCGGCTGATGGCTACGCAGAGAAATTTCAGCCATTTCACTAAGCTGTCCCAGCAGCCCTGGTAAATTACTTACCGGCGGCACTATATGACAAAAGCTGATGCCGATATCGGGCTGTAACGGCAATCCCTGCCAGCGCAAACTGTAGCGTTCGATGCGGCTGCTTATCTGTTCGATACGCGTCTCATAGGTGGCTTTGTCCAGACGCAGCGCCAGCGCAAAGCCAGGCAAATGGTAAATTACCTCTTTGGGCTGCAACAATGGCTGTAGGTATGCCGCCAGCCGACGCTTATATTCAACGCGCAGATCCAACCCCCAGGTTCGGCTAAGGCGATCGAGATCGGGAATGCGTAAAAAACAGAGCGTGGAGGAAGCCTGCTGCGCCAGCATCGCTTTGAGCGCACGCAGATTCGGCAGATCCACCACCGGATCCACCAGCGCCGCCTCGCGTGATTTCTTAATCAGCCTGCGCTGGCGCACGCCGTTGACGCCAATAAAGTACAGAATTAACGACCATATCAGCAGATTAGTGGTATTGAGGGCCAGGTGCAGCGACAGTTCGGGCTGGGTACGAAATTGATAGAGTAAAATCAGCACCAGCGACCATGCCAGCGCGGAGATGAGATAGCCGAAGCGCGCCGATGCCCATAGCATGACGGGCAGCAGCAGCAGCAAGGCAAAGTCTCTGATTGCCTGGTTATGCAGCTCGCGATTCATTAACATCAACAGGATAAGCAGCGACGTCAGCAAAATCAGCCAGCCCCTGATTTCTACAGCGCTCACGCTTTCCGCGATCTGCTGGCGCAACAGGTTAACCTGACGGGAAAAGTAGCGCGTATGGCGAAAACAGCGGATCGCCATATAGTAAAGCGGCAGGATCGCCACACAGGATATCAGGATGGCCTGATAGTTGATCAGCGTGCGTAACGTCAACGGATTGCGGTTAAAAATCGAGAGGGCCACGGGGATAACTTTCATCGTTACCATCGTTTGCAGCAAAAATACCAGCAGCGTCGGCAGAAGAAAGCCGATCCAGAACAGCCGCATTATGCCCAGCCCTTGCGTACCGGGCGTCGCCCCCCATCTGCGTCCAGCCCAGATGCGGTAGCCCAGCCAGCAGATGCTGATTGCGCTAACAAACAGGATGCAGGTGATCAGCGCGGGCCCTGGCGAAAAAATCATTAAATAATGCCATAAAAGCGCCAGCGCAATGCCGGGCAGTGCCGCCCAGTCAAACACCATCAGCAACGCCACCGTTAACGTCACCGGTAAAAACAGCAGATAAACCGGACCGTCTGGCAGCAGCAGCTTGACCGATAAAGCGCTGGAAAGCGGCATCAGCAATAATGCCAGCCATAACGGGACGCCCCACCAGCAGCGTCGGAATTGACTAAGCGATGACAGGTTATATCCGGTAAACAAAACGGCCCCTTCGGAATGATAAAGCGTGCAGCGAATGCTGCCTCAAGCAAAACCGCTCTCATACTAAGTTCCGGCAGGCTTTCAGGCTTGATATACGTCAAACATTCTTATTAAAACCGCTTTAGTCTGCCCGTTGTTTAGCTCACAGACCGATTATATCGGTTAGTTTTCCTGAACCGGCTGATAGCACGACATTGACCTGACGGTAACGCTGTGCCTAAATTGTCTCACCGCCTCCGGGCCAGCTACAGGAGTCCCTGCGTGAACAGCATTACCTCATTGCGAAAACGGCGTAAAACTGGCCGCATGACCCGCATTGTGTTGTTAATCAGCTTTATCATATTGATTGGTCGTTTGTTGTTTGTTTTGCCCGGCGCGTTTCAGCATCATCAGGATAAAAAAACCAATGCCGGGGTGCCCATGACAATTCAGCCCGTCAATAAAGAGTAATGACGCGAGCGTTAAGTTGCCTTAACTGAGACAACTTACCCTCTCTTCATGCCTGTAGAAAACAGCGGGCTTATGCCCATGCTTCCGGACACAAGGGAATTTTTATGTCTGTATCCCAAGCCCAATCTCAAGCCCGGCAGCTCGCCGATACCCGCAGCCGTATTCTGACACTTTTACTTAATGAGCCGGAACTGGTAGAAAGCCTGCTGCAGCCGCAGGAGCACTCACCGTTGTCGGCAGAACTGTCGAGGCATATTGACAGCCTGCGCCAGGATCTTGCCCTGCTGCATGCGGCGGATATTGCCGATATTCTTGAAGCCCTGCCGGAAGAGGAGCGCCAGGCGCTGTGGCAGCTGGTGGATAACGACCGTCGCGGTCAGGTGCTGGTAGAGGCGTCGGAAACCGTCTGGGAAAGCCTGACTGAAGTCATGAGCGATAAAGATATTCTGCAGGCCATTGCGCCGCTGGATATTGACGATCAGGCTTATCTGGCGAAATATCTGCCGCGCGATCTCACCGGACGGCTGCTTACCACGCTGGACCCAACGCTGCGCGCCCGCGTACTGAACGTGGTGCATTTCGACCGCGATCGCGTTGGCCGCATCATGGACTTTAACTTCATTACCGTACGCGCCGATGTCGATCTGGCGACGGTGCAGCGCTTTTTACGACGCCGGCGCGCCATCCCGGAAGGCACCGATAAGCTGTTTATCACCGATAAAAACAATGTGCTACTGGGTGAGCTGCCGCTTACCGATATTTTGCTGAACCAGCCCGACACGCCGGTATCTTCAGTGATGAACGATCGCCCCAATACTTTTCGTCTGGATGATAAGGCGGAAGATGCCGCTGGCGCTTTTGAACGCTATAACCTGATTTCCGCCGCGGTGATTGATGCGCAGGGCAAGCTGATTGGCCGCGTGACAATTGAAGATATTATCGACCTGGTAAATGAAGAGAACGAAAGCAATATCCGTAAAATGGGCGGCCTGAGTCAGGAAGAGGAGGTTTTTGCGCCGGTAAAAAAGGCGGTGCGCACCCGCTGGACCTGGCTGGCGGTGAATCTTTGCACGGCGTTCATCGCTTCCCGGGTGATTGGCCTGTTCGAAGAGACAATTTCGCAACTGGTGGCGCTGGCGACGCTGATGCCGATTGTGGCGGGTATCGGTGGTAATACCGGCAACCAGACGATTACCATGATCGTGCGCGCGCTGGCGCTGCATCAGGTCGAGCCTGGGAACTTTAATTTTCTTTTTATGCGTGAGCTGGGCGTGGCGCTCATCAATGGCCTCTTCTGGGGCAGCATCATGGGCGGCATCACCTGGCTGATGTATGACAACCTGGCGCTGGGCGGCGTGATGATGCTGGCGATGGTCCTTAACCTGCTGCTGGCGGCGATAGTCGGCGTGCTGATCCCGTTGGTCATGACCAAACTCAACCGCGATCCGGCCATTGGCTCCAGCGTGATGATTACCGCGCTGACCGACACCGGCGGCTTCTTTATTTTCCTCGGTCTGGCAACGCTGTTTTTGCTGCACTGAAACAGCCCGGCATCACTTCTCACTGACAGGCCTTCGGTTTACCGCAGGCCTTTTTTCTGCCTCCTCTTCCTTTCAGTCATAAGAGCATTGGCCGCTGCCCCTCACAAATCGCCAACATTATCGCCGGGTTTTGTTGACAATTTGTTGTAGGTGAAAATAAATGTATAGACAACCCATGACAAGTGGAAGGTAAACCGTGCTTCTTGCTGCTCACGATGTTGTCTGGCGCAATGCCCGTCTGGCAACGTTCGATCCCGATCGTCAAACGCCTTATGGATTGCTGGATAATCACGATCTGGTTATTCGCGACGGCCATATTTTGGCTATTTTACCGGCGTCCACCGCCTCTGGTGGTACGGTTCACGACCTTCAGGGGCGGCTGGTCACCCCAGGCTTAATCGACTGCCATACCCATTTAGTGTTTGCCGGCAACCGCGCCGCTGAATGGGAACAGCGGATGAACGGCGTCTCCTATCAACAAATCAGCGCCCAGGGCGGAGGAATTAACGCCACGGTTGCCGCAACCCGTCAGGCCCCGGAAAGTGAGCTGCTGAAGCTGGCTACCGCACGGCTGCAGCGGCTGATGAATGAAGGGGTAACCACGCTGGAAATTAAATCTGGCTACGGGCTTACGCTGGAAGATGAAGCGAAAATGCTGCGGGTGGCGCGCCAGCTGGCGGCTCAGCATCCGGTGGACATCAGCCCGACGCTGCTCGCCGCCCATGCGGCGCCCGCTGAATATCGTCACGATAAAGATGCCTGGATCAGCCTGATTTGTGAAACCCTGCTGCCACAGCTGTGGCAAGAAGGCCTGTTTGAAGCGGTCGATGTGTTTTGTGAAAGCGTGGGCTTCACGCCGCAACAGTGCGAGCGGGTATTTGCTGCCGCACAGCGTTACGGTATTCCGGTTAAAGGCCACGTTGAGCAGCTCTCGTTGCTGGATGGCGCGCAGCTGGTGAGCCGCTATCAGGGGCTGTCGGCAGATCATCTGGAATATCTGGATGAGCAAGGCGTGCGGGCGATGCGCGCCAGTAATACGGTAGCGGTACTGTTACCAGGCGCATTTTATTTCCTGCGGGAAAGCCAGCGTCCGCCGGTAGAAATACTGCGCCGCCATCAGGTGCCGATCGCGGTAGCCACCGATTACAATCCTGGCACCAGCCCTTTCGCCAGTCTGCATTTATCTATGAACATGGCCTGCGTTCAGTTCGGCCTGACGCCGGAAGAAGCCTGGTCGGGCGTAACGCGTCATGCGGCTCAGGCGCTGGGCCGACAGCATACGCACGGTCAGCTTAAAGCGGGCTTTATCGCCGATCTTGCCATCTGGGAGGCGGAGCAGCCGGTGGAAATGGTTTACGAGCCGGGCCGCAATCCGCTTTATGCACGGGTCTTTCGCGGTCAAATTACGCACGGGAGCGCATTATGAAACAGTGGCGTCCCACCTCTGCTGAGGTCTGGCAGGGTCGCGACGATAGCGGAGAGGCAGCTAACGCCCTGCGTCTGTTCCAGACCATTATCTGCAGCACAACGTTTTGCCCTGAACAGCTACCCGGCGATATTGCGCTGCTGGGATTCGCCTGCGATGAAGGGGTAAGACGCAACCACGGACGAACCGGCGCTGCTCAGGCACCCGCCATACTGCGTCGCGCCCTGGCCAATCTGGCCAGCCATGCGGAACATTCGCGACTGGCAGACTGCGGCGATATTTTTGTCGAACAGGATAACCTGGAACAGGCGCAGCAGGCGTTGCGCGAAGCGGTACTCGCCTGTCAACGCGCCGGGAAACGCACGTTGGTGCTGGGCGGCGGCCATGAAACCGCTCTGGGGCATGGCCTGGGAGTGCTGGATGCCTTCCCGCAGGAAAAGGTGGGCATAATCAATCTGGATGCGCATCTGGATTTACGCCATGCGCCGCAGGCCACCTCAGGCACACCGTTTCGTCAGCTGGCGCGCTATTGCGAAACGCAACAGCGCGACTTTCGTTACGCCTGCTGCGGCTTAAGCATGGCAGCCAATACGCAGGCGTTGCTTGATGAGGCAGCCTGTCGTCATGTGACGATCGTAGAGGATTTACACTGTCTGAGCGCGCCGACAGAGGCCATTGCGCAGCTTGAGCAGTTTATGGCGGATCTCGATCGCATCTATCTCACCATCGATTTAGATGTGCTGCCCGCCTGGGAAATGCCGGCGGTCTCTGCCCCTGCCGCGCTCGGCGTTCCCTGCGCGATATTGTTGCAGTTGCTGGCAGCCATTTGCCGCAGCGGCAAACTCCAGGCGGTGGATCTGGTGGAGTTTAACCCTGCGCGCGATCGGGACGGGCAAGGGGCAAGCGTGGCGGCGCGCATCGCCTGGCAGGTCGCGCGCTGGTGGGGATAAATTACTGAATTCGGGATGGAATTGGGTATACTTATTGCCATCAGCCAGGCAGCCGCAAGGAATATCGCATGTTTTTATCCCGATCCCGGTCTACCGCCGCCAGCGCGCCCGTGCCCTTGTACGCGAAGGTCAAACAGGCCATCAGTAAACAAATCAGCGCTGGCGTCTGGCGTCCTCACGATCGCATCCCGTCGGAAGCGGAACTGGTGGCGCAGTTTGGCTTCAGCCGAATGACAATCAACCGCGCGCTGCGGGAACTCACCGATGAAGGCCTGCTGGTGCGTCTGCAGGGCGTTGGCACCTTTGTGGCGGAACCCAAAGGCCAGTCGGCGCTGTTTGAAATTCGTAGCATCGCTGATGAAATTACCGCACGTCATCATCAGCACCGCTGTGAGGTGCTGAAACTTGAACAGATCAAGGCTGATTTTACCCAGGCAGCCGCGCTGGACGTGGAGGAAGGCACGCCGGTTTTCCATTCAGTGATGGTTCATTTTGAAAACGACGTGCCAGTGCAGATTGAAGATCGTTGCGTTAACGCAATGGTTGCCCCGCATTACCTGCAACAGGATTTTACCGCCACCACCCCGCATGCTTATCTCTCTCTGGTCGCGCCGCTTACCGAAGGTGAGCATATTGTCGAGGCGGTAAAATCAACGCCTGAAGAGCAGATGCTGCTGCAGATTGACGATAGCGAACCTTGCCTGCTGATCCATCGTCGCACCTGGTCAACGCAGCACATTGTTTCCCATGCCCGCCTTTTATTCCCCGGTTCACGCTATCGTTTACAGGGTCACTTTATGTCCTAATGCCGGTCAACGTTGCCGGCGAAATTTATGTAAAAGCGCTGTGAAATCCGTGATAGCTAACGCAAATTTTTCTAAAATATCCTACCTCATTTACCCATTGATAAATAACAGAAAAAATCATTAACTGCTGGCGGGCGCCCTTTCCTCTTATTCATATCCGTTTGATTTTAAAAAGTTTTAATTGTGTCTTAATTGTTAAATATCGGCTTGCGCGCATTTGTATATACAAGTATATGTGTTTGCATTCTCTCTCTGATTCGCTTCGCCGAAGCAGATAATTTTTTCATGCAACCATCAGGAGTTAACCGCGATGTCGCAAAGCAAATACCGCGCGCAGGAAATTCGCGCCCCACGCGGAACCACGCTTAATGCCAAAAGCTGGTTCACCGAAGCGCCGCTACGTATGTTGATGAATAACCTCGATCCGGATGTGGCGGAAAATCCGCATGAGCTGGTGGTATATGGCGGCATTGGCCGTGCGGCACGCGACTGGGAGTGCTTTGATGCCATTGTCGCCGCGCTTAAAAAGCTGGAAGACGACGAAACGCTGTTGATTCAGTCCGGTAAGCCGGTCGGGGTTTTTAAAACGCACGAAAATGCCCCGCGCGTATTGATTGCCAACTCCAACCTGGTGCCACACTGGGCCACCTGGGAGCATTTCAATGAGCTGGATGCCAAAGGGCTAGCCATGTATGGCCAGATGACCGCCGGAAGCTGGATCTATATCGGCAGTCAGGGCATCGTTCAGGGCACCTATGAAACCTTTGTTGAAGCGGGACGTCAGCATTACAACGGCGATCTGAAAGGACGCTGGATCCTGACCGCCGGTCTGGGCGGAATGGGCGGCGCGCAGCCGATGGCGGCGACGCTGGCAGGCGCCTGCTCGCTGAATATTGAATGCCAGCAAAGCCGTATCGATTTCCGCCTGCGTACGCGTTATGTCGATGAGCAGGCCGATTCACTTGATGACGCGCTCAACCGTATCAGGAAATACACTGCGGAAGGCCGGGCGGTTTCTGTTGCGCTGTGCGCTAACGCGGCGGAGATCCTGCCGGAGCTGGTGAAACGCGGCGTGCGTCCGGATATGGTTACCGACCAGACCAGCGCGCACGATCCGCTGCACGGTTACCTGCCGAAGGGCTGGCACTGGGAAGAGTACCAGCGTCGGGCGCAGACCGAGCCGCAGGCGGTGACCGAGTCGGCGAAACGTTCTATGGCCGACCATGTCCGCGCGATGCTGGCGTTTAAAGAGATGGGCGTTCCGGTTTTCGATTACGGCAATAACATTCGCCAGATGGCAAAAGAGATGGGTGTGGCAAACGCTTTTGATTTTCCTGGTTTTGTGCCTGCCTATATTCGTCCGCTGTTCTGCCGTGGCATTGGTCCCTTCCGCTGGGCGGCGCTTTCCGGCGATCCGCAGGATATCTATAAAACCGACGCTAAAGTTAAAGAGCTTATTAAAGATGATAAACATCTGCACCACTGGCTGGATATGGCGCGCGAGCGCATCAGCTTCCAGGGACTGCCCGCGCGCATTTGCTGGGTAGGCCTGGAGTGGCGACAGAAGCTGGGCCTGGCGTTTAACGAAATGGTACGCAGCGGTGAGGTTTCTGCGCCCATCGTTATCGGCCGCGACCATCTGGATTCGGGATCGGTAGCCAGCCCTAACCGCGAAACCGAAGCGATGCGCGATGGTTCAGACGCCGTCTCTGACTGGCCGCTGCTGAATGCGCTGCTTAATACCGCCAGCGGCGCGACCTGGGTTTCTCTGCATCATGGCGGCGGCGTGGGCATGGGCTTTTCTCAGCATGCCGGGATGGTGATTGTGTGCGACGGCAGCGACGACGCGGCGGCCCGCATCGCTCGCGTGCTGCATAACGATCCGGCGACCGGCGTGATGCGCCATGCCGATGCCGGTTATGACATCGCTATCAACTGCGCGGTAGAACAACACCTTAACCTGCCGATGATCGCCGCTACTCAGGAGAAACGCTGATATGAACCTCACTCTTCATCCCGGCACGCTTACGCTTGCTCAGTTACGTGAGATATACAGCCATCCCGTCCATATCGAACTGGATGAGCGCGCTATTCCGGCTATCAATAACAGCGTAAACAGCGTTAACACCATTCTGGCTGAAGGCCGCACCGCCTACGGCATCAATACCGGTTTTGGCCTGCTGGCCCAGACCCGCATCCCGGCGGAAGATCTGGAAAATCTTCAGCGCTCGCTGGTGCTTTCCCATGCGGCAGGCATTGGCGAACCGCTGGACGATAGTCTGGTTCGCCTGATGATGGTGCTGAAAATTAACAGCCTGGCACGCGGTTTTTCCGGCATTCGTCTCAGTGTGATTCAGGCGCTGATAGCGCTGGTGAATGCGCAGGTTTTTCCATTAATCCCGGCCAAAGGGTCGGTGGGCGCATCGGGCGACCTCGCGCCGCTGGCACATATGTCGCTGACGCTGCTTGGCGAAGGCAAAGCGCGTTATCAGGGAGAGTGGTTACCGGCGGCAGAAGCGTTGAAAAAGGCCGGGCTGGAGCCGATTACACTGGCCGCTAAAGAGGGGCTGGCGCTGCTTAACGGCACCCAGACCTCTACCGCCTTTGCATTGCGCGGTCTGTTTGAAGCGGAAGATCTGTTCGCATCTGCGGTGGTATGCGGCGCGTTAACCACCGAGGCGGTGCTTGGCTCGCGCCGTCCGTTCGATGCACGCATTCATGAAGCGCGCGGCCAGCGGGGGCAAATTGATACGGCGGCGCTGTTCCGTCATCTGTTAACCGACAGCAGCGAGATCGCTAAATCGCATCAAAACTGCGACAAGGTTCAGGATCCCTATTCGCTGCGCTGTCAGCCGCAGGTGATGGGTGCCTGTCTGACGCAGCTTCGCCAGGCGGCGGAGGTGTTATTGATCGAGGCTAACGCGGTATCTGATAACCCGCTGGTGTTCGCTGATGAAAACGAAGTGATATCGGGCGGCAATTTCCACGCCGAGCCGGTGGCAATGGCGGCGGATAATATTGCGCTGGCGATCGCCGAGATAGGTTCGCTTGCCGAGCGGCGCGTGGCGCTGATGATGGATAAACACATGTCGCAGCTGCCGCCTTTCCTGGTTAAAAACGGCGGTGTTAATTCAGGCTTTATGATTGCGCAGGTGACCGCCGCTGCGCTGGCCAGCGAGAACAAAGCGCTGGCGCACCCGCACAGCGTGGACAGCCTGCCCACCTCCGCCAATCAGGAAGATCACGTCTCTATGGCACCCGCCGCCGGACGGCGACTGTGGGAAATGGCTGCCAATACGCGCGGCGTGATTGCCGTGGAGTGGCTCGCCGCCTGCCAGGGCGTTGACTTACGTGAGGGGCTAAAAACCAGCCCTGCGCTGGAGAAAGCGCGTCATATCCTGCGCGAGCAGGTTACTCACTATACCCAGGACCGTTTCTTTGCGCCGGATATCGAGCGCGCCGCTGAGCTGTTGAGCGCTCGTCATCTGACGACGCTGCTGCCTGCCGTACTGCCCAGCTATCAGTAATTGTTGTTCTCTGCTCTGCCGGGAAACGCTCCCGGCAGCCATGCGCATATTCCACTCTTTTCAGGGCCTTGATATGCAACAACCTACGACACATCTGCTGCGCGGACTCAGTGCGCGCCACATCCGCTTTATTGCGCTGGGTTCCGCTATTGGAACCGGGCTGTTTTATGGTTCCGCCGCCGCTATTCAACTGGCGGGGCCTGCCGTGCTGCTGGCCTACCTGGCTGGCGGCGCGGCGGTATTTATCGTTATGCGTGCGCTGGGTGAAATGGCGGTGCGCCATCCTATCTCCGGTTCTTTTAGCAGCTATGCGCGTCACTATTTAGGGCCGCTGGCGGGCTTTATCACCGGCTGGACCTATACCTTTGAGATGATCATCGTTTGCCTGGCGGATGTAACCGCATTCGGCGTCTACATGGGGCTTTGGTATCCTGACGTGCCGCGCTGGATCTGGGTATTGAGCATTATCTGCTTTATCGGTGCCCTGAACCTGTGCCACGTACGGGTATTTGGAGAGATGGAGTTTTGGCTGTCGCTGATTAAAGTCGCCGCTATCTTTGCCATGATTATCGCTGGCGCAGGTGTGATCCTGTTTGGTTTCGGCCACAGTTTTCCCGCTACCGGCGTGGAAAATCTCTGGTCGCACGGCGGCTTTGCGCCGGATGGATTGGGCGGCGTCATCGCCTCGCTTGGTATCGTAATGTTTGCTTTTGGCGGCATCGAAATCATCGGTATTACCGCAGCGGAGGCACGCGATCCGCAAAAAGTCATTCCCCAGGCGATTAATACCATTCCCTTACGCATCATCCTGTTTTACGTCTGCACGCTGTTTATCCTGATGGCGATTTTCCCGTGGAACAGCATCGGGCAACAGGGCAGCCCGTTTGTATTGATTTTTGATGGTCTGGGGCTGCCTGCCGCTGCCAGCGTGCTGAACATCATTGTGATTAGCGCTACCATCTCGGCGATTAACAGCGATATTTTTGGTGCCGGGCGCATGATGTACGGTATGGCGAAAGAAGGCATGGCGCCAAAAAGCTTTCTGCGTATCGCCAGTAACGGCGTGCCCTGGATGACGGTGGTGGTGTTGACGGTAGCGTTGCTGGCTGCGGTAGTACTTAACTACTTAATCCCTGAACAGGTGTTCGTGCTGATCGCCTCGCTGGCGGCCTTCGCCACAATTTGGGTATGGCTGATGATTCTGCTTTCCCACTTTGCCATGCGCCGCAGCTTATCCGCGCAGCAGCGACAGGAGATTCGCTTTCCTGTGCCGTTCTGGCCGGTCGCACCCGCGATCACGCTGCTGTTTATGCTGCTGGTCATTGGCGTGCTGGGTGCGGTGGCGGAAACCCGCCTGGCACTGATCGCCGGGCTGGTATGGCTGGCGATCCTGACCGCATTTTACTTTTGGCGGATTAAAAAACGGCTCAGGCCGATGGTGCTGGAGCAGCCTGAATGACCGTTGTGCACTCAGTTTTCCCAGACGCGCCAGTTAGGTAAGATTCGCAAATTAGCTGTTGCCTGCTGAACTAACGCCGAACCGGAAGCGTAGATAATAAGCTTCTTCAGCGCTTAATTATAAAGCCAGTGTCCTGCACTGGCTGATTTGCTTAATATTTCTGTAATGAAATCCGGCACGACACAAGCTCGCTTTGTGCGAAAAACACTGACAACAGTGGCGTCGCAGCCGGTGTATTAATCAACAGGCACGGATAAAGGTGAAATGCTCTTGCCCTGGATTAACAAGGACACCGGGCCGGTGAACGAGGGACAAAAAAAAGCCCGCATAATGCGGGCTTAGCTTTTTAGCGTTAATTAAAGCCGATGCCTAAAGCGGGTTTATCCTGCTCAGTCACCGACAAAAGCTAACGAGCATGCAGATCAAGGCAGACTATAGGCGATAATATCATCCCCGGTTTTCGGTGAATGCGGCGAACCGCCAGCAAAGATAACCACATATTGCTTGCCGGTTTTCTTCGAGCGATAGGTAATAGGACCGCTCTGCGTACCTACAGGCAGCCTTGATTTCCAAACCTCTTCGCCGGTGCGGCTGTTGAAGGCGCGCAGATAGAAATCCTGGGTTCCGGCGAAGAAAATCAATCCTGAACGTGTTGCCAGCGATGGGCCAAGGGTCGGCATGCCAAGCGGCATTTTCAGGCCGACAGGGATCCCCAACGGGCCGGTGTCTTGTACCGTGCCAACAGGAACCTGCCAGACCAGCTTGTGCGTTTTAAGATTGATCGCCGAAAGTGTACCAAAAGGTGGTGCCTGGCAAGGTACGCCCAAAGGCGACATGAAGCGCTGACGCATAGAGCCGTATGGCAAACCTTTTTGCACTACGATACCCATTTCTTCACTGCTACCCAGCCCCGGCGGAATATCTTTAGCCGGCACCAGATAGTGATACAAGCCTAAACGTAGATCGTTCACGTACATCAGGTTGGTCGTGGGATCAACCGAGACACCGCCCCAGTTCATGCCACCCAGCGAGCCCGGATATTGAATCGCAGTATCTAATCCCGGTGGCGTGAAAATGCCGTCATAACGGCT
Organism: Pantoea sp. FN0305; assembly: GCF_050113845.1. NCBI lineage: Bacteria > Pseudomonadati > Pseudomonadota > Gammaproteobacteria > Enterobacterales > Erwiniaceae > Pantoea > Pantoea sp. FN0305. The sequence goes on along the minus strand of NZ_JBNJSN010000001.1, from coordinate 178,761 downwards.
TGATTTGAAGCGAATGCGGCAAATCAACTGGTCAAACGGGGTAGCGCCCCACATATCAGACTCAGTCAACACCTCATTGCCGATGCCCGGCATACCGGTGGAGTAAGGCTGTGTAGGTGAATAACGCTCGCCGGGTGCATTTCCTTGCGGTACAGGAAGTTCTTTAATGTCGGCGAGAGGTTTACCGTTACGACGATCCAACAGATAGATCATGCCGGTTTTAGAGACTTCCGCCAGCGCAGGTGTTACTGAACCGTCATCGTTAGGAATGTCGTACAGCAGAGGCTGTCCCGTAACATCAAAGTCCCATAGATCATGATGCACTGTCTGGAATGACCAGACTGGACGGCCGGTGGCCACATTCAATGCCACAACAGATGAACCATATTTGTCATCCAGCGCGGTTCGCTCGCCAGCATAGAAATCTGGCGTCGCATTGCCGGTAGGTAAATAAACCATTCCCAGTTCAGCGTCATACGACATGGCTACCCAAACGTTCGGCGTGCCGCGAGTATAGCCTTCCGGTGAAAGCGGCTCACGCGTAACTGCCGGATTGCCCGGATCCCATGCCCAAACCAGTTTACCGGTGACCGCGTCATAGGCACGTACTACGCCAGGCGGTTCGCCCGTTTCGAAGTTGTCGATAACACGACCGCCGACAATAACCAGATTCCCGGCAACCAGTGGTGCTGAAGACTGCTGGTAATATCCCGGCTTAACTTCGCCCATACCGACTTTGAGGTCGATAACGCCGTTATCGCCAAAGTTCGCTGCGGGTTTGCCTGTGTGCGCATCAATGGCAACCAGTCGGCCATCGCCGGTTGGGAAGAAGATACGCTGCGGGCTGATGGAAGCATCAAGCGGCTCACCGGTTGTGCTGGTTACATCTTTCGAAGTAGTCGCATCAAAATATGCAACGCCACGGCAGCGCTGATACTTTGAATTACCGCGGCCTGCGGTATAACGCCACTTTTCTTTGCCGCTATCGATGTCATAAGAGATCAACGAGGTATAGGCGGTACAGACGTAAAGACTGTCGCCGATTTGCAGCGGCGTATTCTGATCGGCAGCATCACCGGTGCCGGGAACCACAGCCTCGCCCGTATGGGCAGTCCAGGCGACCTTCAGATCCTTGACGTTTTCTGGCGTGATATCACTGAGCGCTGAAAAACGGGAGCCGTGATTGTCACCGGACCAGGTGTTCCAGTTCGCCGGCTCTTTATCCGTGCTCGCATCATCTGGCACAGGCAGTGACGCGATCTCGTCTGCATTCCTGATAATGTTCTTGGGTTGAAACGAACTGATAAAGGTCCAGACAACACCTACCAGCATAACCGAGCCCAGGCTGCGTGCCCACAACTTCACCTTGCGGTTGTCGGTAAGCAAAGGCACCACGCTAAAAGCAATAACTACCGCGCCAGCACTTAATGCAAACAGACGCGAGAAGAGCGGCCAAAACGCCAGACCGACATCCCATAACGCCCATACCGCGGTAAACAGTAGAGTCAGCGCGAATAATACGGCACCGGCTAATTTCCGACGGAAAATGGCTACACCACTTCCCAGCAACATCAGCCCGGCTAACAGGAAGTACCAGCTTCCTCCAAGCCATGCCAACCAGATACCACCTACTACAAAATAGATCCCGGCTAAGGCGGAAATAATTCCTACAATAGCCAGCCACCTTTGCCCCGCTTTCCCCGGGTTGCCTGTATTCACAACATCTTCCCAATCAAATTAAAATTTTTCTCTTCCGATTTCGAAAATTGGTATTAACCAATCATTTCCAAACCACCTGAACCATTCCCTTGCCCATACATAAAGCCGCTTCAATAAATTCCTTACACCAGCCTGCAGGCTAAACAGACGATTAGAAGCAGCCAGGAACGTATCTATCAAACCGCTGCTTTCTGCATGGTTTCCGTTGTGTACCGTAACGATTGAAACGTTGAATAGAGCCAAAAAGAAAACCCTACTTATGTATTCAATCTTGTACACAACAGCGGGTGGGATGATAAAGATCCCAACTTTGGGAAGTCAACAAAAAGTTAACAATCGTGAACACATACGTGTATTTGTTAAAATGATTCTGAGTATTATTATGCAAAGGTTAATTTTCGTCTCAATCCGGTGAAAATATCGGCAGACGGGCACACGGTGGGTAGAAAAATAAGGACATTATTCAGGCATGGGAAAAGCGCCGATTGTAATTATATCGGCGCGAGAGATGATGGCAGGGAAATTTTGCGCTTAATGCACAGGCTTCATTTCAATGGCAGGTAACGCGCGACTCGCCAGTTCGGTATGTTAGCGCACATAGTCAGCCCCGGTAATGTCAATGGTCGAACCGGTGGCATGTCGGCATCGTCCGCTCGCCAGAAAAGCGATCATCGCTGCGACATCGGAGGGCGGCGTCACTTCTCCCAAAGGCAGGTTGGCGGTAGCCGCTTCCTCTCCTATTTGCGCAATATGTTCTTCTGCCATGGCGGTGCGTACCCATCCCGGTGCCAGCGCATAGGCCAAAACGTTCTGCTGACCGTACCCTCGCGCAATACCTTTGGTTAGCGCCAACAGACCGCCTTTTGCTGCACCATAAGCCAGATGGTCTGGTCCGTCACCACGGTGAGAAGAGCGGCTGGCCATATTAATAATGATGCCACCGCCGCGTTGGGAGTAGTGTTCAATCGCCAGTCGGCATAGATCCGCAGGCGTACGCAAATTTACTTGTAGATTCACCTGCCAGCCGTCGTCCCAGGCAGCGGCGTCTGCAAGCGGGGATGCGCTATATACTCCCGCGTTATTCACCAGAACATCGATCTTTTCGCAGCATTTCAGTGCTTCATTCCAGAGTTTCTCTGCGGCATCGGGCTGCGACAGATCCTGTTGTACAAACTGGAGACGTTGAGGGTACTGTTCAGCCAGCTGCACTGCGCTCTGGCGATCGTGACCGTAATGGCCAATCACCATCGCGCCTTCAGCATGTAGCGCTTTGACAATTTCACGGCCTATGCCTTTCGTGGCGCCAGTAACCAGAATGACTTTCCCGGACAGGTGGTGCATATTCATCTCCTTGTTGTCAGGTAACGACCCATAATGCGTTAATCACAACAATCTACGTTATCAATAAGGCGCAACATCTGGGTCGAAAGCCAGCGCGATAAAATTTTTGGATCGTCGCGGCGCTCAGCTAATAGGGCACCAACATCGGGATTAATATTGTAGTTCCATATCGCTCAGTAAGTTACGCTGCATAAAGGTCAGGAAGCGGTTCTGAAACAGCATGGTATGCTCATGAGCAACCCGATCGGCAGTTTCAGCATCTCCGGCTTTGATTGCGGCAATCAACTCATCATGATCGCGTCCCAGCTTTAGCGGTGTATCCTGACGTGTCATAAAGTCGAACTGCAGATGCTGAATCCGCTGGCCTTCAGAGAGCAGTTTTTCATAGTAGTTGGCCAGATAACTGTTACGCGCTGCAGCGGCAATAGCCAGATGAAACTCCTTATTTTTTTCAGCCATCGCGCTGAATTCGCCCTTGTAGACTTTCTCCATGTATATTTCATTGGCCGCCTCGATTCTGGCTATATCTTCATCATTACGATGTGTCGCGGCCAGCCGCGTTACCGCACGCTGCATCAGATCTAATGCGGTGATGTAATGAGGAAACTCTTCAATTTCAAACGGCGTAACAATGGCTGTACGGTTTGGAAGAATGGTTACCAGCCCTTCGCTAACCAGCCGCGCCATGGCATCGCGCACCGGAGAGCGCGACAGGCCAAACGTCGTCGCCAGCGAAATTTCATCCAGCTGCTCGCCATGTTTAAGTTGCAGCGTCAAAATTTGTTTGCGCAGCTCTTCATAAATATAGCGCCCGGCATGACGACGTCCGGTACTTTCTTCGCTACTGTTTTGTTTGCTCATCATTAAATTCCCTGTATCACGCCTGGTGAGCGCTATGATATTACAGACTTATCAGCATAACGCAGGACCCCAGGTATCGCTTAGCATAAAGCCAGCGGATAGCGGATCGTCAGGATCGATACCCAGTTGTTGAATGCCATAAACCCAGGCGCGCCCCGTCACACGCGGTAACACGGCCAGCTTATCGCCGACCTGCGTGCGGCCTCGCAGCTCCACCCTGAATTCACCATTAATAGTGGAACGGGAAGTCAGCTGATCGCCTATTTCAACCTGGCCACGAGCATCGAGCGTTGAAAGGTTAGCTGAGCTGCCGGTCCCGCATGGCGAACGATCAACGCGCCCCGGTGGTAAGGTAGTACAGGTCTGCCAGGTCTTTTCATCAACACGATGACGAAACATTACATAGGCTATCTCATTGATTAAAGGCAATAAAGGATGACGAACCTGAATCTGTTGATTGATATAATGCCGGAACTCCACGCCATAGCTGGCCAGCGCACGTGCATTATCGGGCGATATCGATAGCTGAATTTGCTCGACGTCGATCAGAGCGTAGTAAACCCCGCCAAAAGCGATGTCCGCCGTAATGGTGCCGAAACCAGGAATTGTAAATTCATGGTCCAGTTGCTCCACAAAGGCAGGCACCATATCCAGGGAAACGCTAAGGCAGCGTCCGTCTGAACATGTCGCCACAGCGGTTACCAGACCGGCGGGCGTATCCAGTACCACGGTTGTTTCAGGTTCCTGCATAGCGATCATGCCGGTTTCAAGCAGTGCGGTCACCACGCAGATACAGTTGCTGCCAGACATGGGATGCGCCTTATCTGCCTGTAATACAATAAAACCGGCATGAGCGCCCGGTACGGTCGGGGGCAGAAGCAAATTTACGGACATCTGCAAACAACCGCGTGGTTCCAGAGTAACCATACGCCGCAGGCTGTCATCAACTTCGTTGATGTAATTCATTTTATCGAGCATGGTCGCGCCCTGGATATCAATCACGCCCGAGGTAATGACTTTGCCGATTTCGCCTTCGCAATGGACATCAATCAGCTGTAACGTTTTTTTCCAGCGCATCGCATTCTCTCTTATTTCAAATACCAGCCCCAGGGCTCCTGACTATCATAGCGAGTGATCTGTTTGATCTCTAAATAGTTATTAAGCCCCCACTCACCCAGCTCGCGTCCAATGCCGCTCTGCTTGTAACCGCCCCATGGTGCTTCAGTAAAAGTGGGCTGTGAACAATTGATCCAGACGATGCCGGCACGCAATTTGCGTGCGACGCGTTCAGCGCGCACCAGGTCGGAAGACATTACGGCAGCAGCCAGCCCAAAGCGTGAACGGTTGGCTGAAGCCAGCGCCTCCGCTTCATCATCAAACGGACGTATACATACTACCGGGCCGAAAATCTCTTCGCGCCAGAGATCGCTCTCTTCCGCTACATCAGTAAAAATGGTCGGCTGAAGGAAAAAGCCTTTTTTCTTTTCTTTCGGGCGTTTCCCACCGCTCAGCAGCGTTGCGCCCTGCTCCAGGCCCCGGTTAATAGCCTGCTGTACCTTTTCATACTGCGCCGCATTAACTAATGGCCCAAGCAGTACATCCTGTTCCATACCGTTGCCAATGCGAATTTTTTCAGCTTCCTGCACCAGTCGGAGCAATAGCGCATTATACAGGCCGCGCTGTACCAGCACGCGTGATGTTGCGGAACAGACTTCGCCTTTATTCCAGAAAATGCCGAACAGTATCCACTCTACCGCCTTCTCAATATCGCTATCATCAAACACGATAAATGCAGATTTACCACCGAGCTCAAGGCTAACATTTTTAATCTCTGCCGCTGCCGCCTGCATAATCCTGCGACCGGTTGGTACGCTGCCGGTAAACGCCAGCTTATCAACGCCGGGATGTTCAGTTAACGGCGCGCCCGCCTCGGCACCAAAGCCGGTAATCACATTCAGTACGCCAGGCGGCAGCTCCGCCTCACGCGCAATATCCGCCAGTTGCAAAGCAGTTAACGGCGTTACCTCAGAAGGTTTCAGCACGACCGTACAGCCCGCTGCCAATGCCGGCGCGACTTTCCATGCCGCCATCAGCATAGGGAAGTTCCAGGGAATAATCGCGCCACACACTCCAACCGGTTCTTTACGCGCCACAGAACTAAAACGATCGTCAGAAAGCGCTACGGTTTCCTCCTGACACTCGTCCAGCTTTTCCGCCAGGTCGGCGTAAAAATCGAAACAACCGGCGGCATCGCCAATATCCCAGAGCGCTTCCGGCAGTGGTTTACCGTTATCACGCACTTCCAACTCTGCCAGCATCTGCTGTTTATCCCGAATCAGACTGGCTATACGGCGAAGATAATCGGCCCGAGATTTACCGCTCAGACTGGGCCATTCGCCTTCGTCAAAAGCCCGACGCGCTGCCTGTACCGCAAGCTCCACATCTTCTTTCGTGGCAGCAGCCACCTGGGCAATTGCCACTTCGTGTGCCGGATCGATGGTATCGAAGCTGCCACCTTTAACCGGTATCACCCATTCTCCATTGATAAACAAACGGTTGGTAAAATTCATGCATGTTCTCCTTCCATAAAACGGTAAGCGCTGAACGGGCTCAGATCCTGAGCAGTAGGACGTTGTACGGCGAGGTCAGCAATAAGCCGACCGGTGGTGGCCCCCAGAGTCAGCCCCAACTGGCCGTGACCAAAGGCCATCAGCACATTTTTCAGACGGCGCGAACGATCAATAATGGGTTTGGTATCGGGCAGGAAGGGACGATGGCCGACGCCAACCTCTTTTGCCGCGATATTCAGTTGCGGTACCAGCTGGCGCGCTTTCTGCAGGATGATGTCAGCGCGGCGGAAGTCCGGTTTAGCATTCGGTCCGGCGAATTCAATCGTGCCGCCGATTTGCAGCCCGCGCGTCATTGGTGTAAAGCAGAAGCCGCCATCAGCATAAATCACCGAATGACGAAACTCGACATCCGGCTGTGGCAGCAGGGTTTGATAGCCTGAAATACCGGTAAGCGGAACACGAACGCCCAACTGACGAAAAAAATGACGCGAGCCGGTTCCCGCGGCAATCACCACATGTTGCGCTGGCAGGATACGGCCATCACGCAGCTTAACGCCGTTCGCCTGCTGTTCTGTTTCAAGCAGCGAGGCGGCTTCAGTCTCAATTCGTATGCCGCCCTGGCGAATAAAAGCTTCGGTTAGCGCCGCGATAAAGCCTCTGGTATCGCTAACGGCGCGCCAGTCAGGAAACAGCAGACCATGGGAAAACTTCCCGGCCAGCGCCGGTTCAAGCTCCGCAATATCAGAGGCATTCAGGTTTTCAGTATAAAAGCCTAATGTTTCACGCAGTTGCAGATGCTTGCGCTCAGCTTCCAGTCCACGCAGCGTATCGAATACTTCTATCACCGGACGCTGCCCCATCAAACTTTTATCCGGGCACATTGCCAGTAATGGCGCATAATCGCGGTAAACTTCGTGCGTCAGAGTCGCCATCGCCTGCGCGATAGCATCGATCCGGCTGTGGCGGGCATTTGCAACAAAGCGTAAAAACCAGGGTAAAATGGTCGGAACGGCGGCAGGACGTAACGCCAACGGTCCCTTTTGATCCAGCAGCCAGCCCGGAATACGTTTTAAAATACCAGGTTTTGACAGGGGAATAATTTCACTAACCGCCATCTGACCACAGCTCCACTTTGCCGTACTGTCGCCCGGCTTAGCCGGATCGATAAGCCAGACCTGGTGTCCCTCTTTTTGCAGATAGAGGGCGCAACAGACGCCAACGATACCGCCGCCAATAACGACTGAATTCTGCTGAATCTGCTGTTTTGACATAGTTGTCACTCAATGTAGACGGCCGACAAAGCGGCGCGATTCAATGCTAAATAGTCTGTGCCGTCGTCCCTGACGCCTGAAACCTGCATGTACTGTTGGTTTTATCCCTGAGAAGCTTCAAAAACCTTACGAAACTCTGCTTTCTCTTCCGTGGTCAACGGCTGTAGCGGCATACGTGCATTACCCGCCTTAAAGCCAGCCAACTCACAGCCATACTTTACCTTCTGAATAAATTTTCCCGCTTCCATACTGGCCATAACCGGGAACAAAGAACGCATGACATTCTGGGCTCCGCTGAGATCGCCGCTGCTAAACTTACGATAAAAATCAACAATTTGATTAGGGAAGCAGTTAGCCGGCCCGCAAATCCAACTGCTGGCACCCCAGATAAAAAAGTCAAAGGCAACATCATCTGAACCACAGGAAAGTTGATAGTGCTCTTTATAAGCGTCGCCAATTTCAACAGCACGCAGTACGCTACCACTACTTTCTTTGATACCTACAACCCGAGGATGATCTTTAAATGCGTCCAGTACTTTGAAACCCACTTCAACATTGGTGCGGACCGGGTAGTTATAAAGCACCAGATTAATATCACTGAATTCATCAAGAATGGCGCGGTAATGGCCAATCAGTTCTTCCTGTGAGGGCAGCGCATAATAGGGCGGCGCAATCAGCAGGTTGTTGTAACCTGCATCCAGCGTCTGCTTTACCTGTTCCATGACTTCGCGTGTACAGGATCCGTTTGCGCCGGCAATCAGGGTGCCGCGATCGCCCACTACGGTTTTCACCGTTTTCAATACCTGACGACGCTCTTCATTAGTCAGCGCATAATACTCTCCCGTTGAGCCCAGCGGCACAAAGCCGTTAACACCGGCGTTCAACTGATACTCCAGAATATTGGCTAATTGCTCATGATCGACCGCACCAGCATCGTTAAACGGTGTCACCAGGGCCGGTAAAATACCTTTCAGTTGCATATTTTTCTCCATTTATTCTTTGTTCAAAGGGCATAACGCCGTAACAAACGCGACTCGACCACGCCAACCAGGCGCGTTAAGGGGAATGCCACAACGAAATAGATCACCGCAACGGCGCTCAAAAACTCAACCGGACGCGCGGTACTGTTGGAAATGTTCTGACCGACAAACATCAGATCCGCGACGCCGACCGATGAAATCAGCGCGCTCTCTTTAAACAAACTGACAACGTTCGAGAGCAGTGTGGGTATTGCGCGCAGCATGGCCTGGGGGAAGATGACATAAAAAGTCTTAACCACCGGAGTCAGGCTCAGGGCCACGCAGGCATCATGTTGTTCGCCAGCGATTGATTTCAATGCACCACGGAAGGTTTCGCTGGTTATTGCCGTCATATACAGCACCAGCGAAAGGGTCACACACACCCAGGGCGCGATATTGATGTGAAACACCACCGGAAAACAGAAAAAGACCCAGAAAAGCTGTATCAGCAGCGGCGTGCCGCGAAAAAATTCAACATAGAGCGTAATAAGCCAGCGTAAGGGACGCAGCGGCGACATACGCAGCAGGCTGACAACAAAACCAGCCGTGCTTCCTAACAGTGCGCAGCTTAGGGTAAAAGCCAGCGTAAGCCCCAGCCCCTGCAACAGGACCTGCCAGTAAGAAAAAACTTGTGAGAAATCAAGCGTCATAATCAGCCCCTTAACGTTCAGTAACTGCGTCCTGACGACGCTCGATAAAGGAAACCAGCCGCGAGATAGGTAGCGATAACGCGAAATAGATCAGCGCAATTAGCGAATAGATCTCCAGAGGACGGTACGTTTCCGTGGCAATATTTTTGCCGACGTACATCAGGTCGGAGATGGCAACGATGGCGACCAGCGCACTCTGCTGAAGAATCGAGATGCCGTTGGTCATCAGTACCGGCAGCGCGCTACGGATCGCCTGCGGCAGCACGACATACAGCGTTTGCTGCAACCGGTTTAACCCCAGCGCCACGCTGGCGTCATGATGCTCACGCGGCACCGCCTGCACACCCGCCCGATAGGCTTCAGCGTTAAAAGCAGCTAGATTCAGGCCGAGCGCTAAAAAGCCCATATATATTGGATCAATAAACAGGTTAAATAGCATAGGGACGCAGTAATAAAACCAGACAATTTGCAGTAACACTGGCGTACAGCGGAAAAACTCAATAAAAAGCTTTGTTGGCCAGCGTAATAATGCAACAGGGCTCATTGCCATGAGACAGAGAATAAAACCTAATACCAGCCCCAAAACATTGGCAATTAACGCTAATTCCAGCGTTACTTTTAACCCGTCCCACAGCGCACCTGCATTACCTTGTAAGAAATGAAAATCAAACTGATAATCCATATTTCACCTCTTTAATCTAAATGCAGCACTTTTTCTAAAAACTCACGAGTGCGTTTTTCTTTTGGGCGGGTAAACAGCGTATCGGGATGACCTTGCTCAACGATTTTCCCATTAGCACAAAATACGACGCGAGAAGCAATGTGACGGGCAAAATGCATATCGTGTGTGACGATAATCATAGCCATTTTTTGTTCTGCCAACTGCATCATGACGCTTTGTACTTCTACCACCATTTCAGGATCGAGCGCGGAAGTGACCTCATCGAAAAGCATCAGTTCCGGCTCCAACATCAGGGCGCGTGCAATAGCCACGCGTTGCTTCTGCCCTCCGGAAAGCTGGCTGGGATAAGCGTTGAGCTTACTTTCCAGCCCAAAACGAGCCAGTAGTGCACGCGCCCTTTCAATCGCCGTTTTCTTTTCTATTTTATGCACTTTTACCGGTGCCAAAATAAGATTCTGTAATATAGAGAGGTGCGGAAATAGCGTATAGTGTTGGAACACCATACCAATTTTCTTCTGAATGTCGGCATTAACTATTTTGGCATGCTTGCTTTTATCACCAATGATATAACTCTGTTTTTGAAAATTTATTTCTCCACCCTGAATGCCTTCCAGTCCCATTAACACACGCAGCAAAGAACTCTTACCACTCCCGCTTGGGCCAATTATTACCAGCCGATCGTCATTTTTCATGGTGAGCTCAAAATTATCCATCACTACCAGCTCACCATAAGACTTATAAACTTTATCCAACTGAATAAAGCTGCCTTTATGATATTCATTAATATAAATTGGTTGCTCATCTTGCAGACGAGCGGACGCCGCCGCGAAATGGGTTGAGGCACTCATGGTTATTCCTCCGCTGCGTGCGTAATGCACACGGGTTATAAATTTCAGGTTTAATTAGCGCCTGTTTTACCGGCGTTTGCTTCCATTGAGGCTTTATTTACCAGTGCGTCGATTTCACCAGTGGCACGCCGTTGCGTCAGATAAATATTAAGAACGTTCATATCCGCTTCTGTTACGGTGCGGGGTAAAGCAAAAGAGACACCCTGTTTAGCCAATGCCGGCTTCGGTAAAACTTCTTTGGCCCAGCCGGGATTGGCCAGCGCAAACAGGTGGTTGGTATCGCTGGCATCCACCAACACATCAGCCCGGCGCGCCATCAGTGCCAGTCGTGTTTCATCATTGCCCGGCAAACGCATAATTTTGCCTTGTTTAACTACGGCGCTAATCGCTTTATCTTGCGCCGTTCCTGACATAACGGCGAAAATTACGCCCGGCTTATCATAATCAGCGATTTTATCGCCTGCCCCAGTGAGTTTGGGGTTGTCTTTATTGACCAGCAGCGATATCTGATAATCTTGCGCGGGTGCGGAAAAGCCTACTGCCAGCGCCCTTTCAGGCGTCTGATTTAACGCCATCGCCATATCCCATTTATCGCTCTGTAATCCTGCAACCAACGTATCCCAGTTGGCATCAACAAATTGCACTTTTACTTTCAACACATCCTGGCCGAAATCGCGACACAGTTCAGCGAAATAACCGCTGTACTGACCCGTTTTCGGGTCGCGCATAACATAAGGCGCAGCCGATGCGGCTCCACAGCGTAATACGCCTTTTTTCTGGATAGTCTGCCAGTAATTGGCAGCGGAATGGGCTGCGGTTATCGTGCTAAAAAGCAAGGCACCAAGCGCCAGACGACAGGAAAACTTTTGAATATTTGACAGACAAACACGGACCATAAAGACCTCGTTCAGGCGTGAGTGTTGCGAACAGGAACAGTTAGGTGGTGCTTATACATCGTCACATGTATACAAATTTGTATGCAGTGATAACAGGGAGAATAGAAGCACAAAATTAACAAAGTCAACCAATATGGTTTACTTATCGTTAAAGTTTGAAGCCGATCGCTTGCCTGATGTGATCGGTTTCAAAGAATCAAATTCAACAGGTTTAGCGAGCAAGGTTCTGCAGGAAAACGTCGAGAATAGTATTTGGACGTCGCCCCTTTCGGGTGACAATGGCAATTTTACTGCTGAAGTTAAAAAATTCCGGTTTGATAGCGCGCATCAAATTTTTCCCAACCCACTGCGCCGCATAGTGATCGGGCAGAAAACCAATAAAACGGCCGGTAAGAATAAGGAAAGCGATACCTTCTCGATCTGAGGCAGTAGCGGTACAGTTGAGTCTTTGATGCATGCCAATAGTTTCAGCCGTCATGCGAAAACTGGGTGCAATGGCATCGTATTGTGCCAGTTCCTTGTCATCAGGCGTTTCCTGCAAAGCAAACAACGGATGCTGGCTGCTGCAATAAAGGTATGATTTTTCATCATAAAGCTGCGTATAGTCTAGCCCGGATATGGGTGACGTCAGCGGCAGCGCGCCCACATGCAGCCGTCCATCCATTAGGCCGCGTTCAATTTCAGCTGCGGTACACATGCTGAGGTTAATACGAATTTCCGGCCCTTTTTCCCGCAGCAAAGCCAGCGCCTGGGTAATTTGCATCATCGGCTGCGTTACCAGATTGTTGATAATGCCAATGTTAAATTCCCCGCGCAGCTGCTTGTGTAACTGATTGACCTGCTGCCTGAATGTCTCAATTGCTGCCAACAGCGTTTCGCTGTGACGCAATATTTCCCGACCTTCATCGGTTAAGGCAAAGCCGACACGTCCGCGCTGACAGAGGCGCATTCCCAGTCGTTTTTCCAGATCGCTCATATGCAGGCTGACCGCCGATCGCGTAATCCCCAACAAACCTTCCGCTGCCGAAAAGCTGCCGCATTCGCTTACCGTTTTAAAAATGCGCAGCAGTTTGATATCAAAATCCGTTACCTGGGCCAGAGATTTAGTTTTCATATAGGTGAGCAATTCCGTAACTAAAGGTTAGTTTAAATAGATTTAACTTAACCATAACTTAAATGCACACTCCTTCTGAACCTGTCGGGAGGAAAAAATATGTCTGAAGCCGTTAATACCGCCGCACTGAATTTAAAAGCGCACTGGATGCCTTTTAGCGCTAATCGCAATTTTCATCGGGATCCACGTTTTATTGTTGCCGCGCAAGGCCGTTGGCTGACCGATGATACCGGACGTCAGATTTTTGACAGTCTGTCAGGACTATGGACCTGCGGCGCAGGCCATACACGCAGCGAAATCCAGACGGCGGTAGCGAAGCAGTTGGGTACGCTGGATTACTCACCCGGTTTTCAGTACGGTCATCCGCTCTCTTTCCAGCTGGCCGATAACATTGCGCAACGCATGCCGGGCGATTTGAATCACGTCTTTTTTACCGGTTCTGGCTCGGAATCGGCGGATACGGCAGTGAAAATGGCGCGCGCCTACTGGCGAGCCAAAGGTCAACCGACAAAAACCAAACTGATTGGCCGCGCGCGTGGTTACCATGGAGTAAATATTGCAGGCACCAGTCTCGGCGGCATTGGCGGCAACCGTAAAATGTTCGGTCAATTTATGGATGTTGACCACCTCCCCCATACATTGCAGCCCAATATGGCATTCACCGCGGGCATGGCGGAAACAGGCGGAGTGGCACTGGCCGACGAGATGCTCAAGCTGATTGAACTGCATGACGCCTCCAACATTGCCGCCCTGATTGTTGAGCCGCTTTCTGGCTCAGCAGGTGCTCTTATTCCACCGCAGGGCTATCTGCAACGACTGCGCGAGATCTGTACTCAGCACAACATTCTGCTGATATTTGATGAGGTGATTACGGGTTTTGGTCGCATGGGACGGTGGACCGGTGCAGAATATTTCGGCGTCACGCCTGATATTCTCAATTTCGCTAAACAGGTTACCAATGGCGCGATCCCGCTTGGTGGCGTGGTCGCCAGCAGTGAAATCTATAACACTTTCATGTCTCAGCCGCTGCCGGAACATGCCGTGGAATTTAGTCACGGTTATACCTACTCCGCGCATCCGGTCGCCTGTGCCGCCGGGCTGGCCACGCTCGATCTGCTGGAAAGCGAATCACTGATTGCGCAGTCTGCTGAACTTGCTCCCCATTTTGAACGTACCCTACACGGCCTGCGCGGCTGCCCGCACGTTCTTGATATTCGCAATTGCGGACTGGTTGGCGCTATTCAACTGGCATCGCGCGAAGGTGATGCCACTGTGCGTCCTTTTGATGCTGGCATGGCGCTGTGGAAAGCGGGGTTCTATGTCCGTTTTGGCGGCGATACCTTGCAATTTGGTCCGATGTTCAATACGCAGCCAGCCGAGCTGGATCGCCTGTTTGACGCCGTGGGCGAAGCGCTGCATCACATTAATTAAGGAGCATTATATGAATACAGTTACTCATTTGATTAATGGAGAGGTACGTAAGCCTGACGGCCGTACCGCCCAGGTTTTTAATCCCGCTACCGGTGAAGCGATTCGTCAGGTAGAGCTGGCCAGCACGGCTACCGTGCAGGCAGCGATTGCCGCTGCGAAAGCCGCTCTGCCTGCATGGCGCGATCTTCCTCCAGCGAAACGCACTCTGGTGTTATTCCGCTTCAGGCAATTGCTGGAAGCCCATGAAAAGGAGATTGTGGCGCTGATTAGCGAAGAGCACGGAAAAACCCTGGAAGATGCCGCCGGTGAGCTGAAACGTGGTATTGAAAACGTCGAATATGCCTGCGCTGCGCCTGAACTGTTAAAAGGCGAATATAACCGTAACGCCGGTTCAGGTATTGATACATGGAGCGATTTCCACGCCGTCGGCGTGGTGGCAGGCATCACTCCTTTCAATTTCCCGGCGATGGTACCGCTGTGGATGTATCCACTGGCCATTGCCTGCGGCAATACCTTTGTCCTGAAGCCTTCCGAGCGCGATCCCAGTTCTACGTTGCTGATCGCTTCGTTGTTTCAACAGGCAGGCTTGCCGGCTGGCGTACTCAATGTCGTTAATGGCGATAAAGAAGCCGTTGATGCGCTGCTCGACAGCCCGGATGTAAAAGCCATCAGCTTCGTTGGCTCTACGCCAGTCGCGGAATATATTTATCACGAGGGAACCCGACGCGGAAAACGTGTACAGGCGCTGGGTGGTGCGAAAAACCATGCGGTTATAATGCCGGATGCCGATCTGGATAATGCTGTCAGCGCGTTAATGGGCGCGGCCTATGGCTCCTGCGGTGAACGTTGTATGGCGATTTCCGTTGCGGTTTGCATCGGCGATGCTGTCGCGGAAGCATTGATTGGCAAACTGGCCCCCAAAGTCTCAGCACTGAAAATAGGTGCCGGTACGCAGTGCGGCCTGGACATGGGGCCGCTGGTAACCGCGGCGCACCGCGATAAAGTTGCAAGCTATGTTGAAGAGGGGATTTCAGCAGGTGCAACATTAGTTGTGGATGGTCGCGCATTACGGATAAAAGATCATGAAAACGGCTTCTTTTTTGGCGGTTGTCTTTTCGACTACGTAACGCCGGAGATGCGCATTTATCAGGAAGAGATTTTTGGGCCGGTGCTTTGCGTCGTGCGCGTTCCCTCTCTTGAACAGGCCATCGCATTGATCAACGAACATGAATATGGCAACGGCACCTGCATCTTTACCCGCGACGGTGAAGCGGCTCGTCGCTTCGGTAATGAGATTGAAGCAGGGATGGTTGGCGTTAACGTGCCGTTACCGGTACCGATGGCTTTTCACAGCTTTGGCGGCTGGAAGCGTTCATTGTTTGGCGATCTGCACGCTTATGGCCCTGACGGCGTACGCTTCTATACGCGGCGTAAAACCATTACTCAGCGCTGGCCTAAACAACAAAGCCCGGAAGCAGCACAGTTTGCTTTTCCCAGTAACCACTAATCTGCAGGCCAGACTTTCTGTTTTGGAGAATCGCTAATGAAAGTGTTGATTTTGGGCGGCGGCGTGGTGGGCGTTACCAGCGCCTGGTATCTCGCTAAAGCCGGACATGAGGTCACCGTAGTCGATCGCCAGCCTGCCGCCGCAGAAGAAACCAGTGCAGGCAACGCAGGACAGATTTCTCCAGGCTATGCCACGCCATGGGCTGCGCCCGGTATCCCACTCAAAGCGATAAAATGGATGTTTCAGCGGCATGCGCCGCTGGCTATTCGTCCGGATGGATCGCGGTTCCAGCTGCGCTGGATGTGGCAAATGCTAAAAAACTGCAACCATGAGAATTATGCGGAAAATAAAGCCCGCATGGTGCGTATTGCTGAATACAGCCGTGACTGCCTGCGTGCGCTAAGGCGTGAAACCGGTATCGCCTACGATGAACGCCAGGGGGGCACGCTACAACTGTTTCGCACCGCCGCGCAATTTGATCATGCCGCGCAGGATATTGCGGTGCTGAAAGACGCGGGCGTCCCCTATCAATTGCTGGAATCACGCCAGCTGGCGCAGGTGGAGCCTGCGTTGGCCAGCGTGGCGCATAAACTCACTGGCGGCCTGCGTCTGCCAAATGATGAAACCGGCGACTGCCAGATGTTTACAAAGCAGCTGGCGAAGATGGCTGAAGAGGCAGGCGTGACTTTTGTTTATAACTGTACCGTTGATAAGCTTCTGACAGACAGCGATCGCCTTCTCGGCGTACGGTGCGGTAATCAGGTAATGAGCGCCGATCGCTATATTGTGGCTTGCGGTTCTTACTCTACGCAGTTGTTGCACGGACTGGTATCAATTCCAGTTTATCCGTTAAAGGGGTATTCGCTGACCATTCCTGTGACCGATCCAGCCGCCGCGCCAGCTTCAACCATTCTGGATGAAACCTATAAAATAGCAGTGACACGTTTTAACGACCGGATTCGTGTCGGCGGCATGGCGGAAGTGGTGGGTTTTAACACTCAATTAAAGGAAGCACGGCGTGAAACGCTGAAAATGGTGGTTAACGATCTCTATCCTAATGGCGGGGATCTCTCCAGAGCCTCCTTCTGGACAGGTTTGCGTCCTATGACACCGGATGGCACACCTGTTGTTGGCGCTACGCGTTTTGAAAATCTCTTTTTAAATACGGGTCATGGTACCCTGGGCTGGACCATGGCGTGCGGCTCGGGACAATTGCTTGCAGACCTGATATCTGGCAGAGCACCGGCTATTCCTTTCAGCGATCTTTCCGTTATGCGCTATGCCAACAAATCTACGCCACGCTTTCATCCTGCCATCACCGAAATACGCTAAGTAAAAAAACGCACCGCCCTGCGGCGCGTTTGTCTCTTACCATACGCGGTAGACTTTACCGGTATCAATGCCTTCCAGACTGCGGCGATAAGCCAGTGCCACCCGACTGGCAGCAGCGCTTTCAAAACCAGGAAAGAAAGGCCCATATTTATCCAGCGCCTCGGTTAGCACTGTTGGGCTGACGGCGTTGATCCGTAATCCCTGCAGTTCATTAGCCGCAGCAAGCACAAACCCTTCCAGCGCGGCATTAACCGCCGTCGCGTTAACGCCAGTGCGAATAGGGTGCTGGGTAAGAATACCGGTTGTCAGGGTAAAGGATCCGCCGGGGTTAAGATGATTCTGCCCAATCAGTACCAGCCGCACTTGTCCCATCAGTTTATCCTGCAACCCGGAATTAAACTGCGTACTACTCATATCACTCAATGGACCAAAATGTACGCCGCCGGTTGCCGAGATCACACTGTCAACTTTGCCGCACTGCGCAAATAACCGCTCTACGCTGGCCTCATCTGTCAGATCTACCCGGTAATCGCCTTGGGTTTTACCAACGCGAATGATGTCATGATCCCGTGCAAGATTTTCAACCACCGCCCGTCCAACGGTACCGCTGGCACCAATTACCATTACTTTCATTTTATCCTCCCGACAGTTAGCCTGATTCCATACTGATAGATTGCAATCACGGGAAAAATGGGCCAAAAATTTAATCATTAAAAACTAAAAGTTAGTAATCATGAATAAATTACGCTGGATGGAAATTTTCGTGGCGGTTGTTGAAAGCGGCAGCTTCAGTGAAGCGGCAAAACAACTGGATATATCCGCCGTAATGACCGGCAAAGCGGTCGCACAGATGGAAGCGTACTTTCAAACCAGACTGCTGCAACGCAATACCCGGCGTCAAACCCTGACGGAAGCCGGTAAAGCCTGGTATCAGGAGAGCCTGCAGGTAATGGCCGCCTTGCACAATGCTGAAAGTCGTATTGAAAGTTTGCGCCGTTTTCCGGCTGGAAGCTTGCGCATTAGCGTGGCAACCACGCTGGGTGCTTGCGTCATCGCCTCTTTATGTAGCGAATACCAACTGCAGTTTCCCGATGTACATATTGAACTGGAACTGAGCGACCGCTTTGTTGATGTAATCGCTGAAGGATTCGATTTTGTTTTCCGCATTGGCAATTTGTCGAGCGATACGCCATTGGTTGCCCAGCACATTGGCGTTTACCACATGGTGATTGCCGCCGCGCCAGCGTATCTGGCCCGATATGGCACGCCACAAAGTCTGGAAGACCTGGCGTCGCATCGATGCCTGCGCTACACCAGCTGGAATAAACGCAACGCCTGGCGCAGCGGCGATAGCGTAATCTGGCCAGAGAGTGCCACATTCAGCTGCAATGATGGCCAGGCGCTCAGACGCGCAGCGCTTTCTGGTGCTGGCATGATTTTTCAGCCGCGGCTGCTGCTGGCTGAAGATATTGCCGCCGGGAGGCTCATCTCATTACTGGAACATACTTTGCCCTCGCCACGACCGGTTCACCTGCTTTGGCGTCAGGATCACCATGCAGGCGTCAAACATCGCAGCTTTATCGAGTGGATAGCGAAACGGGGACCAGAAATGTTGCGTACTTATGAGGAATAACCTGAAGCCAGGCCAGCACTATATAATGCTTCTCCTTGCGGAACGCGGGCTGTGGCTGAGCCAGCGTTCCGCCAGGTTATATCAGAAATAATGGCTGGTCCGTAAGGTTTTCAATTTGTCAGGTTAATCGCTGGCCCTCACCTCCCAGGGAGACGTTAACCACCGCCTTGCCCTGTCGCTGTTCCACGGAAACCACCACCTGCGCGCCAAGACGCTGAAATGTCAGATCCAACAGCGAATCGCCGACAGCCAGCCGCCTGATTTGCAAACAATCAATGCCTACCGGCAGCCTCGGCTGCTCAACGGTTACCGTTTCACGGCGGCCATCAATCGTTATGCCCAGACAGGCCTGCATCAGCATAAACACGGAACCTGACGCCCACGCCTGCGGCAGGCAGGCGACCGGATAGGCGATCGGCGCTTCGCCGGGATCGCGTTCAAAACCGCAAAACAGCTCAGGCAAGCGCATATCAAAGTAAACGGCGGCTTCAAACAGGCTGGAAAGCAAGTGCATCACGCCGTCCCGCTCGCCATAACGTGCCAGCCCCGCAGCGCATAGCGCCACGTCGTGCGGCCACACCGAACCATTGTGATACGACATCGGGTTATAACGCGCTGCCTCTACTGCCAGCGTGCGGATCCCCCAGCCGCTGTTAAAGGCACGCGACAGCAGTTGTTTGCCTGTGGCCTGCGCCCGCTCTGGTGCTGGCAATCCGCAGTAGAGCAAATGCCCGGCATTGGAAGCACGAACCCCACAGGGATTGCCCTGGCCATCCAGCGCCAGCGCATAGAACTGACGCTCCTCAAGCCAGAAACGTGTTTCCACAGCCTGACGCAGCTTATCAGCACGCTGTTCCCATTTCTCGGCCTGCTCAGCCAGCCCGCGCCGCCGCGCCAGCCCGGCCATTTCAAGCCAGGCGCGGTAAGCGTATCCCTGTACTTCAATCAGAGCTATCGGCCCCTGCACCATATTGCCCTGTTCATCAAACACCGAGTCATGGCTGTCCTTCCAGCCCTGATTAAGCAATCCGCTGACTTCGCCGCGCGCATATTCCACCAGCTCACGCGGGCTGGTTTCCACCATCCGCTCCAGCCAGCTGGCAGCGCGCATCAGTGCAGGCCAGATGGTGGTGATAAAAGCATCATTACCGGTACGTTGGACATAAGCCCCGGCCAGCATGAGAAACAGTGGTGTGGTATCCACCCCGCCGTAATAGCGACCAAACGGCAGCTCGTTAATGGCGGACATTTCGCCTTTACGGGTTTCATGCATGATTTTACCCGGCTGCGCATCGCGGAAGGTGGAATCCTCCTCGGCCTGATTTTTGGCAAGAAAGGCCAGCACACCACGCGCCAGCTCCGGATCGAGCCACAGCGTCTGCAATGCCGTGATGATAGCGTCTCGCCCGAACGGCGTAGAAAACCACGGGATACCGGCATAGGGATAAGGCCCCTCCTCCAGTTCCGTGGTCAGCAGCGCCAGGTCCATACGTGATTTGTCCAGCCAGGCCTGGAACAACCGGCCCGACGCCTGCAGACGGGCGCCGCGTCGGCTTCGGCGGCGCATCATGCGTCGCGCGGCTGCGGCTGCGCGACGGTAACGCTCCCGACTGGGCGTGCTGCGTTCAGGTCCGATTTCAAGATAGACTTCCTGATAACCATGTCCGGCAATATCAATTAAAAACTCGGCACGGTGCGCATCCAGACGGCGCGGCGGCAGGGAGAAATTCAGCGAGGTAGTACGCAACTGATGGTCCAGTCCCTCATAGGCCATCTCCACACGCTGCTGCTCTACCCGCAGCGGCCGCAGTTGACCTCGCTGTTCGCGCTGCTGGCCGCGCACCTCGAACATATCGCGAAAATCAGCGGCGAAGGTCAGCATTAGCGGCACCTGCACCGGCGTATCGCTGTGATTGTTCAGCAGGATGCGCTCGTACACCCTGTCATGCCACAGAAAACGCTTGCGCTCAATATGCACCACGCCCTGCGGCAACGGGTGATTGGTTAAATGGGCGGTAAAGAATACGTTGTCCTGACTGACGGCGCTGGACAACAGCGATGGCTGCACTCCCCCCAGCGTCAGCCGCAGCTCAGACAACATGCGCGTGTCATGGTGAAATAACCCGTCCTGCTGGCCGAGTATATCGCCCCGGGCGTCCGCCACCAGGAAAAGGTCGCCCTCTTTAAGTACAAACAAACTGGCCGAGGTATGATGCTGCATACTGGTTGTCTCCCTCTCATCCATGATTCGCCGCCCTCTGTGCAGTAGCAGCAGCCGGCACGGTGGCAGCCAGCAGCTGTTCATACAGTGTCAGGTAGCGACGCGCCATCACCCGTGCTGAAAAACGCTGTTCATATACCGTGCGGATACGCGCACGATCGAGTGTCTCCGCCACCCGTATTGCCGCCACAGCATCATCTTCGTTATCAACAATCAGTCCGGTAACGCCATGCTCAATTACCTCCGGCACCGAACCGCAACGCCAGGCAATAACCGGCGTGCCGCTGGCCATCGCTTCGATCATTACCAGACCGAACGGCTCCGGCCAGTCCACCGGGAACAACAACGCCTTCGCGTCAGCGAGGAAGCGGCCCTTCTCTGCATCGTTGATTTCGCCAATAAACTCGATCAGCGGATCGTTCAGCATCGGCTTCACGCACCCCTCGAAATATTCCCGATCGGCGTTATCAACTTTGGCAGCGATCCTGAGCGGCAGCCCGGCGCGCCTTGCGATGGCGATAGCCCGCTCTGGTCCTTTTTCAGGAGAGATACGGCCAAGGAATGCCAGATAGCCGCCATCGCCTGGCGTAACCGACGGGATATCCATGCCATGATGTACGGTAGCGAACCAGTTGGCGAAAGGCAGCGGTGTACGCTGATGCTGGGAAATAGAAACCAGCGGATAACGATGCCAGCGTCGATAGGCTTCCGGAAGATCTTTCAGATCGAGCCGCCCGTGCAGCGTCGTTAAAGTGCGTCCGGCCATCTCTTCAAACAGAGGAAAGTGAAGCAGGTCGGTATGGAAGTGGATGACATCGAATTCGTCCCGGCGGCGGGACACGTCATGCAACATACTCAGATGACAGGCGAGATCGGACTTTAGCGGTGCCGGATCCAGACGCAGCGCCTGATCCCGACAGGGCACCAGCCTGGCGCTGGTTTGCGTATCGGCGGAGGCGAATAAGGTCACTTCATGGCCCTCTGCCACCAGCGCATTGGCCAGATGAGCCACCACCCGCTCGGTGCCGCCGTACAGTCTGGGCGGAACAGCTTCATACAAAGGAGCAACCTGAGCAATCTTCATCGTAGAAATCTCCACAAGGTTCCAGAAAATGCAAACAAAGCGAAAAAATCAGGGATAAAGGATTGGCGTAAAAACCAGAAACTATATTAGGACGATCACGGGCGTTTTCAAGCTGACGCAGCGTGCTGACAGCAGACGAAAAAGCCCACTTCATGCGGGCTCAGAGAATATTTGGGAGCCTGGCGGCACTGGCGGCGCAGCGTTAAAATTCTGGCGCATTTTATCTTTGTGCAGGCGTGAAGCCGTGGCGCTTACTCGCCCAGACGACGGCCAGCGTTAAGATCAGCAACACCAGCAGCGCAGGCGGGAATGCCGGGACGCCGATGCGATCCAGTAAAACTCCCCCGATAATGCCGCCGCCCGCAATCGCTATGTTCCACGCCGTAACCAGCATCGATTGCGCCACATCGGCTGCTTCCCCAGCGGTCTTTGCGAGCGCAGTCTGGAACAGAGCCCCTGCCCCGCCGAAAGCCAGGCCCCAGGCGGCCGTAGCGGCATACACAACGCCGGGGATATTGCTTGCTATACCCAGAGCCAGTGCGGATAGCCCGAACAGAATGGTACTGCACAGCGTTAACGCGCGCAGATAGCGATCAATCAGCACGCCGATCATCCAGATGCCCAGCAAAGCGGTAATGCCGAACACCAGCAGCACCATATCCGTCCGCTCTGCCATGCCTGCCGACGTTAAAAACGGCGCGATGTAGGTATAGAGAATATTGTGAGCCAGCACGAAGGCCAGCACCGCCAAAAGCACCGGACGCACGCCGGCTACGGTAAACACAAGCCTTAGCGAGAGCCGCTTACCCACGGCCTGCCCGGCGAAATCCGGCACCTTGAGGCGTACCCATACCATCAACGCCAGCGCCAGCCCGCTCATCATGCCGAAGCACATGCGCCAGTCAACCAGGCTACCGATGAAAGTGCCCACAGGTACGCCAAGCGACAGCGCCAATGGCGCGCCCACCATCGCAATGGCGATAGCTCGGCCCTTCTGGTGCTCTGGCACCATGCGCGCGGCATAACCCGCCAGTAGCGCCCATAACAGTCCGGCCGATACGCCAGCCAGAAAACGGGCCACCATCGTCAGGAAATAGCTGTCGGAAACCATCGTCACGGTATTGGCAACAACAAACCCCGCTATCGCCGACAGCAGCAGCGGGCGGCGGCGTACGCCCTGAGTAACCGCGATCAGTGGAATGGCCGCCATCAGCGAACCAATGGCGTAAACGGTGACAAGTTGCCCGGCCAGCGCCTGGGAGATTTTCAGTCCAGCGCCGATCTGCGGCAGCAGCCCCGCAGGCAAAGCTTCGGTCAGGATGGTGATAAAGCCCGCCAGCGCCAGCGCCAGTAGCGATGCGATGGGAAGCCGTGCGGCGGGCACGTTGATGGTTGCAGTTGAAGTTGTCATAAATCTGCCTGTAAAGGGTACCGGCCAGGCGCAAATAGCACGGAACCGACACCGGTTGAACGTAAGCCGCATAGTGCAGGCGTTCCCGATTAACGACAATAATGCTAATGTTCCAAACATATCGGACAAATATTCCTGGGCAGACGCAACAATGGAACCTCTAAGTGGCATTTCATTCTTTGTACAGGCGGCAGAAACGCGTAGTTTTTCTGAAGCCGGGCGCCTCCTCGGCGTATCGTCATCAGCTGTAGGCAAAAGCGTATCCCGGCTGGAAGAGCGCCTGGGCGTGCGCCTGTTTCACCGTAACACCCGTAGTATTACGCTGACCGCCGAGGGTACGCTGTTCCTTGAACGCTGCCGACGCATCCTGTGCGAGGTTGAAGCGGCCGAGCTGGAACTCTCTGAGACACAGCAAGCGCCTCGGGGTCGGTTACGCATTAGTCTGCCGCTGGTTGGAATGCTGGTTATGCCCGCGCTTACTGCTTTCATGCATCGCTATCCGGCTATTGAGCTGGACGTGGATTTTTCCGATCGTTTGGTGGATGTAATTGAAGAAGGCTTCGATGTGGTAATGCGTACCGGCGACCCGGCCGATTCACGCCTTATGTCTCGCCCGGTAGGCAGCTACCGGTTGATGCTGGTCGCCTCGCCCGACTATCTGGCAAAGCATGGCATACCCCAAGTTCCCTGCGATTTGACACGCCACGCCTGTTTGCATCACAAGTTTCCCAGCAGTGGAAAACGAGAACCCTGGCCACTGAAGCGCGCTGAAAACGCACCGGAACTCATGCTACCGACAACCATGGTATGCAACACCTGCTCCGCCTTAATTGACGTGGCGGTGGCAGGTCTGGGAATCGCGTGCCTGCCGGACTTTATGGTGCAGCAGGCTATCGAACAAGGCCTGCTGGTTTCGGTACTGGACAAGCATATCGAGCATCAAGGCACCTTTCGGCTGCTTTGGCCATCAAGCAAGCACCTGGCACCGAAGCTACGCGTTTTCATCGACTTTATGGTCACAGAGCTTTTGCAGAAAAACGCCTAATATACGGCAAGTCTCCTGGCTGACACACGCGTCGTCAGGAGCACTTTCCAGAGCGATCGATGTTCTGCCGGATGACTCTGGGGATTAGCTGTAAACGTGACGATTCGAAATAATTAGTTGTGATTCGATTCACATTAAGTTGATTGACGAATAGACAAAATTTTTTGGTGCCATATTGTAGCATTGTGTCTTCCGAGGATAAGTACATTATGAATATCTTACATATATGTGTAACCTCAAAGTGGTTTAACATCGACAACAAAATTGTCGAGCATCGTCCTTAGTTCCCTCTGCATTTATCTCCAGCAAAGACAAATCAATCAGATTCCATGTGATCTTTTTGTTTGATCCGCCTGAATTTTGTCGTTTATAGCGGCCCGGCCATTATCACTATTTTCTCATTTGAGTTAATGGTTGCGCCTGCCTGTATAAATATGGCAAATCAACGGCTAGAGCAAACTGACGTTTCACAGGGATCGTTGTAATTAAATATATTAGAGGACGATGTCATGGAAAATTTCAAACACCTGCCTGAACCGTTTCGCATCAGAGTTATCGAACCGGTAAAACGTACAACAAAAGCATACCGTGAAGAAGCCATTATTAAATCGGGCATGAACCCTTTTCTGCTTGATAGCGAAGATGTCTTTATCGACTTACTGACTGACAGCGGTACCGGTGCGGTTACCCAAAATATGCAAGCGGCGATGTTGCGCGGTGATGAGGCCTACAGCGGCAGCCGCAGTTATTATGCATTAGCTGAGGCGGTGAAAACTATTTTTGGTTATCAACATACTATTCCGACCCATCAGGGGCGTGGCGCTGAACAGATCTATATTCCGGTACTGATTAAAAAACGCGAGCAGGAAAAAGGTCTGGACCGTAGCAAAATGGTGGCGTTCTCAAACTATTTTTTTGATACCACACAAGGCCATAGCCAAATTAATGGCTGTACCGTTCGCAACGTATATATCAAAGAAGCTTTCGATACCGCGATACGTTACGATTTTAAAGGCAACTTTGATCTTGAAGGGCTGGAAACAGGCATTGAAGAAGTCGGTGCCAATAACGTGCCTTATATTGTTGCGACCATCACCAGCAATTCCGCTGGTGGTCAACCGGTCTCCCTTGCAAATTTAAAAGCGATGTACAGCATTGCAAAGAAATATGATATTCCGGTGGTCATGGACTCTGCACGCTTTGCTGAGAATGCTTATTTTATCAAACAGCGCGAAGCGCAATATAAAGACTGGAGCATCGAACAGATCACCCGTGAAACTTATCAATATGCGGATATGTTGGCCATGTCGGCCAAAAAAGATGCGATGGTGCCTATGGGCGGCTTGCTGTGCGTCAAAGATGACAGCTATTTCGATGTTTATACCGAGTGCAGAACGCTTTGCGTGGTACAGGAAGGCTTCCCGACCTACGGCGGCTTAGAAGGCGGCGCCATGGAGCGTTTGGCGGTGGGTTTGTATGATGGCATGAACCAGGACTGGCTGGCTTACCGCATTGCGCAAGTTCAGTATTTAGTCGATGGCCTGGAAGAGATTGGGGTTGTTTGCCAGCAGGCGGGCGGCCACGCAGCCTTTGTAGATGCAGGAAAATTATTACCGCATATTCCGGCTGAGCAATTCCCGGCGCAGGCCCTGGCGTGTGAGCTTTATAAGGTTGCGGGCATCAGGGCGGTTGAGATTGGTTCTTTCCTGTTAGGCCGCGATCCGAAAACCGGCAAACAACTCCCTTGCCCGGCCGAATTGCTGCGTTTAACGATCCCGCGCGCTACCTACACGCAAACTCACATGGATTTCATTATTGAAGCCTTTCAGCAGGTAAAGGCAAACGCAGAAAATATCAAAGGTTTAACCTTTACCTACGAGCCTAAAGTGTTGCGTCACTTCACGGCAAAATTGAAAGAGGTTTAATTGTCGTCAGCGTGGCCTTACGCATATAGGGCGGTAATATTATCCTGACAAGGGTCACTGTTTTTAGTGTGACGGTGATCCTTTGCTGGTTTAATAATCTCTTCAATGTGTTAGCAAAATTCAGTTGGGTCACTTTTTTCGGCTAATGCCATTTGCATGATTTATAAATTCCTGGGCCTGTAGTGTATGCGGCTAACTAACTTGCCAAAAGAGCAAACAAACTTCGCCGTTTTCAATCTTCCTTCATTTTTACCTCTCATTACTGGAGCGGCTCTGAACTTCAGCTTCTATGACGTCAAAGTTTTACGGTAAAATTTACTCAACTCTTCAGCAAGCTGAGCATCTGCTTGCATAACATCAGGTTTAATATTGGCAATAAAAAAGCCCGCAAGTAAGCGGGCTTAAATAATATTGAATGGTTAGTCGTGCCGGTTGCTCACTACTAAATCATTCCCACTCGATCGTAGCCGGTGGTTTACCCGAAATATCGTAAACCACACGGGAAATACCGTTCACTTCATTGATGATGCGGTTAGAGACGCGGCCAAGGAATTCATACGGCAGATGCGCCCAGTGGGCCGTCATGAAATCGATGGTTTCTACTGCGCGCAGTGATACCACCCAGTCATATTTACGACCGTCGCCCATCACGCCTACCGAGCGTACCGGCAGGAACACGGTAAAGGCCTGGCTCACCTTGTTGTAGAGGTCGGCTTTACGCAGCTCGTCAATAAAGATGGCGTCAGCGCGGCGCAGCAGATCGCAATACTCTTTTTTCACTTCGCCCAGCACGCGCACGCCCAGACCCGGGCCCGGGAACGGATGGCGATAAAGCATATCGTAAGGCAGGCCCAGCTCCAGACCAATCTTACGCACCTCATCTTTGAACAGCTCTTTCAGCGGCTCAACCAGCCCCAGCTTCATCTCTTTCGGCAGGCCACCCACGTTGTGGTGCGATTTAATCACATGCGCTTTGCCGGTAGCAGAGGCGGCAGATTCGATTACGTCCGGGTAGATGGTGCCCTGCGCCAGCCATTTCACGTCGGTAAGATGGGTAGCCTGCTCATCAAACACTTCAACAAACACGCGCCCGATGGTTTTACGTTTGGCTTCCGGCTCATCAATGCCTGCCAGCGCATCCAGGAAGCGCGCTTCTGCCGGTACGTGGATGATGTTCAGGCCGAAATGATCGCCGAACATGTCCATTACCTGCTCCGCCTCGTTCAGACGCAGCAAACCGTTATCGACAAATACGCAGGTCAGACGATCGCCAATGGCGCGGTGCAACAGCATCGCCGTCACGGAAGAATCAACACCGCCGGAAAGGCCAAGGATAACTTTATCGTTGCCTACCTGCTCGCGCAGACGCTCAACGATATCTTCAATGATTTTTGCCGGCGTCCACAGCGCTTCACATTCGCAAATGTCACGCACAAAGCGTTCCAGCATGCGCAGGCCCTGGCGGGTATGCGTCACTTCCGGATGGAACTGCACGCCATAAAAGCGCTTCTCTTCGTTCGCCATAATGGCAAACGGGCAGGTCTCAGTGCTGGCAACGGTCACGAAGTCAGAAGGGATCGCGGTAACCTTATCACCGTGGCTCATCCAGACATCCAGCAGCGGCAGGCCAGCAGCGCTGACGGAATCTTCAATGCCGCGTACCAGCGCACTGTCGGTTCTGACTTCCACCTGCGCATAGCCGAACTCACGCTCGCTGGAGCCTTCTACTTTACCGCCCAGCTGCATTGCCATGGTCTGCATGCCATAGCAAACGCCCAACACTGGCACGCCCGCGTTGAAGACATATTCCGGCGCGCGCGGGCTGTTAAGTTCGGTAGTGCTTTCCGGGCCGCCGGAGAGGATGATACCGCTCGGCTTAAATCCACGGATCTGCTCTTCAGTAACATCCCACGCCCAAAGCTCACAGTAAACGCCCAGCTCACGCACACGGCGTGCAACCAACTGGGTGTACTGTGAACCAAAATCGAGGATGAGAATACGGTGCTTATGAATATTTTCCGTCGTCATTAAGGCAATTCCAGGGCGATAGACTTAATAAAAGCGCCCGGCTGAGGCCGGGCGAGAAAAGTTCGGGATTACGATCCCATGCGGTAGTTCGGGGACTCTTTCGTAATGGTCACGTCATGCACGTGACTTTCCGAAATGCCCGCGCCGCTGATACGAACAAATTCAGCTTTGGTACGCAGCTCTTCAATGGTGGCGCAGCCGGTCAGCCCCATGCAGGAGCGCAGGCCACCCATCTGCTGATGAACGATCTCTTTCAGGCGACCTTTATAAGCCACGCGGCCTTCGATCCCTTCCGGCACCAGTTTATCCGCCGCGTTGTCGCTCTGGAAGTAACGGTCAGAGGAGCCTTTGGACATCGCGCCCAGCGAGCCCATGCCGCGATAGGATTTAAACGCGCGGCCCTGATAAAGTTCGATTTCGCCCGGTGATTCTTCCGTACCGGCCAGCATAGAACCCACCATTACGCAGGCGGCGCCAGCCGCGATCGCCTTGGCGATATCGCCGGAGAAACGGATGCCGCCATCGGCAATAACCGGCACGCCGGTGCCTTCCAGCGCTTCGACCGCGTCAGAAACCGCGGTGATCTGCGGTACGCCGACGCCGGTCACGATACGGGTGGTGCAGATAGAGCCCGGACCGATACCAACTTTCACCGCGCTTACGCCCGCCTCAGCCAGCGCACGGGCGCCCGCGCCGGTGGCTACGTTGCCGCCGATGATTTGCAGATCGGGATATTTAGCGCGGGTTTCGCGAATGCGCTGCAGCACGCCTTCGGAATGACCATGAGAAGAGTCAATCAGCAGCACGTCAACGCCTGCGGCAACCAGCGCATCCACGCGCTCTTCGTTACCGGCACCGGCACCTACCGCCGCGCCAACGCGCAGGCGACCATGCTCATCTTTACAGGCCAGTGGCTTACGCTCGGCCTTCTGAAAATCTTTTACGGTAATCATGCCCAGCAGACGGAAACTCTCATCCACCACCAGCGCTTTTTCGACACGCTTCTCGTGCATTTTCTGCAGCACGACTTCACGCGCCTCGCCCTCTTTCACCGTAACCAGGCGCTCTTTCGGCGTCATCACCGCCGTTACCGGCAGGTTCAGATCGGTCACGAAGCGCACATCACGACCGGTAATAATGCCAACCAGTCGGTTATCATCACTCACCACCGGATAACCTGCAAAGCCATTACGCTCGGTCAGCTCTTTTACTTCGCGCAGCGTGGTGGTCGGCAGCACGGTTTGTGGATCGGTCACCACGCCGCTTTCATGTTTCTTCACCTTGCGCACTTCTTCCGCCTGGCGCTCGATGGACATATTTTTGTGGATAAAGCCCAGCCCGCCTTCTTGCGCCAGTGCGATAGCCAGACCGGCTTCGGTCACGGTATCCATAGCGGCAGAGAGCATTGGAATGTTCAGACGAATTTTTTTGGTCAGTTGGGTACTGAGATCGGCCGTGTTAGGCAGGACAGTAGAGTGAGCAGGAACGAGCAAAACGTCGTCAAAAGTGAGTGCTTCTTTAGCGATTCGTAGCATGGCAATATCTCAACCTGGGGTGAATGAGAACAGATAAAATATTGCCGCGGCATTATACAGGGCGTAATCGGTTGCCTCCAGCTTTTTTTCAGAAAATGTCTTGATCCTCTGTATCAGCCATGTAGTATCGGCTAATTAACTCGCTGATTTATTATTTGATCCCTATCACATGTCGCTACCTCCTTCCGCCAATATTTTTACCGTTAGCCGCCTTAACACCACGGTGCGTCAGCTGCTGGAAGGCGAGATGGGGCATATCTGGCTCAGCGCAGAAATCTCCAACTTTACCCAGCCCGCTTCCGGTCACTGGTACTTTACGCTCAAAGACGATACCGCTCAGGTGCGCAGCGCGATGTTCCGCAACAGCAACCGGCGCGTGACCTTTCGTCCGCAGCATGGTCAACAGGTGTTAGTGCGCGCGACGGTCACGCTCTATGAGCCACGCGGAGATTATCAGCTGATTGTGGAGAGCATGCATCCGGCTGGTGAAGGAGTGCTGCAACAGCAATTTGAGCAGTTAAAGCAGCGGCTGGCGGCAGAAGGCCTGTTTGAGCAGCAGCATAAACAACCGCTGCCCGATCCGGCGCGACAGGTTGGAGTGATAACCTCTGCCACCGGCGCGGCGCTGCACGATGTGCTGCGTGTGCTGCATCGTCGCGATCCTTCGCTACCGGTAATCATCTATCCAACGGTGGTACAGGGTAACGAGGCGCCTGCCGCCATTGTGCGTGCCATTGAGCTGGCAAACCTGCGTAATGAGTGTGACGTGCTGATTGTGGGACGTGGCGGCGGCTCGCTGGAAGATTTATGGTGCTTTAATGATGAGCGTGTGGCGCGCGCTATCTTTGCCAGTGGTATTCCAGTTGTCAGCGCCGTAGGCCATGAAACAGACGTGACCATTGCCGATTTTGTCGCCGACCTGCGCGCGCCCACTCCTTCTGCTGCGGCGGAAATCGTTAGCCGCAATCAGGTGGAGTTGCTGCGTCAGCTTCAGTCGCAGCAGACGCGGCTGGAGATGGCGATGGATTACTATCTTGCCCAGCAGCAACGCACCTTTACCCGCTTGCAGCATCGTCTGCAGCAACAGCATCCGCAGCTGCGGCTGGCGCGCCAGCAAACCACGCTGTTCCGCCTGCAGCGTCGGCTGGACGAAGCGATGCAGCTACAGTTGCGTAACGCCTCGCGTCAGCAGGATCGTCTGACGCAGCGCCTGACGGCCCAGCAGCCACAGCGCAATATCAACCGGGCGCAGCAGCAGCTTCAGCAATGGCATTATCGCCTGACGCAGGCGATGCAGCAGCGGCTGAGTGCAGAGAAACAACATTTTGGTGTGCTGGTGGCGCATCTGGAAGGCGCTAGCCCGCTGGCGACGCTGGCGCGCGGCTTTAGCGTGACGCAAACGCCACAAGGCGAAGTGCTTAAAAAGACCCGACAGATACAGCCTGGCGAAACGTTGCAAACCCGACTGCAGGATGGATGGGTAGAGAGCGAAGTGAAAGCGATTAGGCCGTTGAAAAAAGCGCGTAAGAAGCAAGCCTAACGCTCCATTACGCGCCTGAATGCCCTATTACCCGTCTGCTACAGACGATAGGCTGAAGTGAGCTCGCCGTTAATCCAAAGCTGGCGCTGCTCACCGGGCGGCAGCGTAATAGTTAAACGTCGCCAGGCGGGCTGATAGTGTCCCTCCCGCTCCACATTCAGCTCAATGCGCGTTGTGCTACAACTGATGCGCCAGCGCAGCCAAAGCGCATTGCCCTGACGCCAGCCATGGCTTTCGCCGTCATCCTCGAAAATCATTCCTTCGCTCTGCCCTTCCAGTAACGGGAACAGCCGCAGCTCGCGCCAGTCATCCGCCGCCGCGTCCACGTGCGCCATCCGCTGCGACAACGGCAACCCTGCTCCGGCGCGCACCAACAGCGGCAGCCGTTCCAGCGGCGCATCCAGCGTGATCCACTGCCCGCCGCCATACCGTTGTCCACTCCAGAAGCAGTACCAGCCCGCATGGTTATCCGGTAGCCAGACTGCGCGCTGACGCTGGCCAGGCTCTACTACGCTGGCCACCAGCAGGTCGCGTCCGATAAGAAAATCATCACTTTCCTGCCAGGTTTGTGCGTCATGCTCATGATCGAGAAAGGCAGGCCGCAGCATCGGCTCGTCGCAGTCGCAGGCCTGCCACAACAGCGTGTAAAAGTAAGGTAACAGGCGATAGCGCAGGCGGATCGCTTCACGCACTATCGCCGTCACGCCGGGATACATCCACGGCTCATTAACCGTGCCGTCATCGTTCCAGGAGTGAATGGTAAAGCGCGGATGCATCACGCCGTTTTGTACCCAGCGAACAAACAGTTCCGCATCCGGTCTGTCGCCGGCAAAGCCGCCGACATCGTGCCCTACGTTATATAATCCGGAAAGGCTCATCCCTAATCCCATGCGGATGTTGTAACGCAGCGTCTGCCAGCTGGTGCAGTTGTCGCCGCTCCAGGTTTGCACGTAACGCTGCATTCCGGCGCAGCCGGAGCGCGAAATCAGATAAGGCCGTCGCTGCGGGGCAAAACGCTGCTGCGCTTCCAGCGAGGCGCGCATCATCAGCAATGGCATCACCGGGCGAATATGTTTAATCGCCACGGCACGACCAAAGCCGTGACAACGCGCCTCGCCGTCCCAAATCTCATATTCATTGTTATCGTTCCAGGTAGCATCGATGCCCATCTCCAGCAGCTGGCTGGTGACACCCTGTTGCCACCAGCGAATCGTTGCCGGATTGGTGAAATCAAGATGGGAACCTTCATCATCCCAGAAGCAGGATCGCTCTGGCGCAGCGCTTTCTGAATCGTGTATAAACAGCCCCTGCTGCGCCACGTCTTCGTAGAGCGGATGATCCTGCAGCAGGCAGGGCTTGATATTGGCTGCCAGACGCAGCCCGGCATCATGAAACGCCTGGCTCAGCGCACGCGGCTGCGGCACTTTTTCATGATTCCAGTTAAACACGTAACGCTTGTTGCCAATGGATGTGTAGCCGGAAGAGAGCTGAAAGGCGTCGCAGGGAATCGCATGCTGACGGCAGAGCTGGATAAACTGCTGTAGCTGCTGCTGCGCATCAGGCGCATCGGTGTAGTGCATGGTTGAGCCACTGTAACCCAGGCTCCACCTGGGGCCAAAACAGGTTTTCCCGGTGAGCCGCACAAAAGCTTTCGTGACATCCAGCACCCGCGGGCCAAAAAACAGGTAATAATCGAGATCGCCCGCCTCTGCCTGATAACGTCGATACGGCTGATGGTAGTTGTCCAGCTCATTACCAAGATCGATCCAGCAGCTACTCAGATTATCGTAAAACAGCCCGAAGCTGACCTCGCCATGACGGGTAATGGTAAAGGGAATATGTTTATAGAGCGGATCGGTGCTGGCGGCGTTATAGCCCATGGCATCAAGGTTGCGCATCTCAAAGCGGCGTCCGCTACGCTCAAGATCGCCTGACTTCTCACCCAGCCCATAGTAACGATCGTCGGCGAAACGGCGTTGATAGTGCGCAATGCCATCGCCATGCATGTTTAATAAGTAGGCACTGGTGCGGCGATCTTCGGTGAGTAATTGCCACTGATTATCCGCATCAAGATATTCCCACTGCAGCCAGAGCGGCTGATGGATCGTCACGCGCAGGTTCTGGCTGCTGATAAGCAGCTGCTCATCCTGAATTTGCAGATGATAGCCCGGCAGGCTAAAACCTTCCACGCTCAGGCGATCGCGTCCCTCCCAGGGCACATCCTCTTCCGGCGCGATACTCCAGGTACGATCCAGCGCCAGCTCGCCACGGCGTTTGATCAGGATGCGAAACAGCGACTCTTCCAGCACGTAGAGGCAGAACAGATGCTGTTCATCTACCCGCAGTTCGATCCTGTCGGCATACTCCCCCACCAGCGTCCAGTTTTTTAACGTTTTCATATCCACCCCAGCATTTAACGTTTTTTAGCGCTGCGCTCCGCCAGCAGAGCGATCAGGAACAGCGCGCCAATCAGGTCGAAAAAGCCCATCGCCACAAACAGCGGGCCGAAGCCGACGGTATCGGAAACGGCACCAATGAGCAGAGAAAAGAGGAAGCTGGCGATCCAGGCACAGGAACCACGCATGCCGTTAACCGTGGCCATCTGATTTTTATCGAAGGATTCCACCACCAAGGCGCTCAGCATGCAGGAGATCACCTGGTGGCCGAAGCCGCCCACCGAGATCAGCGCGATGGCCAGAAACGGATCTTTGGTTACCGCAACCAGCGTCAGCGAGAGCATCAGAAAAGCGCCGGTTACGGAGCTGGCGATCACTGAGTTAATGCGCCGGAAACCGAACCATTTGCGATACAGGCTGGTGAGATAGCCGCTGGCGACGCTGCCGATATCGGCCGCCAGAAAAGGCAGCCAGGCGAACAATGCAATCTGTTTGAGATCCATGCCGCGCTCGGTGGCGAGATAGAGCGGCACCCAAAAACTAAAGACCGCCCAGGCTGGCTCGGCAAGAAAGGCCGGGATCGCGATGCCATAAAATTTCTTATCGCGACAGAGCCGGCCCAACGAGGTGAAAAATGGCAGCTTCGGCAGATCCGGCTCATTATCCTCGCGAATCAGATCCCGCTCCTGCTGGCTCAAATTCGGGTGCTGCTGCGGCGCATGATAAAAGCGCCACCACAGCACGACCCATACCAGGCCCAGCGCACCGGAAAACAGAAAAGCCCCCTGCCAGCCCAGCGTCAGATGGGTCACAACAATAATCGGCGGGGCCAGCATCGCGCCGATCGAAAAGCCGACGCCAGCCCAACCGGCTGCAACGGGACGCTCTTTTTTTGGAAACCAGTCGGCGATGGCACGGGCGTTAGCGGGCGTAGCGGCCGCCTCAGCGCCGCCCATAAAAAAGCGCAGCAGCGCCAGCTGTACCCAGCTTCCCGCACCGGCGTGCAGCATACAGACCAGCGCCCAGATAATGGCGCAGATCATAAAGCCGGTTTTCAGGCCAATCACATCGATCAGCCAGCCGCAAAATGGCTGGAACAGGGTATAAGCGAGCTGGAATGCCGCCACCACCCACGAGTACTGTTCGGTGGACATATTCAGGCTGGCTTTCAGCTCCGGCGCCAGAATGCCCAGCGAATTACGGGTGATGTAGTTAATGGTGATGCCCAGCAGAAATAGCGCCAGCATCCACCAGCGCAGCGATTTGAATTTAGGGGCGGAACGGGTTGCGGTTGCCTGTTCTGTTTCAATACTCATCTGTTTCTCCCTCGCCGCCTGTTATGCGGCTCGCCCGCAGGCGCTTCAGTTGTGGTATCGAAGGCTACAACAGCGGTGCAATGCGACGGCTTTCACAAAATGGCCGCATAGAACGCATAACCCTATGATTATTAGTTGATTTCCCTGGCGCACCGTCAGCATAGTAAAGCTCCGCGCCTGACCAACAGGGATACCGTTGCAGACTAACCAGCAGGTTTACCGGGCGAAACTATGTTTTTTGCAAGGATTTTCATTGATAGCAGTCTGTTGATGGAGATCGCCCCTGTGCCCGCAGCTATCCGCCATTTGCCCGTCATGAAAAAATTTTCATCACTTGATTTGAAGGGGATCACAAAATGAATGGAAAGTTAAAAATCAGCCTGATCGCCCGACAAACCGGACTGTCGATCAGCACGGTTTCACGCGTGCTGGCGGGAAAAGCCAATACCAGCGATAGTGCTCGCCAGAAGGTCATGACCTGTGCCCGCCAGTACGGCATTTTGCAGGATTTGTCGCAGGGAAGACTGATGCTGAACAACCTGATCATCTTCGCGCCGCCGCGCGCGTTTTCCGTGCGTACGGACATTTTTTACTACAAGGTGATCCAGAGCGTGATTGAAGCGCTGAGGCCGTATGAGGTGCGCATCAGCTCCTGCGGCCTGGCTGAAGAACAGAGCGATAGTGCGCTGTTTGTTGCAAGGATGAATCATGCGCAAACGCAGGCGGCGCTGATTATTGGCATTGACGATCCCCATATTCATTCGCTGGCGGCGGATCTGAATAAACCCTGCGTATTAATTAACTGCAGCGATCGTGAAATGCGCCTCGACAGCGTTTCCCCCGATCATCATCTCATCGGGGAATTTTCCGCCAGTTATCTGTTCCGACAGGGGCACCGCAATATCCTTAATTTGCAGTGTTTGCGGCGCGCTACCATGGAGCTGCGTCTGGCAGGGATTCGTCAGGCATGGATGCGGCAAAATCTCACTTTTGACGCAGGTCAGCATCTGGTTACTACCGCCGGTTTCGGCGCAGAGGAAGCGGAGCTGGCGGTCACCAGCTGGCTCAGCACCCTGCCCAATCGCACCCATCGGCCCAGCGCAATCCTTGCCGGCGGCGATTTTATGGCGATGGGCGCAGTGGCGGCGATAAAAAAACTGGGTCTGTCAGTGCCTGGCGATATCTCCGTAATGAGCACCGACAGTTCGAATCTGGCAGAGATCCATGACGTTCCTTTAACCTCAGTACAGGTACCGCGCGATGAACTGGGATTTGAGGCGATCCAGCTATTGCAGCGCCGACTGCTGCGGCCCGCTGCTCCATCCTGCAACCTGTTATTACAGGGAAAACTGGCGGTACGAGAATCGGTGCGGCGTTTCAGTGCACATAAAATAGAACCGGCGCTGAGTACCCATCATCCGCAGCTCTATGACGATCGCTTATAACATTAAATTTTTTAATAAATAAACAGTCGGAGCGAGAAGCAGATCCGTTTCATATCTGAGCTACACTTAGCTGGACCGCTTTAATCAATAAGGGTTATTTCAGCCTAAGGAGAGCCATTATGCCTCGTACGTCAGCTTGCTCAGTTATTCCTCCCTATATTCTGCGTAAAATTATTGATAACGGATCGGGGCATCAGCAGGATTATGCCCGCCGTACCTTAACGCATGTTCAGCATCTGATGGCGCATAACTGGCATAAGCCAACAGCGCCGCAAAACGCCGTCGGCGGTCATGTGGATCGTGAAATTTATGATGCGCAAAATACAGAAAGCTTGCCCGGTACGCTGGTGCGTAAGGAAGGCCAGCCTGACAATAACGATATTGCTGTTACCGAAGCCTGGGACTATTTGGGCGTAACCTATGATTTCTTCTGGCAGGCATATCAGCGTAACTCGCTGGATAACCAGGGGCTAACGCTGATGGGCACGGTGCACTATGGTAAAGAGTATCAAAACGCCTTCTGGAACGGACAGCAGATGGTGTTTGGCGACGGCGACGGCGAGATTTTTAACCGCTTCACCATTGCTATTGATGTGGTGGCGCATGAGTTAGCGCATGGCGTGACAGAAACCGAAGCGGGTCTGATTTATTTCGAACAGGCAGGCGCGCTGAATGAATCGCTCTCCGATGTATTTGGATCGCTGGTTAAACAGTTCCATCGCAAGCAAACTGCGGATCAGGCCGACTGGATTATTGGCGAAGGTTTACTGGCGGAGGGCATTAATGGACGCGGGCTGCGCTCAATGGCCGAGCCGGGCACCGCCTATGATGATCCCATGCTAGGCAAAGATCCGCAGCCGGGCCATATGCGCGACTATATTAAAACCCGTGAAGACAATGGCGGGGTTCATCTTAACTCTGGCATCCCAAACCGTGCATTTTATCTGGCAGCCAAAGCGCTGGGCGGCTACGCCTGGGAGCTGGCGGGACACGCCTGGTACGATACGGTTTGCGACAAAGAGTTGCCGCAGGATGCTGATTTTAACACCTTTGCGCAGTTCACGATTCGCCATGCGCAAAACCGTTTTAACAAGGCAACGGCGCAGGCAATTGAGAACGCGTGGAAAGAAACGGGCGTTTTATCATGAAAGAGTTACCGGAACTGACCGACGACGCCGTGATCGATCTGGCGCGCGAAGGCGGTTTTGCTTATATACCGAAACTGGCCGGTCAGCGGCGCATTGCGCTGGGGCAATTGGCCAATCCGCAAAAAGAGCGCGTCTGCGAAATTTTGCGGCACTCTTTACCATTAGGGGAACCGGCCGATAAGCAGCAACAGGCCGGGCGTGGCGATCAATATTATTACCGTATTCAAATCAGCTACGATACGCAGCATCACTCTGCTGATATTGTGATTGTGATTCCTGACAGCCTCGCGCCGCCGGAACTCAAGGCGCTGTGGAAAGAAGGCGAGTAAGACCATAAAAAAGGCCCCTTACGGGGCCTTTTTATTATTTCTTCTCGATCTGGTCATCCAGCGCGTAAGCAATCACATAATCGCCGCGATCCGGCGACTGACGTGCGCCGCCCGCAGAAATCAGGATGTACTGCTTACCGGTAGTCGGCGAGACATAGCTCATGGGGCCGCCCTGACTGCCGACCGGCAGACGTGCTTTCCATACCTCTTTACCGGTGGAGCTGTCGAAGGCGCGCAGATAATAATCCTGCGTACCGGCGATAAACACTAACCCGCCCTGCGTGGCCAGCGTACCGCCCAGCGTCGGCATACCAATCGGCATCTGCATACGCATTTTCACGCCAAACGGACCGGTATCCTGCACGGTGCCTACCGGAACCTGCCAAACGATTTTCTGCGTTTTCAGGTCAATTGCAGAGAGCGTACCGAACGGCGGTGCCTGGCAGGGAATGCCCAGCGGCGACATAAAGCGGTTTTTATTAACCGCATACGGCGTGCCTTTCAGCGGTACTGCACCCATGCCGGTATTGATTGCTTCGCCGCCGTTGCTGCCGCGTGCAATTTTATCGGTGTTGGCCGGGATCATCTGTACCCACAGACCCAAACGCATATCATTAACAAAGATATAGTGATTGTTGGGATCGGTAGAGAGGCTGCCCCAGTTCATGCCGCCCAGCGAGCCAGGGAAACTGAGTGACTTATCGGTACCCGGTACGGTGAACAATCCGTCATAACGCATCGATTTAAAGGCGATACGACATACCAGCTGATCGAACGGCGTTGCGCCCCACATATCAGACTCTTTCAGCGTTTGCGCACCGATTTGCGGCATGCCTGTAGAGTGCGGCTGCGTTTTGGTGTACTGCTCGTTCGGGATATTGCCCTGCTTCATCGGCAGCTCTTCGACTTTCGTCAGCGGCTGACCGGTGAGGCGATCCAGCACAAAAATCTGCCCGGCCTTGGTGCCAAAAACCACCGCCGGTTTGGTGCTGCCATCTTTTTGCGGGAAATCAATCAGGCTCGGCTGCATGGGGATATCAAAATCCCACAGGTCGTTATGTACCGTTTGATAAACCCACTTCTCTTTGCCGGTAGTGGCATCAAGCGCCAGAATCGACGCGCCATATTTATGATCCAGCGGCGTACGATTAGCACCCCACAGGTCAACGGAGGAGCTGCCCATTGGAATAAATACGGTATTGGTCGCGGCATCCCATGACATTGGCGCCCAGGAGTTTGGCGTGCTGCGGGCATAAGACTGGCCCGGCTGCAGCGGCGCATTCGGCTGCTCATTGCCTGGATCGAATGCCCAACGCATCTGACCGCTAACCACATCGAAACCGCGCAGTACGCCGCCCGGCATATCGGTCTGCACGTTATCCGCTACGCGGCCGCCCACAACCACGGTAGTCCCTGCCAGAGTAGGCGCAGAGGTCAGCTGATATTTAGGATCCTGCGCATCGCCAAGTCCTGCTTTAAGATTAACGCTGCCGTTGTCACCAAACTGCTGGCAAAGCTCGCCATTATCAGCGTTGATCGCGATCAGGCGCGCGTCGATGGTGTTCATCAAAATACGGCGCTGGCAGCTATCACCCGCTGGCAAAGAGACCGGCGTAACCGGCGTTGAGCCAGGCATTGTTGGCTGAGGCAAAGGCTTATTAATATCAAAATAGGCCAGGCCACGGCAGCGGTTCCACACCTCGGCCTGTGCATTAACCTCATGTTTCCAGATTTGCTTGCCGCTGTCGGCATCGACCGCAATCACATTGTTGTGCGGCGTACACATGTAAAGACGGTTGCCTACCTGCAGCGGCGTTTGCTGATCTTCCGCGCCGTTGCCGGTCGGACTATCCGGTACATCACCGGTGTGGAAGGTCCAGGCAACTTTTAAATCTTTCACGTTGTCACGCGTAATCTGATCCAGCGCCACAAAGCGGCTTCCGCCCGCTGTGTTGCCGTAGTTCTCCCAGTTTTTCTGCGCTTTACTTTGATCGACTGGCACCAGCGGCAGCTGTTGACCTTCAAAAGCTACCGTAGGGTGAGGCTGAAACATCTGCACCAGCGTTGCCAGCATAGCAACGACCAGCACGGCACTGGCACCATAAGCGGCTTTCGCGGCTGAGGGTTTATTCTCATGTTTGCGCAGTGCCGGTAACGTCAGCAACGCAAGGATCATAAAGCCGGTCGGCACCATCAGGCGCGAAACCAGCGGCCAGAAATCAAAGCCACCATCAATCGGTGCCCAAATCAAGGATCCGACAAACACCAGCGCGAACAGCAGCACCGCTGACGTTTTGCGACGGAAAAACTGAATTGCAGAGAGAATGGTGACAATGCCAGCAATAAGGAAGTACTTGCTACCGCCAAGTACGGCGAGTTTACCGCCGCCGATAGCAAAGAATCCCCCGGTAGCCAGCAGTACCAGCCCCAGCAAAATGCACCATATACCCAGCCCTTTCGATGAGCGGGCAGTTGTTTGAACCATAGTAGAACTCTCCTGGTGGAACCAAGGCTTAGCAATAATGATTAAGTCATCTGCCCGGCATGCGGACCGGCGCGGTGATTTATTATGCAGCCATAACAATGAGTTAATCCGAAACGGGCGATCCGCCCGCCAGTAGATCTTCTTCCTTAACCATCAACGCTTACTGCGCGACTCAAAAGAAAATAGACCAACGGCGCGGATTGTACCAATTGGTTCATAATGATTTAAACAAATATTTAACAATAGTGCGAAAATTCGCACTTTTACTGCAAACAGACGGAGAGAAAAGCGGGAGGGAAAAGAAGAGTTGCGCATCTGGCCGCCAGCCAGAGTAAAAGCGGTGAAAGCTTTACCGACTCAGCGGGAAAATTCGACCCGTTTCTTTGAAATAAGCCCGTGCCCATGCGTGCAGAAATAATCGGTCGCACCGCAGGCTTTCAACACCTGAAGCGGCTGATGGCATTCAGGACAGTGTGCCTGGCGAACATAGTGCGCACCGCACCGCTCACAGCAGAAATCGCTATCGGTCAGGGTTAGCGGGAAATCACATGCGTCACAGTGTTGCTTCATAACCTTTCCTTAACAATGAATAT
This sequence comes from Pantoea sp. FN0305, assembly GCF_050113845.1. NCBI lineage: Bacteria > Pseudomonadati > Pseudomonadota > Gammaproteobacteria > Enterobacterales > Erwiniaceae > Pantoea > Pantoea sp. FN0305. The sequence continues at coordinate 137,386 of NZ_JBNJSN010000001.1, read as the reverse complement.
AAATTAAGCATCCGACTTTTTGCCGTCGGGAAAAAACCACAAGGCCTTAATGCCAGAATAATCTTTTTCAGTGAGATTTGCATGGCGTCAGTGATAGCTGGATAAAATATAAGTAAATCAATGATAAAAAACAAATAATGAGCAATATGGTTTATTTTTAATAACTCATTAAAAAAATAATAATAGTAAAAACTAACCGCAGATTTATTAATTAATTGCTTATCGGGAGATACAAAAAATAAAGTTCAACTAGCTATTCTATTAGAGGATAATTGAAATGAAGTGCTTAAATAATGCACAGCTAAAACAGATTTCTGGCGCTAACCGTCCTGGCGGCTACTGGGAAAATGATTACTGGGACTACGACCAGCACAGCGCCTGGGCTAATCAGTGGCATGATGCGGGTCGCGATGCCTGGAACAACCGGGGAGAGAGAGATTATCCCTGGAACAGGTCATAAATATGATACGGGGCTGCATTTGCAGCCCCGTATCAATTAACGCTTGTTCTTTTTCAGGTGCGAAAGCAGACGCTTACGTTTACGCTGCTGATTTGGCGTCAGCAAGTTACGTTTACCGGCGAAGGGGTTATCGCCCTCTTTAAACTGAATACGGATCGGCGTTCCCATCACGTTCAGCGAACGGCGGAAATAGTTCATCAGGTAACGCTTATAGGAGTCAGGCAAATCCTTCACCTGGTTACCGTGAATAACCACGATCGGCGGATTATAACCACCGGCATGCGCATACTTCAGCTTAACGCGACGGCCACGCACCAGCGGCGGCTGATGATCTTCTGAAGCCATGTTCATAATGCGCGTCAGCATAGAGGTACCAACGCGGCGCGTAGAACAATCGTAGGCTTCATTGATGGATTCAAACAGATTGCCAACGCCACTACCGTGCAGGGCAGAAATAAAGTGAACCCGTGCGAAGTCAATGAAGCCCAGACGGAAGTCGAGCGTCTCTTTCACTTCGTCCCGGATCTCCTGCGACAGGCCATCCCACTTGTTAACCACAATAACCAGTGAGCGCCCACTATTCAGGATGAAGCCAAGCAGTGAGAGATCCTGATCGGAAATCCCCTGACGGGCGTCAATAACCAGCAAGACAACGTTCGCATCTTCAATCGCCTGCAGCGTCTTGATAACCGAGAATTTTTCAACCGTCTCGGTTACTTTACCGCGCTTACGCACGCCAGCGGTGTCGATCAGAATATATTCCCGATCGTCACGTTCCATAGGAATATAGATACTGTCACGCGTGGTGCCCGGCATGTCATATACCACGACGCGATCTTCGCCAAGGATGCGGTTAGTAAGCGTTGACTTACCAACGTTGGGACGACCTACAATGGCAATTTTTACCGGCAGGCCCGTTGGGTCGAACTCTTCTTCCTCTTCCTCATCTTCGCCGCTCTCTTTAGTCGCTAACGCCGCCCAGTAGGCTTCGTTTTCTTGCTCTTCAGTCAGCGGTTCGGCCGGCACGACCTCGTCCATCCACGGCAGCAGCGCCGTTTCCAGCAGCGTGGTGACGCCGCGTCCGTGCGATGCAGCGATAGAGTGAATCTCGCCCAGCCCCAGCGCATAAAAATCAACCACGGCGCTGTCAGCATCCATCCCATCGGTTTTGTTGGCGACCAGAAAGGTTGCTTTCTCACGCGAGCGCAGATGTTTGGCAATAGCCTGATCGGCTGGCATCAGGCCAGCACGGGCGTCAACCATGAACAGCACCACGTCCGCCTCTTCAATCGCTAACAGCGACTGTTCCGCCATCCGCGTTTCCACGCCATCCTCGGTGCCGTCAATACCGCCGGTATCGATGACGATGAACTCACGTCCTTCTACCTCGGCGCGCCCGTATTTACGATCGCGCGTCAGACCGGGGAAATCTGCCACCAGCGCATCGCGGGTGCGCGTTAAACGGTTAAACAGGGTGGATTTGCCCACGTTAGGACGCCCAACCAGCGCGACCACAGGTATCATAAATAAAGCCTCATTACGAAACGAAAAATCAGAAGCCTGAACAGGTTAGTATATACGGTCAGAACCGCCCCGATCAGGCTGAAGGCGCTAAGGATAACACGCCATCAAAAAAACGAAACGGCCCCTGTAAGCCAGGAGCCGTTAATCAGCGTTACGTTAGCCGCCAGGGGTTAACGGGTGATGGAATAAACCTCTCCGTTTTTGGCCTGGATCAGCAGCTTATCGCTGGCCACTACTGGCTCAGTCTGGAAGCCGGAGCCGTCAACTTTCTGCTGTGCCACAAAACGACCATCATCAGTATTCAGCCAGTGCAGATAACCTTCGCTGTCCCCTACCACGATATAGCCGTTATAGAGCACCGGCGAAGTCAGGTTGCGGTGCAGTAGATCGCTCTGACGCCAGATGGCGACACCGCCGTCGGCGTTAAGCGCCACGACGCGGTCATCCTGATCGACAAGATAGATACGGCCTGCATCAACAATGAAATCTTTCACCGAGCCGATCTCACGTTTCCATAAGATCTGACCGGAGCGCAGGTCCAGCGCCGTCAGGTTGCCGTTGTAAGCAAGCGCATACACCACACCGTTAACGATCACTGGCGTCGTATCAACATCGCTCAGACGATCGATTTCAGTGGCGCCGCTCGGCTGAGAAATACGCTGCTGCCAAATAATCTGACCCTGATTAAGGATCACGGCACTAACGCGACCATTATCGCCGCCTACAATCGCGCCGCCAAAGGCGGTTGCTGGCGCAGACTCGCCGCGCAGCGACAGCGCTGGCATGTCCAGGTTAACAGTCCATTTTACCACGCCGCTGCTCTGATCCAGCCCCTGCAGCATGCCGTTACTGGTATGAACCAATACCAGACCGTCGCTCACCACCGGACGAGAAAGCGCCTCGCCTGCGACTTTTGTCTGCCAGGCTATGGAACCATCACTGCTGTTGAGCGCATAAACCTGAGCGCGTTCGCTGCCAATATAGATATGCTCGCCGGCTGCGGTAATACCGCCTGACAGCAAGGCTGGCGTATTCTTCGAGAAGAAACCATTATCGGTAGAAAGGTTGATCTTCCATTTTTCTTTACCGTCACTGGCATCCATCGCCTTAACGATACCAAAACGGTCGGCAGCATAAACGGTGCCTTCCTGCCAGGCGGGATGCAGGTTTGAGTAATAATCGCCAATGCCGTCGCCGACAGAGGTGCTCCACGCTTCCTGCGGCTCAAATTGGTTTTCAACTTTCGGCAACGGGGCCATTTTGACGACATCTTCTTCGCCGCTAAACAGCGAGCAACCGCTGAGTAAAGTGACTGAAATCAGCCCTGGCAGCAGGTATTTACGTAATTCCATGCGCTCTCTCTTGAATGGCTTAACCTAAGTTATTCATTTTCATCTGCATCATTTCTTTCAGCGCCGGTGACGCTTCGGAATCGATCCCCTTACTCCAGGCATCACGGGCACCTTGTTTATCGCCCTTGCTTAGCAGCGCTTCACCGCGAATATCCGCGATGATAGCCGTCCAGCCTTCGCCTTTTATGCTGTCCAGGGTTTTCAGCGCCTCGTCAGCCTGCTTTTGCTGCAGCTGAATTCGCGCCAGACGCAGATTCATTACCGCCTGCAGGTTAGCGTTCTGCGTATGTTTTATGCCACTCTGAAGCTGCGTAGCCGCTTTAGCCAGCTCATTTTTATCAACGTATTGCTTCGCTAAATCGAGCGAAGCCAGTGCGCCATAGGTATTGCTGTTATCGTTAGCAAACTTTGCCACCGCTTCCAACGTCTGCGGCTTGCTGCCATCCAGCGCGCTGGTCAGCTGCTGGTAATGCGCTGACACCTCACGTGCGGAGGTATCTTCATGACCGCTCCAGTAACGCCAGCCAGCCAGGGCACCGATGCCCAGCACCACGCCAACCGCTAATGCTTTGCCGTTATTGGCAAAAAAACGACGGAGCGCGTCCACCTGTTCGTTTTCGTTGCTGTAAACTTCCACGCCATCCTTCTCCTTAACTGTTCCTGCCGTAAGCGCTTATGACAACAGCGTCACTAACGCCGCCGCGACATCGTTTTGCGCCAGCGTTTGTTGCTCGCCGCTGCGCAGGTCTTTCACCACTACCTGCCCGGCTTTTACTTCGTCTTCACCCAGCACCAGCGCAACGCGAGCGCCCCACTTATCGGCACGGGCAAACTGCTTCTTAAAATTACCGCCGCCGAAGTTGGTCATGAGTTTCAGCGCTGGTGCGGCATCACGCACCTGCTCAGCCAGTTGCATGGCGGCAGACTGCACGCCCTGACCTGAAGCGATAACATAGACATCAACAATACGAGACGGTTCAAAATCGGGGTTTACCGCCTGCACCAGCAGCACCAGACGTTCCATACCCATGGCGAAACCCACGCCCGGCGTAGCACGACCGCCCAGCTGCTCTACCAAACCGTCATAACGGCCACCGGCACAAACCGTGCCCTGCGCGCCCAGGCTGGTGGTTACCCATTCAAACACTGTGCGGTTATAGTAGTCGAGGCCGCGCACCAGACGCTGGTTGACGGTATACGCGATACCAACGCTGTCCAGCAGCGCACACAAGCCGGTGAAATGCTCGCGCGACTCTTCATCCAGATAATCGCCAAGCGTAGGCGCATCGTTTAACAGCGCCTGCACCTCTGGATTTTTACTGTCCAGTACGCGCAGTGGATTGCTGTACATACGACGTTTGCAATCTTCATCCAGCTTTTCTTTATGCTGCTCCAGGAACGCTACCAGCGCTTCGCGATAGTTGGCGCGCGCTTCCAGCGAGCCAATAGAGTTCAGCTCCAGTGCGACGTGGTCGGCAATTCCCAGCGCTTTCCACCAGCGAGCGGTCATCATAATCAGTTCAGCATCAATATCCGGCCCCTGCAGGCCAAAGACTTCAGCACCGATCTGGTGGAACTGACGATAGCGGCCTTTTTGCGGACGTTCATAGCGGAACATGGGACCCATGTACCACAGACGCTGCTCCTGGTTATAGAGCAGGCCATGCTCAATACCCGCTCGCACGCAGCCTGCGGTCCCTTCCGGGCGCAGCGTCAGGCTTTCGCCGTTGCGATCGTCGAAGGTGTACATCTCTTTTTCCACCACGTCGGTCACTTCGCCGATAGCGCGCTTAAACAACGGCGTATGTTCTACGATCGGCAGGCGAATTTCGCTGTAGCCATAGCTGGCCAGCACCTGTTTAAGGATCCCTTCGATACGCTGCCAGACAACGGTGTCTGTCGGCAAATAGTCGTTCATGCCGCGGATGGCCTGGATGTTCTTCGCCACGTCATTTCTCTCTATATGTAAATTACACCAGACATATTGCCTGGCCGTTCTGGTAATAACACCAAAAACGTAAAACAGAAAAAACCTGTACGGCGCAGCCGTTCAGGTTCATTCAGCGCGCCACCAGCGTGACGCCGCCAGTTACTTTTCTACCTGCTGCACATTAATGCGGCGGGTTTCATCAAGCATTGCTGCTTTGGCACGAATTCGCGCCTCAAGCTGATCGATCATATCATCATTGTCGAGACGGTCGCGCTGACGCACACCATCTTCATAAAAGCCGCTTTTCTTGTTGCTGCCGGTTACGCCCAGCGTTGAAACCAACGCTTCGCCTGGTCCATTTACCACACAGCCGATAATCGATACATCCATCGGCGTGATAATATCTTCCAGCCGCTGTTCCAGCGCGTTAACGGTGCCGATAACATCGAACTCCTGGCGGGAACAGGTTGGGCAGGCGATAAAGTTAATGCCGCGCGTACGAATGCGTAGCGACTTCAGAATATCGAAGCCAACTTTAACTTCTTCTACCGGATCGGCCGCCAGCGAAATGCGCAGCGTATCGCCGATGCCTTCTGAAAGCAGCAGCCCTAAGCCAATGGCTGATTTCACTGCACCAGCGCGTGCGCCACCCGCTTCGGTGATACCCAGATGCAAAGGCTGATCGATCTGCTTCGCCAGCAGACGGTAGGATTCGACGGCCAGGAAAACATCAGAGGCTTTAACGCTCACCTTAAACTGATCGAAGTTCAGTCGATCAAGGTGATCCACATGACGCATCGCTGACTCAAGCAGCGCCTGAGGCGTCGGCTCGCCATACTTTTCCTGCAGATCTTTTTCCAGCGAGCCGGCATTCACGCCGATACGAATAGGGATATTACGATCGCGCGCGCACTCCACTACCTGGCGGATACGCTCATTGTTGCCGATATTACCGGGATTAATACGCAGGCAGTCAACGCCATACTCCGCTACTTTCAGCGCAATACGGTAATCAAAGTGAATATCCGCCACCAGCGGAACATTGACCTGCTGCTTGATAAGCTTAAAGGCTTCTGCGGCGTCCATCGTGGGCACTGAGACCCGCACGATATCAACGCCAACGCGCTCCAGCGCTTTAATTTGTTTAACCGTCGCTTCCACATCCGTGGTACGCGTATTGGTCATGGATTGTACGGCGATAGGTGCGCCGTCACCCACTGGCACCTTGCCGACGTAAATACGCGTTGATTTGCGACGGATAATGGGTGCTTCGTTATGCATGTTGTTTCTCCATAATCGCCGCGAAGCAGCGCTCGGGGCTTACTGCGCCCCAAGCGTCAAGCGGGCAACCTGGTTGGTACGAATAAAACGACTTAAATCAACGGGCTGGCCCTGGTAGTGAACCTGTACCGCTGCCGGTGCGCCAATTTTCAGACGATAAGGCGCCGTACCGGAGAGGCTGAGTTTACCACCACTACGTTGCATTCCGCTGAACAGTTTTTTACCTGCCGCATCGGTCACTTCCAGCCAGCAGTCGGCATTAAAATCCAGTACGACCGTATTTGCATCAGCGGCGGGCGGGCTAACGCTGGCGCTACTGGTTGGTAAAGGGGAAGCGTTATGCGTTACAGGCGCGGGCTCGGTAACTGGCGCCTGACTTGGGGAAACGACAGCATTCGCGTTATCAGCGCTGGCGGTTGCCGTAGGCGCTGCGGCAGCTGGCGCAGCGGTATTCGGCGCTGGCGCGCTGGTACCGGGCGCGGCGGTGTTAGCCGCAGCGCTGCTGGTATTGTTGGCGTCATTTAACGGCACGCTGGTCCCCTGGTTTTCAGGTTGCGTTGCTGTCTGAGACGTACTATCGATGCTGCCGCTGTCGGTTAAAGGAATCGACTGGCTATTATCGTCAGCGGTACTGCTCTGATCGGAGAGCGAGACCAGATCGTCCTGGGCGGCTTTATGGTTCTGCCACCACCAGGCGCCGGTCAAACCCACCACGACAAAAACCACCAGCCAGGTAAAAATCATTAACCAGCCGTCACGTTTTTTACGCCGTTTGCCCAACGAGAAGCTCTGCATCGGCTCGACCTTTGCCGCACGCACCGGAGCCTGCTTCGCCATCATCGGCAGCAGCTCCTCTTCAGGGACGTGAACCAGACGCGCATAAGAGCGAATGTAACCACGTAAAAAGGTTGAGGCTAAATCAGCGGGGGCTTTATCCTCTTCAATGTTTCGCACGGTGGAAAGTTTCAGGCACAGGCGCTCAGCTACGTTTTGCTGTGTCAGCCCCATTTGCTCACGGGCTGCGCGCAGGCGGGTGCCTGTGGAATTTGCTGCTGCTGTTGTATCTTGAGTGGCTTCAGTATTCATTAGCTAGAAAATGCTGGTACTGTATCGATTGTGGAAAATTTTGCGCCAGTTGCTGACCGTAACGTGCTTTATCTACGGTCCGCTGTTCCAGCGCAGCGAAACGAATCTCCAACCACAGGCTTTCTGCTGTCGCAGGCACGCTGTGATGATATACCTCTAACAAAAGCCGCGCTTGCTCAAGCTCATGTTTTTCAAGATGCTTTTTAGCTTCAGTCAGTAACGCATCCACCTTGTGCCGATCGTTCTGCAGCGCCTGGAGGAGCATCTGTCGTGCAGATGCATACTCCTTCTGCTGCAACCAGCAATAACCGGCGCGTTCCTGACTGTCAGCCCTCGCTACGGCAGAATCCTGCACCGCAGCCAGAGTAAATTGTTGATGCGCCGCATCATACTGCCCTAAACCGCAAAGAAACGCACCGTAATTGTTAAGCACATAACCATTTTTTGGTGCGTTTTTCAGCGCCATTCGGAAATAATGGTGCGCCATTGCACTATCATTTTCCTGCTGACAGAGACGCGCCATCGCCAGCAGTACCCGATAATCTTTTGGCGCATCCTGCAACGCCCGCTGCAAATTGCGCCGCGCCGCCGACAATTCCCCCTGCGAGAGGTAAATCAGCCCCAACTGCAGGCGAATTTGTCCGCTGGTGCCGGGCTGTTTTTGTCCGTTGCAGCCCGTCAGCATCAGCGTCGCTAATACTATCAGGCAGGGTAATCCTTTACGCATACCGCCTCCCTGTGTGATGAAGTCTGGTATGTTACGCCAAACTCAGCAAGGCAGGCAGCCTGTAACGCCTGAAAAAGGCTTTACTTGTCCGGTTTCAGAGCGCCTTCACAGATATTTGTTCACCGGCCATTTTCTTGCGCAGCGTACGCTTGGTGCGGTCAATAACATCACCGGCCAGCTGACCACAGGCGGCATCAATATCGTCACCACGGGTTTTACGAACGATGGTGGTAAAACCATAGCCCATCAGCACTTTCGCAAAGCGATCGACGCGGCTATTCGAACTACGGCCATAAGGCGCGCCCGGGAAGGGGTTCCATGGGATCAGGTTAATCTTACATGGAGTATCCTTCAGCAGCTCTGCCAGCTCATGGGCGTTATCGGTGCTGTCGTTAATATGATCCAGCATGACATATTCAATCGTAACGCGACCCTGATTAGCATTGGATTTTTCCAGGTAACGGCGCACCGCAGCCAGGAAGGTCTCAATATTATATTTTTTATTGATCGGCACGATCTCGTCACGAATGGTATCGTTCGGCGCATGCAGCGAAATCGCCAGCGCGACGTCGATCACATCGCCCAGCTTATCCAGCGCAGGCACTACGCCAGAAGTGGAGAGCGTGACACGACGCTTGGAGAGGCCAAAGCCGAAATCATCCAGCATAATTTCCATCGCCGGGACAACATTATTCAGGTTAAGCAGCGGCTCGCCCATGCCCATCATCACGACGTTAGTAATCGGCCGCTGGCCGGTGACTTTAGCGGCACCAATAATTTTCGCGGCGCGCCATACCTGGCCAATGATTTCAGAAACGCGCAGGTTGCGGTTAAAGCCCTGCTGTGCGGTTGAACAGAATTTACACTCCAGCGCACAACCAACCTGGGAAGAAACGCACAGCGTAGCGCGGTCGTCTTCCGGGATATAGACCGTTTCCACCAGCTGATCGCCAACGCGAATCGCCCATTTAATCGTGCCATCGGCAGAGCGTTTTTCTTCAGCGACTTCCGGCGCACGGATTTCGGTTAACTGCTTGAGCTTATTGCGCAGCACCTTATTGATGTCGGTCATTTCATCGAAATCATCACAGCAGTAGTGATACATCCATTTCATAACCTGATCGGCACGGAAAGGTTTTTCGCCAAGGGAAAGGAAAAACTCGCGCATCTGCTGACGATTAAGATCGAGCAGATTGATTTTTTCGCTTTTGGGGGAAACAACAACGGGAGATGCGGACGACGGCGTCACAATGTGTTCGGACATAATTTTCTCTGGCCTCGTTATTACACGTTATGGCCCTGGTTAGGGATAAAAAAGAAGCGCCCTCGCTGAGTAAACTCATGAGGGCGCATTATTGTACAAATAACTGTAGCGTGAAGCTATTGCACGACCGGTTAACCTGACAATTAATTTGTAACTGTCATTGTGCGGTCAGGCGCATCCGTGATTAACGGGTACGCGGGCAAATCTCGTTTTCACCGAAAAAGAACGCGATTTCACGTGCAGCAGACTCCAGAGAGTCAGAACCGTGCGTGGCGTTTTCAGTGAAGCTGTCAGCGTAATCAGCACGCAGCGTACCAGCCAGCGCGTTAGCCGGGTTGGTTGCACCCATCAGATCGCGGTGACGCTGAACGGCGTTTTCGCCTTCCAGTACGGAAACAACGATCGGACCGGAGGTCATGAACTCAACCAGACCGTCGAAGAAAGGTTTGCCTTTATGCTCGGCATAAAAACCTTCCGCCTGCTCCTTGGTCAGGTGCAGCATTTTTGCAGCAACAATTTTGAAACCAGCGGCTTCGAAACGGTTATAAATTGCACCAATTACGTTTTTTGCCACCGCGTTGGGTTTTACGATGGAAAAGGTACGTTCTACTGTCATTTTGACCTCTGTCTTAACTTCCAGGTTAAGCCGGTTGTGAATATATTGATACCGGCCTGTGAAAACGGCGCCGATTATAGGGGCGCAGAGCCAGCTTGCCTATCTCAGAATCAGCAATTTATAGAAAAAGTATGATCCTTTTCGCGTTGCTGCTTCATTAATGCTCATTCTGACCCTACCGTAATTTATTCCACGGTAAAAGAGACGGCGGCGACCTGGCCAGCAGCATCCAGCACGCTGAGCTGATATTGCCCCGTACGATTAAATACCAACCGCTGCGTCAAACTGCCGTCGGCAGCGCTCAGTACTTCACCATTAAGAAACCACCATCGCGCCGTACCTTCTCCTCCCTGTGTGGTTACGCTCAGCGATAATTCAGATTTTCCCGGCAGACGATGCAGAATCTGCCCATCCCGTATGCCGGTTAAGAGTAGCGGCGGCGCGATACTTTGCAGGGCTGGCGCACAGCTGGCCGAGGGCAACGGCAGACGCTGCGCGCGCCGCTCGTTGGGCAGCAGCCACGGCTCCAGCGGCATGGGCCAAAGCGCTACCCGCCGGGCCCGCGCGCCACTGCAATCCGCTGCAACCCGCTCTCCTTGCGCATTGAGCCAAACGGTTTGCTGCAGGCCGAAAAGCCCTTCCTGACCGTCGGCAAGCAGGGTGGGTGGCGTGGTGCCGTTTAATACCCAGCTTTGTCGTCGCTGACGGCAGTTGCTGTCGCCTGCAGGCAACGGTTGTCCGCCCGGCCAACATAACGTTAACGCACTCACGCTGGCGGGACGCGGATCGGCAGGCAGCACAGCCCCACGCAGCTGCGGCGAGGCCATCAGCAGATGATGCACCTGATTAAGAACCGGAATAGCGCTTGCTGCACCAAACTGACCGGCTACCGGCGTGCCATCAGGCCGTCCAACCCATACCCCGATCAGATAACGCGCATTGATCCCGATAGCCCAGGCGTCACGATAGCCATAGCTGGTGCCGGTTTTCCAGGCTAACGGCGCTATCGCAGGCAACGCGGCGTCAGGCTGAGGCTGGGCTTCGCCCGCCAGAATGCGTCGTATAATCCAGGCCGCGCCAGGGGATAACAAAGGCCGTTCGATTAAGGGATCGCTGGCCAGCATACGCAAACGGGCCGCCTGGCCATGCCGGGCAAAAGCGCCATATGCCGCCACAATCTCTTCCATGCGCGCACCTGTGCCGCCAAGAATCAGCGACAGATTAGGTTCTGCCGCAGCGGGAAAACGCAGGGTTAAGCCCGCATTACGCAGCGCCGCAGTCAGACGTTTCGGACCATAAGCCTCCAGAAGCTGCACCGCAGGCAGGTTTAGCGAACGAACCAGCGCTTCGCTGGCGCTAACCGGGCCATGAAAGCCGGTATCAAAATTACCGGGTCGATAATCGCCAAAGCGGCGCGGCACATCCTGTAGCAAAGACTCTGCGGCGATCAAGCCACCATCCAGCGCCAGCCCATACAAAAAGGGTTTCAGCACCGATCCCGGCGATCGTACGCTGCCGATCATATCGACATGACCGAAGCGGCTCTCATCGTTAAGATCGACCGAACCCATCCAGGCGCGCACCTGCATCGTAGTATGATCCACTACCAGCACCGCCATAGAGGTACGCGGCGGCAACGATCCTTTCCAGCCCTGCGCTAACGCTTCGATCTGCCGCTGTAGCGAGGCATTGATGGTGGTGGTGATTTTGCCCTGCTTTGATAACGCCAACACCCGCCGCGCCAACAAAGGCGCTAACTGCGGCATCTGGCGCGGCGCAAGCCACACCGGCTCCTGCATTATTTCCTCAACGTCCGCCCGTGGCCAAACGCCATAGTCTGCCAGACGTAACAACACTTTATCGCGTGCTGCCTGTGCCCGTTCAGGCCAGCGGTCGGGGCGTAAACGGCTTGGCGCCTGTGGCAATACCGCCAACAGCGCCGCTTCGCCGCGCGTGAGCGCTGCAGGCGACTTACCCAACCAGCTCCAGCTGGCTGCTCCCACGCCCTCCAGCGTTCCACCAAAGGGCGCGCGGTTCAAATAGAGCGTTAATATTTCGCGCTTGGAGAGATGCCATTCCAGCTGCAATGCACGCCAGGCCTGATGCAGTTTGCCAGCAAAGGTTCGCGGCTGTGGATCGATCAACCGCGCAACCTGCATGGTAAGGGTGCTGCCGCCAGAGACGATCTCACCACCGCGTAGATCCTGCCAGGCTGCCCGTAAAAGCGCTAATGGATTGATGCCCGGATGATGCCAGAACCAGCGATCTTCATAAGTCAGCAGCGCCTGCAGATACCAGGGCGAGACTTCTTCCGGCGTGACCGGATAACGCCAAATGCCGTTTTTATCAGCGAAGCGCCATAGCGGGGTGCCATCTTCTGCTACCACCAGGCGGGCAGGTGCGGCCTGCTGCAACGGTAAAGGAAACAAACGATCCGCCATCCACAGCAGGGCCAGCAGAAAAAACAGACCTGCCAGCACAATTTTTACGGGGCGTAAAAGAGATTTCATAAAAAATAACGCCCGGTTTTACCCGGGCGCTCAGTTAGCGAACCGTCAGCCGCGCCGGCGTTTCACCGGTTGCGCGCCACTGCGGCACATACATCGATTCCACCTGCGGCGCCGGAACCTGATAGTTACCTGGCGTAACCGCTCGCGCTAAATAGAGCAGTTGAGCGGGCCGGTAGTTGTCCACATCAATAGCGGCAACAAAGCGATCGTCACGAAACTCCATGTGCTTAATGCTGACCTGCTGCATATCATTCATCAACTCCTGCACGTTCGCCGCGCTTTCGCCCAGACTGGCGCTGGCGCTGGCAAGGTTCTGATTCTCCAGCTCCAGCCCCGCAGGAAGCAGATCGGTAACCAGCGCATCCGGCACACGGTCGGTAGCCGAGACGGTGAGATGCACCAACATCAGTTGGCCACTTTTCACTGCTGTCAGAGACAAGGGGTTGCCATTGAGATCAAGATATTCACGACGCACAGCAAGGTTATGACTGGACGCCGGCGGCGGAGTCTGCGGGTAGCCGACTACCTCCAGGCGGCCATATACCGGGGCCTCGCTCAGGCTGTTTACCGTTATCCCAGCATCAAGCAGCGACTCGCCAGGCGGCAGAATGCGGGTTTTATTGCCGCTAATCAGCGCCTCCTGCTCATTGAGCCTTACCTGCCACGCCGTGCTTTCATCTTGCTCCAGCGTATGTGCTGCAAGAAATAGCGCATTGTTTTCCTGCGTCGATAGCCACTGCTTCCCGTTAAGCTGTTGCGCCAGAGCAATAATTAAATCGTCCTGCGCTTCCGGCAGTAACTGATACTCGCGCAGCAGGGTGAGAATTTGCGCACTGTCACGCAACGGGCTGCCGTAATCTTCCAGCCAGTAAAAATGGGCGGGACGCACGCTATGTATGCCCTGGTCCAGCAGCGCGTTGGCGCGTGGCGTATCGCCCATCAGCTTCAGCGCCACGCCCAGCTGCACCAGCGCCAGGCCCGATTTTGCCTGTGCTCGCTGTTCATACAGCGCACGCAATGCCCCCAGCGGCGCTTTTTGCTGACGTGCCAGAACCAGCGCAGCGTAAGACTGCACGTTAAAGCGCGTTGCCGCAGCATCATTGCTGTAATACACCTCTATTTGATTGCCATCCTGCAGGTAGCGCAGCAGACGCTCATTGCCTTTGGCCAGGATCGTCTTATCAGGATGATAGCCCTGCTCGCCTGCGCGCGTCAGGAAATCCATCGCATAGGCTGTAAGCCAGAATTCTTCGGCGCTCTCCTTACCCCATAAACCAAAGCCGCCGTTATAGCGCTGCATCTGGCCGATACGATCAATCCCGGTTTCAATCGCCGCGTGTCGCTCGCTATCGCTACCGCTTTTAATGCCCAAGGCCGTCAACTCTTTATGATTGGTGTATAGCGAGGGCCACAAACCGCTAATAGTTTGCTCCAGGCAACCGTAAGGCCAGGCATAAAGCTCGCTGATATAACGTGCAATGTTAAGTGGCGGACGGCCACTCAGCGCCAACTGGCTCTGTACTGTCGCAGGCTCCAGCCCGCTGAAGTTTTCAGCAGGCAACTGCCACGGCGTCCCGGGGCGTATAACAGCGTTAAAACTGCGCGTCTCTGCGGGCCAGGCGGGCCGTACGCCAAGGACCCAGCGGCCTTTACCCGGTGCCACATTTTCGCCCGGAATTTCCACGCCTGTAATAAGAGCCTCAATACTGCCTTCGCCATAACCCATTGCGGCACTGACCGGCACCAATAGCGTGGTGCGCTCTCCCGGACGCAGGCTTATCTGGCGCGGCGACGGATCCATCAGCGTTACCAGACCACTGGCCTGCAGGTTAACTGTCAATGTTTGCGGCCTTTCTGTGAGGTTGGTGATATCCAGCGCCAGACGGCTGCTGTCTCCGCCAGCCAGAAAGCGCGGCGATGCCATTTGAGTAATTAACGGCGCGGCAACCACCACGGTGCTTTCACTCTGGCCGAAGCGATCCTCGCTCCATGCCTGCGCCATCAGCCGCATCTCCCCGTTAAACTCCGGTATCGGCAGCGTAATGGTGCCCTCGCCGTTGGCATCCAGCGTAACCGGCTGAAGCTGTGTAGCCAGAATATTGACATGATTAACCGGCTGTTGCCCGCCGCGCTTTAAAGGATCGCCTTCATCGCCATCTCCACCGAAGCGCAACGCGGCCAGCCGCCCCTGCCCTTCGATTAGCTGTCCATAGACATCATACTGATCGGCGTTATAGCGCTTACGTCCAAAAAAAGCAGCATAAGGATCGGGCGTTTTATAGTCAGTAATGTTCAATACACCGCTATCAACAGCCGACAACAGCACCTGCACCTGCTTCGGCATATCACCGCCTGCGCTCGATGCCTTTACCTTTATCGTGAGGTTTTGGTTTGGTCGTATTTTTTGCGGCGCCGTTAGCGTCAGATTCAGTCGGCGCGCCTCGTCCTGCATCGGTAAATGTAAAATTCCTACGGCGCGCTTCGGCGTAATGCCCTGCGCTTTATCTCCGGGACGAATAACCAGCGCGCTGAAGTAAAGGTCGTGACGACGCCACGCCTTATCGACAGGAACCGCCACCTGGATGCCCCCGGCAGGTACATCGACTGTTTGCCACCAGAGCGGACCGCCACTTGACTCCACCAGCAGATAGCCTTTGCCTGCAGCAGGCGCTTCTATCTGTACCATCGCCCTGTCGCCCGGCTGATAGTTGGCTTTATCCAGCTTGAGTTTCACCTGATCGGGCCGCACCGCGCCGGTGCCATCAGTATTATCCTGCCAGCTGTAGCCTGCCCAAAAACGTATGCTACTGCGGCGCTCACTGTCAGGCGCAACCGCTTCGATTCGATATGAGCCCCACTCTACCGGGAAAGCGACTCTGGCCTCGCCTTCAGCGCTAAGCGTTATCTGGCGCGTCTCTTCAACCAGATCTTTTTGATCATAACGTGACTGCCAGCCATCGCCTTCGGCGAAACTCCAGTAATAGTCACGTCGTTCACGGATCAGCCGTACTTCAACCTGCTGATCGGTTATTTTTTCGCCGCGCGCATTAGCCAGCACAATGCTGAATTCTGCGCTGCTGTTCTCATCGACAACCGGCTGCATGAGGGTGGTGTCGTTGCGGTAATCATAAACCTCTTTACTGGCAAATAATGGGCGGATGCCCGGCAGCACCTCGGCAGGCCAGATCGCCTGGCTAACGCGACGTGTAACCGGACGCCCACCGCTTTCCAGCAGGCTGGCCTGCAGAATAAGACGAGCTGGCGAAGCTATTTCCTGCCAGGAGGCAGGCGCGGCGACCGACGCCTTGCCCTGCGTATCCAGCGTCAAATCGATTTCATCCAGATTGCGCTTCAGCCCCTGCTCATTAATATCGCCGAACTGATAGCCAGGCAGGCTTTTCACCGCTTCGCGATCGGGACGCAAAAACAGCTGCCCCTGCAGGCGATTGCCTGCAGCCGGCGCGCCATACAGATAACGTCCGCTGACGTGAAAGTTGATATCGCTGGTTGGTGATACAGGCCGATCGCTGGCTGTCAGGCTGAGCGCCATGCGCTCCGGCATAAAATCTTCGACGCTAAACGGCCACTGACGCGGACGGCCATCGCCCGCATCCACCCGTAGCATCCAGCGCCCGGTCGGCGCATCTTTTGGTAACGGATAACGCAGCTGCCACAGGCCGTTTTCCGGCTGCCAGGTCAGGGTGCGTGCCGTGTCACCATCCGGCTTCACAATATCTAACTTTACCGGCTGCGGTGGCAGCGGTTTGCCATCCGCGTCGCGCATCAGCGCATTAGCGATCAGCGTCTCGCCTGGGCGGTAGAGATCGCGCGGCCCGAAAATAAACAGCTGTTTGTCATAGCCTTCAGGTCCGGCAACGGCAAACTCCGCCAGATCCAGCGCCGGGCGACTAAGATCGATCAGCGACGTTTGATCGTTTTTGGTTGCGAGGATCAACTTCGCTTTGGCCTGCCAGGGCAGTGTCGCATGCCCCTGATCATCGGTGGTGGCCTGGCTTAAGATATGCCCTTTTTCATCCAGCATGCTCAGAGCCACGCCATCCAGCGACGCGCCATCCTCCAGCCGCTGGCTAAAGAGATCTACTCGCTGTGGGAACTGATGCAGCGAGAGGCCAATATCGCTGAGCGTGAAGAGCGTAGCGGCATTGGTGTAGCTGTAAGTTCCCGCCTGCTTCATAACGGCCAGATAGACGCCTGGCTGCGACAGCGGCTTAATATCCCCCAGCGGCAACTGGAGCTGTTCGCGCGTATTGCGTGCCGGGTTCAAATCAAAACGTCCGGTATAAACCAGATCCGCCTTTTGCAGCAGCGATTCAGACTGCCAGGTTTGCAGGCTGTTGCCATACTGCCAGTCGGCAATAAACGCCGGCAGGGAGGCCATTTTAATGCGGAAGAAATCAACATCCACCTGATTGACGTTAAGCGCCATTACCGGCAGCCCCGTTGTGATGCGCGTCGGCAACAGCGATCCACGGCTGGCGAACCCTACCATCGGCTGTATATCACGCGTGGTCAGCATCTGTTCCGCCGCTTTTTCCAGCGTGGCGCCGTTAGCGGCTTTCAGCCCGCTATCAACACGCACCTTGAGTTCTCTTGCTGGTTCCAGATGACGAAAACGCAGCTCTTTACGGTTAGGTGAAAGCTCCCAGCCGCCCTCCAGTGCGCCGCTTTTGCTGTCTGCGATATGAGCATATTGATTAAAGTTTTGCTGCTCATTCAACGAAACGGAAAAGGTCACCACCAGCGTGCCGGCGCCGTCGAGCTGCACTTCTGAAATATCGATAACCTGCAGCGGCTTGCCCTGCTCTCGCGCCTGCTGTGCGGCCCGCTGTTCAGCGCTGAGCTCAGTTGCGCTGCTCCTGGCTGTGGCCGTTGGTTGACTGGCGGCGGCCTTCAACGGCGTATCGGAATTGTTATCATCACAGCCGCTCAGCAGCATTAGCGACAGCAGCCAGGCGGCGCCAGCTTTATACCTTAACCGGGACATAGTTACTCCATGGCAAAAGTGCCTTGTAAAATCAGAGCGGCATTATCGCCTGAACAGAGAGAAAATTTAACAAGCCTGAATAATTTCCTGCGCAGCACCTTATTGCTCTGTTTACAAATTCTGGCAAGCGCTTATCGTGACGAAGAGAGGTTATTGCGGCGAGTGCCGCAAAACAAATGTAACCCTGAGGAAAAATATTTCGCTTTTTGCGGCTGCTTTTCCGAATCTGTAATCATGAACGCAGCATCAAAGATTGGGCCTTGAGCTGGGCTGCGAGATCGTCGACACTCACAGCACATCATTGGATATTGAGGTTGTTATGACATCCGCTCTCTTTGTAACCGCTCAGTGGTTAGCTGAACATCAGAACGATGCAGATTTGCAGATTATCGACGCGCGTATGGCGCCTGCGGGTCAGGAGCACTTACGGGATATGCATGCCGAATACGCGGCGGGACACCTGCCCAATGCGCCTTTTTTTGATATTGAGCAGCTCTCCGATCGTAACAGCCCTTATCCACATATGATGCCGCGTCCGGAAACTTTTGCGGTGGCGATGCGAGAGCTGGGCATCGACAGCACAAAACATCTGGTGGTATATGATGAGGGCAATCTGTTTTCAGCGCCACGCGCCTGGTGGATGCTGCGCGCCTTCGGCGTTGAACGGGTTTCACTGCTGGCGGGCGGCCTGGCAGGCTGGAAGCAGGCTGGCTATGCGCTGCAAACCGGCGATGTCGATCTGCCGGAAGCGGAGTTTGAAGCACACTACGATCCGCAGTTGGTGAAAAGCGTTACTGACGTGCTGTTGATCAGCCATGAAGGCACCGCGCAGCTGATTGATGCGCGCCCGGCCAATCGCTTCGCAGGCGAAGTTGACGAGCCGCGTCCAGGCCTGCGTCGCGGCCATATCCCCGGCAGCAGGAATGTCCCCTGGGGTGAGTTGGTGATGAACGGTCAACTGAAGCCGGAAGCGGAGCTACGCGCCATTTTTCAGCGTCAGGGCGTAGACTTAACCCAGCCTATCGTAGCCAGCTGCGGTTCTGGCGTCACGGCGGCGGTCGCTATCCTGGCGCTAGCAGCGCTGGGTATCAAAGAGGTTAAACTGTATGACGGTTCATGGAGCGAATGGGGCAGCCGCGACGATCTGCCTGTTGCCACGTCGCACTAAGCGCCGCGGCCTGGGGTAAGGCATCGCCACAATAAAGAAGGGTCGCCAGGCGACCCTTTAATCATTCATACGCTCTGCGCGGCGGCGAAGCCAACTTAGATAATGCGCTGGCCGCCTTTGAACTCACGCAGGAAACTTCCCCAGCGTCGTTCATAAAACGGCGTAATGTGCGCCGTGAAGAAATGGCTGATGCCCTTCTCGCCTTCGACGATTTGGCAGATATCCACCGGTTCATCATCCAGCAACGTATCGGTGGCGACCGCCCCCACAGCGCGAATGATCTTATCGATATCCTCATCCGCCTCAATAGCGATCAGCAGATTAGGTCGATCGTCTGCCTGCTCTTTGATATGCGCAATAAACGCCCGGCGCACCTGCTTATATTTGCTTAACAGCTGCGTTAAAGAATCGATCATCTGCGCAGGCGGCTCGGCAACTTCCGATAGCAGCAGCGGCGTACCGCCCTCCAGCACCGTTTGCTGGCTTAGCGCATCGCCCTCTTCCCCCAGCAGATGAGCAATCTCGCGTGGAGAGAACTCTTTCCCCGCTGGCAGTTTGGGATTAAGAAACAGCGTTTCGCCCTGCGTCATCTCAAACAGCGTGCGTACCGGCAGCATGACATAAGACTGTTCGCCCTCTGTCGCTTCCGCCATCGCCGCTTCGGAGGTAAAAAAAGGAATCACGCTGGTGCCATCTTCCTTTTCCCAGTGCTGTAGCTCTACCGGCGTGCTGGCATCCAGCTTTTCATCAGTGCTGCTGCCCGGCACCCAAACGCTGGCTTCCATCAGCAGGGTAAAAAACTCTGGCCGATGCGCAGGCTCGATCGCCGCCAGTTCCAGCACCTTTTCCAGACGTGCGTTAGCGTTTGTTTCCATGTGATTCATGCTCTTTCTGTCTTGTTTAACGGGGCCAGAACCAGGCTGGCCCCAGGCGCTTATTTCAGCAGCAGATTAGCGATGGTGCGCACGCCAAGCCCGGTCGCACCGGCTGCCCACTGTTCAACCGCGCCTTTACGATAGGTAGCGGAACAATCAATATGCAGCCAGCCCTGCTGATAGTTACTGACAAAATGCGACAGGAACGCAGCGGCCGTACTTGCGCCTGCGGTATGTGCCGCACCGGCAATATTGTTCAGATCGGCAAAGTTGGATGACAGATGAGTCCGATGGAACTCCGCCAGCGGCAGACGCCAGAACGCTTCGTTTTCGCTGGCGGCGCTGTTTAACAGCTCCTGCGCCAGCCGATCGTCAAAGGTAAACAGCGCGTGATAATCGTTGCCCAGTGCGGTTTTTGCAGCGCCGGTCAGCGTAGCCGCATCAATAAGCAGCTCCGGCTGCTGCTGGCTGGCATCAATCAGGCCATCCGCCAGAACCAGACGCCCTTCCGCATCGGTATTCATGACCTCAACGGTTTTGCCGTTGCGGTAGCGAATAATATCGCCCAGGCGGAAAGCGTTGCCGCTCACCATATTGTCTGCACAGCAAAGATAGAGTTTTACGCGTTTTTTCAGGCCGCGCGCAATCGCCAGCCCTAACGCGCCGGTAACGGTTGCTGCGCCGCCCATATCGGACTTCATGGAGTCCATAAAGGCGCTTTGCTTCAGGCTGTAGCCGCCGGTATCAAAGGTAATGCCTTTGCCTACCAGACAGGCGTAAACCGGGGTATTTTCGTCACCGCCCGGATTATAATCGAGCGCCAGCAGGACCGGACTGCGCGACGAGCCACGGCCCACGGTATGCAAACCCATATAGTTTTGCTCGCGCAGATCTTCACCCTTGGTGATACGGTAACTCACCGCATCGCCAGCATATTTGCTGATCAGATCAACCGCGCGCCGCGCCAGTTGCTCCGGGCCCAGCTCTTCAGCCGGCTGGTTAATCACATTGCGCACCCAGTCGATGATGTTCAGACGGCGCTCCAGCTCCTGGCGATCGCTGTCGCTGAGCGGTGCCCAGTCAACGCTGCGTTCGCCTTTTGGCCCGCGATAGCCTTGCCAAAACGCCCAGCTTTTTTCCAAATCCCAGCCGTCGCCGCTCAACGTCACATGGCGAATGCCCTGACCGTCAATTTTACGCGCGGCGCGCTGAATGGTTGCCAGCGCATCGCTGCCGTTCAGGTGGATTGTCATCCCTTCCTGGTTGCTGCTGAGGATCGCTTTTTCGCCCCAACGTGCATCCGCAGCCGTGGTCGACAGCGCGATATTCATCTTTTCAGTGGTCATTTTTGTGTCCCTTTATATTTTTCTGAAACGAGAATGAAGCTGCCGGAGTTACTCAAACTCATCCAGCCAAACCAGCAGTATCGCTTCAAGAATTTTTTCACTGGATGCATCAGGATTATCATCAAACCCTTCCAGCTGACAAATCCATTGATGCATATCGGTAAAGCGTACCGTTTTTGGGTCGGTATCAGGATAAGCATCGTACAAGGCTTCGCCGATTTCACGGCTGTCGGTCCATTTCAGTCCCACAATTTCTCCTCAGACGAAAACGGGCCGGCTTTAAGGCCGGCCCGCGTAATGATTAATGTTCGCGTGCGTGGTTGATGGTATAGCGTGGAAGCTCCACTACCAGGTCTTCATCCGTTACGCGCGCCTGGCAGCTGAGACGGCTTTCCGGCTCCAGTCCCCAGGCTTTATCCAGCATATCATCTTCATCTTCGCTGCTTTCCGGCAGTGAATCGAATCCTTCACGCACGATGCAGTGGCAGGTGGTGCAGGCACAGGATTTTTCACAGGCATGCTCAAGCTCAATGCCGTTGCGCAGCGCGACGTCAAGAATAGTATCGCCCTGTGCGGCGTCAAATACGCCACCTTCCGGCAGCAGGTCCTTATGGGGTAAAAAGACAATCTTCGGCATTGATCAAACCTCATCCACAGAATGACCGGCCAGCGCGCGACGGACTGAGTTGTCCATACGACGGGCGGCAAAATCCTGGGTTACTTTATCAAGTTGTTTTACCGCCGCGCTGATGGCATCGGCCTCTTCGGCGCGGAGTGTTTCCTGCAGCTGCTGCTGCGCCTGTTGAATCTTCTGTAACTCATCTGCGCTCAGCAATGCGGCATCTTCCGCCAGCGCGCCGGCCAGGCTTTCCAGCACCCGCAGGCCTTCAACCTTCTGCTCGGCCAGCTTACGCGCCGCCACATCCTGCTGCGCATAGGCCATAGAGTCGGTAATCATGCTGGCAATTTCGTTTTCGGTCAGTCCATACGAGGGCTTAACCTGAATCGAAGCTTCTACGCCGGTGGATTTTTCCATCGCCGTCACGCTCAGCAGCCCATCCGCATCCACCTGAAAGGTTACACGAATATGCGCACCACCAGCGGGCATGGCCGGAATATTGCGCAGCGCGAAACGCGCCAGCGAACGACAATCGGCAACCAGCTCACGCTCGCCCTGCAGCACATGCATGCTCATCGCCGTTTGACCATCTTTAAAGGTGGTAAATTCCTGGGCGCGCGCGACCGGAATGGTGGTGTTACGCGGAATGATTTTCTCAACCAGGCCGCCCATGGTTTCCAGCCCTAAAGAGAGCGGGATCACATCCAGCAGCAGCATATCGCTGTCCGGTTTGTTACCTGCCAGAATATCAGCCTGAATCGCCGCCCCGATGGCCACCACTTTATCCGGATCGATGGTGGTTAACGGCTGACGACCAAAAAATTCGCCAACCTTTTCACGCACCAGCGGGACACGCGTCGAGCCGCCCACCATCACCACTTCCAGCACCTCTTCCGGCGTGACATCAGCATCTTTCAGCGCCCGGCGGCAGGAGAGCAGCGTCCGCTTCACCAGCCCGGCGATCAGGTTATCGAAATCAGCGCGCGTAACCGTGCCCTGCCACTCGCCCAGCGTTACGGCAACGCTCTCATGTTCGCTCAGCGCGATTTTGGCGGCGATGGCCTTATCCAGCAGCTGCCGCTGTACGCTGTGATCGCCACGATCGTGCAGCCCGGCCTGCTCACGCAGCCAGTCGGCCAGCAGATGGTCGAAATCATCGCCGCCCAGCGCTGAATCGCCGCCGGTCGCCAGCACCTCAAACACGCCACGGCTCAGGCGCAGCACGGAAATATCGAAAGTGCCGCCGCCGAGATCGTAAACCGCAATCACCCCTTCCTGACCTGAATCCAGGCCATAGGCGATCGCTGCCGCAGTGGGTTCGTTCAGCAGACGCAGCACCTTTAACCCCGCCAGACGAGCGGCGTCTTTGGTCCCCTGACGCTGTGCATCATCGAAATAGGCGGGAACGGTAATTACCACGCCGTCCAGCTCGCCCTGCAGGCTTTCACGCGCACGCTCGGCCAGCGCCTGCAGAATATCGGCAGAAACGCGTACCGGATTCACTATGCCCGCTGCCGTCTGGATCATCGGCAGACCGTTTTCACTGGGCAGCAGTTGATAGGGAAGATGAGGATAACGCTGTTGAATATCGGCCAGCGAACGGCCCATCAAACGCTTAACCGAACTAATGGTATTCACCGGATCGGTTGCCGCCTGCTGGCGCGCTTCCCATCCTACGCAATTTTGCTGCGCCTGATACCACACCACCGAAGGCAAAAGGTGACGACCCTGCGCATCGGGCAGGGTTTCTGCCTGTCCGCTGCGCACGGTGGCGACCAAAGAGTTAGTGGTGCCCAGATCGATTCCCACGGCCAGACGACGCTGGTGCGGGGCAGCACTCAGACCCGGCTCGCTAATTTGTAATAACGCCATGTTAGTTTTCCCGGTTAGAAATCGAGCAGCTTCTCTTCCAGCTGTTCTGTCTGGCTGCGCAGTTTAGCGAGAAAACGCAGCTTGCGCACCGTATCTGCCGCCGCGTCCCACTGGGCAGCGGCCAGTTCCTGCTGCATTTGCTGACTGCGCTGCTGCATCATTGCTGCCAGCCGCTGCATAAAGGCTTGCAGTTTCGCTTCGGCGTCGGGCGCCTGTTCTATCGCGTCCAGCTCTTCCCGCAACGCCAGCTGCTCCATCAGAAAGGCGGTATCGCGCATCGTATGCTGTTCATTATTGATATCGAAACCGTGCAGCGACAGCAGATATTCCGCGCGCGGCAGCGGCTGGCGCAGAGCCTGATAGCCTTGATTGATGGTGGCGGCCTGCTGTAAGGCCTGAAGGCGTTCACGCTCCGGCTGTGACGCGAAGCGATCGGGGTGGAACTGACGTTGCAGCGCCTGAAAACGAGCGGTGAGCTCTGCCGTGTCAATCTCAAAAGAGGGCGGCAGGCCAAAAAGAGTGAAGTAATCCATAGCAGACTCAGTTGATAACAGAGGGATGCATAAAAAGAATCGCCCCGTTCCCGGAGCGATTTATTCTGCTGCTGCGCCAACGCTAAACGTTGAAGCTTTCTCCGCAGCCGCATTCATCTTTCATGTTCGGGTTATTGAACCTGAACCCTTCGTTCAGGCCTTCCTTCACGAAATCAAGCTCGGTCCCATCGAGATAAACCAGGCTTTTCGCATCGATAACCACGTTAACGCCTTTATCTTCGAAAACGGTATCTTCGGGCTGGGGCGCATCAACAAATTCCAGCACGTAGGCCATGCCGGAACAGCCAGAGGTACGTACGCCAAGACGTAAGCCAAAGCCTTTACCACGGTTATGCAAAAAGTTGCTTACGCGGGAAGCCGCGCTGTCGCTCAGGGTAATAGACATAAATCCCCCTTACTGTGCGTCTTTCTTGCTCTTGTAATCCGCGATGGCGGCCTTGATGGCGTCTTCAGCCAGGATTGAGCAGTGAATTTTCACCGGCGGCAGTTCCAGCTCTTCGGCGATCTGAGTATTTTTAATCGCAGCGGCTTCATCAAGCGACTTGCCTTTTACCCATTCGGTAATCAGCGAGCTGGAAGCGATAGCGGAACCGCAGCCGTAGGTTTTGAAACGCGCATCTTCAATAATGCCGCTGTCGCTTACCTTGATTTGCAGCTTCATAACGTCGCCGCACGCCGGTGCGCCGACCATGCCGCTGCCGATAGAGGGATCGCTGTTGTCAAAAGATCCCACGTTGCGTGGATTTTCGTAATGATCGATTACTTTTTCGCTGTAAGCCATGATCTGTTCTCCTGAAACCTGAAATTAATGATGCGCCCATTCGATGCTGTTCAAATCCACGCCCGCTTTAAACATTTCCCACAGTGGAGAAAGCTCGCGCAGTCGGCCAATGGATTTGCGCACCAGCGCAATGGTGTAATCAATCTCTTCTTCAGTCGTGAAGCGGCCAAGGGAGAAACGGATTGAACTGTGTGCCAGCTCGTCGCTCATACCGAGCGCGCGCAGCACGTAAGAAGGTTCCAGGCTGGCGGAAGTACAGGCGGAGCCAGAGGAAACCGCCAGATCTTTCAGCGCCATGATCAGCGACTCGCCTTCTACATAGTTGAAGCTGACGTTCAGAATGTTCGGTACGCCCTGCTCCAGATCGCCGTTAAGATAGACTTCTTCGATATCTTTCAGGCCATCCCACAGACGGTTACGCAGCGTGCGCAGGCGCGCCATTTCGCTTTCCATCTCTTGTTTCGCGATACGGTAAGCTTCGCCCATGCCGACAATCTGATGCACCGGCAGAGTACCGGAACGCATACCGCGTTCGTGACCGCCGCCGTGGATTTGCGCTTCCAGACGAATACGCGGCTTGCGACGTACGTAAAGCGCGCCGATGCCTTTCGGACCGTAGATTTTGTGCGCGGAGAACGACATCAGATCCACTTTCAGCTGGCTGAGGTCGATCGGCAGTTTGCCAACGCTTTGCGTGGCATCAACGTGGTAAATGATCCCGCGCGCACGGCACATTTCACCGATGGTCGCGATATCCTGCACCACGCCGATTTCGTTATTAACATGCATGATGGAAACCAGAACGGTATCGTCACGCATCGCCGCTTCCAGTTGCTGCAGATCGATAATGCCATTGCTCTGCGGCGCGAGATAAGTCACTTCAAAGCCTTCGCGCTCTAACTGGCGACAGGTATCCAGCACCGCTTTATGTTCGGTTTTGCTGGTAATGATGTGCTTGCCTTTTTTCTGATAAAACTGGGCGGCGCCTTTGATAGCCAGGTTGTCAGACTCGGTCGCGCCAGAGGTAAACACGATTTCACGCGGGTCAGCCCCTACCAGCTCGGCGACCTGGTTGCGCGCAATATCAACCGCCTCTTCCGACTGCCAGCCAAAACGGTGGGAACGGGAGGCCGGGTTACCGAAGGTGCCGTCCAGAGTAAGATACTGCATCATCTTTTCCGCCACACGCGGATCGGCCGGCGTGGTAGCGGAATAATCCAGGTAAATCGGTAATTTCATTGCTCTTAAGCTCCGTACATCGCTTCAAATCAAAAATTATCAGGCCCGCAGATTTATATTAATGGTCTCCTGCGTGCGGCCATTCGCCATACGGCGCGTTTCGTTATTCTGACGATCGGCTATATCAAGGATCTCTTTATTATTCACCAGCTCAGCCAGCGTAATGTTGTTGAGAAAATCGCTGATACGCTCGCTTAAATCGTGCCACAGGACGTGAGTCAGGCAGCGCTCGCCGCCCTGGCAGCCCTCTTTCCCCTGGCAGCGCGTCGCGTCAACCGACTCATCGACAGCGGTGATCACCGCGCCAACGGCGATTTCAGCCGCGCTTTTGCCCAGCAGATATCCACCGCCCGGTCCGCGTACGCTGGCCACCAGGCCATTTTTACGCAGGCGCGAAAAGAGCTGCTCAAGGTAAGAGAGAGAGATCCCCTGTCGCTCTGAAATATCGGCCAGCGGCACCGGCCCTTCATGTGAGTGCAGTGCAACGTCAAGCATCGCAGTAACGGCGTAACGGCCTTTTGATGTCAGTCTCATAGCTTGGCGACCCTCAGTTATACCCTGTTTCGGAGTGATATATGATGGTCGCAAGTCTGACATTCCCGAGTGTTTTGGTCAACTATTTAACCTGGTAAAACACTCAAGTATTAGCCGCTGCGTTTGTACTCTGGCAATGCTTAATTTTCGCCGCGCTTTTTCTCAAAAGAGGCAAGCATGCCGCGCAGAATATTTAGCTCGTCACGCTCCGGGCGGGCACGCGTATAAAGGCGGCGCAGCTTGCTCATTACCTGCCCCGGATTCGACGGGCGAATAAAGCCGCTGGTCACCATCATCTGCTCCATATGCTGATAAAAGCGCTCCAGATCGTCGACAAGCGGATAGGGGCTCTCTTCATACTGCGGCTGCTCTACACGATCGCTTTGCAGGAAAGCCATGCGCACTTCATACGCCAGGATCTGTACGGCCATCGCCAGATTCAGTGAGCTGTAGTCGGGGTTAGCCGGGATCGCTACGTGATAGTGACATTTTTGCAGTTCGTCATTGGTCAGGCCGACGCGTTCACGACCAAATACGATGGCAACCGGCGCCTGCGCGCCCTCTTCCACACATTTGACGCCGCACTCGCGCGCATCCAGCATCGGCCAGGGCAGCGTACGCGAACGGGCGCTGGTGCCGACCACCAGACTACAGCCGGCAATCGCTTCATCCAGCGATTCGACAATTACCGCATCGCCAATCACATCGCTGGCCCCTGCGGCGAGCGAGATGGCCTGCGAATCAGGCTTAACCAGCGGATTAACCAGATAAAGGTTAGTCAGCCCCATGGTTTTCATCGCGCGGGCGACGGAACCCATATTGCCAGTGTGAGAGGTTTCCACCAGCACAATACGAATATTTTGCAGCATATAACTCAAGGAGGTCGGTGAGATAATTTGTTGATGCTAACATAAATGCAGGACATTTTCCGATCTCCCTGCTATACTCCGCGCCGTTTTCCTCGTTCTTTAACATCCAGTGAGAGATACTGATGCATCCGATGCTCAACATCGCCGTGCGCGCTGCGCGCAAGGCCGGCAATTTAATCGCCAAAAATTACGAAACTCCGGACGCCGTTGAAGCTAGCCAGAAAGGCAGCAACGATTTCGTGACCAATGTTGACCGCGACGCCGAGCGCCTGATTATTGAGGTGATTCGCAAATCTTATCCGCAGCACACTATTATCGGTGAAGAGAGTGGTGAACTGACGGCAGAAGATCAGGATGTACAATGGATTATCGATCCGCTGGATGGCACCACCAACTTTATTAAACGCTTACCGCATTTCGCGGTCTCTATCGCTGTGCGCATCAAAGGCCGCACCGAAGTGGCTGTGGTTTACGATCCGATGCGTAACGAACTCTTCTCCGCCGTACGTGGCCAGGGCGCTCAGCTGAACGGCTATCGTCTGCGTGGCAGCAATGCCCGCGATCTGGACGGCACCATTCTGGCAACCGGCTTCCCGTTCAAACAGAAGCAGCACGCTGCGACCTATATGAAACTGGTTGGCAAGCTGTTTACCCAGTGCGCGGACTTCCGTCGTACCGGTTCAGCGGCGCTGGATCTCTGCTATGTCGCTGCCGGTCGCGTTGACGGTTATTTTGAAATTGGCCTGAAGCCGTGGGATTTCGCCGGTGGCGAACTGATTGCTCGTGAAGCGGGCGCGCTGGTAACTGACTTTACCGGTAATCATGGCTTTATGACCTCTGGTAATATCGTTGCCGGTAATCCGCGCGTAGTGAAAGCGATGCTGGCTTCCATGCGCGATGAGCTGAGCGATGCGCTGAAGCGTTAATCTCACGCTGGCGAGAAATGCCGCACGCTTCTTCTGGAAGGTGCGGCATTTTTTTATCTTTTTTCAGCGCAGCGCGCGCAGGCCGCCTGAAATCGCCGGTTGCGCGCTGAGCCACAGCACGACGCCGCCAGTCATCAACAGCAAACCGCCTGCCAGCGCCAGGCTCTGTAACGCCACGCGTTGCCAGGGCGCAGGCGCAGTGCGCCGGTTCAGCCGTATCGCCAGCGTACGCGAGCTGTGTACCAAAAGCGCCATCATTGAGACCGTCAGCGCTGTGCCCAGCGCCATCGCCAGTGCGCTAAACACGCCCCATGCATAGACGCCAATCACCCGGGAAAAAAGCAGCATCATGATCGCACCGGAACAGGGGCGCAGCCCCATCGACAGTACCACCAGCAGTGACGTTTTCCAGCTGGTTGCCTGGGCCAGCTGCTGATCGTCAGGCAGATGCTGGTGACCGCAGCCGCAGTGCGCATCGTGCTGATGATCAAGCGGACGCAGCTGCTGAATGCGCAGCG
This sequence comes from Pantoea sp. FN0305, assembly GCF_050113845.1. Lineage (NCBI taxonomy): Bacteria > Pseudomonadati > Pseudomonadota > Gammaproteobacteria > Enterobacterales > Erwiniaceae > Pantoea > Pantoea sp. FN0305. Next base: position 108,330 of record NZ_JBNJSN010000001.1, on the reverse strand, counting down.
CGCCGTTACGCCGCAACTGACGCAGCGCGCGCCAGCACAGCCAGACGCCAAGCCCGACCACCAGCAGATAGCTGCCCTTCTCCAGCCAGTAGCTGCTGAGATGAAGCTGGCGGGAAGAGGCCTGCAGAATCACTAACACCAACGTCACCAGCGCTACCGCCACAAACCCCTGCACCAGCGCGGCGGCCAGCGTCAGGCGCAGGCTGGTTTTCAGGCGCACAGGATGCGTGGCGAGAAAGGTGGCGATCACCACTTTACCGTGTCCCGGCCCCAGGGCATGAAGAATGCCATACAGCAGGCTAAAGCCCAGCAGGGCCAGCCCAGCCTGATGCGGATGCGCTGCCGTTCGCTGCAACAGAGCAATCATCTGCTGATGCAGACCCTTTTGCCAGATAACGCTTTGCCACAGCAGCTGCGGCCAATACCACCAGGCGGCCAGCGCGCCCAGCAGCGCCAGCATCAGTACGCTCCACAGCGGCCACAGGCTGCGCCAGCGCGCGTTATCGCGTTGCAGAATCATTGACATGAGAGCGTTACCGTTTGAGCGAACTGACGGCCCAGGTCCATGCTTTCCGGCGGCGCATCGGCTTTATCCAGCGACAGGGCGAAATTTTTCATCGCAGCGTCCGGCTGTGGCGTTTGCAGCGTCATTTTGCAGCGGGACGCCAGCGGTTCCGGCAGGCTTAACGCCTGAGCATTCTTCCAGGTCATATCGACAAAATAGGTGGGATCAAAAGAGCTAAAAGTATAGATCTGGCCTTTCAACGGCTGCGGCTGCGCCAGCGGCAAAACAAATGTCAGCACCGCCTGCGCCCCGTTGCGAGCCAGCGCGTAAGATGGCGGCAGATTATCAAACTTTACCGCTTTGCCCCGATGCCAGAACTCGGTGAAATAGTGCTGTGCCAGTACGTTAGCCATTACTTCCGCCGCCAGTTTTTTCCATACCGGTGAACCGGGCTCGGCGTCGCCGGCATCATATAGCAGATCCGCTGAGGTGATCTCATCCATCGTCCAGACCATCTTTAAACCGGTCAGCGCATCATTACTGACCACCGGCATGGTTTGCATGGCAATAAAGCTGTGCGGATGAGACCAGGCTAAAGGCGAAAGGAGTAGCGTCAGGCAGCCAATACCGGCGCGTTTAATCAGGGTGGTCGCTGTCATTCATCTTCCTGTACGGCAATTCTGTGAGCCAGGTTAACGTCTGGATAAAAATATGTCGGCATGCATCTGTTGTCACGCCGGTTGTCTATGCTTATTTTTGGTATGACTGACCGGAAAATTCATGATGAGTTCTGCTACAACTACAGCACCACTCTTCTCCAGTTCCCAGCGTCGTTGTCATCTCCTGCTGATGCTCTATTTGCCCGAGCCCTTGCTGACCCTGGATAGCCTGTGCCAACTCAATCATGTAGATCCTCCGCTTGCCCGGCAAGATATAGCGGAGGTCGATGAAGAGATCCAGCGTTATCACCGCCTCGCCATTTTACAGCAGCAGGACGGCACATTTTTGCTGCAGGGCGAAGAGCTGGACAAACGCCTCTGCCTGCTGCACTGGCTGCGTCGGGCGCTGCGCGTTTCTCCGGTATTTATCGAAGGTCATTTTACGCCTGCACTGCGCCAGCATCTGCAGGCGCGTCAGATTGAAAAGCTTTTATATAACGAGCGCAACCTGCAGGCCCTGATTGAACACTGTGCAGGTCGCCTGCAACGCAACTTTAGCCCACGCGATCGGCTGTTTCTTCAGCTGTTTATGCAATATTCGCTGTGCCATGCGCGCCAGGCTAGTTTTTCGGCCCGTCAGCAGCTTTGGCTGGTAAATAAAGCCGAGCGGCTGGCGGCACAGGAGGTGATTCAGCACTGGCAGCGGCGCTGCCGCTTTGCACCCGACGCCAGCGAAATCGATTTCTATACATTGCTGTTCAGTATGATCCACGCGCCCTCCCCCGGGCGATTATCGCATCAGGGCGAACGGGAACTCATGGAGCAAACCCAACGGCTGATGGCGCGCTTTCAGTCTCTTTCCGGCATGCGCTTCAGCAATGAACAGGGGCTGTGCAGCCAGCTCTACACGCATCTGGCTCAAGCGCTGGACCGCTGCCATTTCTTGATCGGTATCGATAACAGCCTCTCTGAGGAGGTTATCCGCCTCTATCCACGCCTGCTGCGTACCACGCAAAGCGCTGTTGAAACCTTTGAAAATCATTATGGCATCCGCTTTTCCACAGAAGAGATGGGCCTGATCGCCGTTATTTTCGGATCCTGGCTAATGCAGGAGAGTGCTTTGCAGGAGAAACAGGTGCTGCTGTTGACGGGCGATAAGGCTGCGCTGGAAAAGGAGTTAGAGCAACAGCTGCGGGAACTCACGCTGTTGCCGTTGAATATTAAATATTTATCAACATGCGACTTTCAGCGTTACGGAGCGCCGAAAGGCGTGACGCTGGTGGTCTCGCCTTATGCCGCCCCGCTACCGCTCTATTCGCCGCCCTTCATTCATGCTGAGCTGCCGTTAACCGCTCACCAGCAGCAGCGAATTCGTCTATTGCTGGAATCCTGAGGCCTGTACGCGCGGACGCAGAAACAGCGCTGGCAGCACCAGCAGCGCCATTAACCAAAAGATATTACCGTGCAGATGGCGGAATAGTACGCCGCACACCATGGTCATCACCGCAATACCGCCGCCCATCGCCAGCGCCGAATAAACCGATTGCAGACGAATCACTTCCCCACCCTGACGCGCCGCGATAAAACGCATTGCCGCCAGATGGCAAACGGTAAAACTGCCGCAGTGCAGGATCTGGGCGACAATCAACCATGGCAGTTGGGTGGTCGTGGCCATCAGGCTCCAGCGCACCAGCGCGCAGATGCCGGAGAGCAGCAGCAGATCGCGCGCGCTCCAGCGGCGGAACAGACGATTGCTCAGCGCAAAAATGATAATTTCCGCCACTACGCCCAGCGACCACAAATAGCCAACCACGCTGGCGGAATAGCCCGCCTCCTGCCACCAGATAGCGCTAAAGCCATAATAGGCGGCGTGCGCGCCCTGCATCAGCGTCACGCAGAGCAGGAAACGCCATACGCTGTTTTCCTGCAGCAGAGATTTCCATTCGATCCACCCGGCGCTCTCCGTGGCGCGAGTTTCTCCCACTGGCATTATTGCCGGTCGCAGTAACATCCCACCCAGCATCATCACAATGCCCACGCTTAACAGCGCCAGGATCGCCTGGCTGTTCCAGGCGGTAATCAGCACGCCGGTCAGCGCCGAGCTGATGACAAACGCCAGCGAACCCCACAGTCTTACCGGCCCGTAAGGCAGCGCGATTTGGCGCGTCCAGGTGGCGGCCAGCGCATCGCTGAGCGGCACCAGCGGCGAGAAAAACAGATTGAAGCCGATCATTACCAGCAGCAGCCACAGCCACTGCTGTCCCAGCCAGAACCCGGCGGCGCACAACAGCGTTAACAGCGCCAGCAGACGCAGCGCCAGCACCAGCTGTGAGGGATCGCGCACTCGTGAGGCGATAAGCAGGCTGCCAACAAAGCGGGCAATCATTCCGGCCCCCAGCAGCAGACCGATTTTTTCCGCATCCAGCCCGCTGCCTTTTAACCATACGGCCCAGAAAGGCAGATAGATGCCATAACAAAAAAAGTAGGTGAAGTAACCGAGTGCTAACCAGTATGTTGAACGGACCGTCATATATCCCCCGACAATAAGGCGCTTACTTTGGCAAATCATGGAAGGATAAGCAATTAAGGGTTTCTGCGGGGATAAAAAAGCCCCGGCCAACGGGGCGGGGCTTTTAGCTAAAGCGAGAGGAAAACTCTCAGGCGTAAACCGGGAAGCGAGCGCAAACTTCCAGCACTTTCTGCTTCACGCGCTCGATGGTCGCTTCATCGTTGATGTTATCCAGCACATCCACAATCCAGCCAGCCAGCTCGCGAACTTCAGCTTCTTTAAAGCCGCGACGGGTGACCGCCGGCGTGCCGATACGGATACCAGAGGTGACAAACGGGCTCTTGGGATCGTTCGGCACGCTGTTTTTGTTCACGGTGATGTTCGCACGGCCCAGCGCGGCATCGGCTTCTTTACCGGTAAGGTTTTTATCCACCAGATCCAGCAGGAACAGATGGTTGTAGGTGCCGCCGGAAACCACGTTGTAGCCACGTTCCAGGAAGACTTCGACCATCGCCTTGGCGTTCTTCGCCACCTGCTGCTGATAAACCCGGAACTCCGGCTCCATCGCTTCTTTCAGCGCCACCGCTTTACCCGCGATAACGTGCATCAGCGGGCCGCCCTGTCCGCCTGGGAAAACGGCAGAGTTAAGCTTTTTATACAGTTCTTCGTTGCCGCCCTTCGCCAGAATCAGGCCGCCGCGCGGACCCGCCAGCGTTTTATGAGTGGTGGTGGTAACGATATGCGCATGCGGAACCGGGTTCGGATAAACGTCTGCGGCAATCAGACCCGCAACGTGTGCCATATCAACAAACAGGTAAGCGCCAACGCTGTCGGCGATTTCACGCATTTTTGCCCAGTCGCATACGCCAGAGTAGGCGGAGAAGCCGCCAATGATCATCTTCGGCTTATGCTGCTGTGCCAGCGAAGCCAGCTCGTCATAATCGATTTTGCCCGTTTCGTCGATACCGTAAGGTACAACGTTATACAGTTTGCCAGAGAGGTTTACCGGAGAGCCGTGCGTCAGGTGACCGCCGTGTGCAAGGTTCATACCTAAAATGGTATCGCCCGGCTGCAGCAGCGCAGTATAGACTGCAAAGTTTGCCTGTGAACCAGAATGCGGCTGGACGTTGGCATAATCTGCGCCGAACAGCGCTTTGGCGCGATCGATGGCCAGTTGCTCAACGATATCTACATATTCACAACCGCCGTAATAACGTTTGCCCGGATAGCCTTCGGCATATTTATTGGTCAGCTGTGAACCTTGGGCCTGCATCACGCGCGGGCTGGTGTAGTTTTCTGAAGCAATCAGTTCAATATGCTCTTCCTGACGAACCTTTTCTTGCTCCATTGCTTGCCACAACTCGGCATCGTAATCGGCAATGTTCATATCACGCTTTAACATCCGCATCTCCTGACTCAGCTAACTTTTAACGGCACTATATGGCCCTGACGGGCGAAGGCCAACAGTGTAAACCGTTTTGCAGGTAGAAGCATAGCCTCGTGAACGGCTTTTTACGCAAACGATTGGCTTGAGCACTGGCAAGGTTTGCAGCCCGATTGCCTTCCTGCTTTTATCATGACAGTTATTCAGTCGCCGCCTGTCTGTTTTTCATTATTGCTAACGTTAGCATCCTTTATTTTTCCAGGATTATTTACAAATAACGACAAAAGCAATTAACATGCATTTAAAATGCAATTTATAAATTTCACTGGAGAGTGATTATGCTTGATGCCCAAACCATCGCCACCGTTAAATCCACCCTGCCCGCTGTGGCAGCAACGGGTCCTGCGCTAACCGCTTACTTTTATGACCGGATGTTTACCCATAACCCGGAACTGAAAGATGTGTTTAATATGAGCAATCAGCGCAATGGCGATCAACGTCAGGCCCTTTTTGACGCTATCTGTGCTTATGGCGCTAACCTTGAAAATCTGGCGGCTCTGCTGCCTGCCGTAGAGCGTATCGCGCAAAAACACACCAGTTTTTCCGTTAAGCCGGAACAGTATCAGATTGTGGGCAAACACCTGCTGGCCACCATTGATGAAATGCTCAATCCTGGCCCGGAAGTGCTGGACGCCTGGGCCAAAGCCTATGGCGTGCTGGCCAATGTGTTTATCCAGCGCGAAGAGGAAATTTATCATGAGCACGAGGAAAAACCGGGCGGCTGGCGCGGCACACGGCCTTTCCGTATCAGCGCTATTCAGCAGCAGAGCGAGGTCATTAAAAGCTTTACCCTGACGCCGGTAGATGGCGAACCGGTGGCGGATTTTAACCCAGGCCAGTATCTGGGCGTGCATGTGCAGGATCCTGACTTCGCTAACCATGAAATCCGGCAATACTCTCTGACCCATGCGCCAAATGGTCGCGACTATCGCATCGCCGTAAAACATGAAGCGCTGGGTACGGTTTCCGGCTGGCTGCATGCGAAAGCAAAAGTTGGCGACGTGGTTAATCTGGCAGCGCCGGCCGGCGACTTTTTCCTGCAGGTCGAGGCGACAACACCTGTGACCCTGATTTCAGCTGGCGTCGGCTTAACGCCGATGCTGGCGATGCTGCATGCCCTTGCCAAACAGCCTCACCAGGCACCGGTAAGCTGGCTTCATGCAGCAGAGAACGGTGCCCGCCATGCGTTTGCTGATGAAGTCGCGCAAACCGGCGCGTTGCTTCCGCATTTCAACAGCCATGTCTGGTACAGCAAACCGCGTGAGCAAGATGCCGGACGCTTTAGCGCGCAGGGCAAAATAGATCTCTCTGCCGTTGCCGCCGAGCTGGCTGAAACAGATCGCCACTACTATCTTTGCGGTCCGGTAAGCTTTATGCAATTTATTGCGCGTCAGCTGCTGGATGCCGGCGTTCCCCATCAGCATATTCATTATGAGGTGTTTGGCCCGCACAAAGTGGTTTAAGCTCATTGCTGATTCCGGGTATTTACGCAGGTGACGCATGAAAACGATCGGTTTGTTGGGCGGGATGAGCTGGGAGTCAACGGCGCTCTATTACAAAATTATCAACGAAGGCATCAACGCGCAGCTTGGTGGTTTGCACTCTGCCAGGCTGGTGATGTATAGCGTGGATTTTTATGAAATAGAGCAGCTGCAGGCGGCCGGTAACTGGCAGGAAGCAGGAGAAAAGCTTGCGGCAGCAGCCCACGCTTTGCAGACGGCGGGCGCTGATTTTATCGTGCTCTGTACCAATACCATGCATAAAGTGGCACCTGCAATCGCCTCGGCGTGCACTCTTCCGCTGCTGCATATTGCCGACGCCACGGCGGAAGCGATTAAAACGGCCGGGATGGGTAAAGTCGGGCTGTTAGGCACCCGCTTTACGATGGAGCAGGCATTTTATAAACAGCGGCTGCAGAACGACTATGGCATTGAAGTAGTGATCCCGGATGAAGCCGGACGCGAAACCGTGCATCAGGTTATCTATCAGGAGCTGTGCCTGGGCCATATTAATGCCGCTTCCCGAGAGAAATATCGCGCGGTGATGGAAGAGCTGGTCGCGCAGGGAGCGGAAGCCATTATTATGGGCTGTACGGAAATTACGCTGCTTATCGATCAACAGGATGCGACGGTTCCGCTGTTCGACACCACGCAAATTCATGCTGAAGCGGCCGTCGCGCTGGCATTAGCCTGATGAAAAGCCAGCCCCGACCAGGCGCTGGCAAAGAGTGCGTTCGGATTTAAACTCCACTGGCGTCCAGGCGCGAAAGCAATCAGCTCGCCTGGACGTTAGCAGCCAGTGGAATCAGATCGCCTCTTCATCTTCTTCACCGGTACGAATACGCACCACGCGCGCCACATCGTAGACAAAGATTTTGCCGTCGCCGATTTTGCCTGTTTGCGCCGTCTGCATAATGGTATCGACGCAGGTATCGACAATGTCGTCAGCCACTACGATTTCAATCTTTACCTTCGGCAGAAAGTCGACCATATACTCCGCGCCGCGATAAAGCTCCGTATGCCCTTTCTGGCGACCAAAGCCTTTTACTTCAGTCACGGTCATCCCGGTAATGCCCACTTCAGCCAGCGCCTCGCGAACATCGTCGAGCTTGAACGGTTTGATAATTGCGTCAATCTTTTTCATAACGGACCCTTTTTCTCTCCCTCCGTGGCCGGACGGGTAATACTCAGACTGTGTGCGGTAGATACGATCTCTGTTTCCGCAGGCTAAGCTAACATATCTGACCGCGTGAACGGCACTAAAAACTACAACTCTTTGAAGTCGTTAGCATCCAGCTCGTGACGCGCCAGCAGCTTATAAAACTCGGTGCGATTGCGTCCTGCCAGCCTCGCCGCGTTGGTAACGTTGCCTCTGGTCATCTGCAGCAGCTTACGCAGATAGTTGAGTTCAAACTGATTACGCGCCTCGACAAAGGTCGGCAGCACCGTGTTTTCGCCCGCCAGCGCCTGCTCCACCAGCGCCTCGCTAATTATCGGCGCGGAGGTCAACGCCACGCACTGCTCAATAACGTTAACCAGCTGACGCACGTTGCCGGGCCAGCTGGCGCTCATCAGACGCTTCATGGCATCGGTTGAGAAGCTGCGGACAAAGGGTTTATGCCGTTCTGCCGCCTGGCGCAACAGATGATTCGCCAGCAGCGGAATATCCTCGGCACGCTCATGTAACGCCGGGATTTTCAGGCTTACCACATTCAGGCGGTAAAACAGATCCTCGCGAAACTCCTGCTTCTCCATCGCTTTCGGCAAATCACGATGGGTGGCGGAAAGAATGCGCACGTTAATGTCCAGGTCGCGGTTGCTGCCCAAAGGCCGTACTTTCCGTTCCTGCAGCACGCGCAGCAGCTTAACCTGCAACGTTTGCGGCATATCGCCGATTTCATCTAAAAATAGCGTGCCGCCTTCAGCCGCCTGGAACAATCCTTCACGCGCGCTTACCGCCCCGGTAAAGGCGCCCCGGGCATGGCCAAACAGCTCCGATTCCAGCAGCTGTTCCGGCAAAGCGCCGCAGTTAATGGCAATAAAAGGTTTACCGGCTCGCGGGCTGGCAGCATGAATCGCCTTCGCCAGCACCTCTTTACCGGTACCGCTTTGCCCGTTAATCAGCACGCTGACGTCAGATTGCGCCACCATATGCGCCTGTTCCAGCAGGCGCTGCATCAGCGGGCTGCGGGTAACGATCGCTTCGCGCCAGGCATCATTGCTGGCTGGCGCGCTATGGGACATCGCTTCATCAATCGCCTTATAGAGCGCATCCCGATCCACAGGCTTGGTAAGAAAGCTGAAAACGCCCTGGCGCGTGGCTGAAACCGCTTCAGGTATCGAGCCGTGCGCCGTCAGGATAATCACCGGCAGGCCAGGATGGAGCTTCTGAATTTCGCCAAACAGCGCCAGACCATCCATTTCATCCATACGCAGGTCGCTGATCACCAGATCGACCTTCTCTTTATTCAGCTGACGCAGCGCGTCTGGCCCGCTGCTGGCCGTCGTGACCTGAAAACCTTCGCTGGTCAGACGCATTCCCAATAGCTTTAGCAGCGCGGGATCGTCATCAACCAGCAGCAAACGGGCAGAGTTACGTGGCATTATTGCGCCTCTTTTTCATGGCTGTTTTCACCTGACGGCGCAGATGTCACGCTCTCATCAGAATGACTATTATCTGAGACATCAGGCGACTTACGCGACGAGAGCTGCCGTTCAATATCGGTCAGCGTCTCCAGCTTGCGACGCGTCTCCATCAACTCCCGATTCAGGCTGCGCTGCTTTTGCCGCAGCGCATCAAGCTGACTGTCGCTGCTCTGCTGCAGATGATGGTAGCGCGTCCGGCTTTCTGATAAATCCAGCTGGGACGCCTGGTTATTACGCCACAGCTGCAGTAGCGGGCGAACCGAGGCGGGATAAGCCACGCTGAAACTGTCCAACTGCTCTACGTACTGACGCCGTTCAACCGGCGTAACGTTGCCGTTATCCAGCAGGATCCCCTGCTTAAAGCTGTTTTGCCAGTTAGTGGCGGGCCAGCCGTGCGCCTCCGCCCGCGCCTGTACCGGCGACAGCCTGGCTGCGCAATCAATGGCGCGTATCCAGTAGAGCGGATTTTTAATACTGCTGCTGTCATCAATGTGCCAGACGCGAGCGCAATCCACCGCCAGATAATCAACGATATTGATTTTTGGTTCAGGCGGCGTCGCAGCCTGATTAGGTAAAACGCTGTGTGTGGGCTGCTGACAGGCAGTAACCAGTAAGGCCGACATCAACAGCAGAGGACGGCCAAAACTTTGTGCGGCAGAGAATGTAAATATGGTCATTGGCTATCATTTCCCGGCGCTCAAATTAAGTTCAATACGGAAGCAAACATCAGCCTGATCCGTGGTGATTAGCTGCAGATCGCCCTGCATACGCCGCAGGCAATCTTTGGCAATGCTCAACCCCAGACCGCTGCCTTTAACCGCGCCCTTACGCTGCTGGCTTCCCTGGAAAAAAGGCTCAAAGATCATTGCCTGTTCTGCAACCGGAATCGGCGTGCCGGTGTTAGCAACATCAATCCATACCCGGTTGCCGTGCTTCTGGCTGCGCAGCCAAATGGTACCGGATTCACTGCCGTAATATACAGCGTTAGAATAGAGATTATCGATCACCCGCATCAACAGCATCGGTTCCGCGCGACAGGTGGCAACCTGCAGGTCTACCTCGGTTTGCATCAGTTTACTGCGCGCCGGAAGCGCGTGCGCGTCAACCACGCTATGAATAATTTCCGCCAGGTTTACCGTTTCCAGCGGCTGCGGACTGTCTGCCAGCTTGCGGTTGTAGTCAAGCAGCTGCTCGATCAAGCGCTGCAAATGACGGCTGCTGCCGTCCAGAATGGCGACCACCTCTTTCTGATCGGCGGTCAGCGGCCCCGCTACCTCATCCGCCAACAGCTCGGTGCCTTCGCGCATGCTGGCCAGAGGCGTTTTTAGCTCATGGGAGATATGGCGTAAAAACTCATGGCGCTGTGATTCCAGCCATGCCAGCCGTTCGCTCAGCCACATAATGCGCTGGCCCAGCGCCCGGATTTCACGCGGGCCTTTAAAGCCGACCATATTGCCCAGCGGCCGGCCTTCGCCCAGCCGGTTGATCATCCTTTCAACTCTTTTTACCGGTCCGATAATCATGCGGGTAAACAACAGTACCAGCCCCAGCGTTACCATAAACAGCAGCAGCGCCTGCCAGCCAAAGAACTGTCCGCGCTCGGCGATCTCCCGTTGCAGCTGTAAGCCACGCGAAAAAGCGGTTTCACGCGTGGCCTGTACCATTTGCGCGTTCGCGCTGGAAAAGCTTGTCAGGCTCTCCGTGGCAGCGCTGATCGGGTTACTGTTCAGACAGTGCAATTGCTCCAGCCGGGACAATGCCTGACGCAGGCTGTGCCAGGCGCGCAGGTCGGGCAGCACCTGAGCGTGGGCATCCAGCATCTGAGAATAGCGTACGCGCTGGGTTTGATAGAGCCGCGCCAGCATCGGATCGCCAAGAACACAATATTGACGATAGCTGCGCTCCAGCTCCAGCGCGGTGCGTGCCATAGCCTCACTGCGCCGGATGTCGGTTAGCGTGGTGCGATTAGTATCGGCAGCCTGCTGGCTGAGCGCCGAAAGGCTTTCCCAGGCTTGCCATGCCAGTACCAGCAGCGGCAGCAAGACCAGTAAAAACGCCATCAGCACCAGCTGACGCAGGGAACGCGGAAACAGTCGCCAGGTTTTCACATGCATTATCCTTATTGAAGTGAGAATGATGCTAACCAACAACGCGGCGGGAGGAAAGTCTGAAGCAAAAAGCAGCCAGCGGGAACGCGGCAATGGCCGCAGAAATAAAAACGGCAGAGCCGAAGCCCTGCCGTTCCAGATGCGATGAACATTCATCGCATTAAAATTAGGTGGTGCCTAACTCAACGTTGCGCCCGGTGTTTGATAAAGTCGCAAGCGAACTATTATCGGTACGTGGACGGCAGGCACCGTTTTGTGCGTCATTCGGCGTTTTATGAAGCGCTTGACCGCGTTAGCAGGGCTGTCATAAGGAGGTGAATGAGCCACTGCGGATATATTAGCAAACAATGTGCCAACTTTGAAATATCTATATAACTGGCTAATTATTAAGGGATTGCCGTGGCAGCTATTGGTGAAAAGCGACTTAACCTAAATATCGACCCTCGCCTCTGTCGCTTATTGGCAACAGCCTGAGTATCATTATTAATACTTTATAAATATCATAGATTTAAATGTCTCCTTTTGGAGACACCCGATCCCCTTCACTGTCGCAGATTAGCTACGCTCCCTTAAAAACAAAAAAACCGCACCGATAACGGTGCGGTTGATAGCAGGATGAGAAATTATCCCAGCTGTTTACGCGCATTGCGGAAAATGCGCATCCACGGGCCATCCTCATGCCATTCGGCTGGATGCCAGGAGTTGCTCACGGTACGGAACACGCGCTCCGGATGCGGCATCATAATAGTGACGCGGCCGTTTTCACTGGTCACTGCAGTTATGCCGTTTGGCGAGCCGTTAGGGTTAGCAGGATAGTTTTCGGTTACCTTGCCATAGTTATCGACAAAACGCAGCGCCACGATGCCTTTTGCCTCCAGTGCAGCAAGATGGGCAGCGTCACGCACTTCGACAAAGCCTTCACCGTGCGATACGGCAATCGGCATACGCGAGCCAGTCATACCTTCCAGCAACAGCGATGGGCTGGCTGCTACTTCAACCAGGCTGAAGCGCGCTTCAAAACGCTCGGACTGGTTGCGTACAAAACGCGGCCAGAGATCGCTGCCGGGGATCAGCTCACGCAGGTTAGACATCATCTGACAGCCGTTACAAACCCCCAGCGCCAGCGTTTGCGGGCGATGGAAGAAGGTTTCGAACTGATCGCGAACGCGGCTGTTGAACAAAATTGATTTCGCCCAGCCTTCGCCAGCGCCCAGCACGTCGCCATAGGAGAAACCGCCGCAGGCAACCAGCGCCTGCATCTCTTCCAGGCCGATACGGCCAGCCAGCAGATCGCTCATATGCACATCCACCGCATCAAAGCCGGCGCGATGGAAAGCTGCCGCCATCTCAACATGCGAGTTGACGCCCTGCTCACGCAGCACGGCCACTTTTGGCCGGGCACCGCGGGCAATAAAGGGAGCCGCGATATCTTCCTGTGGCTTAAAGGTGAGATGAACGTTCAGGCCCGGATCGTTATCATCCTTTTTCGCTTCATGTTCCTGATCGGCACAGTTGGGGTTATCACGCAGACGCTGCATCTGCCAGGTGGTTTCCGCCCACCAGACGCGTAGCGTAGAGCGGCTTTCGCTGTAGACCACTTTATCGCCCGCGTGGATCACGAAACGATCGCCCGGCAGCGCCTTGCCAAGATAGTGAACGCAGTCGCTCAGGCCATGCTCGCTCAGCAGCGCTTCTACCACTGCGCGATCCTGCGCGCTGACCTGAATCACAGCGCCCAGCTCTTCATTAAACAGCGCCGCCAGCGCATCCGCGCCCAGCGTGGCGATATCCGCTTCGATCCCGCAGTGGCCGGCAAACGCCATCTCTGCCAGCGTGACCAGCAGGCCGCCGTCAGAACGGTCATGATAAGCCAACAGTTTCCCGGCCTGCACCAGCGCCTGTATGGCACTGAAAAAGCCTGCCAGCTGCCGAACATCACGTACGTCGGCCGGTTTATCGCCCAGCTGACGATACACCTGCGCCAGAGCGGTTGCGCCCAGAGCATTTTGCCCTTTACCCAAATCGATAAGCAGCAGCGCGTTATCTTCCGCCGTCTGCAGCTGCGGCGTTACCGTGCGGCGCACATCTTCCACGCGAGCAAAAGCGGTGATCACCAGCGACAGCGGCGCGGTCATTTCACGCTGCTCATTTTCCTGCTGCCAGCGGGTTTTCATCGACATTGAGTCTTTCCCTACCGGGATCGTCAGCTCCAGCGCCGGACAAAGCTCTTCGCCGATAGCTTTTACCGCATCGTAGAGGCCTGCATCTTCGCCCGGGTGCCCGGCTGCGGCCATCCAGTTAGCCGAGAGCTTCACGCGTTTCAGCGCGCCAATGTCAGTTGCCGCCAGGTTAGTTAACGCCTCTCCCACCGCCAGACGGGCCGAGGCAGCAAAGTCCAGCAGTGCGACCGGCGCACGTTCGCCAATAGAGAAAGCTTCGCCATGATAGCTGTCGAGGCTGGCGGTAGTAACCGCACAGTTAGCGACCGGGATCTGCCACGGCCCTACCATTTGGTCGCGCGCCACCATGCCGGTTACGCTGCGATCGCCAATGGTAATCAGGAAGGTTTTTTCCGCTACGGTCGGCAGATGTAAAACACGTTTAACCGCCTCTTCCAGCGTAACGCCATCGCGTACCAGCGCTTCTCCCTGCGCCTGCTGACGACTGACATCGCGCGTCATCTTCGGCGTTTTGCCCAGCAGGACGTCCAGCGGCATGTCGATCGGCTGATTGTCGAAGTGGCTATCGGAAAGGGTTAAATGCTGCTCTTCCGTCGCTTCGCCAATCACCGCGTAAGGGGCGCGTTCACGCTGACACAACCGATCGAACAGCGCCAGCTTGTCTGGCGCCACCGCCAGCACGTAGCGCTCCTGCGATTCATTACACCAGACTTCAAGCGGACTCATGCCTGGCTCATCATTGAGAATATCACGCAGGTTGAAACGTCCGCCGCGTCCGCCATCGCTGACCAGTTCCGGCATCGCGTTCGACAGGCCGCCCGCGCCGACATCGTGAATAAACAGAATCGGGTTCTCTTCGCCCAGCTGCCAGCAGCGGTCAATAACTTCCTGACAGCGACGCTCCATCTCCGGATTATCGCGTTGCACTGATGCAAAATCGAGATCGGCGTCGGACTGGCCGGAAGTCATCGACGAGGCCGCGCCGCCCCCCAGACCAATATTCATCGCAGGCCCGCCCAGCACGATCAGCTTCGCGCCAACCGTAATTTCGCCTTTCTGCACGTGATCGGCGCGGATATTACCGATACCGCCCGCCAGCATAATTGGCTTATGGTAGCCACGCAGCTCGGTGCCGTTATGGCTGTTTACGCGCTCTTCATAGGTACGGAAATAACCGTTCAGCGCCGGACGACCAAATTCATTATTGAACGCCGCGCCGCCCAACGGGCCTTCGGTCATAATATCCAGCGCGCTAACGATGCGATCCGGCTTGCCGAAATCTTGTTCCCACGGCTGTTCAAAGCCGGGAATACGCAGGTTAGAAACCGAGAAGCCCACCAGCCCCGCCTTTGGCTTAGCGCCCCGGCCTGTGGCACCTTCGTCACGAATTTCGCCGCCGGAGCCGGTTGCCGCGCCCGGCCATGGCGAGATCGCCGTGGGATGATTATGGGTCTCTACCTTCATCAGAATATGGGTCGGCTCCTGATGGAAATCGTAAACGCCCTGCTGCGCATCCGCATAGAAGCGCCCCACCGCCGAGCCTTCCATTACCGCCGCGTTATCTTTATAGGCTGACAGCACATAGTCTGGCGTGGCGGCGAAGGTGTTTTTGATCATCCTGAACAGGGATTTCGGCTGTGATACGCCATCGATTACCCAGTCCGCATTGAAAATTTTATGGCGGCAATGCTCAGAGTTAGCCTGAGCAAACATATAAAGCTCGATATCGTTCGGGTTGCGCCCCAGTTTTTTAAACGCGGCCAGCAGATAGTCGATTTCATCATCGGCTAACGCCAGACCCAGCTTCTGATTCGCCGTCTCCAGCGCGGCACGCCCTTGCGTCAGAATATCAACGCTTTGCAGCGGCTGCGGCTGTTGCTGCACAAAGAGTTTTTCCGCTTCCTGTAGCTCGCTAAACACCGTTTCCATCATGCGGTCATGCAGCAGCGCGGCCAGCTGTGGCCACTGTGCTTCCGTTAGCTGTGGCGCCTGCACATAAAAGGCCAGCCCACGCTCAAGACGGCGCACCTGCGGTAAATCACAATTATGGGCAATATCGGTGGCTTTAGAAGACCAGGGAGAAATGGTGCCCGGACGGGGCGTTACCAGCAGCAGACGCCCTTGTGGCGCATGTTCAGCGAGAGAGGGACCGTATTTCAGCAGACGTTGCAGGCGGGATTTTTCTTCTGCGTTCAGCGGTGCGCTGACATCGGCAAAATGGACATACTCGGCGTAAATATCACTCACCGGCAGGTGAGCGTCCTGAAAACGGGTCAGCAGTTTGTTTACACGAAATGCCGACAGAGCGGGCGAACCACGCAGAATTTCCATCATTAAGATCTCTCGTCTTCGAAGTGCCGGAGGGCGCTTCTTTGGGCGCAACAGGGAAAACGGGCGATATTATAAAGAAACGGGGCCGGTAACGAAACCGTTTGCGTTGAAATTTCCGCGCTGCGAAATAGCCTGAAAATTGCACGATTCCTGCTATTAAAGTTGCTCTGTGCGGCTTTGTTGCGCAAAATGCCCCACGCTCTGGGATTTAATAGATAACAAACGCTGCCCAAAGAGACAGAGGCCTTAGAGCCACCGAGAGATAACTATTTGAAACGCCTGAAAATTAATTATCTGCTTATCGGGTTGATCACCGTGCTGCTGGCAGTAGCGCTTTGGCCAACCATCCCGTGGTACGGCGGGACGCAGGATAAAATTGCGCAGATAAAATCGCGGGGAGTGTTACGAATTAGTACCATTAATTCTCCGCTGACTTACTACACCGTCAATAACGCACCGGCCGGAATGGATTATGAGCTGGCGAAGCGATTCGCCGATTATCTGGGGGTGACGTTGCAGGTTACCGTTCGGCAAAACCTGAACGACCTGTTCGATGACCTTGATGACGGGGAGGCCGATATGCTGGCTGCCGGGCTGATTTATAACAGCGAACGGCTGGCACGCTTTCGTACCGGCCCCAGCTATTATTCCGTCTCGCAGCAGCTGGTTTACCGCATCGGCACGCCGCGCCCGAAAAACCTTGGCAACCTGAAGGGGCGGCTCACGGTCGCTTCCGGCTCTGCCTATATGTCCACGCTGCGCAATGTCAAAGAGAACCAGTATCCCGATCTGGACTGGGCGATCTCCACCGATCAGGGACCGAAAGCGCTACTGGAGGCAGTAGCGGATGGCGAGCTGGATTATACCATCGGCGATTCCGTGACTATCGGCCTGCTGCAACGTATTCATCCGCAGCTGGCGGTGGCGTTTGATATTACCGATGAAGAGCCTGTCACCTGGTATATGCAGCGTGAAGAAGATGACAGCCTCTATGCGGCGATGCTCGACTTCTTTAGCCAGATGGAAGAGGAAGGCGCAATGGCGCGGCTGGAAGAGAAATATCTTGGTCACGTTGGCGCTTTTGACTATGTGGATACCCGTACCTTCCTGCGCGCGATTGACGATACTCTGCCCGGTATCCGCCCGTTGTTTGAACGCTATGCGAAAGAAATAGACTGGCGGCTGCTGGCGGCAATCTCTTATCAGGAGTCGCACTGGAATCCGCAGGCGACCTCGCCAACCGGCGTGCGCGGCCTGATGATGCTGACCCGCAACACCGCTGACAGCCTGGCGGTGAGCGATCGTCTCGATCCAGAACAGAGCATTCGCGGCGGCAGTGAATATCTGCAACGCATGATGGAAAAAGTTCCTTCTACCGTGCCGGAGGATGAGCGTATCTGGTTTGCGCTGGCAGCCTATAATATGGGTTACGCGCATATACTGGATGTGCGCAAGCTGACTGAAAAACAGGGCGGCAATCCTGACAGCTGGGCAGACGTTAAGCTACGGCTGCCGATGCTGAGCCAGAAACGCTATTACAGTCAGACCACCTACGGCTATGCACGCGGTCACGAAGCCTATAACTACGTGGAGAATATCCGCAAGTATCAGCTTAGCCTGGTAGGCTATCTGCAGGAGCAGGAGAAAAAGCTGGCCCAGCGTAAAGCAGCGGAAGCGGCTTTGGGTGCGGGTTATCCGGCCGTTGCGCCCGATATCGCCATGAATTAAAGCGGTCTCAGGGCTGATTCGCCTGCGCTGCCCGCAGCGCCTGCCGCTGCGCACGTTTTTGTGCACGGCGCATGCGGAAAAAATCGCTGAGCGTGGCGGCGCATTCCTCTGCCAGTACGCCATGCTCCACCTTAACCTGGTGGTTCATGCCCGGATGCCCCAATATATCTACCAGCGACCCGGCCGCGCCGGTTTTTTCATCTCTGGCGCCAAAGACCAGTCGGCTAATGCGGCTATGAACAATCGCGCCCGCACACATGATGCATGGCTCCAGCGTGACGTATAGCGTGGTATCCAGCAGGCGATAGTTTTCCAGCACTTTACCTCCCTGACGCAACGCCATCATTTCAGCGTGCGCTGTAGGATCGTGCTGTTCGATGGGTCGGTTCCAGCCTTCGCCAATCACCTGATCATGCTGTACCAGCACCGCTCCCACCGGAACTTCGCCCTGCTCACGCGCCCGATGCGCCAGCTGTAACGCATAGCGCATCCAGTATTCATCACTTGTTTCGCTCACAGTACTCTCCAGCGGAAAAATGCGGCTGGCATTATAACCAAACCTGATAGCAGACCAAATTATTCCAACTGTTGCAGTTCGCCATGCGGCGTCACGCGCCAGCGGTGCTGGCAAAAATAGAGCAGTGGGTTGTCCTGCTTGCTGTCGCTATAGCCGCTGTAGAGCTGCAACGGCGTGCCGATCTGCTCTTCCAGCTGCACAACCTTCTCATGCCCCAGGCAGCGCAGGCTGAGAATACGTCCGCCCCAGCCTCGCTTCATTTGACTGGCGATCAGCTTCACGCGCGGCAGAAAGGCAGAGTCGTAATAGACCTTTTCCACCAGCGGCTGCGGCGACCCGGTGATCAGCCAGACATCGGCATCCTCACTGCTGAGATAATCGGTTAATCGCTGCTGCACTACCGGAAACGCCACCACCCGCTGACGGAACCAGTGGGCAAAGCTCTCCTCACGACGCTGTAACGCCGCTTCGCTGTGTCCAAAAGTGATAGACCATAGCAGCAGGCTCATTGGCCAGCGCGCCGCACGCCCCTTTAGCAACATACCGGCACCTACCACCGGCAGCAGCGGTACCACCAACAGCAAATTAAGCGGTTGTCGCCACAGCAGATAACGCATAAAGGTGCCAAACATATCCTGTTGATGTAAGGTGCCATCCAGATCAAAAAATACCACCCGTCGTTGCGAATCCGCCATTACACCGCTCTCCTTCGATAAACCTTTTGCTTCAGCATTCATTAGTGTAGACAGTAGCAGCCATCGCTGACTAACGGCAGCGCTATTGCAATGTAATTTGGCTTCCGCTTTGATCCGCGTTATAAAATTACATAAACAATGCTTTATGCTTATTCATCAGCAAGTAAGTAGCTAAGGCGGCGTGCAGGCCTGCTTCTGTTAGCTGGCAATATCAATCTGAAGGAGTCTGCCATGAGTGCCCTGTTACGCATCCGTCAACTCTATTCCGGGCTGGCGTTGAATGAGCGTCGGCTGGCCGATTATCTTCTGGCGCAGCCCGCACATGCCTGCCAACTCAGCTCGCCACGACTGGCGCAGGAAGCGGGTGTGAGTCAGTCCAGCGTAGTTAAATTTGCGCAAAAGCTGGGCTATAAAGGTTTTCCGGCGCTTAAGCTGGCGCTAAGCGCATCGCTACAGGCCAAAGAGTCAATTACGGTACATAACCATATTCTGAGCGGCGATCCGCTGAAGGTTGTGGGTGAAAAGCTGTTTACGGAAAAGGTTTCCGCTATTCGCGCTACGCTGGATATCAACAGCGAAGATAAGCTGCTGGAAACGCTGGCGCTTATCAAGCGCGCCGATCGCATTGTGCTGGTCGGCATGGGCGCATCGGGCCTGGTGGCGAAAGATTTTTCATGGAAGTTAATGAAAATCGGCATCAGCGCAGTAGCCGAACAGGATATGCATGCGCTGCTGGCCAGCGTACAGGCGCTACGCGCCGGGGATTTGCTGTTGGCTATCTCATACAGTGGAGAGCGACGTGAGATCAATCTCGCCGCGCAGGAGGCGGTGCGCGTGGGCGCTTATGTGCTGGCCTTTACCGGTTTTACGCCAAATACGTTGCAGCAGTGCGCTACCCACTGTTTATATACCGTGGCGGAAGAGCAGAGCACGCGCAGCGCCGCAATCTCCTCTACCTCGGCCCAGCTGGCGCTGACCGATCTGCTGTTTATGGCGCTGGTACAGCAGGATGCCGAACGCGCCTCTGACTATATTCGTCACAGCGAGTCGCTGGTAAAAAAACTGGTATGATCTGTTAGCGAGCGTATAATGACCGCGCTTTACGTTATTCAGGCAGGACCGGGAGCATCATGGCGTTACTGATTACTAAAAAATGCATCAATTGCGATATGTGCGAACCGGAGTGCCCTAACCAGGCGATTTCGATGGGCGATGAAATTTATGTGATTGATCCCTGGCTCTGCACAGAGTGCGTAGGACATTACGATACGCCGACCTGCATGAGCGTGTGCCCGATCGATAACACTATCGTGACCGATCCGGCACATCAGGAAAATCGTGAGCAGCTGTGGGAAAAATTTGTGCTGATCCACCACGCAGTATGAGGCGTTGCCGCCTCAACCTTCAATAATCACCGTTGCACAGGCGTAATGACGTTCATCAGCCAGCGTGACGTGAACGTTTTGCACCCCCAGCCGGGTTGCCAGCTCAGCCGCCTGCTGAAAAAAGCGTAGCTCCGGCTTACCCAGCGCATCGTTATAAACTTCAAACTGATTAAACGCCAGGCCGCCGCGAATACCGGTGCCGAATGCTTTTGCCGCCGCTTCTTTTACCGCAAAGCGTTTAGCCAGAAAACGCACCGGCTGCTGGTGCGTCTGATACTGCTGCCACTCGTTTTCACTCAGCACGCGGCGCGCCAGGCGATCGCCCGAACGGCTGATGACCCCTTCGATGCGCTCAATTTCAACAATATCGGTGCCCAGTCCAAGAATAGCCATTAGCGGCGCGCTTCCCGCATCAGCTGTTTCATCTCTTTTACCGCATCTGCCAGGCCGCTCATCAGCGCACGGCCAATAATAGCGTGGCCGATATTCAGCTCATGCATTTCCGGCAGCGCGGCGATCGGCTGCACGTTATGGTAGGTTAAGCCATGACCGGCGTTGACTTTCAACCCTTTCGACGCCGCATAGCTGGCCGCATGACGAATCCGCGCCAGTTCTGCATCACGCGCGCTGCCCTCTTCCGCTTCGGCGTAAGCGCCGGTGTGGATTTCGATATAAGGCGCGCCTGCCGCCACAGCGGCATCAATCTGACGCTCGTCGGCATCAATAAACAGGGAAACCAGAATGCCCGCCGCGCTCAGACGCTCTACCGCCGCGCTAACGTTCGCCTGCTGACCTGCCACGTCCAGACCGCCTTCGGTGGTCACTTCCTGACGCTTTTCCGGCACCAGACAGCAGAAATGCGGTTTTAGCTCACAGGCGATGGCTAACATCTCTTCCGTGACCGCCATCTCCAGGTTCATGCGCGTTTCAATGGTCTGTCGCAGCAGACGCACGTCGCGATCGGTAATATGGCGGCGGTCCTCACGCAGATGCACAGTAATGCCGTCGGCGCCTGCCTGCTCGGCAACAAAAGCTGCCTGAACCGGATCGGGATATTGGGTGCCGCGGGCGTTACGCACGGTAGCGATATGGTCAATATTGACGCCTAATAACAACTCAGCCATGACAATCCTCAGAATGTTGCGGTTATTCAGGCAGCGAAACGCGCTGGCGCTCGCTGTATTTACTCCTGGCGATCCGGCGTTTCAGCACGCTTTTTGGGAATAAACTGGCGGAACAGTTCCTGGCTTTTTAACGGCTTGCCGCCCAGCCAGGGTTTTAACGCCATTCGCGTAAAGCGTTTTGCGGCTCGCAACGTATCGCCATCAGGAAAATCTCGCTCGGCGAGCGCGCGCAGCTGCCGTCCGGTAAAGCTGCGCTGATTAATGACCAGGCTGGCAATAAAGCCTTTTTCTTCACGATAGCTATAGGTCATGCCATCTTCAATCTCTTCTCCTGTGCCAGCACAGTGCAAAAAATCGACGCCATAACCTAAATGACCGAGCAGCGCCAGTTCAAACTGACGCAATGCCGGTTCCGGGCTGCCGTTGGCCTGTGCCAGAGACTGGATACAGTAGAGATAATCAAAGAAGAGTTCGGGAAAGGGGGTTTCATGCTCCAGCACGCGCGCAACCAGCTCGTTAACATACAGGCCGCAGTACAGGGTAGTGCCGCTTAAGGGCAAAGCCAGCGAGACCGCCTCTACATTGCGCAGCGTTTTCACTTCACCACGACCGCCCCAGCGAACCAGCAGCGGCGTGAAAGGCTGTAGCGCCCCTTTGAGATGGGAGCGCTTAGAGCGCGCGCCTTTGGAAATAACGCGCACCCGACCATGATTTTCGGTAAACAGATCCAGCATCAGGCTGGTTTCGCTCCAGGGCCGCCCATGCAGGACAAAAGCGCGTTGCCAGCCTTCCATTCAGTGATTAAAGGTCGTCAACATAGCCCAGACTACGCAGCGCACGTTCGTCATCTGCCCAGCCAGACTTCACTTTAACCCACAGTTCAAGATGCACTTTCATCTCGAACAGCTCTTCCATATCCTTGCGCGCTTCAATACCGATGGTTTTGATTTTGGTGCCTTTATTACCGATCACCATCTTTTTCTGGCCTTCACGCTCCACCAGGATCAGGCCGTTGATATCATAACCGCCGCGTTCGTTGGTGATAAAGCGCTCAATCTCAACCGTGACCGAATAGGGCAGCTCGGCCCCCAAAAAACGCATCAGTTTTTCACGGATAATTTCCGACGCCATAAAACGCTGTGAGCGGTCAGTGATGTAATCTTCCGGGAAGTGATGATCGGCTACCGGCAGGCGCTTGCGCACGATGCTGGCAATGGTATCGACATTTTTACCACTTTCTGCGGAGATCGGCACCATATCCATAAATTCCATCTGCTCGCTCAGGAATTTCAGGTGCGGCAGCAGGATAGATTTATCGGTAATGTTATCGACTTTATTGATGGCCAGCAGCACCGGCACTTTGTTCTCTTTCAGCTTGTTGAGAACCATTTCATCATCCGCTGTCCAGCGGGTGCCTTCCACCACAAAGATGATCAGCTCTACGTCGCCAATTGAGCTACTGGCGGCGCGGTTCATCAGGCGGTTGATAGCCCGCTTCTCTTCAATGTGCAGGCCGGGCGTATCCACATAAATCGCCTGATACGCGCCTTCGGTATGGATGCCCATAATACGATGGCGCGTGGTTTGCGGTTTACGCGAGGTAATGGAAACCTTCTGCCCCAGTAACTGGTTCAGCAGCGTGGATTTTCCAACGTTGGGGCGGCCGACAATCGCAATAAAGCCGCAGTGCATCTGTTGTTCGCTCATTCGAGTCCTAACTTAATCAGCGCCTGTTCGGCCGCTGCCTGTTCAGCTTTACGACGGCTGGAACCGGTGCCTACCACCGGATCCGCCATGCCGCTCACCTGACAGTGAATGGTAAATTCCTGATCGTGCGCTTCGCCACGCACCTGCACCACCAGATAGGAGGGCAGCGGCAGATGACGACCCTGCAGATACTCCTGCAGACGCGTTTTTGGATCTTTCTGTTTGTCGCCGGGGCTAATCTGATCCAGACGGCTTTGATACCAGTTCAGAATCAGCTGTTCGACGGTCTGAATGTCGCTGTCGAGAAACACGCCGCCGATTAATGCTTCAACGGTATCGGCAAGGATCGATTCACGACGGAATCCGCCGCTTTTCAGCTCGCCAGGCCCCAGACGCAGGCATTCGCCTAAATCAAATTCGCGCGCCATCTCCGCCAGGGTGTTTCCCCTTACCAGCGTTGCGCGCATGCGGCTCATATCGCCCTCATCCACGCGGGGAAAGCGGTGATAAAGCGCATTAGCAATAACAAAGCTCAGGATGGAATCGCCAAGAAACTCAAGACGCTCGTTGTGCTTACTGCTGGCACTCCGGTGGGTTAATGCCTGTTGCAGTAGATCCTGATGAGTAAAAGTGTAGCCCAGCTTTCGCTGGAGCTTGTTAATGAGGATGGGATTCATGCGATACCAATTTCAATAATGCGTCAATTATGCTGCATACGAAACAGGGCTGACAGCGGTCAACGCTAAACAGTTTCGTTTGCAGTGGCTTCCCGCAGGCGGGAAGCCATCCATTTTACTCACGACAACCTTAGTGGATGCCGCCAATACGACTCAGGCGAACGCCGGTTGGCCATTCACCCTCCTGTTTTTCAAAGCTCATCCAGATCGCGGTCGCTTTGCCAACCAGGTTTTTCTCTGGTACGAACCCCCAGTAACGGCTGTCAGCGCTGTTATCACGGTTATCGCCCATCATAAAATAGTGGCCTGCCGGCACAACCCAGCTCGCCTGCGGCTGTCCCGGCTGCTGATAATACATGCTGGCCTGACTTTGCGCTTCTGT
The DNA here is from genome assembly GCF_050113845.1 of Pantoea sp. FN0305. Taxonomy (NCBI): domain Bacteria; kingdom Pseudomonadati; phylum Pseudomonadota; class Gammaproteobacteria; order Enterobacterales; family Erwiniaceae; genus Pantoea; species Pantoea sp. FN0305. Next base: position 84,234 of record NZ_JBNJSN010000001.1, on the reverse strand, counting down.
TACCAGTAAAATATTGTGGGTTACGTCACCCAATGTCTCTTTACGGGCCGCCAGACGCAGGCCGCCGGGCATGGTTTCGCCCTGCGGCACCTGCCAGAAACCGTTACCGGATTCATTACCATCAAAGCCGCTGAAAGTCTGGATAAAGTTGCTGGGCGCTACGTCCGAGTAGGTAACCGGCAGCGCTTTATCGCACGATTTACCGCTGTCGCAAGCCGGGTTCACCGTCAGCGTTTTATTCAGAGCGTCATACGTCACGCGATCGCCAGGCAGGCCGATAACGCGCTTGATGTAATCCAGGCTCGGATCTTTAGGGTATTTAAACACAGCGATATCACCGCGTTTTGGATGCCCGGTCGGGATCAGCGTGGTTTGGGTAATAGGATCTTTAATGCCGTAGGCAAATTTCTCTACCACGATAAAATCGCCAATCAGCAGCGTCGGCATCATTGAACCGGAAGGGATCTGGAACGGCTCGTAAATAAACGAGCGCACCACGAATACCACCGCCAGCACCGGGAACACCGATGCTGCCGTTTCTACCCAGCCAGGCTGCTTCGCTACTTTCGCCAGCGTTTTATCATCCAGCGAACTGCCGGTTTGCGCCTGGGCCTGGGCCTGCTGCGCGCGGCGGGCTGGTGCCCACTTAAACCTGTCGATACACCAGATAATGCCGGTAACCAGCGTCGCAATCGCCAGAATCAGGGCAAACATATTAGCCATCAGATATCCTTATTTACTGTCTTTGCCCACGTGCAGAATGGCCAGGAACGCTTCCTGCGGCAGCTCAACGTTACCGACCTGCTTCATGCGTTTCTTGCCTTCTTTCTGCTTCTGCAACAGCTTTTTCTTACGACTTACGTCGCCGCCGTAGCATTTAGCGATAACGTTTTTACGCAGCTGTTTCACTGTCGAACGGGCAATAATGTGGTTACCGATCGCCGCCTGAATCGCAATATCAAACTGCTGACGCGGGATCAGATCTTTCATCTTTTCTACCAGCTCACGACCACGATACTGCGAGTTGTCGCGGTGGGTAATCAGCGCCAGCGCATCAACGCGTTCGGCGTTGATTAATACGTCTACACGCACCATGTCAGAGGCCTGGAAGCGTTTGAAGTTATAATCCAGTGACGCATAACCGCGCGAAGTGGATTTCAGACGATCGAAAAAGTCCAGCACCACTTCCGCCATCGGAATCTCATAGGTCAGCGCAACCTGATTACCGTGATAGACCATATTGGTTTGTACGCCGCGTTTTTCAACGCACAGCGTAATCACGTTGCCCAGATATTCCTGCGGCATCAGCATGTGACATTCGGCGATCGGCTCGCGCAGCTCGCTAATATTATTCAACGGCGGCAGCTTGGAAGGGCTATCGACATAAACGGTTTCACCACCGGTGGTTTCTACCTCATACACCACGGTCGGCGCGGTGGTGATCAGGTCAAGATCGTATTCACGCTCCAGACGCTCCTGAATGATCTCCATATGCAGCAGGCCAAGGAAGCCGCAGCGGAAACCAAAACCGAGCGCCGTTGAGCTTTCCGGCTCATAAAACAGCGAGGCATCGTTCAGACTCAGTTTGCCCAGCGCATCGCGGAAGGCTTCATAATCGTCTGAGCTGATCGGGAACAGACCGGCATAAACCTGCGGCTTCACTTTTTTAAAGCCCGGCAGCGCTTTTTCCGCGGTATGTTTCGCACCGGTTAAGGTATCGCCTACCGGCGCACCGAGGATATCTTTAATCGCGCAAACCAGCCAGCCTACTTCACCGCAGTTCAGCACATCGCGATCCACCCGCTTCGGCGTAAAGATCCCCAGACGGTCAGCGTTGTAGACCTGCCCGGTACTCATCACCTTGATTTTCTCGCCCTTGCGCAGGGTGCCGTTTTTAATACGCACCAGCGACACAACGCCCAGATAGTTATCAAACCAGGAGTCGATGATCAGCGCCTGCAGCGGCGCGCTTGGGTCGCCTTCCGGCGGCGGAATATCACGTACCAGCCGCTCCAGCACTTCCGGCACGCCCACGCCGGTTTTGGCCGAGCAACGCACCGCATCCGTGGCGTCGATACCAACAATATCTTCAATTTCCTGCGCCGCGCGATCGGGGTCGGCCGCTGGCAGGTCAATTTTGTTCAGTACCGGCACCACTTCCAGATCCATTTCGATGGCGGTATAGCAGTTAGCCAGCGTTTGCGCTTCTACGCCCTGCCCTGCATCAACCACCAGCAGCGCACCTTCACAGGCAGCAAGAGAACGCGAGACCTCATAGGAGAAGTCAACGTGGCCTGGCGTGTCGATAAAATTGAGCTGGTAAGTTTCACCGTTTTGCGCTTTGTAATCGAGCGTCACGCTCTGCGCTTTAATAGTGATGCCGCGTTCCCGCTCCAGATCCATTGAGTCCAGAACCTGCGCAGCCATTTCACGATCGGCCAGGCCGCCGCAAATCTGGATCAAACGATCTGATAAGGTCGATTTACCGTGGTCAATGTGCGCGATGATCGAAAAGTTTCTTATATGCTTCATTATGGAGGTTATTCTGCCTTACAAATGCTGAAACTCTCGCGATGCAACCTCAGGAGAGCGTGGAATATCACAGGCGGAGACAGCCCGAATGGCGCATTGTACACGACATATCAGGGTGGTGGAATCATCGCGCCGGGAGATAAAGCAAGGAAAACGGGATGATAGCCTATTTGCTGTAAGGGAGGTGTAAAAAAGCGCAAAACATTGGCCGAACGAGATGCATCGTCCGGCTGACATTTAGTGGGATTCTGGCTCAACCCGAAGCGCATCGGGCGGCAACATAATATTCAGGATCACCGGCTGGAAAGCTTCGCCCTCGCCAAAGCGCATCGAAACGCCTTTGGCTACGATAAAGCCGCCGATTCCGCCTAACAGCGCGCCACAGGCTGCGGCCAGATCGGTATGAAACAGCATCTGAAACAGCCCGGCCAGCAAAAACAGCCCTAACAACGGCGTCATATAAACCAATAGCGCAGAGCTTAACAGGCTGCTTTCACGAATGCCTAACTCAACCCGTTGACCGGGCTGCAGCGGCTGTTCACTGGCAATCTGCATCACGTGCGCATTTTTTGGCCCCAGCTTGTTCAGCATTGCGCTGCCGCAGCCTTTGCGCGCTGAACAACTGTTACAGGTGGTTTTCACTTCCGAGTGGAGCGTGGCGATGCCATCCTGCCACGCAACTACGGTGGCCCATTCTCTCATCATCGTTGTGTACCTAAGTTGATACTGTCGGCGATACGCTTCGCCGTAGAGGGCGGCAATTCGCCAACAATGGTAATTTCAGTATTGTTGCGGGTAGCAGTTTGCACCGTGCGACGACCAGTACGCAATAGCTGCGTCGTGCTGTTTTTATCCGCCGGGCTGACGTTAATTGAAAAACTAAATAGCCCGTCTGAATAGAACCTTGATTCCACAAGCTTATTGATAGATGGCAGCGAACGTCGGCTTTGCGCCACCTCTTTCATACCAGCAGGCAACCAGACGGGCTGCCAGTTGAAAGAGACTTTTTGCGCTTCAGGCACCGAGAGCGACGGCGGCAAATCTGCCTTCTCCAGCCCCTGCATTAAATTGCGCACGCCTTCATCAACGGCAAAGCTGACCACGCGATACTGTTCCAGCGTTTCACCATCGCGATCGAGCAGATCGATACGCAACGGCAGCCGGGTTTCGCTATCCAGCCACACAATGTAGCTGTAACGCGTACCGTCGCGCGCCACAATGCGCACCACTTCGCACAGCTGATCGGCAATACGCGTGCGCCCAACGGGCACAAAATCATAGCTGGTGGTTAAGTGTTTGAAATCGGCGTAAACCACTGAGGGAAGCGCATCAACGATATGCGAGCCGGGCAGCGAGAAAGGCTCCAGCCCCGGTTCAAAGTAGCTGATATCCTTGCCACGCTGAATCACTTCCCGACGCGGCCCATCCATCTGCAACAGCTGGGCATAAATCTTGTTATCAATTACCGCATGGCGATAGCGTAACGATTCAATACCCAACCGGGAGACAGTGATGTAGGCGAGTTCATAATTGAGAGATTGGCTGGCCTGTTCCATCTGTTGTAACAACGCCCCGGATGCAGTTTCCTGCGCCGGGGCGACGGACGGATAAAACAGGCCGCCAGCCAAAAGGCTAACGACACACCAGAGCTGCTTCATTACTGCTGCTGTATTCCTAACGACTGATTTCCTGGAACCTGAACCTGCGCCTGTTGTGGGCCGTTCGCATCAAACTGCATCTGTTCGGTATGTAAACGACGCTGTAGTTCGTAATCCTGCAGCATGGCATTTACCCGACGACGCTGCTCCTGCACTTGCTGGCTGGCGCTGTTGGTGTCAAAGCTTTCAGAAGGCACGCCCAGGCTAACCGGTGAAGCCTTGCCCATCATTGGAAGCGTATTAAATACGGGCGCTTCTGAGCCCTGGCTGGCATCCTGCGGCTGGTTATAATGCTGTACGCCAACAATAACCGCCAGAGAGACACAGGCCGCCATGCCAACCTGGGTAATTTGCGCAGCCCACGGGCCCATTTTTTTCCAGAAAGGCATTTTTTCCCAGCGCGCAGGTTCTGGCTGCGCTTCCGGGATAAGCGTAGTGATATTACGCACCGGCTCTTGTTCGATAGCAGCGGCAACGCGCGCGGCAATATCGAAATGCACGGTTTCGCCCACGTCACCACGCAACGTATCGCGGATAAGATGATAGCTTTCCCATCTTTGTTGCAGCGTAGCGTCTTTAGACAATGCGGAAATCACTTCGTTGTCCAAAGTTTCGCCATCCATTAAAGCGGAAAGTTTTTCTTTCTGCATGCCTTAGTACCCTTCCTGTATCCGTTATTTCTAACGTTGGATAAGTGGTTGAACTTTGTTATCGATGGCCTCTCGTGCGCGAAAAATACGCGAGCGGACGGTGCCGACCGGACAATCCATGATGGCAGCTATCTCTTCATAGCTTAGACCATCCAGCTCCCGCAGCGTGATCGCCATACGCAGATCTTCCGGGAGCGATTCAATGGTACGGAACACTACCTGTTTCAGTTCATCAGACAACATTAGATTCTCAGGGTTCGAAATTTCTTTCAGCGCCCCGGCGCTTTCAAAATTTTCAGCCTCCATCGCATCCACATCGCTGGATGGCGGGCGTCTCCCCTGAGCAACCAGATAGTTTTTCGCGGTGTTAACGGCAATACGGTATAACCAGGTATAAAACGCGCTATCGCCGCGAAATGAATCAAGCGCACGATAAGCCTTAATAAAAGATTCTTGTACCACATCGGGTACATCGCCTGACGGTACGTAGCGCGAAACCAGGCTCGCCACTTTATGCTGGTAACGTACGACCAGTAAATTGAATGACTTCTGATCTCCTTTCTGTACCCGTTCAACGAGAATCTGATCCGTTAATTGCTCGCTCATCCGAGGTAATATCTCCTCAAATCATTCTCCACGCATAAATGAACCACCAGCAATCACTCAACTTTATGAGCAAGCTTTCGTTAGAGCCGGTCATAAGACAATAGTTCAGTTAAGCCACTTTTTTGTTGCGTCACCGGGTACTTTTACCTAACAAAACATTTAAATATGCTGAGGAAACGCACGGCGCCGACCTGTTTTTCATCATTAACCGGCTATCTGACGTAAGCCGCAGAGTACCCGATGCGCATGACATTTTCATCAATAACGCATAATTATTGCACCTTGTTCGCCATAATAAACAAATCACCGTTAAAACAGCCATTTCTCAGACTTTTCAAAGCAAAGAGCGATAAGGCCAGTGGTAAAACAAATGTTACTTTGCTTTAGATCGTGCTTTCATCATGTTTAATCTCTTTTTTAATCTGCTTTTTCCGCTTATGCTCGCATGACCACTTGTTTAGTAAAATAAACACCATGAGCGATATTTCTGATTACCAGTGCGATGTGTTGATTATTGGCAGCGGCGCGGCAGGTTTGTCATTGGCGCTGCGGCTGGCAGAGACGCAACAGGTTACCGTGTTAAGTAAAGGGCCGGTCAGCGAAGGTTCAAGTCTCTATGCACAGGGCGGTATTGCCGCCGTTTTTGATGAGATGGACAGCATCGAATCTCACGTAGAGGATACGCTGATTGCCGGAGCCGGGCTGTGCGAGCGCGAAGCGGTGGATTTTATCGCCAGCAATGCGCGCCACTGCGTCGAGTGGCTCATAAAACATGGCGTCGCCTTCGATAAAGAAACCCAGCCTGACGGCGAGGAACGTTATCACCTGACACGCGAAGGCGGTCACAGTCATCGTCGCATTTTACACAGCGCGGACGCCACCGGGCGCGAAGTGGTGACCACGCTGGTGAGCCAGGCGCTAAGTCATCCCAATATTCGCATTCTGGAACGTACCAATGCCGTCGATCTTATTCTTTCTGACCGGCTGGGCATGTCCGGGCCACGCCGTGTGCTGGGGGCCTGGATTTGGAATCGTAATCGGGAGCAGGTGGAAACCTGTAGCGCACGTGCCGTGGTGCTGGCCACCGGTGGCGCGGCCAAAGTTTACCAGTACACCACCAATCCTGACGTCGCCTCCGGCGATGGGGTTGCTATGGCGTGGCGTGCCGGCTGCCGCGTGGCCAATATGGAATTCAACCAGTTTCATCCGACCTGTCTCTATCATCCTCAGGCGCGCAATTTCTTATTAACCGAGGCGCTGCGTGGCGAAGGCGCTTATTTGCGCCGTCCTGACGGCAGCCGTTTTATGCCTGATTTTGATGAGCGCGCCGAGCTGGCACCGCGCGATATTGTCGCGCGCGCGATCGATCATGAAATGAAACGGCTTGGTGCCGAATGTATGTATCTGGATATCAGCCATCAGCCCGCTGATTTTATTCGCGCTCACTTTCCGATGATTGATGAGAAGCTCCGCTCGCTGGGTTTTGATTTAACCCGCGAGCCGATACCGATTGTGCCGGCGGCCCATTACACCTGTGGCGGCGTTATGGTTGATCATCATGGTCGTACCGATGTGGCGGGCCTCTACGCCATCGGAGAAGTGAGCTATACCGGTTTACATGGCGCTAACCGCATGGCGTCGAACTCACTGCTGGAGTGTCTGGTATATGGCTGGTCTGCCGCAGAAGAGATGGGGCGTACGCTGTCGCATATTGCGCGTATCGACAGGCTACCGGCATGGGATGAGAGCCAGGTAGACGATTCGGACGAACGGGTCGTGATCCAGCACAACTGGCATGAGCTGCGGCTGTTTATGTGGGATTACGTTGGTATTGTGCGCACCACCAAACGCCTGGAGCGCGCCAGCCGCCGCATTGCTCTGCTCCAGCAGGAAATAGAAGAGTATTACCGCCATTTCCGTATCTCGAACAACCTGCTGGAGCTAAGGAACCTGGCGCAGGTTGCCGAACTGATTATCCAGAGCGCCATGCTGCGTAAAGAGAGCCGGGGCCTGCACTTTACGCTCGACTATCCCGCCACACTGCCGGATTCAGGCCCAACGATCCTGACGCCGCCGGGTTACATAAACAGATAAAAGTCCTGCGTCAGGCTGCAGAAAGCCGGGGAGTAACGCTGGTCTGGCCCGCGAATGACCATGTGCTCTTGTAACAGCTCTCCCGCAACCGGCGAAAACCCCAGCAGCACGCGATGCGGCAGTCGTGTGCTGTTTTCCGCCACATCATTACGGAAACGCAGATGCCAGCCACGCGCCAGCGCCATGCTGACGAACCGCTTGCCCTCTTCTTCCGGCAATACCAGGCAAAAGAAGCCCTCTTCGCCAATCAGCGTTTCCGCGCACTGCAATAAACTTTCATGGTTCAGGGTATGCGTGGCGCGCGCCTTATCCCGTGCGGATGAAGCACAGGCTGGCCCCGGCGTAAAATAGGGCGGATTGCTGACAATCAGCGAATAACGTTGTTCCTGACGTTTTGCCCAATCAATAATATCAGCCTGATGGATATGAATACGCTGCGCCCAGGGCGAACGCGCAGCATTTTCGGCTGCCTGCGCTGCCGCCTCTGGCTCCAGCTCTACAGCATCAATCGCTACTGCTTCGGCGGTGCGCTGCGCCAGCATTAATGCCAACAGACCGCTGCCGCTGCCGATATCCAGAACACGCGCAGCCTGCGCCACCGGAGCCCACGCGCCCAGCAAAATGCTGTCGGTGCCAACTTTCATTGCACAGCGATCGTGTGCGATAAAAAAGCGTTTAAAAGTAAAACCGTTGCCACGTAACTGGCGTTTTGATTGCGACATAATCAGGACCAAAGACAAAAACGGTGCCAGCATAGGGGAAATAAGAAAGGGTTAAAAGCGATAAACTGCCGACAAACAGATGAAGATCGTCGCTAATCTGTCTATAATCAGCGCCCCAAACTGAGGTAGAACATGACCGCAACCACATTCTCCGAACTCGAACTTGACGAAAGCCTGCTGGATGCCCTGCAGGACAAAGGCTTTTCCCGCCCTACCGCTATTCAGGCAGAAGCGATTCCCCCTGCGCTGGATGGTCGCGACGTGTTGGGTTCAGCACCAACCGGGACCGGGAAAACGGCGGCTTATCTTTTGCCTGCGCTGCAACATCTGCTGGATTTCCCGCGTAAAAAATCTGGTCCGCCACGGGTATTGATCCTGACGCCGACGCGCGAACTGGCGATGCAGGTTGCCGATCAGGCGCAGGAGCTGGCTAAGCATACTCAGCTGGACATCGCCACCATTACCGGCGGCGTGGCCTATATGAACCACGCTGAAGTGTTCAGCGAAAACCAGGATATCGTGGTAGCCACCACGGGACGCCTGCTGCAATACATTAAAGAAGAAAACTTCGACTGTCGGGCGGTAGAGATCCTGATCCTCGACGAAGCGGACCGCATGCTGGACATGGGTTTTGCGCAGGACATCGAGACTATCGCGGCGGAAACGCGCTGGCGCAAGCAAACCATGCTCTTTTCTGCCACGCTGGAAGGCGACGGCATTAAAGATTTCGCCGAACGTCTGCTCAAAGAGCCGGTGGAAATCGATTCGGATCCTTCACGTCGTGAACGTAAAAAGATCCAACAATGGTATTACCGCGCAGACGATGTTGCCCATAAGACCAAATTGCTGGTGCATCTGCTGAAACAGCCGGAAGCCACCCGCTCTATCGTCTTTGTGCGTAAGCGCGAGCGTGTGCATGAACTGGTCGGCTGGCTGCATGAAGCCGGTATTCAGACCAGCTATCTGGAAGGCGAGATGGTGCAGGCAAAGCGTAACGAAGCGCTGAAGCGTCTGATGGATGGTCGGGTTAATGTACTGGTAGCCACCGATATAGCCGCACGCGGCATCGATGTGGATGACGTTAGCCATGTGTTTAACTTCGATCTGCCTCGCACGGCGGATGTCTATTTGCACCGTATTGGTCGCACCGGCCGCGCGGGTCGTAAAGGCACGGCGCTGTCGCTGGTCGAAGCGCACGATTATCTGCTGCTGGAGAAAATCAGCCGCTACATCAGTGAGCCGCTGAAAGCGCGCACTATTGATGAGCTGCGCCCGGCCACGCGCGCGCCCAGCCAGAAATTAAAAGGCAAGCCGTCGAAGAAAGTGCTGGCGAAGCGTAAAGAGAAAGAGAAGAAAAAAGAAGAAGAGAACAAGCCACGCGTTAAAGTACGTCACCGCGACCGCAAAAATATCGGGAAGCGACGCAAACCTGCCGCCGCTAACGGTAGCGATACGAATAAAGATGGTGCTGAATAATTGCACCGGGCAACAAAAAACCGCCGATAATTGGCGGTTTTTTTTCAGGCTGAGCGAGGGAATCGGGGCCTGTCTGCAAGTTTTGACGCCAACCCGTTAAAAAGCTTAAAGATTGTCAGGCGTTAAACGATAAGCGTTTACAGACTATTGTTTCTGAATCTCTTTTCCCCTTTCTGGCGCGCTGCTTTTTTCAACGCGCCTGCAACCTTCAGAACCTTTTTAGCTTACAGGCTCTCAGTAAAAGTACGAGTAATGACATCACGTTGCTGTTCAGGAGTCAGAGAATTAAAACGTACGGCATAACCTGATACGCGGATGGTCAGCTGCGGATATTTTTCCGGATGCTTAACCGCATCTTCCAGCGTTTCACGACGCAGCACGTTAACGTTCAGATGCTGACCGCCTTCCACGCGTACCTGCGGTTTCATTTCCAGCGGGACTTCGCGATACTCGAACTGTCCGAGATCGCTTACCGGGACAATCTGATCTTCGGTGTAATCGCCTTTTGCACAGACGCAACGCGCTTCAGCCTTTTCATCATCCAGCAGCCAGAACGAGTTAAGCAGTGCGTTGTTATTGGTTTTTGTAATTTGAATACCTGTAATCATATTTGCCTCCCAGGCGTAATGACGCCAACGCCATGACGGCGTCAGATTTGCGTTTAAAAAACATCCGTCTGTTTATATACCAATGCATTGCCCGACCAACTTTGATACAAATCAATTAAATGCCTGGTGCCAGGATTGGCATAAAGCTAAATTTTTGTTTTGAATCAATTTTCCTGAATAAATTATTTTTGTAAATTTTCAATTTATTTTGGGGGTTGCTCATGCGCGCAGAGTCGCTACTCTGTTGTTTTACTTTAAGAAGGAAGAACGTCATGGATAAAGCAGTAACCTGGCATGATGTGCTGGCAACGGAAAAAGAGCAGCCCTATTTTATTGAAACGCTGAAGATGGTGGCACAGGAGCGCGCGGCAGGCGTTACGGTTTATCCGCCGAAAGAAGATGTGTTTAACGCGTTTCGTCTGACCGAACTCAACGATGTAAAAGTTGTTATTTTAGGGCAGGATCCCTATCACGGCCCTAACCAGGCGCACGGTCTGGCATTTAGCGTCAGGCCTGGCGTTGCGGTTCCGCCTTCGTTAATGAATATGTATAAAGAACTGGAGCAGGATATTCCCGGCTTTACGCGTCCGAATCATGGTTTTTTAGAGAGCTGGGCAAAGCAAGGCGTGCTGTTGTTGAATACGGTATTAACCGTCGAGGCGGGCAAAGCGCATTCCCATGCGCGTTTTGGCTGGGAAACCTTTACCGATCGGGTGATTGCCGTTATTAACGAGACGCGTGAAAACGTGGTGTTTTTACTCTGGGGCTCACATGCGCAGAAGAAAGGCAGTATTATTGATACGCAACGGCATCATGTGCTGAAGGCACCGCATCCCTCCCCGCTTTCTGCCCATCGGGGATTTTTTGGCTGCAGGCACTTTTCCCGCACCAATGAGATTCTGGCGCAGCAGGGCGACAAGCCAATTGACTGGACGCCACATCTTCCCTGAAACAACCGCGCCGTGACTGAGCCACGGCGCGAGCAGAATTAGTCTTTGGCTTTCGCCACGGCAACCATCGCCGGGCGCAGCAAACGACCATTCAGGGTATATCCGCGCTGCATTACCATCATAACGTGGTTCGGCGCAACCTCGTCCGATTCCATCATCGACATCGCCTGATGAACATCGGGATTAAACGGCACATTGGTTTCACCTACCACCTCAACGCCGAATTTACGTACCGCAGCCAGCAGAGACTTCAGCGTCAGCTCGATACCTTCGATCATCGCATTCAGGTCTGGATTGGTTTTATCCGCCACTTCCAGCGCACGCTCCAGGCTATCGATCACCGGAAGCAGCTCATTAGCGAATTTTTCCAGCGCAAACTTATGCGCTTTTTCCACATCCAGTTCGGTACGGCGGCGGATATTTTCAATCTCTGCCTGCGCACGCAGCTGAGCATCACGTACGCCGTTCTGTAATCCGGCCAGCTGCTCTTCAAGCTGAGCAATACGTTCATCACGCGGATCCACCACGTCTGCTTCAGACTCTGCCGTCTCCACGCTCTCGTTTTGCTGCTGTTCCATTTCAATCTCGTCTGAGACTTGCTCGTTTGGTGCTTTCTGATCTTTACTACTCATGAATTTCTCCGCGTTTTGCACATTCATCTCGCTGGTTCGCTTATTATGGGGATCAGATTAATGGTTTCAAGGGAACCAGTCACAATGTCAGGGCAGAATTGCCTCATGAGGAAGACCAGCATAATGAACAAACATTTCCAGTGCATCGGCATCGTCGGACATCCCCGTCATCCTACCGCCCTGACCACTCACGAAATGCTCTGGCGCTGGCTTAGCGAGAAAGGCTACGAAGTTATTGTTGAACAACAAATTGCGCGTGAGCTGTCGCTGGAACATGTGCAAACCGGCTCGCTGGCGGAAATTGGTCAACGCGCCGATCTGGCGGTGGTGGTCGGCGGCGATGGCAATATGCTGGGCGCGGCGCGCGTACTGGCGCGTTACGATATAAAAGTTATCGGCATCAACCGTGGCAATCTGGGCTTTCTCACCGATCTGGACCCCGATAACGCGCAACAGCAGCTGGATGATGTGCTGCGCGGCGAATACATCACAGAAAAACGTTTTCTGCTGGAAGCGCGCGTGTGTCGTGGCGAAGGCGCGCCGCGTATTGGCACCGCAATTAATGAGGTGGTGCTGCATCCGGGCAAAGTGGCGCATATGATTGAGTTTGAGGTTTATATCGATGAGAACTTCGCGTTCTCGCAGCGCTCTGACGGGCTGATTATCTCTACGCCTACCGGCTCTACCGCCTACTCTCTTTCGGCTGGCGGCCCAATTTTAACGCCATCGCTGGATGCCATCGCACTGGTGCCAATGTTTCCGCATACCCTTTCCGCCCGTCCGCTGGTCATTAACAGCAGCAGCACCATCCGCCTGCGTTTTTCCGACCTGCGCAACGATCTGGAGATCAGCTGTGACAGTCAAATCGCGCTGCCTATCCAGGAAGGCGAAGATGTGCTGGTACGCCGTAGCGACTATCACCTCAACCTGATCCACCCAAAAAACTACAGCTATTTCAATACGCTAAGTTCTAAACTCGGCTGGTCGAAAAAATTATTTTAAAAAGCGCAACGTGCCGCTTTACTGTATATAAAACCAGGTTATACTGTACGAAAAACCATGTCTGTGTTTATGTACAGGAAGGCACATATGCTGGCCCAACTCACCATCAGTAATTTTGCAATTGTTCGCGAGCTGGAAATTGATTTTCAACGTGGCATGACCGCGATTACCGGGGAGACCGGTGCTGGTAAATCCATTGCTATCGATGCGCTGGGCCTCTGTCTGGGCGGCCGTGCTGAAGTGGATATGGTGCGCCAGGGCGCTAATCGTGCCGATCTCTGCGCCCGCTTTAATCTGAAAGATACGCCTTCAGCCCTGCGCTGGCTGGAAGAAAATCAGCTGGACGATGGCCAGGAGTGCCTGCTGCGCCGCGTAATCAGCAGCGATGGCCGCTCCCGTGGTTTTATCAACGGCACCGCAGTGCCTCTCTCTCAGCTGCGCGATTTAGGCCAGCTGCTAATTCAGATTCATGGGCAGCATGCGCACCAGCTGCTGTTAAAACCGGAACATCAAAAATCTTTGTTGGACGCCTATGCCGATCAGCCGCTGCTGATGCAGAGCATGGCGGCCAACTACCGTCAGTGGCATCAGAGCTGTCGCGCACTGGCACAGCATCAACAGCAGATGCAGGAACGCGAAGCAAGACGCGAGCTGTTGCAATATCAGCTAAAAGAGCTGAATGAGTTTGCCCCAGTCGCCGGTGAGTTCGAACAGATTGACGAGGAATACAAACGCCTCGCCAACAGCGGGCAGCTGCTTTCCACCAGCCAGCAGGCGCTTCACTTGCTGGCCGATGGCGACGACAGTAATTTGCAAAGCCTGCTCTATACCGCACGTCAGATGATGGGCGAACTGGTCACGATGGATGAAAAACTGAGCGGCGTGCTGAACATGCTGGAAGAAGCCTCCATCCAGATTAGTGAAGCAAGCGATGAGCTTCGTCATTACTGCGATCGTCTTGATCTCGATCCCAACCGGCTGTATGAGCTGGAGCAGCGTCTGTCACGTCAGATAAGCCTGGCGCGTAAGCATCACGTTGCACCAGAGGCGTTACCGGCCTTCCATCAGCAACTGTTGGACGAAGAACAACTGCTGTCGCAGCAGGAGAGCGATCAGGAAACGCTGAGCATGGCGGTAACGCAGCATCATCAGGCGGCACTTGCCAGCGCACAGAAGCTGCATGAGCAACGCGCGCATTACGCGCAAGAGTTAACTCAGCTGATTACCGAGAGCATGCATGCGCTCTCAATGCCGCACGGTCAGTTTACTATTGCCGTACAGTTCAACCCTGAGCAACTCACCGCTGAGGGCGCGGATCGCATCGATTTTCGCGTTAGCACTAACCCGGGTCAGCCGTTACAGCCGTTGGCTAAAGTGGCTTCCGGTGGTGAGTTGTCACGTATTGCTCTGGCGATTCAGGTTATCACCGCCCGTAAGATGGATACGCCAGCGCTGATTTTCGATGAGGTGGATGTGGGTATCAGCGGGCCGACGGCCGCAGTGGTTGGCAAGCTGTTGCGTCAGTTGGGCGAATCAACGCAGGTTATGTGCGTCACGCACCTGCCGCAGGTGGCGGGTTGTGGTCATCATCATTTCTTCGTCAGCAAAGAGACTGACGGCGCGATGACTGAAACCCACATGCAGCCGCTGGATAAGCGTGCACGCCTGCAGGAACTGGCGCGTTTGCTGGGCGGCAGCGAAGTGACGCGGAATACGCTGGCGAATGCGAAAGAGCTTTTAGCGGCCTGATATGCACTTTTTTACATTCCTGCGGTCATATGCTTGCTCTGTAAAGGTTTCCAACTGCGGTCAGGTTTATTATCATCGACAGCTTGTCGCCTGAATGAAACACATTGATCGCAGGCTGTGTTCAGACCGTGCTGGCACCAAACTCGCCTGTTTAAAAGGCGTTGAGCCTAAAAAAGGAATGTATAAATGCGCTGTAAAACGCTGACTGCTGCTGCAGTGTTACTTCTCATGATGACTGCTGGCTGTTCCACTCTGGAGCGCGTGGTTTACCGTCCTGATATCAATCAGGGTAACTATCTCACAACCACTGACGTTGCCAAGCTGCGCGTGGGCATGAACAAACAGCAGGTTGCCTATACGCTGGGTACGCCGATGATGAGCGATCCATTCAGCAACAATACCTGGTATTACGTATTCCGCCAGCAGCCTGGCCATGAAAAAGTAACCCAGCAAACGCTGACGCTGACTTTCGACAGTAGCGGCGTTCTGACCAATATCGATAATAAACCGAACCTGAGCGGCAACAAAGCTAACAACTAACCTGTTGTCGGGCATAAAAAAAGGCGCTGAAAGCGCCTTTATTTTTTTGCCGAACGTTCAGCACGCTGCCGTCGCAGCTCTTTCGGATCGGCGATAAGCGGACGATAAATTTCCACGCGATCGCCATCGTTAACCTCGTCCTGCAGTTTTACTGGTCGGCTATAGATGCCAATTTTATTCTGCGTCAGGTCAATATCATGACGCAACTCCAGTAAGCCGGACGCGCGGATAGCCTGTTCAACGCTGCTGCCTTCTGCCAGCGTTACCTGGCGCACATACTGTTTTTCCGGCAGCGCATAGACTACCTCAACAGTGAGCTCAGGCACGGTAAACCTCTTTTGCACGCTGGGTAAAGGCCTGAACCATACTGTTTGCCAGCTCTTTAAAGATACGGCCAAACGCCAGCTCAACCAGCATGTTAGTAAATTCGAACTCCAGATTGAGCTCAACTTTACAGGCATCGTCACCCAGTGAGGTAAAAGTCCAGCCGCCGGTTAGCTTACGGAACGGACCATCCACCAGCTGCATGCGGATGCTTTGATTACTGGTGAGCATGTTATGCGTCACGAACGTTTTGCTGATACCAGCTTTAGAAACATCGACCGACGCCGTCATCTCCTGTTCGGAAGCGGACAGCACACGGCTTCCCGAACAACCAGGCAAAAATTCCGGATAGGCATCAACATCGTTAACTAACTGGTACATTTGTTCAGCACTGTAAGGCACGAGTGCAGAACGGCTAATCTGGGCCATATCGTTTCCTGTGATTCCTAAAACGTACAAATAATAGCATTTTCAACAGCCAAACAGAAATTCTCTAAGTCGCAAGGCGTGCTAGAATAGCTTTTTTTCCCGGCGAATTTGGGACCGGGGATGCGATTAACACTGGTCTGATGTAAACTAAGTTGCACTATGACAAAGAAAAAAGCACATAAACCTGGTTCTGCCACTATTGCCCTTAACAAACGCGCCCGCCATGAATACTTCATTGAAGAGGAGTTCGAAGCGGGAATGGCGCTACAAGGATGGGAAGTTAAATCGCTACGCGCCGGTAAGGCCAACATCAGCGACAGCTATATTCTGCTGCGCGACGGTGAAGCTTATCTGTTCGGTGCCACCTTTCAGCCGTTGTCGGTCGCATCCAGCCATGTTGTCTGCGATCCTACGCGTAACCGTAAGCTGCTGCTAAATCAGCGCGAGCTGGACAGCTTGTACGGCCGCGTTAATCGCGAAGGCTATACGGTTGTTGCGCTGTCGCTCTACTGGAAAAACGCCTGGTGCAAGATTAAAATTGGCGTTGCGCGCGGTAAGAAACAGCATGACAAGCGTGAAGATGTAAAAAGCCGCGAATGGCAGCTGGATAAAGCACGCATTATGAAGAATGCCCATCGCTAAGCGCTGGATTGACCAAACGTTTTTTGCTATACTCTTTAATTCTTGGGGCTGATTCTGGATTCGACGGGATTCGCGAAACCCAAGGTGCATGCCGAGGGGCGGTTGGCCTCGTTAAAAGCCGCAAAAAAATAGTCGCAAACGACGAAAACTACGCACTAGCAGCTTAATAACCTGCTTAGAGCCCTCTCTCCCTAGCCTCCGCTCTTAGGACGGGGATCAAGAGAGGTCAAACCTAAAAGAGATCGCGTGGATACCCTGCCTGGGGTTGAAGCGTTAAAACTAATCAGGCTAGTTTGTTAGTGGCGTGTCCGTCCGCAGCTAACAAGCGAATGTAAAGACTGGACTAAGCATGTAGTACCGAGGATGTAGGAATTTCGGACGCGGGTTCAACTCCCGCCAGCTCCACCAAATTCTTGGTTGATGGTTCCAGAGCCATTTAACGAAGTCCTGAAAGCCCGCATGGCACAAGCCCTGCGGGCTTTTTTGTGTCTGTAAGCTTCCGAGCCGATCCGCCTGAATCCAAAGATAATTGGTACACATTTAGGTACATGCTATAAAGTGGGCGGGGAATGTTTCAGCGGCAGCGGCCCGGCTTTCAGTAGATCCTCGTTTACGCCTTGAATATTCAAAGCGTATTAAAGAAATGGCTGAGGACCTTAGATCACGGGCTAATCTCGGCCTCATTACATGGGAGCAGGCTGCACGTGAGGCACAGGAAACTCGCAACCTGATAATGGATAGGGTCCGATCGCGAAGTACCCCGCTGGGCCGTGCAATGGCAGAGCAGATGAAATCATCTGGCAAAACGCTGAATGAGTTAGTAGCCAAAAAAGCAACTTCACTTTTCGGCCCCAGAGTTAATTTTAACAGCCTGTCTGAAACGCAAAAAAATCAGGTTTATGCCAGCATTGTTGAATCCGTTGGTAAATCCAACCCGCAAGTTAATCTGAGGATGATGCGGCTTTCCCGCGCAGGAAAAGGGCTGATAGTACTTTCTATTGCCATCTCTTTTTATGAAATCTATACGGCTGAGAACAAGGTTTCAGAAACGGGGAGACAGCTGGCTATTAATGGTGCGGGCATTGCCGGAGGAGCTGCTGGCGGAGCGATGGCTGGGTTAATGTGTGGGCCGGGCGCGCCTGTCTGTGTTGTCATCGGTGGATTTGTCGGAGGCGCACTCGCCGCGTGGGAGATGGGACGTATATGGAGATAAATATGCAGCCGGTTAATACGGTGGCTTTGATTGAAAACAGTCCGGCGACTGAATTTAAACAAGCGAAGTCAGAAGTGATTGTTGCAGGGAAAGCAACCGGCGTTATTGTTTCCGGCCATGTACTGGAGGCGGCAGTTCAGGTTGATGATGACCGCTACCTTATTTTCACCACGGATGATGTGATTTATGAAGAGTTCCTTACGGTAACGCTGATTAGTCTCAATGATGGCGTTCTTGAATCTTTGCACTTAGGAAACGAATATTCCTCCGGTGTTTTTGAAAAGCTCAGTACAAGCCATGAAAGCGTTCACTTTCACTTTATTGGTGATGCAGTCTGGACGATAAAGGTTGCCGATTCACCGCTTTTGCGCCTCCCTTTCTTCTCAGATCCACGCGGTGTTAAGCGAACATCAGGCTTAAAAACCTATATGACAATCATGGCAGAACCCATTCCAGCCCCCCCAAATAATGGTAACGCTTTACGTTATTGGTATACGCTTAAGTATACCAATAAAATATAAATTACGAAAAAATAAATAAAATCAAGTAGATATGTAAATAATTCAGATTCCGCCAGTTTTTGATGGTTCCAGAGCCATTTAACGAAGTCCTGAAAGCCCGCATGGCACAAGCCCTGCGGGCTTTTTTGTGTCTGTAAGCTTCCGAGCCGATCCGCCTGAATCCAAAGATAATTGGTACACATTTAGGTACACGCTATAAAGTGGGCGGGGAATGTTTCAGCGGCAGCGGCCCGGCTTTCAGTAGATCCTCGTTTACGTCTTGAATATTCGAAGCGTATTAAAGAAATGGCTGAAGACCTTAGACCACGGGCTAATCTCGGCCTCATCACATGGGAACAGGCTGCACGTGAGGCACAGGAAACTCGCAACCTGATAATGGATATGGTCCGATCGCGAAGTACCCCGCTGAGCCGTGCAATAGCAGAGCAGATGAAATCATCTGGCAAAACGATAAATGAGCTATAAGATTCCAAAAACCAAGAGACAGCTGGCTATTAACGGGGCAGGCATTACCGGAGGAGCTGCTGGCGGAGCGATGGCTGGTTTAATGTGCGGTCCGGGAGCGCCAGAATGAGTAGAAAAACCATGAGACATCTCTCATTGAAATTTAAAATGCCTGATTTTCGCGGCGTATCGCGCCGCTTCAGTTTAAGAAAATTATTGGTACCTCAGAAGGTGTTTCGCCAACCCAGACTAATACTCACATTCAATACCAGGGCAGAGATATTCAATTTCCTCAATTAGTTCAGCGCACTTTTTTTTAAAAGAGGCAGAACTACAAGTATACTTTAATTCATCAAGCCGATTTAGAATTTGCCTGTGATCAGGTAATTCGCCATTCAATAACGAATCCATTGTCACCCTCCCCAGAATAGTGAGTTGAGTAATATCATAGCATTTTACTTCACCAAGCTGTTCAAAATGCTGGGCAATTTGTTGCTCTATTGTGTTTGACATCGTTTTGACTACCCAATTAAAGAAACTATGCTCATATAAATAATATTGATTATAGTTTTTTTGAAGACTATTTGAAGTCAATACTTTTGATTTACACGCAATCACAACAGTTATTTCAAAAAATTACAATTCAGCAATGGCAAGATAAAAATCTAAAAACACCCCTTAATCAGAATAAAAATCTACATTTAAAACACAAATCGAGTTTTTATGTCGGAAAATGTAAATATACAGCTTAAACCTTATGATTTAGCGCCAACGACAGCAACATCTTAAAAAAATTCAGTTGAGCCCTTAAAAAAGCTCTGTTACATAACATCCAGCCTTGAAGTATTTTATTACAAGGCAGACAGATGCTTAATTACACAGAGACATAATTATGAAAAAAACAATTGTTGCGTTATTCATTGGTACAGCTTTAGCGCCCGTTGCACACGCTGCTGAAGTCTATAATAAAGATGGCAATAAACTTGACGTTTACGGCAAGGCCGTTGCTCGTCATTATTTTAGCAAAAACTCATCTATTGATGGTGACAATACCTACATCCGTTTTGGATTTAAGGGTGAGACCCAGATCACCAATGAACTTACTGGCTATGGTCAGTGGGAGTACAATATTCAGGCTAATCACTCAGAAAGTGGTCGCGATGCACAGAATGGAAACAAAACGCGTTTAGGTTTTGCTGGTCTGAAGTTTGGTAACTGGGGCTCACTGGATTATGGACGTAACTACGGTGTGATTTATGACGTCGCAGCGATTACAGATACGCCAGTGATTTTTGATGACGAGACTTTCAGCTATACCGATAACTTTATGACAGGCCGTGGTAATGGTTTCTTAACTTATCGGAATAACAATTTCTTTGGTTTGGTTGATGGCCTGAATTTTGCTCTTCAGTATCAGGGCGCGAACAATGATAGCACAAACAACTCCCGCGATCCTATGCGCTCAAATGGAGATGGCTACGGTGCATCTGTAAGTTATGATTTCGGATACGATATCACTGCTCTTGGCGCATATTCATCTTCACGCCGCACTGAAGCCCAGAACAATCTTTTACTGGGTGAAGGTAAACATGCTGATATCTGGGCTGTAGGCCTGAAATACGATGACGGTCACGCTTACCTGGCAGGTACATATGCGCAGGCGCGTAATCTTACACCGATCCGTTCACTCGGTTATGCTAATAAGTCAGAAAACCTTGAGCTGGTGGCTAAATATACCTTTGACAACGGCTTCGTGCCTGGCGTAGGTTATTTCCGTTCCAAAGGAAAAGATTTAGGGCCAGCTGCGGACCAGGATCTGTTGCATTACTGGGATTTTTCTATCAGCTATTATTTCAACAAAAACATGTCCATTTATGCTGACTATAAGCTTAACCGCATCAGCAGCAACAACCAACTTGGACTCGCCCACGATGACCAAACGGGTCTGGGCCTCACTTATCAATTCTGATAATAAAGGCCTGCTTTGCAGGCCTTATCTTTATGTTGGAATGATCAAAACAAATCGGGCTCCACCAAGTGTACTATCTTCACATTTCACCGTCCCGCCATGAGCCTGGGCAATTGCCCGTACCACTGACAGCCCCAGGCCTGATGAACCATGAGCAGTTTGTTTTAGAGGATCTATTCGATAAAACGATTCAAAAATAGTATGCCGCAATTCCGCTTCTATACCTGGCCCCTCGTCTTCGACAGTAATATAAAGCTTGTCGCCACCCATCCAACAATGAATGCTGATAACACCTTCATTGGCGTAATCAAGCGCATTATGGAGTAATGCAAGTATCGCCTGCCTGAGTCGTACATGATCTGCGTAACAGTTGTTAACCAAAATTTTGTAAACCAGCTTTTTCCCACGCTTAGCAAAATTTGGCTCAAGTGATTGTAAGATAGTATTTATTTCCTGACTGAGATCGCCCCATTCTCTGTAGAGTGTAAGCTGATTAGAATCTGCTAAACTCACCGTCCGCAAATCATCAATTAAGCGTGACAGGCCATCAATATTTTTCATAAATGCAGCAATGACATCAGGATCGGCGCTAAGTACTCCGTCAGCTATTCCCTGAAGCCCGCCTTTAAGAACCGTCACAGGGGTTCTCAGCTCATGAGCAATAGCTGCGTTCCAGAGCTTCATATCGTTCGTCATGATCTCCATACGTTCAGCCATCAGATTAAAATCCTGCACCAATAGATCAAGTTCATTAAGGCAGAACGTGCCTGCCTTAGCTCTTGTGGTAAGGTTTCCCTGGGCAATTTGCCTTGCAGAGGCTGCAATGGATGTAATAGGAGGCAATAGCTTTTTTGCAAATTTAAGCGAAATAAAAAAAGATAAAAAAACCGTTAATAAAGTAGATATTAATATCGGCAAATAATCACTGGGTTCGGGAATGATTTCTATTGGATCATGGATAAAAAAAAAGCGTAAAGATAATACACGGGGATAGGTAATATTGTTGCAATTACAGTGAGCATAGCAAGCAGTTGGAAAATACGGTGTTGCAATGAATTTTTATGCATGCTTAATCCCCCAGACGATAACCCACACCTCGTATTCCTTCCGGAACATGAGATATGCCTACCGTTTCAAGTTTTTTTCTGAGCTTGCTGATATGACTATCAACCGTTCTGTCGCTGACATCGGAGTCAGAGAAACAAGCCTCAATCAATTCGTAACGAGTAAAGACCCGACTAGGATTACGCATCAAATGCAGGAGAATTCTAAACTCCGTATAAGTGATAAGTTTTGAAATTTCTTTATGTCCTTCATTTGTCCAGAGTTGATGTGTCGCCTGATTAATAGTCAGATGTTGAGAGCGATAAACTTTTAATTCGTCACTGTGGCTGTGGTAAGTCATTCGCTTAAGAATCACATGTACGCGCGCGACAAGCTCTACCGGGCTGAACGGTTTAACCAGATAATCGTCGGCTCCCGTCTTCAGAGCCAAAACCTTATCAATATCGGCATCCAGCGCAGTCAGCATCATTATCGGTGCGTTGCTAAAGCTTCTGATTTCTTTCAGCACATGCCAACCATCTTTTTTGGGCATTTTTATATCAAGTATCACAAAATCAGGGAGAGTTTGCTGCGCTATTTTCACAGCGACTTCGCCATCAATTGCATGGATGACGTCAAAACCCTCACGCCGGAGATAAGCTTCTACTATCGTTGCAATGCCAGTATCGTCTTCCGCAAGTAATACTCGTTTTTTATTCCTGCTCATAACGAACTCCAGGACCAGTCATTTAATTTTGAAAAAGCACATAATAACCTCAGCAAAAAGCACCTATCTTTCTGATTTATATTACTCTGAGACAACGCCTTGCTGATAATGCGTCACCTATAAAAAAGAAAATTCTGGTGGCATTTTATATTCTTTTCCATTAATGAACAATAGATTAATTAAAAAAACAAGCATCGCTTTATTAAAGCAGCGCTTACTAATTTATTTCTACATGTAAAATAGATGGATATTACGTTGCACTACATTATTCCCTTATGCCGTGCATTTAATATAATCCAGGTTTTAATAAAGCTATCGATGTCTAATTTTGATAACCCGTTAAGCCATTATTATTATCGTTTGCATCATCTATGATGAAACAATTAAAATCAAAGAACTTACATTATTATTGGCCAGCACCCAACACAGGATAAGACACTTAATAGAATGAGTGTACAGTATTGCCTGCTACATTAAATTTACCGCAACCCGCAGCAAACTGAATCTTATGCCGCACCCTGGATGCGGCTGTTAAGCAAAAATTTTACAGGCATATTTGGGAGCAGTGCAAACACTTTCATTCTTAACGAGGCATAAGACTCTTATACAAGCAGCATACCGCAGTGTGCTTTTAACTCTCTGACAATAGCGCCAGCCTCACTGTCCCTTACTTCGCCACACATTCCTCGTTTCACTTCAAGCACGCCTACACCACAAGCTATTAACAGCGGATCAAGAGAAATTATCGTTCCTGGCTGACTTTCAGAAAAAGATTCCTTAATACAGCTTTCCCATATAATCAGCTTTTTTTTCCCCGCCATCGTATACGCACCGGGCCAGGGATATGTGATCCCACGGATCAGATTATGGATTTCAATGGCAGATTTTTTCCAGTTTATAAGGCCATCATCCGGTTGCCTTGCTCCGGGACAACTGGCGAGCCTTTCATCCTGAATCCGCTCAATAAGTGTTCCCTGCTGCAAGCCCCGTAACCATTCAGGTAATCGTGCGCGGGTCATCTGAACAAGTTTTTTATGCAAGCTCAAAGCATTATCATGTTTTTCAATCGTAACTTTGGCTTGAGCTAAAATTGGACCTGCGTCTTTCTGACGGGTGACCCTGTGAAGGGTTACTCCGGTATGTTTCTCACCATTAATGATGACCCAGTTCAAGTGCGAGCGGCCTCGGTAAGCAGGTAAAAGCGAGGCATGGATATTATGAGCACCAAACGTCGCAGCCTGTGTTATTTCTTCAGTCAGTTCTTGCCGGTAAGATAAAGTAAACAGGTAATCCGGTTTAAGTTGCTTTATTAATTCAACGCACTGTGATTCATTAACGTTGTCGGGAAAAAAAACAGGGATACTGAGTTTTTCAGCTTGCCCGGCAACTGAATCAAAAAAAATCTCTTCAGAATCACTGTTTCTATGCGTAAAAACAGCAACAACATTGTATTCGGCTTCAAGCAGCGATTGCAAACCGGCACAGCCCATATCGTGATAGCCAAAAAGGATAGCCACAGGTTTTTTAAAATATCGTTCAAGCCTCATATGACCTACGTTATACATGTATGTGTTGAAGTATATACATACCAATAGTTATATAAATGAATGCCAAACAACAACTGTTTATTTACACGATTACACTAAAACGCAACAAAAAACACCGTCTGATACACATTATTTATAGAGAATATTTGTGTATTTTTTTTTGCACGATTAGTTTTTATAAACCCCGTTAACGTCCGTGCAAAACTGCTGGAACCCGCGTTGGTTACATTTAGCTCAGGTTTGCGTATAACTCATTGCCATTTTATAAGCTTATTTTGATGATAACTGAGAACTTTAATAAACTCACAAAAACCTACGAAAATAAAAAATCGTTATTAACCTCTGGTAATGTTGACCTTATTTATTTTATTGGCCTGTTTATTTGCTGGATGTTACCCGGCCTTATTGGACATGAGCCATGGAAACCTGACGAAGCCTACTCTTTTGGCCTGATATTACATATATATCAAACTGGAGACTGGGTTGTACCCACTCTCGCAGGGGAGCCATTCATGGAAAAGCCCCCCATTTACTATGTGATATCAGCGTTAATGGTTCATTTGTTATCTCCTCTGTTATCTCTTCCCGATGCTGCCCGTCTGGCATCCGGAATTTTTATGATAATCACATGTTCAGCAATTACCGGGGCAGCCAGGCTAACATTTGAGAAAGGGTACGGTAGATGGGCGGCAGTTGTATTTTTGTCATGTCTGGGTCTATGCGTTCGCTCTCATCAAATGATAACCGACACTGCACTGCTGGCCGGCTGTAGCCTGGGGCTGTTCGGATTAATTGCTTCAGAAAAACGTTGCTTAATTGGGGGAGTATATCTTGCTATTGGCGCTGCGTTTGCTTTTCTGGCCAAAGGCTTGTTAGGACCAGGGATCCTTGGGTTAACGGTTTTTTTTGCTGTGCTTTTATTTAAGCAATGCAGGAAAAAGGATTTCTTTATCGCGATTATTGTGGCTTCTCTGATCTTCATAAGCGCAGTTACCCCTTGGTTATATGCATTGTGGCAACGTTCCCCAGAACTTTTCCTTACCTGGTTATGGGATAACAATCTTGGCCGTTTCTTTGGCGCTAACGACCTTGGCCCTAAAAAGGGGCATTTCTTTTATCTGTATACCCTCCCCTGGTACGCTTTCCCTGCACTTCCTTTAGTATTTTACTATTTGTATAAAAAAAAGAATGAGATGTACTCATTCGGGTTAAAAGCATCATTGCTTTATTTTATCATCACCTTTTTCGTACTTTCAGCATCCAGTGACGCCCGAGAGCTTTATGCCCTTCCAATGTTGCCTCCGCTTGCCATTATCGCTTCCGGCATAGCTAAAAATCTTCGCATGAAAAAAGTATCCACGTCAGTGATTATTCTGACAGTTTTTTTTGCGCTTGTTTTATGGGCCATCGGCTTGCTCTTTGCTTTTGGGTCGGCTTGCCCCTGGTTTATAGAAGTAGTCACCCATTATCTTCCGGGTTTTAACGCAGAGTTTAATCCAAACCTCATTTTTTCTGCTCTTGCTGCCACGTTGTTTATTTGTCTTGCACTTATGCAAGGACTAAAAAAGAACATGCCTGATGCTTATTATTTTTTCTGCATAATTACACTGGTCTGGTCTTGCATTATGACTCTCGGTCTTCCGGCTATCGATTACTCAAAACGGTACTCTGACGTTTTCCTCAGCCTTAAGCCTTATCTTAAAGGTAATGAATGCCTGGTTAGTAAAGGGCTGGGAGAGCCGCAGCGAGCCATGGTTGAATACTATACGGGAATAAAAACCAAGCGAGTTGAGATGCATGGTATGGAACATAATTGCAGCCTGTTATTGCTACAGACCTCTATCTCCTCTCCGAGCGAAAATAATGAAGATATTCTTTGGAAAGGTCATCGGCCAGCAGACGACGACGAATTTTATATACTTTATAAACTCACGGCAAAAACGAAGGGTTACCTCAATTGATTGCCATTGGGTATTTATAAAACCCCGTAAAGGGGACGGCAAAATGTAACTACCAGCGCGGTGTAAATGTTACAAAATGAAAATTAAATGGCACCTTGCGTGCCCTTTCTATCTTTCTTATAAATTGTTTATTTAGCGTTTATTTTTTGTAGCCCACTATATCGGCCGTCAGTTGTGACGTTAGGTAAATATATTATTTTTTAGCATTAAATTTAACTTAACGCACTCAACCTTCTGTATTAATGGTAAGGATAATATGGCTTTTTTACCTTTTTCACGTCCCTCGTTTGGAGAAAGTGAGATTGCTGCCGTGCGTGATGTTTTTGATTCTGGCTGGATAACAACCGGACCCAAAAATGCAGCACTCGAGCAGGCTTTTTGTGAGTTGACAGGCAATCAACATGCTATTGCTGTTAGCTCAGCTACGGCAGGTATGCATGTTGCGTTACTCGCACTAGGCATTAAACCTGGCGATGAAGTCATTACGCCCTCTCTCACTTGGGTGTCCACGATTAATATCATCACGTTGCTCGGAGCCACTCCGGTAATGATTGATGTTGATCGGCACACTTTAATGGTGACGCCAGAGCAGATTGAAGCAGCAATAACACCACGCACTCGCGCCATTATTCCGGTGCATTATGCGGGCGCACCCGCTGATCTGGACGGAGTCCGTGCAGTCGGCACACGTCACGGCATTCCAGTGATTGAAGATGCAGCTCATGCAGCAGGTTGTTATTACAAAGGACAACATATTGGCAATCAGGGAACGGCAATCTTCTCTTTTCACGCCATCAAAAACATGAGCTGTGCCGAAGGTGGCCTGATTGTTACAGATGATGCTGAACTGGCAGATCGTATGCGCAGCCTAAAGTTTCATGGGTTGGGTGTAGACGCCTATGATCGCCATACTCACGGCCGCAAGCCGCAAGCTGAAGTCGTCATGCCGGGATTTAAATACAATTTGCCGGATATTAGTGCGGCGATCGCGCTGGTCCAACTGCAGAAACTGCCTGCTTTCAACGCACGTCGTGCTGAAATTGCCCAACGCTATCTGACTGAATTGGCCGATACGCCATTCTTACCGCTGGAGCAGCCTGCATGGCCGCATCAGCACGCATGGCATCTTTTCATTATTCGGGTTGACGAAGCACAGTGTGGCCTGAGCCGTGATGCATTGATGGAAGCACTAAAAGCACAGGATATCGGCACAGGCCTGCATTTCCGTGCAGCCCATACACACAAATACTACCGCGAACGCTATCCGCATCTTTCCCTTCCTAATACGGAATGGAATAGCGATCGCATCTGCTCAATCCCCCTTTTCCCGGATATGCACGATGAAGATGTTGAACGCGTTATCCGTGCATTGCGTCTTTTAGCTGGAGCCTGAAATGCTGGAAGAAAAAGCTATTCGTAAAATTTCTGTGGTGATCCCTGTATATAACGAACAGGAAAGCCTACCTGAGCTGGTACGCCGTACGAATGAAGCCTGCGCTGTACTGAAGCTGGATTATGAAATCCTACTGGTTGATGACGGCAGTAGCGATCGCTCAGGCGAAATGATCGCCGATGCCGCTGATATGCCCGGTAGTCATATTCTGGGTGTTCTGTTGAATCGCAACTACGGTCAGCATTCAGCGATCATGGCTGGCTTTAGTCATGCCTCTGGTGATTTGATTATTACCCTGGATGCCGATCTGCAAAATCCCCCGGAAGAGATTCCCAATTTGGTTAAGGCCGCGCAACAGGGCTACGATGTGGTCGGCACTGTTCGTCAGAATCGCCAGGACAAATGGTTCCGCCGCCGCGCCTCACGCACCATCAATCAATTAATTCAGCGCGTCACCGGCAAAGCGATGGGCGACTACGGCTGTATGTTACGCGCCTATCGTCGTCATATCGTTGATGCAATGCTTAATTGCCATGAACGCAGCACCTTTATCCCTATCCTCGCGAATACCTTTGCACGCCGTACCATTGAGCTTCCAGTTGCGCATGCAGAGCGAGAGCATGGTGATTCAAAGTACAGCTTTATGAAGCTGATTAACCTGATGTATGACCTGGTTACTTGCCTGACCACCACACCGTTGCGCCTGTTAAGCATTGTAGGCAGCCTGATTGCCCTGTCCGGTTTTGCTTTCTCGCTGGTGCTGATTGTGTTGCGTTTGTTATTTGGGGCTGACTGGGCCGGCGACGGGGTTTTTATGCTGTTTGCAGTGCTGTTTATTTTTATCGGCGCTCAGTTTATCGGTATGGGCTTACTCGGCGAATACATTGGCCGAATCTATAACGATGTACGCGCCCGTCCACGCTACTTCATTCAACGTGTTGTCCACCCGCACCAAAAAGCTTCTTCTGTACAGGAAATTGAACAATGAAAACGATCGTCTTTGCCTATCATGACATGGGCTGTGTAGGTATTAACGCACTGTTAGCCGCTGGCTTTGAAATCACAGCTATTTACACTCACGCCGATACAGTGGCCGAGAATCATTTTTTTGGTTCAGTGGCGCGTTTAGCTGCCGAGCAAGGCATACCTGTATATGCACCGGAAGATGCAAACCACCCGCTGTGGGTAGATCGCATTAAGCAGATGAATCCAGATTATATTTTCTCATTCTATTATCGCAATCTGCTGAGCGACGAAATTCTTAATAGCGCGCGATTTGGTGCTTTTAATCTGCACGGCTCACTGCTACCGAAATATCGTGGACGCGCACCACTCAACTGGGCGTTGGTGAATGGAGAAACCGAGACCGGCGTGACGCTGCATCGCATGATAAAACGTGCCGACGCAGGCGAGATTGTCTCGCAGATGCGTGTTGCAATTGATCAGCAGGACAATGCATTAACGTTACACCGCAAAATGCTGCGGTGCGCAGAAACGCTGCTTAATGACAGTTTACCTGCAATGAAACGCGGTGAGATTTCCACCACGCCACAGGATGAAAGCCAGGCTTCAGTAGTAGGACGTCGTACGCCTGAAGATGGCCGCATCGAATGGGAGCAATCAGCGCAGTCAATTAATAATCTGGTGCGTGCTGTCACCGACCCATGGCCGGGTGCATTCGCTTTCGTAGGTTCAGTAAAATTTGTTGTTTGGCAGGGGCGCGTGCACAGCAATCCGCAACAGGCCAAACCGGGCACCGTTCTGTCCGTTGATCCTTTTATCATCGCATGCGGTGAAGGAGCCCTCGAAATCGTCACGGGCCAGATCGAAAACGGCGTATATATGAATGGCAGTCAGCTGGCGCAAAGCCTGGGCATGGTACCGGGTGTGCTGCTTTACTCAAAGCCGGTATCAGCTGTGCAACGTCGTACCCGCGTGTTGATTCTTGGTGTGAATGGTTTCATTGGTAATCATCTTACCGAACGTCTGCTTCAGGATGACAATTTTGAAGTCTATGGTCTTGATATCGGTTCTGATGCTATTAGCCGTTTCCTTGATCAACCACGCTTCCACTTCGTTGAGGGCGATATCAGCATTCACTCTGAATGGCTCGAATATCACATCAAGAAATGCGATGTGATATTACCGCTGGTAGCAATTGCAACGCCGATTGAATATACCCGTAATCCATTGCGCGTGTTTGAGCTGGATTTTGAAGAAAACCTCAAAATCATACGTAACTGTGTGAAATATAAAAAACGTATTATTTTTCCATCAACTTCTGAAGTGTACGGCATGTGCACCGACAAACATTTTGATGAAGACCACTCTAATCTCGTGGTCGGCCCGATTAATAAACAGCGCTGGATCTATTCCGTGTCTAAACAGCTTCTGGACCGCGTGATCTGGGCTTACGGTGAAAAAGAAGGCTTACGTTTCACGCTGTTCCGTCCGTTCAACTGGATGGGACCGCGTCTTGATTCCCTGGATGCCGCACGTATCGGTAGCTCGCGCGCCATTACCCAGCTCATTCTCAACCTGGTGGAAGGTACGCCGATCAAGTTGATTGATGGAGGCGCGCAGAAACGTTGCTTTACTGATATCCAGGACGGTATTGAAGCGCTGTTCCGCATTATTGAGAACAAACATAATAACTGCGACGGTCAAATCGTTAATATTGGTAACCCTGAAAACGAAGCCAGTATCAAAGAACTGGCTGAACGCCTGCTTGCGAGCTTTGAGCGCCATCCGTTGCGAGATCGCTTTCCGCCTTTTGCTGGCTTCAGTGAAGTAGAGAGCAGTAGTTATTATGGCAAAGGCTATCAGGACGTAGAACATCGCAAGCCGTCCATTAAAAATGCCTTCCGCCTGCTAAATTGGGTGCCGACAGTGAAGATGGATACCACTATCGATAATACGCTGGATTTTTTCCTGCGCACCGTTGAGCAGCAGGATAAATCATGAAGAAAATTGGGTTGCGCGTAGATGTGGATACGTGGCGTGGAACCAGACATGGAGTAGCGGCGTTACTGGAGCAGTTTAGTCAGCATCAGATACAAGCCAGTTTCTTTTTTAGTGTCGGGCCCGACAACATGGGGCGTCATTTATGGCGTCTCATGAAGCCGCGCTTCTTATGGAAAATGCTGCGCTCACGCGCGGCATCACTCTATGGCTGGGATATTTTACTGGCAGGCACCGCCTGGCCCGGACGAAGAATCGGTAAGGGCCTTAGCGATATCATCAGAGCTACGGCAATAGAGCATGAAGTCGGGCTACACGCCTGGGATCATTTCGCCTGGCAGACCTGGGCGGGCGTCTGGTCAGAAAAAAAAATGTTGGAACAGATTGCACTGGGTAAAGAGGCTCTGGAACATCTTCTTGGGGAAGAGATTACTTGCTCAGCAGTGGCAGGATGGCGAGCAGATGAGCGTGTACTGGCAGCAAAAGAACAATTTAACTTCCGGTATAACAGTGATTGTCGCGGCACTGGACCGTTTTTACCACGGCTACCAGATGGCCGCCAGGGTACGGTACAGATTCCTGTCACGTTGCCGACCTGGGATGAAGTTGTAGGGCAGACTGTGAGCGCGGCCGGATTCAACGACTTTATCCTTGAAAAAATGCAGGCCGCAAACGGCTTACCGGTATACACCATCCATGCCGAAGTTGAAGGAATTATCGGCCTGCCTGCGTTCGCCGATTTATTAACGCGGGCAGAAAAGCTAGGCATTTGCTTCTGTCCATTAAGCGAGTTACTGCCAAACGATTTAAGCACCCTTCCTGAAGGAAACATCGTGCGCGGAAACATTCCGGGACGAGAGGGCTGGTTAGGCTGCCAGAGCTAATTTTAATAAGGAATTTTGGATGCGTATAGGTACCAGAACTACGCTTTTTTTTGCGCTTTTTGCGCTTTTTGCGCTTTATTATCTCATTCCCATTGAACTTCGTGCCTTGTGGCAGCCTGACGAAATTCGTTATGCGGAAATTAGTCGTGAAATGATTAGCAGTGGAAACTGGGCGGTTCCGCATTTTTTCGAGCTGCGTTATTTTGAAAAACCCATTCTGGGCTACTGGGTTAATAACATCGGTCAGTTGCTATTTGGTCATACTAACTTTGGCGTGCGTGCAGGATCGATCTTCTGCACTTTGTTAAGCGCTGCCCTGATCTACTGGCTTGGCAGAGAGATATTTGCCAGTCGGAGAATCGCGCTAACCGGCAGCGTGATTTTTCTGACTTCGTTGCTGGTATATGGCATCGGCACTTATGCGGTCCTTGATCCTATCCTGCTGCTGTGGCTGGTGCTGGCCATGTGCAGCTATTGGTTTGCAGCGCAGGCCATCAGTGTGCAGCAACGTTTATGTGGTTACCTGCTGCTTGGAGCAGCATGTGGCCTGGGTTTTATGACCAAAGGTTTCCTGGCGCTTGTAGTGCCGGTGCTGGCAATTATGCCCTGGGCAATCTGGCAGCGCCGATTTGGCGAACTACTGCGCTGGGGGCCCTTCACAATCGCGGTGGCAATCCTCTTGAGCGCGCCCTGGGCAATGGCGATTAACCGTCAGGAAGGGGATTTCTGGCACTATTTTTTCTGGGTAGAGCATATCCAGCGTTTTGCTGATCAGGATGCGCAGCACAAAGCGCCTTTTTGGTATTATTTCCCTGTATTGCTGGCCGGTTGCTTGCCATGGCTGGCACTGTTGCCAGGCGCACTGAAGTGCGCCTGGGACAAACGTGATCAGCAGGCGGGCGCAGTCTATCTGCTGAGCTGGGTACTGCTGCCATTGCTATTTTTCAGCATCGCTAAAGGTAAATTACCAACCTATATTTTACCGTGTTTCGCACCGCTGGCCTTGCTGATGTCGCATTATGCACACAGCGGTAGTACAGAGGTAATAAAAGCTTTCAAAGCGAATGGCTGGATTAATATTCTTTTTGGTGTGGTTGCTAGTGTTGTATTGCTGATAGTTATTGCCCCCTGGGGACTGGTGCATCGAAAAATATACGCCAGTGGCGAAACGTTACGCGTAATATGCGGCGTTTTGGCATTTGGCTTCTGGGCCGTATCAGGCTGGCTTAGCCTCAGGCCGGGTAAATATCGTTGGCAATTGGCGGCACTTTGTCCACTCATGTTGGCGCTTTTAATCGGTTTTGCCATTCCCCAAAAAATCCGCGATTCGAAGCAACCACAGAGCTTTATCAGCGCAATACACGATCAACTCGCGCAAAGCCGTTATCTGTTAGCCGATAATCCTGGGATAGGCAGTGCTATAGCATGGGAATTACAACGTAGCGACATCACTTTTTATGATAATAAAGGGGAGATAAGGTATGGCCTTAGCTACCCCGATGCACAACAGCGCTATATCCCCAAAGAGGCACTTACTGACTGGTTGCGTACTCATCGTCGTCACGGGCCGGTTGCTCTGGTAATGATGCTTAATGCAAGTGAAGATGGTCTGAATGTGGATCTACCGACACCAGATAATATCTATCAGCAGGGGCGTCTGGTCTATTATGGATATAACTCGTTACCATGAATTTTATACTTATTTTTCTGGTTAGCTTCCTGAGCTGCGCTGCTCAGTTATGCCAAAAACAGGCAGCGCACATCGGTATAAAGCGCGATAAGAAAAGGTTCATGCTGTGGCTGGTATCAAGCATTCTCCTGCTCGGCATTGCAATGTTACTATGGCTGGCGGTACTGCGCGTGGTGCCAGTCAGCATCGCTTATCCGATGCTAAGCCTGAACTTTGTGCTGGTGGCTATTGCCGCGCGGTTAATCTGGCGCGAAACCTATACGTTACTGCAATGGATGGGCACATTTGCTATCGTCGTGGGCGTAGCGATGATGGGAAGTCATTTATGAAAGGGATTGTTCTTGCGCTTTTCAGTGTGCTGCTGGTTTCACTGGCACAACTGCTATTTCGCGCAGCGATGCAGGATATTCCATCTCTGATTGAGCTGCTAAATTTAGATACGCTGTCGCATCTTAAGCCGTTGCTATTGCTGTTCATCGGGCTGAGCGCTTATGCAATGTCAATGCTTTCCTGGATGATGGCGATGCGCTATCTACCACTTAATCGGCTCTATCCGTTACTCAGCCTGAGTTACATTCTGGTCTGGCTGGCAGCAATATTATTGCCATCATTTAACGAGCCCTTTCGGTGGAGCAGCTTTACTGGCGTATTGCTGATAGCTATCGGATTATTATGTGTATCACTACCCACAAAAAAATCAAGATAGCTATTGTGTCAGACATGTTAAAGAAAGCGATTCACTTCATGAAATCGTATTAACGATTAACAAAAATAAGGAAAAGGGCATCATTCAGATGCCCAGGAAAATTACACTCAGCTTTTCTTTGCATTACGCATAGAATAAATTTCAGGTTTGAACTCTTCAATATCATATTTAAGTGTAAGCAAACGCATGTGATTCAGTAATGGTACTGCATCATCCAGGTCATAAAGTGGTTTATTAGCAAGTATTTCAAACTCTACATTGGCATAATCAAAGAAAAATCCAGTCAGGGAAAATCCATTATTTAAATAAAACTTTTGCCGGGCAAGCCTTTGATCATAATTAGTAGCCTGAGGATCCTCACGTTCAATATCCAAAATTATTTTTTTATCAGGGTATTGCGACGCAATGAATTGAAGTAATTTGCCACCGTAGCCTTTTGAACGTTGTGACTTCCGTATTGCAATAAAGGCCAGATAAGCGTTCACCTCATTAAAGATTACCATATAAAATCCAATAAAATCACTCCCATCATAAACTGCAGACAAGCTAATGCCCTCTTCCTGAGCCATTAAAATCAACTTATCAAAAGGAACACGCTCATCGACAGGAAATGCCTCTTCATTAATCTCTCTAACAATACTTAAATCAGGGAAGTTATCATCGATTTTAACCGCGTAAATACTCATTTTTCACCTTTTAATATTTAGTTAATAAAAAATTACTCATAACACATTATTTTGTACGAATGCTAATTATAATAGTATGTGGAAGAAACAGATAAAATAACTTATAAGATTTTTTACATTGTGCAGAATGCATGATCATATTTGTAATTTTCGTTAATTACAAACAGAGCACTACTGACATATCTTTACTTGCGCTCAGGTTTTAACAAACTGGCATTTTGTGGTTTACACTGCCATGTAACCTGTATGGCAGTGTACCAAAGCAAAATTTAATTAATGCCATTTTAGCCACATTACATCATTAGCTGTATAAAACACTCTAAACTAATTTTAGTTGGGCAAGTTCTGTTTTGATGTAAGAGTAAAAAACTGGTGCTGCCACAACCCCCGCTATGCCCCATACAGTTTCCAGGACAACCATAGCAAGGATGATTTCCCACACGTTAACTTTTGAAGACTTTCCCAGGAAATTAGCATTAAAAAGGTATTCCAGCTTATGAATAATGATAAGAAAAAGAATACTTAACAGAGCCGCTTTCAATGATATTGATAAAGCAATAAAGGTAATAATGGTATTGGATATCAGGTTGCCAACTACCGGGAGCAAGCCCAAAAAGAAGGTGGCCAGAATAATGGTTTTTTTATAGGGGAGAGCAATGTCTACAACAGGTAAAACAAGGAAAAGAAATATGGTTGTAAAAAAAGTATTTAACAGGGAAATCTTGATCTGAGCATGGAAAAAATCCTTAAACGCCAGGTAAAAATTACTTACTCGATTTGATAGCTGTTGAGTTAAAGGTGCCTGGAAATACGGGGGTGAATCATGCTGCAAAAAAATCATTAAAGCGATAATTAAACCTATCACCACTGTTGCAGCAAGATGCAATGCATTTTTTCCTACCAGTGCAAAAGTAGAAATATGATACTTTATTAATTTAATTGCAGCATATTTAAACTCATCAAATGACTCAGGGATATCCATATCAGAGAAAAGATGAAATGTACTCCCGGCGCTTTTCAAAATTTCTGAAAAAGAGTTGATAAGTTCACTGCTGGATGGAAATCCCGATGAAAAAAAGTTTACCCCTTTAGTCAAAAGGTAAAAAAAACCAATACCTAACAGACAAAGTACAATTAAAACCGCCAGAAGCTTAGCCAGTGATTCAGGCAAAAATTTCTTTAGCTTTTTAGAACTATAGCTAAGCAGGCTGTAGATAAAAAAACTAAAAAAAACGCCAGCGAGCAGATGAAAATGCATTATAAACATCAGAGTTGCTGCTGACATAGCAAAACTTGCCAGTGTACAGGCTTGATTTTGAGGAAGAGACAATATCATTTTCATGTTTTAGGGGTTTTAAAAATTAACCTTATATATTCATATAAATCAGGAACAATACTCAGTAGTTCAATATGTTTGCAATATCTATCAAGGTCAAGCCAGTAAAAAATATTTAACGTAATTTCATATGTCTAATGTGCAGGTTGAGTGCACGGGCGTGCTCTCATACATAAATTAAACAAGCTGTTTTCGCAGGATTCCCCTTATAATCAATGATCTAACCACGGCTAACGTAAAAAACACTCATGATTATCTATCTTAAAAAACAGGCACCAATATTGTACTTGCAATAGAGTTTTATGCTGAATTTTATTATGATTAAGCTACCACAAAGTGCCGGTTATTATTGAGTATCCTGAAACACTCACCCAGTGCGTCTCTATTTTATCCAGAATGTTATGGTACCGTGTCGATTTTATTAATGACCGTCTGTAACGCTTCATAAAAAACTCGCTTTTTCCTGAAACATTAGCCGTCGGTTTAATAGCCTTGATAAATCAGCTAATCGCAGAGCTGCCTGCTCGTCGCCCCTCGAGCACAATGACTATATATTTGGCCTGCCGGCAGACGGAGGCAGCTCTGCTTTATCTCCTGACAAGGTTGTTATTTCCTCACTGGACGAAGAACTGGACGAAGATGAGATACGATAAAGATCAACAGGATAACGCCGACACTCATAATGACCCAGGCGGTAGCCAAAGAATCAGTATGATCCTGCACCACTCCCGCGATCAAAGGCATCAGAGCGGCCAGCAGATAGCCGCCGCCCTGCACGAAGGCCAGTAGACGTCCCGCTTCCGACGGAGTAGCGGCGTGGTCCAGCGTAACTGTTAACGAAAGTGGAAACAGTGCGCCAATACCTGCGCCAAGAAGTAACGTTGAAAGAATCGGCGTAGTGCCAGGCGCAACGATCAAACTGACCAGCCCGGCTAACAGTAACAGCAGAACCATAATCAGCAGCCCGCGCCGATCCGGGAAACGGTGGACAACCGCCGTTACCATAAAACCTGCCACAACTTCCGTCAGCGTTAATCCTGCCAGGATATAACCGCTGCTGCGGGCGCTCCAGCCAGCCTGAATATAAAGAGGCGGCAGCCAGGCCAGCACCAGCGTATAGGCACCGGTTCCGATGCCAAAAAAGAACATTAACAGCCATGCGCGTCCTGTCAGACGAACGTGATAGCCTTGCATCATCGGTAGCGCGGCGGAACGTCTGGTCTGCAGCGTCCAAACGCCCAGCGCCAGCAGCACCGGCAAGCCGGCAGCGGCAAAAGTGTTTGCCGTACCGATCGCGCTGGACATTGGCGCTGCGGTGGCTGCGGCGACGGCGGCACCGGCCATAATGCCGGTTGAAAATAACGACATTAACGTAGCGGAATACCTGGCATAATTCTGCTTAATCAGCGCAGGCAGTAATGACTGGACGATGCCGATGCCGCTGCCAGCCAGTAAGGCGGTGGCGATTAGCCATGATGAGGAGAGACTGAACTTTCTCAACAGGCAGGCCAATGCCAGCAGTGCCAGCCCGGCGGCGACGCCGCGCACGCTACCGGTTCGTCGTAACAGCTCGGGGCCGCCAAGCGCAGCCAGCCCCATCATGATAACGGGCAAAGTGGTGAGTAAACTAAACTGGATGCCCGATAGCCCGGATGCGCTATTTAGCTGGGAAAAAAGCGGCCCAACGGCGGAGAGGACAGGTCGCAGATTCAGCCCGACAAGAAAAGCGGTCAGAGCAAATATAACGGGAAGTGATAATGATTTTTTCATAGCGGGCCTCTCTACAGGGCTTATGGGAAGGTGCCAACCCGGCAGAAAGCGCGCCGGACATTTATCTTAACGTTAAGATAGATACGCAAATAATAAAAGCCGCGCCGCATTCATCGACAAATACTCTTTACTATCAGCAGGTGAGAAATGCAGGACCATATTGATTTTGTAATCAGGCAGTGGGAAGAAACAATGCCGGAGCTGGATACCTCTTCGATGAAGATTTTTGGCCGTATGCTCCGTCTGTTAAAGCATCTCAGCAAGGCTCGGGCCAACGCGCTGGAATCGTTCGGCTTCCGTGAAGGCGAATTTGACGTGCTGGCCACGCTCAGGCGAGCCGGGGAACCTTACCGCCTTACACCAACGCAGCTGTATAAATCATTGCTGGTGACCTCTGGTGCCATGACTAACCGGCTGAGCAGGCTGGAACAGGAGGGATTAATCGAGCGCATCGCCGATCCAGCCGATGGCAGAAGCATGCTGGTGGGCCTTACCCGGCATGGCGCAGACCAGATTGAGCAGGCGCTTTATGTACATACCGCCACGCAGCAGACGCTGCTTGCAACGCTAAACCCTGAGCAGCAAAAAGTGCTGGAAACGCTGCTGCGGAAACTGCTGGTGGCATGTCCGGATGAGCAAAGCGATGTCGGACGGTAAAGAAGACGTCAGCAGCAAGCGATGATCAGCGTAAACAGTGCCTGTTTTTATGACCGTCGAGGAAACAGCGATCTGTTTTTTACAGGTTATTCTGAAGGCGAAAACCGCTTTATCGTGCCATTGTTAACTATACTTTTAGATTGATAACCTTTATTTGGTGAGGGAAAGATGAAAAAAACAATCATGGCACTATCTGCACTGCTGCTGGCTTCTCCGGTTTTTGCGGCAACCACCCACGCTACGGATGACACCGTTGCTACCGCGCATGAAGGCGCGCATACCGCAAAAGAAAAGCTGCATCAGACGCAGCATCAGGGCGAAGAGATGAAGCTGAAGTCAGAGCATGCGGCAGAAGGGAAAAGCGATAACCTGAGCAGCAAAGCCAGCGAAGGTACGCAGAAAGCATGGGATAAAACCAAAGAAGGCACCGAAAAAGGCTGGAACGCTACCAAAGAAGGCACCGAGAAAGGCTGGAATAAGACCAAAGAAGGCGCCAGCGATCTGAAAAACAAAGTCAGCGAATAACGCCCTAATCCCTGTTAATAAAAGGCCGCCTTTGCGGCCTTTTGATTTTTAGGCTGCTGTCGATAAGTGTTTGCCAACAGCGATAACGCCGCGATGCTTTAACCCGTCTGCGCGTCAGGCTTACTTATGCAGCGCCAGCCCTTTTATCGCTTTATCTACCGCCTTTTTAGGGCCGCGTAGCGCCAGGCCAACCAGATCCAGGTTATCCGCATCCTCCGCCAGAAAAACCTCGCGGTTAGCATGATCATGCCCGGTGGAAAACATCGCATGTACATAGGGGATCAGCGTTAGCTCTTTTTCCAGCCCTTTACGATGGGCACTCTGCAGGCCGTTAAGATCGGCTTCAAAAATCAGCATCGGCTGGCCCAGCATATTGCCGTAGCGATTGCCGTGCGCATCAATATAGGGTTCACCCATCATCTCCGGCGCGGCAGACGCCACGCCGCTGGCAAGGAATGCCACCACGTTCAGGCGCTGCCATATCGCCAGATCGTGACGAACAATAAGTGCGACTTTGGTATCAAACATCAATCAGGCTCTCCGGTGATTAGCAACAGAAGCCATCATCAGAGAAGTGGTGCCCGCGCGTATAGAACGTTTGGGCTATGCAATGGCTTTTCGGTAAAGAATCGGCGTGGTGCCCGCGCATATAGAACGTTTGTGCACTGATGCTGATACTGGGCTGGAGTGATGCGGTAGGCGCGCCGGAACCAGCGGCCAAAGTGGCGTTGATCGGCAAAGCCTACCTGAGCTGCCACCTCTGCCGGATTGAATCCCTGCGTTAACAGCATGCGGGCGGTACCTAGCCGCACCAGATAAGCATGGGGTGACTGACCAAATGCCTTCTGAAACTGGCGCGTAGCCGTCATGCACCGCGCCCGGCTCAATCAGGATCACCCGACCGGGACGGCTGGTATGCAGCGTACGATGACAGTTAAAGCGCTGCAGTCCCGTTTGCGTCACGCCCACCAGCATCTCATCATGATCGTGCGGATCATAAGCATGACCATAGAAATGCGCATGTACGCTTTCGATGCTGGTTTCAGGCTCCCGCTGCAAATTTATCCAGTCGCTGTTTACGGATTTTGGCATTTTTCATTCCGCCAGGAGGATTAAATCGTCTGGCTGAGTGCCAGGCCCGATATTCACCTTATCCATTTTTCGCCAGCAGGAAATCTTTGTCAGGAAATTCAGCGGTGCCGCTGGCAGCAGGGAAAAAGCCAATCGGTTAATAAAAAATACCGGCAGGCTACTATGCAGCCTGCCGGTATTTTATTTAGTCTCTATCCTCGCGATTCTCGCTACGCGCTCTTCGGAGCACCAGGCGGTTCTGCGGAATTTTAACCATTTTTGCGTCAGTGTTGCCGGCGTCTTTTCGACGGAGCCCCGTCACTGACCGCGGGATGTGTCTGAATGCTTTTCTTGCCTCCCGGTAAGACATGACTTTTTCTTCATCAGTCTCGCTTTTGGCAAGCTGCTGTAATTTATCCATGATGGCGTGATTACTTAAAGCACTCTGGCTGTCCAGAATCGACATCACCGCTTCGCCAAGGGCTACATGCACATTCTTAAAATCGTCTTTATCCAAACTCTCTCCTGTGCTGATGTTAAAGGAAACCGGTTATTCAGGCGATACGGAATAACCGGGTGCGCTTTTCAGACGCCAGCTGTTCCTTACGGCAACAACTACGTCAGAATCAGGAGAGTTTTATTGCAGCTATACATAGCGTGAAAACAGATTATTGATACAAAAAAACAGACTGGAGAGCGCACTTAAGTCGGAACATTACTCTCGCCCCAGCACCAGAGCCAACAGCCCATGATAGTGCATTTCCATTTCCTTGCTGGATACGCCATCCAGTTTCGTTAGCAGCCTGGCGCAAATCGCTTTGCGATTAACACTCTGTCCCGCTCTTAAAATATCAGCGACGATCTGTCCCAGCGTTTCCTGCTGAGTAGGGATATCCATATCTGCCATTTCAAAACGCGGAGCAAGTGCCTTGTTGATTTCAGGTGTCCATCGTTGCTGCGGCATCATTGGCGCCTCATGGTCAGATTATAAAATAAGC
The DNA here is from genome assembly GCF_050113845.1 of Pantoea sp. FN0305. Lineage (NCBI taxonomy): Bacteria > Pseudomonadati > Pseudomonadota > Gammaproteobacteria > Enterobacterales > Erwiniaceae > Pantoea > Pantoea sp. FN0305. The sequence continues at coordinate 43,517 of NZ_JBNJSN010000001.1, read as the reverse complement.
TAGCGTTGATGCAGGCTAAACTATACAAAAAAACAAAAGCTGTACAGGTATTTTTTGCTGAATGTATTACGGATCGTTCTTGATCCGAAACAGAAGAAGAGATACATGCGCATCTGCCCGGGAGGAAGGAATAGCAAAACGGCCTGTTTGCGCAGGCCATTGTTGCCTTAGTACTGGAACAGACTGAAGGTGCTGCTGTAATAACTGACCATCCAACCTACGTAGACCAACCACACCAACAACAATCCACCTAAGCCCATTTTCATTGTCATAATATTTCCTCACGCTTGCTAAGGTTTTTAACATCCTCTGCGCCATAATTTGGCAGAGTAAGAAAAGACTGAACTTGCGGCAGATCAATTAAACCTGTTTCATGATGAAAATGGATAAGCTGCGGCGATCAATTTTGCGTTACTCCCACTGTTTATCACGCATTTTCCTGAAAATTCACGGCCATCCCGGTAAAGTAAACACTTAAAATCAATTGGTTATCTATTCCGGACTGATGATTATTACATCAATTCTGTTGACGCCCATGCCTTTACCGTTTCTATTCAGAAGGTAAGCCAGCTGCCTTGTCGCGGCGAAAGCTGCCCGTCGTTCGTTACCTGGTCGCGCCTGGCAAACGATCATGAGTCCGTTTTTGTTAAATAACCAAAATGAGGATTGTTATGAGCACTTTCAGAACCCAGGATGGCACCCGGATCTATTACAAAGACTGGGGTACAGGTAAGCCGGTACTGTTCAGTCACGGTTGGCCGCTGGATGCGGATATGTGGGATAGCCAGCTCAATTTTCTTGCCGAACGCGGCTATCGCGTTATTGCCTTTGACCGTCGGGGCTTTGGCCGCTCGGATCAACCGTGGCAGGGCTACGATTACGATACCTTTGCCTCTGATATTAACGATTTAATTACCAGCCTCGATCTGCAAGAGGTAACGCTGGTTGGTTTCTCAATGGGCGGCGGCGATGTGGCGCGTTATATCAGCCGTTACGGCACTTCACGCGTAGCGGGACTGGTGCTTCTGGGCGCGGTTACGCCAATTTTTGGGAAAGCGGAGGATTATCCGCAGGGCGTTGATCTAAGTCTTTTCAGCGAAATTCGTGGCGCATTGCTTAAAGATCGTGCCCAGTTCATTAGCGAGTTCTCCCCAACTTTCTATGGTATTAATGCCGGACAAACGGTTTCAGACGGCGTGCTGACACAGACATTGAATATTGCGCTGCTGGCATCGCTGAAAGGCACGCTGGACTGCGTAACCGCCTTCTCAGAAACGGATTTCCGGCCAGATATGGCGAAAATTGATGTGCCAACACTGGTGATCCACGGCAGCAACGATCAGGTGGTGCCGTTTGAAACCACCGGTAAAGTAGCGGCAGAAATGATCGCGAATGCCGAACTGAAAGTCTATGAGAATGGGCCGCATGGCTTTGCTGTGACGCATCAGGATCAGCTGAACAACGATCTGCTGGCGTTCCTGCAGGCGCACTAAGCGGAAAAAGAGGATGCGTGGCATCCTCTTTAAATAAAAAACCTGTTTGTATCCGAAATAGAGGCTGATGGTAGCCGGGTAAAAAAGTCTTTCCTGACAGACCGGCTTTTTTAAAAACGTACCTTCCCGGCGCAGGGCTGAGAGATCTGTTGGTAACAGCGCACGTTTTTATACCGGTTCTATTTCTGCAAGGGAGCGATAGATCTTTAAGCCCCGTTGTTCTGCTACTTCAATATCTTTATCCGCCCCCTTTGACTCTCCTTCAATACGATATATCGCATCGCATTGTGCAATTAAGCGGTGAGCTACCGGATAAAGCATTGATTCACTAATTTCATCACCCAGATATTCTGAACCCGCCGCTTTGGCTAAAGGAAGCGCAAGCCACTCGCCAATAACAGGAACATGCCCACGTTGATAAACCTGCAACGCTGCCGCTTCCAGCCGATGAAGATTCCTGGCGATCAGGGTTTCATCGCCCTGCGTGCCGCTACGGTACGGTCCGGCAATAAGGATTAATTCTGCAGCCATATTCACCTCACATGATGCCCTTCAGGGCAAGATACTGGAGTAACATAATGGTTTTGGCATCTGTTATTTCACCGTTATCAATTGCTTTCATTGCCTGCTGAAAATTCATTTCGATCACTTCAATATCTTCGCCCTCCTCTTTAATGCCGCCGCCTGCGCCGGAAAGCTGCCCGGCGTTATACTCGGCGATAAAGAAATAAAGTTTTTCCGTGACCGACCCTGGACTCATAAAGGCTTCAAATACCTTTTGCACCTGTTCAACTTTATAACCGGTCTCTTCTTCCGCTTCGGCTTTAATACGCTTTTCAGGATCGAGGTTATCCAGTAATCCTGCTGGCGCTTCCAGCAACAGGCCGGGATGATCGTTAACGTAAACGGGAAAACGAAACTGACGCGTCAAAATAACGGTTTGCCTACTGCGGTTATAAAGCAGGATCACCGCTCCGTTGCCCCGGTCGTAAACCTCACGGCTTTGCCGCTGCCACTCGCCGTCACGGCGCTGTAGCTCAAAGGTATATTTTTTCAGTAAATACCAGTCATCCGATAAGATTTTGCTGTCAAGAATGCGCACTTCTGCATGTTTAGCTGGCATAATTGCTCCTCCGTCGGTAAGATCGGCATATTAGCGTGCACAAATATGCATGTTCAAGTTAATTCGTGCAACCAGGAAAAAGGCCAGATGCTCACGTCGCAACGTAAACAACTTATCCTGCAAAAACTCGCCGCTGAGGGACAGGTGCTCTCTAAAGATCTTAGCGAAGCCTTCAATGTGTCAGAGGACACCATCCGCCGTGATTTACGCGAGCTTTCTGCCGAAGGCCTGCTACAGCGGGTTCACGGCGGGGCACTGCCCGCCTCCGCCGCAACCGTAACCTTTGCCGAACGTAAAAATCTGCGGCTGGATGCGAAGCGTGTTATTGCGAAAAGGGGAGCGGAGCTGATTGAGCCGGGGCAGGTCGTGATGATTGACGGCGGTACCACCACCGCCGAGCTGATTACTTTTTTACCGCACAGCCTGCAAATTACCGTGGTTACCCATAGCCCCAGCATTGCGCTTGGCCTGGCGGATCATCCGCTCATTGATGTCATTATGATCGGCGGGCGGCTGTTTAAACATTCGCTGGTTGCCGTAGGCGCGGCAGCCATTGAAAATGTCGCTAACGTGCGCGCGGATATTTTCTTTATGGGCGTAACCGGCATTCATGCCGATGCCGGACTGAGTACCGGCGACTATGAAGAGTCATGCATCAAGCGCGCGTTTTCACAGAAGGCGGCGGAAACCATCGTGCTGGCCTCGCCGGAAAAATTGAACAGTGCTTCCGCCTGGGTTATCGGCGATATTTCACTGATTAATACCATGGTGGTGGAAGAGAATACCGCAGAGCATTTGCTGTCGCCCTTTATCGCGAAAGGCGTTACGGTAATCAAAGCCTGACCGAACGCGCCGGAATGCCTGATACTCATGCTGGCGTGCCAGCTTTTCGCCTGCTAAAAATAAAAAAGTAAAATTTATGTAGACGACCGGTCTAATTAGGTCTAAGGTTAATTCATGAACAAAACCACAGCACAAAAAAATGCAGGAACCCGACAGAATATTCTTGATGCCGGCTACCGTATTATGGCCGCAAAAGGTTTTTCTGCCGTAGGATTGAATGAAATCCTGACGGCGGCTTCTGTCCCGAAAGGCTCTTTCTATAACTATTTCAGTTCAAAAGAAGCTTTTGGTGAAGCGTTGCTTGACTACTATTTTGAAGACTACTTGTCGGAGATGAGCGTGCTTTTTTCCCGACAGGACCTTACGGCAGCGCAACGGTTAATGGAATATTTTCATCAGTGGCGCAATAACCAGTCATTTGAAGATTGTCAGGGAAAGTGTCTGGCGGTCAAGCTTGGTGCCGAGGTTGCCGATTTATCGGAAGCGATGCGCGAATCGCTCAGGCGCGGTACTGCTGCCATTACGCAGCATCTGGCGGGAGCGATAAAAGCAGGTCTTGCTGACGGTTCGCTTGATACAAAAGGCGATCCTGCAGAGCTGGCCCAAAGCCTCTATCAACTCTGGCTCGGGAGCAGCGTCATGGTAAAAATTATGCGTGATGTACAGCCGTTTGATGCAGCCCTGTCAGCCACGCAGAAATTGCTTCACCCTGCCCTTTAACCCGGGCAGGCAGATAAAAAGCGCCTTCGTGGCGTTTTTTCAGGTCAGTTTTTAAGACGACCGGTCTACTTAACACACGTTAGCTTATCCATCCTAAATCAGGAGATACACCATGAAAGTATTAATCGTACTGACTTCACATGACCAACTGGGCAATACCGGACGTAAAACAGGTTTCTGGCTGGAAGAGCTGGCGGCGCCTTACTACGCCTTTAAAGAGGCCGGTGCCGATATCACTCTGGCCTCACCAAAAGGTGGTAACCCGCCGCTGGATCCAAAAAGCAACGAGCCTATGTTTCAGACGGAAATCACCCGCCGCTTTGAAGCCGATGCAGACGCTACCGCCCAACTGGCCGGGACGATCCGTCTTGACAGCGTATCGCAAGCGGATTACGACACCGTTTTTTATCCGGGAGGCCACGGCCCGCTGTGGGATCTGGCGGAGGATGCTCATTCAATCGCTCTGATTGAATCATTTATCGCCGCAAACAAGCCGGTTGCCCTTGTCTGTCATGCGCCAGGCGTGCTGCGTCATGTGAAAACGCCTGCCGGCAGGCCGCTGGTGGAAGGGAAAAAAGTCACAGGATTTACCAATAGTGAGGAAGAGGCGGTAGGGCTGACGAATGTTGTTCCTTTCCTGGTTGAAGATGAGCTGATCGCTAAAGGCGGTATTTACTCTAAAGGTGAAGACTGGAGCTCTTATGTGGTCAGCGATGGCCTGCTGATTACCGGCCAGAATCCAACATCCTCAGCAGAGACGGCTGCCCTGCTTATCGGGCAGTTTACTCGCTAACCGACAATATCGTTGCTGTGACAGCTTTCTGCATTTTTTCCTCCTTGTTGAAGTTGAGGCGTCCTCCCTGTTCATAAGAGAGAGCCACCTGCCCTTTCACCCCAGGGCAGGAACTACGCGGCCCTAAGCCAGGATTGCCGCAGCGGTCAGAGCAGATTTTATGACGTGCTGATAAACATGCGGGCAGCTGAATGCCCACTCTGCAGCACAGCCTGATCAACAGGCCAGTGCTGTCACCACCATTTTTCAAAAATCAGGCGATTAAGGAAGAAGATTATGATGAAGAAAACCTATGCTGCTCTGGCATTAAGTGTTGTTCTCTCTGTCTCCGCGCAGAACGCTTTGGCTGAGCAGGTAAAAAATGTGGTTCTGGTGCATGGCGCTTTTGCTGATGGCTCTAGCTGGGGGCCGGTGGCCACCATTCTTGATAACGCTGGCTATAAGGTTTCCATCGTGCAGGAACCGCAAACCTCTCTGGCTGATGATGTGGCTGCAACCCGGCGCATTCTGGCTCAGCAGCACGGTAAAACGCTGCTGGTGGGACACAGCTATGGAGGAATGACCATCAGCGATGCGGGAAATGATCCTGCGGTTGCAGGCCTGGTTTATGTAGCCGCCTTCGAGCCGGATACAGGAGAGACGCTGCTGAGCCTGGCCGGTAAAATTCCGCCAGCCAGTAAGTCCGTCGCTGAAACAGCGGATCACTTTCTCTATCTGAAACCGGAAAATTTTCAGGCAGATTTTACCGCTGACTTACCTAAAAAACAGACCGACATGATGGCGCGATCTCAGGTTATGCCTGCAGCGGCGGCCTTCAGCGCCCCGGCAGGCTCGCCGGCCTGGCGAACCAAACCAAGCTGGGCGGTTGTTGCTACCGAGGATCGGGCCATTAATCCTGAACTGGAGCGTTATATGGCTAAACGGGCTCACAGTACCCTTGTTGAAATAAAGGGCAGCCATGCCATCTATGCATCACAGCCGGAGAAGGTGGCAGCCCTGATTAAGGAGGCGGCACAAAGTTTATCGCATTAACCAGTGTCTGGCCTCTGGCCTGTCCCGGTCGCTTTCCTGGTGAAAGCGCCGGGTGGCGTTTGAAAAAGTAACGGTATTGCTGCAACGTTTGATAATAACCCTCCATCGCGCTAATGAGCCGCCCTGCCCTATCAAAAAATAGTTGCCATATCGTACTGTTAATTTATTAAATGTGGGTTATTCCAGGCGAGTAGTTCCGCCTGACCACCTTAACGTCAGTAAATACAGGGTGAATAATCAATGAAACGTTTAATATCTTTATCGATTTCGCTGATGACGTTACTGCTCACTGCCCATGCCGCCTACGCTGACAGAAATGCTTTATGGAATAAGGTGAATGAGCATTGCGTACCGGGCTATCTTAATAACGATACTTACCAGCCATGTAGCCTGGTGGACATGAATGAAAAAATTGTCATCTACAAGGTGGATAGTGATAAATATCAATACCTTCTGTTGCCAACTGATAAGATTAGTGGCATTGAGGATGTTAAATTACAACAGGATAACCAGCAAAATTACCTTTATGACGCATGGCAGGCCAGAACCTTCTTAACAGAGCGTCTTGGTCAACCTGTTCAGGAACGTTTTATTTCTTTAGCCATAAACCCCAGCAACGCCCGCAGCCAGGACCAGCTTCACATTCATATATCTTGTTTATCCAACGCGGCAAATGAGATCCTTTCAAATATAGCGCCGGGTAAAATAAACAGCGACTGGTCTGATAAAAAGTTAACTATCCCGCCTTATTCTTACTATTACAGAAAAGTAACCCTGAATGAGCTGAGCAGTAAAAATCTTTTTAAATCGATAGCAGACAAAGTGGCGCAGGAAAAAGGAAGCCTGGCATATACGGGAGCGGCGCTGGTAAACCGGGGACCGGGGGATTTCATCCTGTTAGCTGGTGCAGGAACCCAGACGACTGGGGTCTCAGCGGAAGAGATTCAGGATCATGGATGCCAGCTTGCAGGCAAGTAACCGTGGGGCGAGGTTAGCATAACGCTCAGCAGTTGCGGCGCTAAACAGCATTAACGCCGAAATGCCGCTTTAAGCCCGCTGCGCCTTTGGCAGTGATATGTACGCAGCGGCTGCCAACATCCTTTTCTATCCAGCGCTGCTGTTCAAACCAGCTGAGCAAGGCAGCGCCCAGCGCCCCGCCGAGATGGTAACGGCGTTCGCTCCAGTCCAGACAGGCACAGCTGAATTTTCGGCGCAAACCAGAGGGCGGCATCGCCACTCCCAATGTTGTCAGCTCTCTATTCCCTGTCCCGGTGAGTCTGTTGCCATCTACCCTGAGCCAGCCGCGCTCGGTTAGCCCCTGGTACAGGTTAACCGCCACCTCACCGGCCAGATGGTCATAACAGGTTCGGGCACGGCGCAGATAATCGGGCGTGGTAATACGCGGCGCTGCCTGGCCGCTCCAGGAGATTTCCATCAACCTTTCTAACAGATCGGCCACGGCCACGCTGCTTAAACGGTAATAGCGATGCCTTCCCTGTGCCAGGCAAACCACAAACCGTTGCGCGGTGAGTTTCGCCAGATGAGCGCTGGCCGTTGAGGGGGAGATATCCGCCGCGGCGCTCAGTTCCGTTGCCGTCCAGGCGCGTCCATCCATCAATACGCACAGCATACGGGCGCGCGACTTATCTGCCATAATGGCCGCCGTTGCTGCCAACAGATCTTCCGGCTGACAGAGATCCTGCGTGTCCGTACTCTTTTCGCTGCGTAATGCCATATTGTTTTCACCTTTTACCGTGACGCGAGCTGATACATTAATTTCAGAGGATCCGAACCACCATCTCAAGCCCCAACGCCAGCAGGCAAATCAAAAAATAGCGTTTAAACACTGCCGGAGAAATAAAGCGACGCAAACGCTGCCCGGCAAACAACCCGATCAGCGCCGGGATCACCGCTAATCCTGATATGCCCAGAGAGGCAGAGGGCAATGCCCCATGCCACCATAGCCCGGCGGCCAGAGCCAGCGTCGAACTGGTGAAAGAGATCCCCAGCGCCTGCACCAGCTCATCTTTTTCCAGCCCCAGCGCCTGTAGCCAGGGCACGGCGGGCATAACAAAAACGCCGGTAGCACCGGTCAACAGACCGGTCATGATGCCCACCGGCAGCGAAAAAAGAGATTCACCGCGCGGCGAAACGGTAAGGCTGCGCCCGGTCAGCGTCCAGAGCGCATAAACCATCAGCGCCACGCCTAATGCCAGTTGCGTATAATCACTCTGCCCTTTAGCCAGCCATCCGCAACTCAACAGTGTGGCGCTAACGATCGCTAACTGCATTGGCCACAGTCGCCGGATAAGCGCGCCGCAATGACCGCCGCCGCTTAGCTGGAAAATATTGGTGACAAATGAAGGTAACAGCAGCATCGCGGCGGCAGTGGCCGGAGAAAGCAACGATCCCAGCACGCCCATCGCTACCGTCGGCAGGCCCATACCGGTTACGCCCTTAACCAGACCAGCTAACAGAAAGGTTGTACCAGCCAGCAGCAGCGTGGCGAAATCAAGCTCCATTATGCGGTTCCTTCTCCGGCTGTGGCGCCTGCCCGCGCTCGTTTTTACCATAATCACGCATTACAGCCGCAACCCGCAGTCGGTAATGGCTGAAAATATCAACGCGCCCCGCCTGCTGCGCCGCCCGGTGTTCTTCCTGACGCCGCCAGGCGAGAATCGCCTCCTCATCCCGCCACCAGGAGAGAGATAAGATCCTCTCTGGCCGGGTCAGGCTTTGAAAACGTTCGATAGCGATGAATCCATCGATATGCATGAGCCGCGGCTTAAGATCGGCTGCCAGATCAAGATAGCGCTGTCTTTGGGATGGATAAGGTTCGGCTTCAAAAATCACGGCAAACATGGTCGGCTCCTTCTGATTGAAAACGCCAGCTTGCCGCAGGCGCGGAGCGAATGCTTCGCCGGATAACGAAGTATGCACGTTGAGCTGCCGCCAGCGTAGAGAGATGCAACACAGAAGGGATAAATAGCCGCTCCTGAGCCAGAATCGGCCTGGCTCAGGAGCGGCAGAAAAGCGATAGCTCCTGTACGAAGCCATCAGTATGGGTTAGAAGTTATAGTTGGCAGTAACGGAGAAGTTACGCGGCGCGCCGTAAACCTGATACTGGCTTACGCTGGTATCGTAGGATTTATCAAACAGGTTATTCAGGTTCGCCTGCACCGAGAACTGTTTGGTGAACTGGTAGCGACCAAACAGATCCACCAGCGCATAGCTGCCCTGCTCTGCCCGCCAGTTACCGTTGCCCTGCGGCGCGGCAACATCCTGCCAGACATGCGTCTGCCAGTTAACGCCGCCGCCCAGCGTTAACTCTCTTAAGGCTGGCACATTGTAAGCGGCAAACAGCTTCAGGCTGGTACGCGGCAGCATCGGATTCACGGCTTTGCCGTCGCCATCTTCCGCCACGTAGCGCGTTGCGCCGAAAGTCATTTGCAGGTTATCGGTGACCGCGCCGTTAATCTCAAACTCAATGCCTTTGCTGACCGTGCCCTGCGCGGCGTAATAAGCCTGCTCGTTGGCGGTGTTCGGGATTATCTGATTGGTAGTCTGCGCGACGTTATCCTGCTCAATGCGGAACAGCGCCAGCGAGGTGGTCAGACGGCTGTTCAGCCAGTCCGCTTTGATCCCGGTTTCATAGTTTTTGCCGGTGACCGGATTCAGATAGCTGCCGTTAATATCGCGATTGGTCTGCGGATTAAAGATCGAGGTATAGCTGGCGTAAGCGGACCAGGTATCATTGATGTCATACACCAGGCCTGCATATGGCGTAACGCGATTCTTCGCCAGCTCCTGGGTCAGCGTGCTGGTGCTCCACTTGGTATAGCGCGCGCCCACAATCAGGTTCAGCGGATCGGCCAGCGAAATGCGCGTCGCCAGATAGGCTGACTTCTGATGCACCGTATCAGCCTGCGCCAGGCTTAGCGCACCCCAGTTAGTTTCAGAGAAACCGCTGTTCCAGTTGTTGTAATCGCCGACTTCCTCCGGTGAGAGGTTATCGTAGGCATTGTAATAGCGGTTGTTTTGACGGCTGTAGCTTATGCCCGTCATCAGCTCATGCTGACGGCCAAACAGCTGATAAGGGCCGCTGGTAAAAGCGTCAAGCGCATGCACTTTGCGCGTACCGGTGTTATAGCCGGTGCCGCCGACAAGATCGTCATAGCCAGGATAACTCGCGTAAGGGCTGACCAAACGTCCGCTGTTTTTATCAACGAAGCCATCAAGATAGAGCATCTTGCTGTCGAGTTTGGTTTCCGCATGGGTGCCGTTCAGGGTGAACTGCCAGCCGTTGTCGAAGCGCTGTTTCAGCGTGGCGAATACGCGTCGGGATTCGGTATTACGATAGGCCCAGTCAGGCGCGGTATTGTCGCTGCGATCGTAGCTGACCAGGCTGCCATCGCTATACCAGCGCGGTAAGCCGCCCCAGGTTGGGCGGTCGGCATTATCTTCCTGATAATCGTAACCCACCGATAAGGTGGTGGAATCGGTAAGATCCGCATCCACCACGCCATAAATGAATTTTCTGTTGTTGCTGTAGTTATCGATATAACTGTTTCTGTCCTGATAACCGGCCACCACGCGTCCACGTACGTTGCCTGATTCGGTTAACGGCGCAGAGAGATCAACCACGTAGCGCTGTTTGTCCCAGCTGCCGTAGCTGGCGGAGACATTGCCGACAAACTCACGGCTGTCGGCATGCTTACGGATCATATTCACCGACGCTGACGGGTTGCCGGTGCCGCTCATCAGGCCGGTCGCGCCGCGTACTACTTCGATACGGTCATACATAGCGGTATCGGAAGAGGCGTCGTTCAGGTTCCAGCGCTCTTCAAACACGGTTGGAATGTCATCAACCAGGTAGTTATCAATCATAAACCCGCGTGAATAGAAAGTTTTGCGATCGAGATCGGCTACTTTCTCCGATACGCCGGTGGTGCTTTTTAATACGTCGCCCAGCGACTGCATCTGCTGATCCTGCATGCGCTGTTTGCTGACAATGCTAACCGATTGCGGAATATCACGCGCGGTTAAGGTCATTTTGGTGCCCGCCTGGGTGACCGGCACGCTGTAATCGTTTTGCGTTGGGTTATCTTCGCTTTCGGCAGCGGCATCCACCACCAGCGTCTCTTCCTGCACAGCCGCATACGCCGCGTGGCCGTGCAGCGCGATAGCGATCAACGCGGCCAGAGAAGTGATAGTCCGTTTGGCTTTCATGTTTCCGCTAAGGCGGATTTCCCCGGTATTAACTGAAATCAGACGCATTTTTTACCTTCGAGAGTTTTTATTTTTCCGTTTGCCCGACCGTATGCGCTTTCTCAATCTGAATAAGGCCTACGCTAAGGCAGTTTTCCCTGAGCCAGTAAATGTCTGGCGCAATATCAATCCCTGTCGGCTTAGCGGATCCAATGGATACGTAAAAAATCATTTCACCGCCAACAATGAGAATGAGAAATTTAATCATTTTCATTACGGATGTAAATGCGTATTACAGAATTGTCTGGAGAGAAGCGGATGAGTGACAGTAAAAGGTAAAGAGGCGGATTTAGTGAGGGGAAAACGTTGTTCCCCGATCATCACCGGGGAAACCTTAAGAAACTGGGCTGGAGCCGCTTTTTACCGGGCGTCTGAAGCCGGACGCTGGCGTGCGGTTAAGCCGCGCAGGAAATAACGCAGAAACTGATCGCCGCATTCGCGGTAGTTTTTGTGATCCGGCGCCCGCATCATGGCGGTAATTTCCGGCATAGAGATACGGAATTGCTGAGAAGTGAGAATGTCCAGAATATCGTCAGTTTTCAACGCGAAGGCGATGCGCAGCTTTTTAAGAATAATGTTGTTATTTATGCGGCGATCAACTTTCAGCGGCGTCATACTCTCATCTTTGCCGCGCTTATGATAAATCAGGCCGTTCAGGAAGCCGCTCATCAGCACGTCGGGACACACAACAAAGCCCTCTTCTTCCTCTTTCAGCATATAGCTGGCCATCTGCTCAACGGGAATCGCCATATCGGCCAGCGCCAGGATCGCGACCATGTCATTATTGTTGAGCTTTAGCATGTAGCGCAGGCTACGCAGTACGTCATTATTTATCATCGCGATGATTCCTTACCCTTGCGGCATTTAAAGCGGGCAGTATAGCGATCTCTGCGCTGATGACGAGTAAAACTACACGCTTTTGCTCTCAAAGAACGTGGGTAACAGCAGGGATTGGTGCAGGATGGCAGGGTAAAACAGCCGCCCTGCGGATACAGGCGCGGCCAGGGAAAAGGATTAGTTTTCCAGCTTGTAGTTCAGGGTGATTTCGGCGTTCAGCACCTGTGAAACCGGGCAGCCCGCTTTGGCCTTATTGATGATTTCATCAAAGGCGGCGTTATCAATTCCTGGTAGCTTAATATGGCTGTCGAGAGCAATTTTGGTGATAGCAAAGCCTTCGCCCTGCTTATCCAGCGAAACATCCGCCGTGGTATCAATACTCTGCGGCGTATGGCCTGCCTGACCCAGCATCATCGAGAGCGCCATTGAGAAGCACGCGGCATGCGCTGCGCCAATCAGCTCTTCCGGGTTAGTGCCCGGTTGATCTTCAAAGCGGGTATTAAAACCGTACGGTTGCTGGCTCAGCGCGCCGCTTTCAGTAGAGACTGTGCCTTTACCGCGTTTTAGATCGCCTTCCCAGTGTGCCTGACCCTTCTTATGAATCGTCATTTTTCCTCCGGTTTTACTGAAATGTACTATCAGTATAGTTAACCCGCTGCGTATCGCCTGTTGGCGGCGGCGCTATTGCCTTGTCATGCAGGGCTAACCCACGTGCAGCGGGCCTGACGGGCGGCAGAAAAAATGTAACTAACAAAGAATGAGGGAGGGACAACATGTTTCAGAAAGATGATTTCGTCCAGGCCAAAACCGGCGGCCCCAAAATGCAGGTAATGCGCGTCGAAGGCGAAATGCTCTGGTGCGCCCGCCTTGACGATGCGGATAAAAAAGAGATCGAGATACCAGCCAGTTCGGTTAATCCTTATCATGAAGATGGCGACTTTGGCGTGTGCTGACTATCCGGCAGCCTGAATGATAACGGGCTGCCTTCTTAGCGCCGTGCCGCGACGTTAAAATAAAAAAACTTTTTTACCAGGATGTGGGTATGAGCGTGAAATTACGTCCGCTTGAGCGGGAGGATCTGCACTTTGTACATCAGCTGGATAACAACGCCAGCGTGATGCGTTACTGGTTCGAGGAGCCGTACGAGGCGTTTGTTGAGTTGTCCGATCTCTATAACAAACATATTCACGATCAGAGCGAGCGCCGCTTTGTGGTGGAAAACGGCGGCGAAAAAGTGGGACTGGTTGAGCTGGTAGAGATCAATCATGTGCATCGGCGCGCCGAGTTCCAGATCATTATCGATCCCCTGCACCAGGGCAAAGGGCTGGCGAGTCAGGCGGCGAAGCTGGCAATGGACTACGGCTTTTCTGTGCTGAACCTGTATAAACTCTACCTGATTGTTGATCAGGAGAATGAAAAGGCGATCCATATTTACAGCAAGCTGGGCTTTGAGATCGAAGGCGTACTGCGGCACGAATTTTTTATTAATGGTGAATACCGTAACACTATTCGCATGTGTATTTTCCAGCATCAGTATCTGGAGAGGCATAAAACCCATCCCGGTGCGATGGTAAAACCCACCGCCCAGTAAAAGATAAGCAGCGTGCGGGTTAAACCTGCACGCTGCAACCGTTAGCGATTTATCAGCCGGCGCGTGCGCCGACCGGGTTGATCACCGGCTGGATCTGGTCGGGGACGATGTTATACATGCCGCCGTAAAACGGATCCACCAGCAGCCAGCCAGGGAAGCCACCCAACGGAATATTACCCAGGATATACCACAGGTTCGCCTTCTCTCTTAACGGCAGCGTTAGCGGAACGTAACCGGGACGCTCCATCATCACCAGATAGCTCTTCTTACCGAAATAGCGGCCGTTAGACTTCTCCAGCACCACGGTTTTTGGGGTCACCCCCTCCGCCACCGCACGTCCGGTTTCATCCTGTACGACAAAGGTTGCACCCTGCGGAATCGAATCGATTCGCACACTTTGCGTTTCCGAGCCGACAATAGTGGCGCAGCCGCTGAGCAGCGTTGCCGCCGCCAGCGCCAGTAACAGGCGTTTCATACGCTTTCCTGAATTTTACGGTTTGGTACTAGTTTAATCGGCAACGCGTCACTTTTCCTTAGTGCCCGAATTCCTTTCCAGGCACCAGAAGGGGAAAAAAGCGTTATTGATGGAGGCAGCCACGCGCCAGCGCGGCGATATCCTGCGGCGTGGTACGGCAGCAGCCGCCGATAATCTGCGCGCCTGCGTGCAGCCATTCACTCATCTTATCCTGCAACGAACAGCCCGCAGGGGCGCTGTGCCAGCTTTTGCTGACCGCATCGTACTGCTCGCCGGAATTGGGATAAACCAGTAGCGGCTTCGACGTTAAACGGCGCAGCGTAACGAGCGCTGGCGTCACCTTTTCCAGTGCGATGCAGTTAATGCCCAGCGCCACCGCCTGCGGACAATCATTGAGTAATGCTGACACCGCCGTTAACGGCGTACCGTCGGACAGATGTTCACTGTCGCGCAGGGTAAACGAGAACCAGGCAGGCATGGTGGGGAATTCCGCCAGCAGCGTCACCAGCGCCTCAAGCTCGGCATAAGAAGGCAGCGTTTCACAGGCCAGCAGGTCGATGCCGGAACCGGCCAACGCCTCGACGCGCGGGCGATGAAACGCCATCATCTCTTCTTGCGGCAACGCATAGTCGCCGCGATATTCCGCGCCGTTGGCGAGGAAAGCGCCGTAAGGCCCTACCGATCCCGCCACCAGCAGCGGTGCCGCCTGCGATTGCTGCGCCAGGTAGTCGTTGCGCGCACGCAACGCCAGCTCAGCGCTGCGGATAATCAGCTCGCGTGACTGTAGCTCGCTCAGGCCGCGGGCGGCAAAGCCCTGCGGCGTCGCCTGATAGCTGGCGGTAATGGCGCACTGCGCCCCGGCGGCAAAATAGTCGTAGTGCACCTGATAAATCAACTGCGGATCTTCCATTAGCACTTTGGCTGACCACAGCGCATCGGCCAGCTGGCATCCACGCGCCTCCAGCTCCGTTGCCAGCGCGCCATCCAGAATCAGCGTATCGCGACGCTGGAGAAGATCGGCAATGGGATCAAATAGCATGTTCCGTTTCCTTAGCGCTTTCCCGCTTGTTACGTTTTGTTAGCCAGTAAGCACCATAGCAGATCGCCACAAAAGGCAAACCACACCATAGCGCGATGCGCTGTTCCGGATCGAAAGCCAGCCCGACACAGGCCAGCAGACAGAGCGCAAAACCCAGAATCGGCGTCAGCGGAAACCAGGGCGCGCGAAATTGCAGCCCGGAGAGCGGTCGCCCTTCGCGCAGGTATTGACGCCGGAAAGCGTAATGGGATGCGCAGATGCTGAGCCAGACCGCTACCACGGCAAAGCCGGAGATAGCGGAAAGCGCCACATAAACGGTATCGGCCGCCACCACGCTGGAGAACAGCGCCAGCAGACCGCCCAGCATACTGGCGCTAATCGCTACCAGCGGAATACCCCGCCGCGTCAGGCGCGAAAAACAGCGCGGCAGCGTGCCTTCATTAGACAATGACCACAGCATGCGCCCTGAGGCATAGAGACCGGAATTAGCCGCCGAGAGGATGGCCGTCAGGATAACAAAGTTAAAAATATCCGCCGCCCAGGGGAGACCAATCTTTTCAAACACCAGAACAAACGGGCTTTTCACGATGCCCGCCTGCTCCATCGGGATCAGCGCCGCCAGAATCAGTACGGTACCGATAAAGAAAATAATCAGCCGCGCAACGGTAGTGCGAATCGCCAGCGGCAGCACTTTTTGCGGATTTTCCGTTTCACCGGCGGCAATGCCAATCAGCTCGGTGCCGGAGAAGGCGAAGTTAACCGCCACCATGGTCATCAGGATCGGCAACGCGCCGTGCGGCAGCCAGCCGGAGGCGGTGAGATTATGGAAAAACGGCGCGGGCGTGCCATCTTTTAGCGGGATCAGGCCAAATACCGCGCCGCCGCCAAGAACAATAAATGCCAGAATGGTGATCACTTTGATCAGCGAGAACCAGAACTCCCCTTCAGCGAAGAAGCGGGTAGAAATGACATTCAGCAGAAAGATCGCCAGACAAAAAACCAGGCACCAGAGCCAGACCGGCGTTTGTGGAAACCAGTACTGCATACAGAAGCCGGCCGCCGTCAGGCTGGAACCCAGCGCGACGGTCCAGGTCAGCCAGTAGAGCCAGGCGACGGTATAACCGGTAGCAGGACTCAGGTAGCGGGAAGCATACACGTGGAAAGCACCGGTTTCCGGCATCGCCACCGACAACTCGCCCAGCGACTGCATCACCAGCCAGACCACCAGCGCACCGATCAGGTACGCCAGTAGCGTTCCTGCCGCACCGGTAGTGGAAATGATATAGCCGGTATTGAAAAACAGACCGGTGCCAATCACACCGCCCAGGGAAAGCATCACCAAATGGCGCGCTTTCATACTGCGTTTAAATTGTCCGCCTTGCGGCTGTTCTGACTGCATGGTTTCTTATCCGTATGGACGTCTAAACTTCTAAATGTGGCAAAGTTTATACCTGTCCATGCAGCAGAATGCAACGTAGCAAACGCGATAGCTTAACGCCCTGTGGGAAAGACGTTAATCGAACATACTCTGTAAATAGCGTTCCAGCGCGGCGCGCGAGCTAAAACCGTGCGGAATGCCGTAGTGATCCTGAGTATCACCCACAAGGTACATCGGGAAGCGCGTGTAGTGATCGCAGGTCTTGATATCTGACGCCGGGTCCGCATAATTCAGGCTTTTTTCTTTCAGCGTCGGATGAATGACCAGTGCGGTTCGCCCCAGGCGCGCTTCGCGGTTGACGTAAACATAGTTTTCGCCACGGCGGTAGCCATAGGTTTTCGGCGTCACGGTATCCATTTCAAAGCCAGCTTTTTCCAGAACGCGTGCCACCTCATCTGGTCGTAAATACATGCTTGATCCTCTCAATCTTATAAAGCTTCGCAACCTTACATCAGCGCAGCAGCCAGGGACATTCAGAATTATCCAGAAAGTCCGCTGCCGGAGACCTTTAGCGCTGCGCTTACAGGGAATGGTCTACACTAAGTATTACGTTATTCAGCAAAGGGAGAGGAAAAATGTCTAAACAAACGGTAAAAAATGACGAATTAGACGTGCATCAGGACGTTTCTGTACTGGCGGATGCGCTGGACGATTTACTCAAATCCTACGGCAGCAAAACCAAAGAGGATATTGAGGAGGCGCGTAGCAAAGCAGAAGCGCTGCTGAAAGAGACCCGCGCTAAAATTCATGGGCGTAGCCGCGTACGTCAGGCTGCGCGCGACGCAGGCCAGCAGGTTGATACCTGGATTCATGATAAGCCCTGGCACGGCGCAGGCGTTGGTGCTGCTATCGGTATCTTTATCGGCGCGCTGCTGGCTTCTCGTCGCTAATCACCCCGCTCTGCATTCTCTCCCCGCCACGTGCGGGGATTTTTTTGTCTGAAAATTTTTTCCAGCGCTGGCGCGCCCTGCGCCATGATTTGCCGTTAGGCCTGAAATCTCCATGGTTGAAAATCCAAAACGCTACATCTAGTATTCAAATCATCAAGACCACACAACACCTTGTAATTACCACGTGGCAGGCGTGTCGTGTGGCGCATAATGTAGCACAGGGTTTCAGGACGCCTAAAGGAAATACGAATCATGCTCATTACTATTTACACTAAAAACAACTGTATGCAGTGCACCGCCACCAAAAACATGATGGATAAACTGGGATTGACCTGGCAGTTGATTAATCTGGACGACGAGCCTGACGCTATCGAGAACCTGAAGGCGTTGGGCTACCGTCAGCTACCGGTTGTGATGGTCGATGGTGAACACTGGAGCGGTTTCCGCCCCGATAAGTTGATGCGTCTGGCGCAGCCGCAGCGGGCGCTGGGGTGATCGCATGCTGGTCTACTTCTCCAGCCAGTCGGAAAACACCCACCGGTTCGTTACCCGGCTCGGCCTGCCGTCGCGCCGCATTCCGTTAGATAAAGCGCAACGCCTGCAGGTAGATCGGCCTTTTATTCTGGTGGTACCCAGCTACGGCGGTGGTAGCGTGCGCGGCGCGGTACCCGCTCAGGTTATTCAGTTTCTTAATGATGCAGCCAATCGTCGGCTGTTGCGCGGCGTGATTGCCGCAGGCAACCGCAACTTCGGCGCAGGCTTTTGCCTGGCCGGCGACATCATTGCGCAAAAATGTCAGGTTCCCTACCTTTACCGCTTCGAGCTAATGGGAACCCCTGACGATATCGCCAACGTTAAAGCGGGAGTGACCCAATTTTGGCAACAACAGACAGCCCACAGCTAGCGCCCGATTATCATGCGCTGAACGCCATGCTCAATCTTTATGATGAGCAGGGGAATATCCAGTTTGATAAAGATCGTGAGGCGGCGCGCCAGTTCTGGCTGCAGCAGGTGATCCCCAACAGCGTGTCTTTCGACTCGCTCACGGCGCGGCTGCAGTATCTGGTAGCGGAAGGCTACTACGAAGCGGACGTGTTGAACGCTTATCCCTTTGAATTTGTCTGCCAGCTGTTTGAGCGGGCGGCGGGTTGGGGTTTTCGCTTTGACACCTTTTTAGGCGCCTGGAAATTTTTTACCAGCTATGCGCTCAAGACGTTCGACGGCAAACGCTACCTCGAAGATTTTCCCGACCGCGTCTGTATGGTGGCGCTGACGCTGGCGCAGGGCGACAGCAAATTAGCCACGGCGCTGATGGAAGAGATGCTTTCCGGCCGCTTCCAGCCGGCAACGCCAACGTTTCTTAACTGCGGCAAGCAGCAGCGCGGCGAGCTGGTCTCCTGCTTTTTATTGCGTATCGAAGACAATATGGAGTCGATTGGTCGCGCGGTAAATTCCGCGCTGCAGCTGTCAAAACGCGGCGGCGGTGTGGCCTTCCTGCTCTCTAACCTGCGTGAAGCGGGCGCACCGATTAAGCGTATTGAAAATCAGTCTTCCGGCGTGATCCCGGTAATGAAAATGCTGGAAGACGCCTTTTCCTACGCCAATCAGCTTGGGGCGCGCCAGGGTGCAGGCGCAGTTTATCTGCACGCCCATCATCCCGATATTTTGCGCTTTCTTGATACCAAACGGGAAAATGCGGATGAGAAAATCCGTATCAAAACGTTGTCGCTCGGCGTGGTGATCCCGGATGTTACTTTCCGTCTGGCGAAAGAGAATCAGCCCATGGCCCTTTTCTCGCCGTATGACGTAGAGCGCCTGTATGGCCAGGCGTTTGCCGACATCAGCGTCAGCGAAAAATATGATGAGATGCTGGTGGACGAGCGTATCCGTAAAACCTTTATCGATGCGCGCGAGTTCTTCCAGACGCTGGCGGAGATCCAGTTCGAATCGGGTTATCCCTATCTGATGTTCGAGGATACGGTTAACCGCGCCAACCCGGTGCAGGGCCGCATCAATATGAGCAATCTCTGCTCGGAGATCCTGCAGGTGAATAGCCCTTCCAGCTACCATGACGATCTCAGCTATCGCCATATCGGGAAGGATATCTCCTGTAATCTCGGCTCGTTAAATATTGCCCACACGATGGATTCCGGCAATCTGGCGCGTACCGTTGAGATCGCGGTGCGCGGCCTGAGCGCCGTATCCGATATGAGCCATATTCACTCGGTGCCTTCAATAGAGCATGGCAACGCGCAATCACATGCCATTGGCCTTGGACAGATGAACCTGCACGGTTATCTGGCGCGGGAAGGGATCGCTTACGGTTCGCCGGAGGCGCTGGATTTTACCAACCTCTATTTTTACTGCATCACTTACCATGCGCTGCGCACGTCAAACCAGCTGGCGCGAGAGAGAAAGCAGCGCTTTGCCGGTTTTGAACAGTCGCGCTACGCCAGCGGCGACTATTTTACCCGCTACATTGAGCAGGCCTGGCTACCACGTACCGGGCGCATTGCCCAACTGTTTGCCGGGGCAGGCATCGCCCTGCCGACCCAGGCGGACTGGATAGCATTGCGGGAAGCGGTGATGCGCGACGGCCTCTACAACCAAAATCTGCAGGCGATTCCGCCAACCGGATCGATCTCTTATATCAATCACGCCACGTCGAGCATTCATCCTATCGTCTCGCGCATCGAAATCCGTAAGGAGGGCAAGACCGGACGCGTTTACTATCCGGCTCCCTTCCTGACCAATGAGAATTTCGCGCAATGGCAGGATGCGTATGAGATTGGCCCGGAGGCGATTATCGATACCTATGCGGAAGCGACCCGCCATGTCGATCAGGGGCTGTCGCTGACGCTATTCTTCCGCGATAACGTCACCACGCGCGATATTAACCGCGCTCAGATCTACGCATGGAAGAAAGGGATCAAAACCCTTTATTACATTCGCCTGCGGCAGATGGCGCTGGAAGGCACTGAGGTGCAGGGTTGCGTTTCCTGCTCGCTATAAACTGAATTGATGGATCGAGTTATGCAAAACCTTAAGCGCATCCAGGCGATAAACTGGAACCGCATCGACGATGAGAAAGATTTGGAGGTCTGGAACCGCCTGACCACTAATTTCTGGCTGCCGGAGAAGGTGCCGCTTTCTAACGACTTACCGGCATGGAATAGCCTGAGCAAAACAGAGCAGCAGTTAACTATCCGCGTTTTTACCGGCCTGACGCTACTGGACACCTTGCAAAACAGCGTCGGCGCGCCTGCGCTGATGGTTGATGCGCTAACGCCGCACGAAGAGGCGGTGATGTCCAATATCAGCTTTATGGAAGCGGTACATGCGCGCTCTTACAGCTCGATTTTCTCTACGCTTTGTCCGGTTAACGAAGTGGATGCTGCCTATAGCTGGAGCGAAAGCTGCGGCCCGTTGCAGAATAAAGCCGATCTGATCCACCAGCACTACTGCGCCGACGATCCGCTGAAAAAGAAAATCGCCAGCGTCTTTCTTGAGTCGTTTCTTTTCTATTCCGGTTTCTGGCTGCCGATGTACTGGTCAAGCCGTGGCAAGCTTACGAATACCGCCGACCTTATCCGCCTGATTATTCGTGATGAAGCGGTGCATGGTTACTATATAGGCTATAAATATCAGAAAGCACTGGAAAAAGCCGATCCGGTGCGTCGTGATGCGCTGCAGCAGTTTGCCGTTGAGCTGCTGATGGCGCTGTATGACAACGAGATGGCGTACACCGAGGCGTTATATGGCGAAACGCCGTGGCTGGAGGAGGTCAAAGCCTTCCTGCACTATAACGCCAATAAGGCGCTAATGAATTTGGGTTATGAGGCGCTGTTCCCGGCAGAAATGACCCAGGTTAACCCGGCGATTTTAAGCGCGCTGTCACCAAATGCTGATGAGAATCACGATTTCTTTTCCGGCTCCGGCTCCTCATATGTAATGGGCAAAGCGGTGGATACCGAAGATGAAGACTGGGACTTTTAAATAACGTTTGGGCGCACCTCCGCGCCCTTTTCCTCTCTAACGCGTCAGCCATTAAAATAACGGTTATTTCTCT
The DNA here is from genome assembly GCF_050113845.1 of Pantoea sp. FN0305. Classification (NCBI taxonomy): domain Bacteria; kingdom Pseudomonadati; phylum Pseudomonadota; class Gammaproteobacteria; order Enterobacterales; family Erwiniaceae; genus Pantoea; species Pantoea sp. FN0305. The sequence continues at coordinate 21,906 of NZ_JBNJSN010000001.1, read as the reverse complement.
GCGAACTTTCGCTATAAATAATGGCTTTTTTCCATTTCTGCGCCTGTAATTTATCACCGGCATCCAGCAGAAAATAATGGCAAAACCGCGCATCCCTGCTCACTTATTTCATCTTTTTTTAGCCTGCAATTATTTCCCCGTAGCCCCTGAGCCTTCTGACCTGACGCGAGATCCGTATCTCAAAGCATGACACCCAGCGCCGCGCAAAGGGTTGCCTGAGATTCTAAGTATGTTAGGGTATAGGCCGCTTTAATTTCACCAGGACAAGTATTAGCGAAAATAATTAACCAACCAGGATATTCAAATTGCATGGCAGTTAAATTAGAAGCAAAGAATCTTTATAAAGTATTCGGCGAGAATCCCGATCGTGCTTTTAAATATATTGATAAGGGCATCAGTAAAGAAGCGTTACTGGAAAAAACCGGACTCTCTTTAGGCGTTAAGAATGCCAGTCTGGCCATTGAAGAAGGCGAGATATTTGTCATCATGGGGCTTTCCGGTTCAGGAAAATCCACTATGGTTCGCCTTCTCAATCGTCTGATAGAGCCGACACGCGGCCAGGTAATCATTGACGGAGTCGATATTGCCAAAATATCTGACAGTGAGCTGCGTGAAGTACGACGAAATAAAATCAGTATGGTATTTCAGTCATTCGCCCTGATGCCGCATATGAATGTGCTGAATAACACCGCCTTTGGTATGGAATTAGCGGGCGTTCCACAGCAGGAGCGTCAGGAAAAAGCGCTGGAAGCGCTGCGTCAGGTCGGTCTGGAAAATTATGCGCATGCCTGGCCCGATGAATTATCTGGCGGTATGCGACAGCGCGTTGGATTAGCACGCGCGCTGGCGATTAATCCTGATATTTTATTAATGGACGAGGCTTTTTCCGCGCTCGATCCCTTAATTCGTACGGAAATGCAGGATGAGCTGGTAAAACTGCAGGCGAAACATCAGCGCACCATTATTTTTATTTCCCATGATCTTGATGAAGCGATGCGCATTGGCGATCGCATTGCCATTATGCAGGGCGGTGAAGTGGTGCAGGTCGGAACGCCGGATGAAATTTTAAATAATCCCGCTAATGACTATGTGCGCACCTTTTTCCGTGGCGTTGATATTAGCCATGTGTTTAGCGCCAAAGATATTGCCCGTCGCGGCGCCAGCGCGCTGATCCGCAAATCTCCCGGCTTTGGTCCACGCTCGGCAATCAAGCTGCTGCAGGATGAAGATCGGGAATATGGCTACGTGCTGGAAAAACAAAAGTTTGTTGGCGTGGTTTCCACCGATTCGCTGAAGGCGGCGCTGGCGGCTGGAGCAGGCATTGACGCCGCGATCCTTGCTGCGCCCGCCGCTGTGCCTGGCGATATGTCCCTGAATGAGCTGCTGTCGTATGTGGCGCAGGCGCCGTGCGCCGTGCCGATTATCGGCGACGAAGATCAGTATATCGGGGTTATTTCCAAAGGCACGCTGTTACAGGCATTAGATCGCGAGGGGAGCCAGCAATGAGTCAGCCAAACAACAATCCGTGGGAAAATGCATCATCACAGCCAGCGGCAACCGATACAGCCAGCGATCCCTGGGGCGGCACGCCTGCTGATAACGGCGCAGTCCAGCCCAGCGGCGGCGCGTCTGTTGACAACGGCGCAGCCCAGCCCAGCAGCGGCGACGCCTGGGGTTCGCCTTCCGGAGCGGCTGAAGGCCACGACGCCGTTGTCAGCAACAGCGACTGGCTGAACAGCGCGCCCGCGCCGCAGGCGGAACACTTCAATATACTGGATCCTTTTCATCACACGCTGATCCCGCTTGATAGCTGGGTTACGCATGGGATCGACTGGATCGTCAGCCATTTCCGACCGCTGTTTCAGGGGATCCGCATTCCGGTAGATTATATCCTGAGCGCTTTTCAGCAACTGCTGCTGGGCATGCCTGCGCCGGTTGCAATCGTGCTGTTTGCGCTTATCGCCTGGCAGCTCTCCAGCGTCAGCATGGGCATCGCAACCCTGATTTCCCTGGTGTTGATTGGTGCTATCGGTGCCTGGTCGCAGGCGATGGTTACGCTGGCGTTGGTCTTAACCGCCCTGCTGTTCTGTATTGTTATTGGCCTGCCGCTGGGGATCTGGCTGGCGCGCAGCGAACGCGCCGGACGTATTATTCGCCCGCTGCTGGATGCCATGCAAACTACGCCCGCCTTCGTCTATCTGGTACCGATTGTGATGCTGTTTGGTATCGGCAATGTGCCGGGCGTGGTGGTGACCATTATCTTTGCCCTGCCGCCGATTGTACGTCTGACCGTTCTTGGCATTAAACAGGTACCGGCGGATCTGATCGAGGCGGCAGAGTCGTTTGGCGCGAACCCACGGCAAATGCTGTTTAAGGTTCAGCTGCCGCTGGCGATGCCAACCATCATGGCTGGCGTGAATCAGACGCTGATGCTGGCGCTGTCGATGGTGGTTATCGCTTCGATGATAGCGGTCGGCGGCCTGGGGCAGATGGTGTTACGCGGTATTGGCCGTCTTGATATGGGGCTGGCCACCGTAGGCGGCGTCGGTATTGTTATTCTCGCTATTATCCTCGATCGCCTGACGCAATCCTTTGGCCGCAACAGCCGAAGCCGTGGCAACCAACGCTGGTACGCCACCGGTCCGCTGGGTTTACTGACCCGCCTGATCAAGTAACGCGCTGACGGCGTCGCTGTACGCCGTCACGTTACTGCCTGATAACAATTAATAAGGAATCACTATGCGCAAAATAGCCCTTCTGGCCACCGCTTTGACCTCGCTGGCTACCCTGCCGACTTTCGCTGCCGATTTACCGGGTAAAGGGATCACCGTTAAACCGATCCAAAGCACTATTTCTGAAGAGAGCTTTCAAACGCTGCTGGTTAGCCGCGCGCTGGAAAAGCTGGGTTACCGCGTTGAGAAGCCGAGCGAAGTAGATTACAACGTGGGTTATACCTCGATCGCATCCGGCGACGCCACCTTTACCGCCGTCAACTGGCAACCGCTGCATGATGATATGTATCGCGCCGCTGGCGGCGATAAGGTGTTTTATCGTCAGGGAACCTACGTTACCGGTGCCGCACAGGGCTACCTGATCGATAAGAAAACCGCCGAGAAGTATCATATTACCCGCATCGATCAGCTAAAAGATGAGAAGCTGGCGCGGCTGTTTGATACCAACGGTGACGGCAAAGCGGATATGACCGGCTGTGCGCCTGGCTGGGGTTGCGAGGCGGTGATCCTGCATCAGAACCAGGCCTTTGACCTGAGCAAGACCGTTGAGCCCAATATGGGAAATTATGCTGCGATGATGGCTGATACCCTCGCCCGCTATAAGCAAGGCAAACCGATCCTTTATTATACCTGGACCCCTTACTGGATCAGCGATGTTCTGGTACCGGGACGCGACGTAGTTTGGCTGCAGGTTCCCTTCTCTTCCATGCCGGGCGCGCAGAAAGAGGTGAACACCCAATTGCCGAACGGCGCTAACTACGGTTTCCCGGTTAACACCATGCATATTGTCGCCAATAAAGCCTGGGCCGTGAAAAACCCGGCGGCGGCGCGACTGTTTGCTGAGATGAAACTGCCGATTGCCGATATCAACGCACAAAACTCGCGTATGCATCAGGGGCAGTCTTCTGAACAGGCGATTAACGCGCATGTTGATGGCTGGATTAAAGCGCATCAGGCGCAGTTCGATCGCTGGATAGACAGTGCAAAAGCTGCAGCAAAATAAGAGCACATCAGGATACCGGTGCGATCCGCTAGCGTGATTGTTTCGGCTTCCGGCACTGGCCACTAGTCAGCGGTCTGACGGGCAACAAATGTTGCCCGTTTTTTATTTATCCTTTCATTTCATCGGTTAAAGGTTACGATAACGCTGTTTAACGTAAACAAAACTGGTATGTCCTGTTAAACACAACCAACAATGAAATAGTTTTTTGGGTTACTATTAGCGACGACGATTTATCAACCATGCTTATTGCTTATGAATTCAACATCCCAGGGGCTTAGTCCAACGCTGGTGGCCCTGATGTCTATCGCCACGGGGCTGGCGGTGGCCAGTAACTATTACGCGCAGCCTCTGCTGGATACTATTGCCCGCAGCTTTAGTCTGTCGGTTAATCAGGCCGGTTTCATTATCACCACTGCTCAGCTCGGCTATGCCGCCGGTCTGTTGCTACTGGTGCCGCTTGGCGATCGACTGGAACGACGCGGACTGATTGTTGGCATGAGCCTGTTGGCGGCGGGCGGCATGGTGATTACCGCGCTCTCTGATAATCTCGGCATGATGCTGCTTGGTACTGCGCTGACCGGCCTGTTTTCGGTTGTTGCTCAGTTGCTGGTGCCACTGGCCGCCACGCTCGCCGCGCCGGAAAAGCGAGGCAAAGTGGTGGGTACCGTCATGAGCGGCCTGCTGCTAGGGATTCTGCTGGCACGTACCGTTGCCGGTGCGCTGGCACAACTGGGCGGCTGGCGCGCCGTATTCTGGGTCGCCAGCCTGCTCATGGTATTGATGGCGCTGGCGCTGTGGCGCGGGTTGCCACGCTATCGTCAAACGGTAGAGCTTAGCTATCCCCAGCTGCTTGGTTCTATTTTCCGTCTCTATGCTCAGTCACGCGTTATCCGCACGCGCGCCATTATTGGTTGTCTCTCCTTCGCCAACTTCAGCGTGCTCTGGACCTCGATGGCCTTTTTACTTGCTGCTCCGCCCTATGGCTATTCGGAAGGCGAAATCGGCCTGCTGGGCCTGGCAGGCGCGGCGGGGGCGCTGGCTGCGCGTCAGGCTGGTTCACTGGCGGATCAGGGCAAAGCGCGCCTGACCACCACGCTGGGGCTGCTGATAATGCTGGGATCATGGGGCCTGACCGCCCTGGGCGCGCATTCACTGCTGGCCCTGATTGCCGGCATTATCCTGCTGGATCTGGCGGTACAGGGCGTTCATATCACTAACCAGAGCGTCATCTATCGGCGCATGCCCGAAGCGCGCAACCGGCTCACGGCTGGCTACATGACCAGCTATTTTATCGGCGGTGCCGCCGGTTCGCTTATCTCTGCCAGCGCTTATCATTTTGCTGGCTGGTACGGTGTCTGTATCGCCGGGTTGTTATTAACTTTGCTTAATCTGTTGAGCTGGTGGCAAGGCTACCGCTACGAAGATCACAATAATTAACCATTAAAGTGTAAAGAGCCATTTTTTTCAGTGCCGGCAGGCTATAAAGCCGTAACCCACTCTGGTATGGTTAGCGGTAAATTTATTCATGTTAGTTATTTTTTCGTAAGAAATTATTCAGCCCAGGGAAAGAATATCGCTGTCAGATGGCATTAAGCCTACGCAAAACTGGCGCCTGACATGCGCTTGTTACATTAGCAACAAGCATGTTTATTCGTTAAAAGCGGTGCGTTTAAGGTTTATTTTGCCCGGCTGGTTCGACAGATTCTGTACGATCTGCTGAACCAGCCATGCTGCCCAACCTTCGGCTTATGGAGTGAGCCGAAACTTTAGATGATGACGTTGCGATCGTATGAGCCATCGCTACTGGTAAAGATGTTCATGTCTGTTTCGTCATCACCACTACTCTACCAGTTGCAACTAATGAGGTTCCTTTAAGATGGAAAGTTCGTTTACTCCCATTGAACAGATGCTGAATATTCGTGCTACACGTCATAAAGATTTTCCGCTCCAGGAAATCGTACTGACGCGTCTGTGTATGCACATGCAGAGCAAGTTGCTGGATAATCGCAACAAGATGCTGAAAGCTCAGGGGATTAACGAGACACTGTTTATGGCATTGATTACGCTGGATGCGCAGGAAACCCAGAGCATTCAGCCTTCTGAACTGAGCGCCGCGCTGGGTTCTTCCCGTACCAATGCCACGCGCATCGCCGATGAGCTGGAAAAACGCGGCTGGATTGAACGCCGTGAAAGCGATAACGATCGCCGCTGCCTGCACCTGCATCTCACAGAAAAAGGCAACGCTTTCCTGCGTCAGGTTCTTCCTCCGCAGCATCAGAGCCTGCAATATCTGTGGTCCTCACTGAGCAGCAGTGAAAAAGCGCAGCTGGAAAGCCTGACGCGTAAGTTATTGAACCGTCTTGACCAGATGGATGAAGAGGAAGTTATTTCTTCCCTCTCCCACCAATAGCAATTCCTGCGACACAATCACTCTCAGAAACCGTTATTTTGATCCCCTTTTATCCATGCCAGCGCTAACGCTGGCATTTTAGGCTCGGGTCCCTGCACACATGGAAAGGCGCACCCCGAAATACGTGTATACGTGGAAAATGTGGAGAGAAGCATGAGTGCGAATGCGGAAACGCAACAACCGCAACAGCCAGCCAATAAAAAGAAAAAGCGTAAAGGCGCGTTGATTTTTCTGGCTGTTTTGTTTGTTCTGGTTGGCGTTGCTTATTTGATTTACTGGGCCCTGGTACTGCGCCATTTTGAAGAGACCGATGATGCCTATGTGGCAGGCAATCAGGTGCAGATCATGGCTCAGGTCGCTGGCAGCGTGAACAAAATTGGCTTTGATAACACCGACTTTGTAAAGAAAGGCGATGTGCTGGTAACGCTGGATAAAACCGATGCCGAACAGGCGTTTGAAAAAGCACAGACCGCTCTGGCCACCAGCGTGCGTCAAACGCATCAGCAGATGATCAACAGTAAACAGTATCAGGCAACTATCGAGCTGCAAAAAACCGCGCTGGCGCAGGCCGAAGCGGATCTAAAACGCCGCGAGCCGCTGGGTGCCTCTAACCTGATTGGTCGCGAAGAGCTGCAACATGCGCGCGATGCGGTCGCTACCGCAAAAGCGCAACTGGATGTGGCGGTACAGCAATATAATGCAAACCAGGCCGCGATTCTGAATACCTCGCTGGAAAACCAGCCGGCGGTGAAGCAGAACGCCGCCGCGCTGCGTGATGCCTGGCTGGCCTTACAACGCACCGAAATCCGCAGCCCTATCGATGGTTATGTCTCTCGCCGCAGCGTGCAGGTTGGCGCACAAATCTCCACCTCTACACCACTGATGGCCGTTGTGCCGGCTACCGGGATTTGGGTTGATGCCAACTTCAAAGAAACGCAGCTGGCAGGCGTGCGCATTGGTCAGCCTGCTACGGTGGTCAGCGATATTTATGGCGACGACGTGGTCTATCACGGCAAAGTGGTGGGCCTGGATATGGGCACCGGCAGCGCCTTCTCGCTGCTGCCTGCGCAGAACGCCACCGGTAACTGGATTAAAGTGGTTCAGCGTTTACCGGTACGCATTGAGCTGGATACCAAAGAAGTGGCCGAGCATCCGCTGCGCATTGGCCTTTCCACGCTGGTGAAAGTGGATACCTCCAGTAAAGAAGGCAGCATGCTGGCTTCCCAGGTGCGTCAGACGCCCGCTTATCAGAGCGATGCGCTGGCGATCGATCTGGCGCCGGTGAATCAGTTAATCAGCGAGATTATTCGCGCCAATGCGGGCGAATAATCCGGGAGGCAGTTATGGCGCAAAAGCCGCTTGAAGGCGCTCCGCTGGTTCTGATGACCATCGCGCTGTCGCTGGCGACCTTTATGCAGGTGCTGGATTCCACCATCGCCAACGTTGCCATTCCAACCATCGCCGGTAACCTCGGCGCGTCGAACTCCCAGGGAACCTGGGTTATTACTTCGTTTGGCGTGGCGAATGCGATCTCCATTCCGATTACCGGCTGGCTGGCGAAACGCATCGGCGAGGTAAAACTGTTTCTCTGGTCAACCGTGGCCTTTGCCGCCGCCTCCTTTCTGTGCGGAGTGGCGGATAGCCTGACGATGCTGATCCTGTTCCGCGTGCTTCAGGGGCTGGTTGCCGGCCCGCTGATCCCACTGTCGCAGAGTTTGCTGCTAAGCAACTATCCGCCCGCTAAGCGCAGTATCGCTCTGTCATTGTGGGCAATGACAGTGGTGGTGGCGCCGATCTGCGGTCCCATCCTTGGCGGCTGGATCAGCGATAACTACCACTGGGGATGGATCTTCTTTATTAACGTGCCCATCGGCATTGTGGTCACGATCCTGACGCTGCAAACCCTGCGTCACCGTGAAACCAAAACTGAAATTAGGCCAATCGATACGGTGGGCCTGGTTTTACTGGTGGTGGGTATCGGTGCGCTGCAAATCATGCTGGATCGCGGGCGTGAGCTGGACTGGTTTAGCTCTACTGAAATTATCGTGCTTACGGTAGTGGCGGTGGTGGCGCTGGCGGTACTGTTTGTCTGGGAGATGACTGACGATCATCCTGTGGTGGATCTGACGCTGTTTAAATCGCGTAACTTCACCATTGGCTGTTTGTCGATAAGCCTGGCCTATATGCTCTATTTTGGCTCTATCGTGCTGCTGCCGCAGCTGCTGCAGGAAGTGTATGGCTATACGGCAACCTGGGCCGGGCTGGCTTCTGCGCCGGTGGGCATCTTCCCGGTGCTTCTGTCGCCGATTATCGGCCGCTTTGCCCATAAGATCGATATGCGCCGCCTGGTTGCCTTCAGCTTTATTATGTATGCCGTCTGTTTTTACTGGCGCGCCTACACTTTCGAGCCGGGAATGGATTTCGGCGCAGCTGCCTGGCCGCAGTTTATCCAGGGGCTGGCGGTAGCCTGCTTCTTTATGCCGCTGACCACCATTACGCTATCGGGACTGCCGCCGGAACGTCTGGCTGCCGCATCCAGCCTGTCGAACTTTTTGCGTACCCTGGCCGGTTCGATTGGTACGTCGATTACCACCACTATGTGGACCAATCGCGAATCGATGCATCACAGCTATCTCGCCGAGTCGGTTAATCCTTATAACCCTAATGCGCAGGAAACCTATCGCCAGCTGGAACAGCTGGGCATGACGCAGCAGCAGGCCTCTGGCTATATCGCTCAGCAGATCACTAATCAGGGGCTGATTATTTCTGCTAACGAGATATTCTGGGCCTCTGCCGGGATCTTCCTGATTCTGCTGGCGCTGATTTGGTTTGCCCGTCCGCCTTTCACCTCTGGCGGCGGTGGTGGCGGCGCGCACTGATATTCAGCCATAAAAAATGGGCTTAATGCTGGTGAGTTAAGATTAACAATGGTTCAAGGCTGCTATCTCACCTGAGATAGCAGCCTTTTTTATTGGAACGTGGAATGCGTTCGTCTGCTGCTTTGAGCGAGGAGCGAACCTGTTTTGGTCAGTTGGATAATTATCTGTCTTTAACTATCGCCATGACGAAACCATCCCATCCCTTTTCACCGACGGTCTGGATTGCTGTAGCTTCAAGGCGCTCGTCTTCTGAAATCATCTGAACAAATTCTCTCAGCCCCCGTACATTAGGATCCTCACTATCGGATTCAATCACACTACCGCCGCGTACTGAATTATCCCCGACGATAACCGTATTTTGTTGGGACAGTTTTATTGCCCATTCCAGATAGCGTGGATTATTCACTTTATCAGCATCGATAAAAATAAGGTCAAAGGGGGCTTTAAGCGTGGGTAAGACATCAAGTGCAGCACCGGTATAAAGCTCAACGCGCTCAGTTAATCCTGCATTGTTTATATTCTGGCGGGCAACCTCTGCATGATGCTTATTGAATTCAATGGTTGTTACGCTTCCATGTTGGGGTAAAGCTTTGGCCATCCAAATCGTGCTGTAACCTCCAAGGGTTCCTATTTCAAGAACGCGGACAGCGCGTGTCATTTGAATGAAGAGCGCCAGCATTTTTCCCTGTAAAGCAGACACATCGTGCGAAGGTAATCCTTGCTCTGCGTTATTAATAAGAGTGTATTTTAAATCTGCTCCTTCAGGGGCGAGCTTTTCAGCAAACCAGGTATCAACCTGTGCCCATTTATCAGAGTCCCGGGAAGGATAATCAGGGGTTCGCATACGAAATTTCTTCTCCTTTGGTGGCCTTATAAGGAGTATGGATGCTGTTTGTTACAGCCCATGGTACGTTAACTTTCATATGAGCGAAAAGCGGGCCTGGTTCTTTCTGTTCAGGGCCGTAATGCGGCCCTCGGTTGTTTGTGTGGTTTGTTACATAACGTATTAAAGTGGAGGGTAAAGCTCCACCTGCCGCGGGTCAGTTTGTCGGCAAGTTTCATATCTACTCGCCATGTGCTTTTTGTAAAATTTTAATGATGAAGGGTGAGAACGTTATGAAAGTAAGCGAGGCAGATCTATTGAAGTCGGGTTTTAGCAACGCTGATCTTCTAAAAATTAAAACCAATACCCAGAGTTATGGTGGCTCACTAGCTGAAGCCATACAAGATCTGGCTAACCGCTTCATTCTAGCCAGTAGCGTTGTATTGTGCTGTTTAGCCATTTGGGGTTTGCTTATTATTTTCGGCTCAGATGAAAGCGTATTTGCAGGCTCAATAGGTCTACTTTGTGGTATTGCGGTTGTCGTATTCATACAATCGCCTATACTCGCCTACAAATCATGGCGCTATCGCAGATTAATAACTAATTCTGAACTGAGTCAGTAACTGACATAAGGTCAAATATGACCTTAGCGTTAACATCGTAACCCACAATTTTCATTGTGAGCTTTGGATGGCTCATAGTACTTATTTTCCGGTAATAATCGGCGTGCAGGTATCGAAATAAACGCCAGTGTGTAAATCGTCTTCGCCGGCACAGGGCTGCTGTTACAGCCCTAATACATTCAGAGCTCAATTGACTCAAATATTCACGCAGGCATAACTACGGCCATTGATAATTCTCATAACAGCCGCACCGCTGCAAATTCTGACGCCGTGGTTGAGGCCCGGCTTGATACAGGTATTCAGAATGCGTAAGTATTCGAAACGGAACTGAAACGCTATTGTCCTAACTGGGTCGTATAGTTACTTTCCACCCAGCGATAACCGCTACCCTCACGTTTTACGTGACCAAGTCCCGGAAACGAAATATGTGCGGCAGCTACCCAATAACCCTGTTCCGCAGCCTGTTTGAGTATCCGTTCCCGCGTTTTAATTGCCTGCTGGCGGTTTACGTCAAAATGGATTGCAACGTGCGGATCTGACATCTGTACCGCCCTGGCGTGGATAATATCTCCCCATAACACCAGTGTCTGACCTTCACTTTCCACACGATACAGCACACTTCCTGGTGTATGACCAGCAGCGGGCTCAGCACGTATTCCGTTTACCAGTGTTGCAGGTGCCAGAAATGTTTTTAACCGGCCGGCATTGATAACCGGGCGAAGGGTTCGTTCACTTTCAGCAAAAGTGTGTGCCTCACCCGCCTCTACCTGATTGACATTAGAGGGGTTAAGCCAGAAATCTACATCTCGTTTATCCACATACACGTCAGCATTTGGAAATGCGAGCTTGCCCGAGCGTGACACGCCAGCGGAGTGATCTGCGTGAATATGAGTAAGCAAGACGGCATCTATTGATTCAGATGGATAACCTGCTGCTGCAAGGTTTGCCAACAGATGCCCTCCCCTGTTTCCGAACAGCTCTCCTGCACCTGTATCCACTAAAATGCGCTTTTTGCCATCGTCTATTACATAGGCATTAATCGACGTCTCTGCTTGCGGCGTCATTGCATCTCTGGCCATCGCCTGACGTAATTTTTCTGGTGAAATGTTAGTCAGCAATGTATTCAACGGTATCGTCACCGTGCCGTCAGATACGGCGGTAATGCGCAGTTTTCCCAGTTTCATACGATAGTAACCGGGAGCCTGTTCATTCAGTGCACTGGTCTGTTCGGCAGCCAGGAGTTGGCTGGAAAAGATAAGTGTCGCGATCAGCGTCAGTATAATTTTCATTAAAGTCCCCACTAAAATGTCATTTGAAGGTGATCGGCAGTATCCTCAGCAAACCACTATCATTCAAATTGATTAATATAATGTTCACTATCAGAGAAAATGATTTTCATCGTATCGATCTAAATTTGCTGACGGTGCTGTTCGTACTGCAGCGGGAAGGCAGCGTGTCACGTACAGCTGAAAAACTGCATCTCGGGCAGCCAGCGGTCAGTAATGCGCTGGCCAGATTGCGTGAAATGTTTGACGATCCTCTGTTTGTTCGCACCGCAGGAGGGATGATCCCCACGCCGCGTGCCGAAGCGCTTATTGCTGCACTCGGACCATTAATGGAACAGATGCAGCATATTCTGTTTCAACCCCCCTCATTTACGCCTGCGAATGCAACCCATGTTTTTCGTCTTGGTATGAGCGACTGGGTTGAGCGTTGGCTGATGCCAGAATTGCAGGCATGTGTAATACGTGAGGCGCCGGGAATAATTCTGCAGGTGAAGGCCAGCGATCCTTTCCGTGACAGTGAGCACGTTCTCCAAAGGGAGATAGATCTGGCTATTTCGGTTGGTCAGAGCGCTGCCGCCACGTTAAGGCGTGAAAATATCCGTTCACTCAATTTTTGTACGCTCTGGCACCCTGCACAGCTTTCGCTGGAAGCGCCGCTGACAGTGGGAAATTATGTAGAACATGATCACGTACTGGTTTCGTATCGCGGATCAACGTGGAGCGCTGTGGATGAGCAATTAGCATTGCAGGGAAAATCACGCAGGGTTCGTTACGTTACGCCGCACTTTTCCTCTTTACCCCCTCTTTTGAAACGCATACCCGCGTTGGCGACCGTGCCCTCTGGGCTGGCTGCCGATTGGGTTTCTCATTACGGATTACGTTGTAGCCCCGTTCCGGTAGAGACGCCGGAGATTACGCTCTCGCTGCTGTGGCATAAATGTTCCGATAACGATATGCCGCTGAAGTGGCTGCGGACTGTATTAGAGCGAGTAATAAAAGCGCTACCTTTCGGGCCTGAGTGACGGCACAGGCAACGGTTTTAAGCATCACGGCGCCAGGCCTGGCAAGAAAGCGGTTGATGATTCAGGGTTAAAGCCGCTTAGAGAAACGGGAAGATTACGAAACGGAGCGTACCAGTGAACAACGTCTATCCTGAAAAAATGTATAAAAAAATCCGGAAACAGAAATGTCTCCGGATTCATATACAGCCACGGGATCGTTCAACCGATCCTTAACTGCCTGGCATTACGGGCCTAATGTCCGTTTTTTTTGATTACCTGCCCGCGTGCGGCTTAGTGGTTCTGACGCCACCACTCCGCCAGCAGAATGCCGGTCGCAACCGACACGTTCAGGCTTTCTACTTTGCCGGTACCGTCAATCGACACGCTCAGATCACCCTGCTGCAGCGCAGACTCAGTCAGGCCATCGCTCTCCTGCCCCAGCACCAGCACCATTTTCGCCGGCAGTTTTGCCTGCGTTAACGGCGTGCTGCCTTTGTGGCTGGAGGTGGTGACAATGGTGTAACCCGCATTGCGGAATGCTTCCAGACCCGCAACAAAGCTCTTCGCGCTCAATGCCTGTACATGCTCGGCGCCGCCTTCAGCGGTACGTACCGCCGCGCCCGACTCCAGCACTGCCGCATCATCCACCAGCAAACCCTTCACGCCAAAATGCGCGCTGCTGCGCATAATGCCGCCGATATTGTGCGGGTTGCCGACATTTTCCAGCGCCAGAACGCAATCCTGCTCACGATCCGTTGCCAGCCAGTCGCTGACCGGTGTGCCAACGCGTTTTTTAATCAGGAAGCAGACGCCACCATGATGCTCAGTCCCGGAGGCTTTCTCCAGTTCGGCTTCATCCACTACATGATAGGCTTTGCGGTTAGCTGCCAGCCAACGCAGCGCCTCGCGGAAACGCGGCGTAACGCTCTGAACGAACCAGGCACGCACGATGCATTCCGGACGGCTCAGAAACAGCGCCTGACAGGCGTTTTCACCGTAGACGCGAGTCTCTTCCAGACGCTGACGACGCAGCTGACCCGGATCGATAAAACTTTTGCCGCTGATGCCGCCATGATCGGGTTTAGCCTCTTCATTCGGCGCGCGAGAAACGGTGCGCCACGGCGACTCGCCACGCGGCAGCTCATCACGATCGCGCTCGCGGTCGCCACGGAACTTACCGTCGCGTCCGCCGCGTGCCGGGCTTTCAGACTGACGCGATGGACGACGGCTTCCTTCCTGACGGTCAGCGCCGGGCCTACTGCCTTTGCCCGTACGGGGATTTTGTCCGCGTTTATCATTGTTATCATCACCGCGAACATACATCACTTTGACTTTGCCGCTTTTACCTTTGAATTCGTCGTTCATCTGTTCCTCCACCTGCTGAGCGCGAAGCGCGAAGATTACCTGAAGCACAGGTTGTATGCCATCAACTTCCGCTAAAAGTCGCCAACTATTATATTCATTGACTATTCCATGTTGTTGCCCGATAGCAGCCGACTGATAATTAAGCTTACGCATAAAATTAGCAGTTTAATGCGTTGTTAACGATTAAACCCTGAGGTGATAAATGAATACGGTATGTGCATCCTGTCAGGCAACGAACCGCGTTCCGGAAGAGCGCATTGCCGATGGAGCCAGGTGTGGTCGCTGCGGTAACGAGCTGTTTGATGGTGAAGTCATCAATGCCACCGCCAACACGCTGGATAAATATCTGCAGGACGACCTGCCGGTAGTGGTTGATTTCTGGGCGCCGTGGTGCGGTCCCTGCGTTAACTTCGCCCCCATTTATGAAGATGTGGCCAGCGAACGCAGCGGTAAGGTGCGCTTTTTAAAAGTAAATACCGAAGCTGAGCCCGCGCTCAGCGCTCGTTTCCGCATTCGCAGCATTCCTACCATTATGCTGTTCAAGCAGGGCGAACTGGCCGACATGCTGAACGGCGCGATGCCGAAAGCGCCATTTAATGAGTGGCTGGACGAAGCGCTGTAATAATAGCGGCTGGCCCTGTCAGCCGCGCTACGCTTCCTGCCCACTTCCCGCTACAATGGCGTTTTTGCCAGTTCAATGTAATGACCCATAACGCCGTTTTACGCCTGCGCGCCGAGCGCCTGGCGCGCGCTACCCGTCCTTTTCTCGCTCGTGGCAATCGTGTTCAACGCTGCCAGGGCTGCCTGTTGCCGCAAAAGCTCTGTCTGTGCAGTGAAATTGTCGTGCAGTCCGCACGCAGCCGTTTCTGCCTGGTCATGTTTGATACCGAGCCCATGAAGCCAAGCAATACTGGCCGTCTGATTGCCGATATTCTTCCTGATACACAGGCTTTCGGCTGGTCACGCATTGAACCTGATCCGGCATTGCTGGCTGCTGTAGCAAATAGTGACTATCAGCCGATGGTGGTGTTTCCCGAATCCTATGCCGATAGCGATCGCCTGGTGTTAAATAGTCCGCCGTTAAGCGGCAAGCCGCCGCTGTTTATTATGCTGGACGGCACCTGGACCGAGGCGCGGAAAATGTTTCGCAAAAGCCCCTGGCTGGATGCCTTGCCGGTGATGTCGTTACGCCTGACTACGCCTTCCGGCTATACGCTGCGTGAGGCCCACGGTGCGGGACAACACTGTACCGCCGAGGTGGCAGCTGAACTGCTGCGCCAGGCAGGCGATGAAGCTGCCGCTCAGGCGCTCAGCGCCCACTTTACGCTGTTTCGCCAGCGCTATCTGGCAGGAAAACCTCATCATCCGGTTCATCTCACGGCAGATGAAACAGAAAGCGTTTAGACTCAGCTTAACTATCGCCTGAGGGACAGGAAATGAGTCAACGTGGACTGGAAGCGCTGTTACGCCCTAAATCTATTGCCGTTATTGGCGCCTCAATAAAGCCCGGGCGGGCAGGTTATCTGATGATGCGTAACCTGCTGGCCGGCGGTTTTAGCGGCCCGGTTCTGCCCGTTACGCCGAAATATAAGGCAGTATCGGGTGTGCTCGCCTGGCCAGATGTTGCCAGTTTGCCCTTTGCGCCTGAGCTGGCGGTGATCTGTACCAATGCCAGCCGTAATCTTGCCCTGCTACAGCAGCTGGGTGAAAAAGGCTGCAAAGCCTGTATTATTCTTTCCGCCCCGGAAAGCCAGCAGCCGGAACTGAAAGCCTGCGCCAGCCGCTGGCAAATTCGTCTGCTTGGCCCCAACAGTCTTGGCCTGCTTGCCCCGTGGCAGGGACTGAATGCCAGTTTCTCCCCGGTTCCCATCTTAAAAGGCAAGCTGGCCTTTGTTTCCCAGTCGGCGGCCGTTTCCAATACCATTCTTGACTGGGCGCAGCAGCGTCAGCTCGGCTTCTCCTGGTTTATCGCCCTGGGGGATAGCCTGGATACTGATATTGACGATCTGCTCGACTTCCTGGCGCGTGACGGCAAAACCAGCGCAATTCTGCTTTATCTGGAGCATCTCAGCGATGCGCGCCGGTTTGTTTCCGCCGCCCGTAGCGCCTCGCGCAATAAACCCATTCTGGTGATTAAAAGTGGTCGTAGCCCGCAGGCGCAGGCGTTACTGAAAACGCATGCCGGGCTGGATGCCGCCTGGGACGCGGCTATTCAGCGAGCGGGTCTGCTACGGGTGCAGGATACGCATGAGCTGTTCTCAGCGGTGGAAACCTTAAGTCATATGCGTCCGCTACGCGGCGAGCGGTTAATGATCGTGAGCAATGGTGCGGCACCCGCTGCGCTGGCGTTGGATGCGTTACAGCTGCGTAGCGGCAAACTGGCCCAGCTTGATAACGCGACGCAGGCAACGCTACGCGCTCAGCTTCCTGTGGAAATCGTCCCGGATAATCCGCTCGATTTGAAAGATGATGCCACGCCGGAACGCTATCTGCAGGCGGTTGCCGCCCTGCTTGACTGTCATGAGCTGGATGCGCTGATGATTATTCATGCTCCCAGCGCTGTCGCGCCCGCTACCGAAACCGCACTTCGGCTGATAGAGCTGATTAAACAGCACCCGCGCGGCAAAAGCCTGACACTATTGACCAACTGGTGCGGCGAATACTCTTCACTGGAAGCGCGTCGGGCGTTCAGCGATGCGGCAATCCCCACCTATCGTACGCCCGAGGGTACGGTAACCGCCTTTATGCATATGGTGGAGTACCGTCGTAACCAAAAACAACTGCGTGAAACTCCTGCCCTGCCGATCACGCTGAAACAGGATACCGCTTACGCTCACCAGCTGATTCAGCAGGCGTTAGACGAAGGGGCCACGCAGCTGGATACCCATGAGGTGCAGGCTATTATGCAGGCTTATGGCCTGACTACGCTGCCGACCTGGATCGCTGGCGACAGCGCTGAAGCCGTGCATATTGCCGGTCAAATCGGTTATCCCGTCGCGCTGAAGCTGCGGTCGCCGGATATCCCCCATAAATCTGATGTTCAGGGCGTTATGCTTTATCTGCGCACTCCAGGTGAGGTTCAGCAGGCGGCCAATGCCATTATCGATCGGGTGAAGCTGGCCTGGCCGCAGGCAAGGATCCATGGGTTGCTGGTACAGAGCATGGCAAATCGCGCCGGAGCTCAGGAGCTGCGGATCGTGGTTGAACAGGATCCGCTGTTCGGCCCGGTGATTATGCTGGGCGAAGGGGGCGTAGAGTGGCAGGCGGATCGGCACGCTTCTGTGGCGCTGCCGCCGCTTAATATGACCCTGGCGCGCTATCTGGTTATTCAGGCGATTAAGAAGGGTAAGATTCGCGGTCGCAGCGCACTGCGACCGCTGGATATCGCGGCGTTAAGCCAGGTACTGGTACAGGTTTCTAACCTGATCGTAGATTGCCCGGAGATCCAGCGGCTTGATATACATCCTCTCCTGGCCGCTGGTGATGAGTTTACCCTGCTGGATGTCACCCTGACGCTGGCCAGATTTAATGGCGTCAATGAATCGCGGCTCGCTATTCGCCCTTATCCGCATACCCTGGAGGAGTGGATCACCATGAAAAACGGTGAACGTTGTCTGCTCCGCCCCATCCTGCCGGAAGATGAGCCGTTATTGCAGCGCTTTATTGCTCAGGTAACCAAAGAAGATCTCTACTATCGCTACTTTAGCGAGATCAATGAGTTTACCCATGAGGATTTAGCCAATATGACGCAAATCGACTACGATCGAGAAATGGCTTTTGTTGCCGTGCGTGAACAGCAGGGCGAGAAGGCAATTATCGGCGTGACCCGGGCCATTTCTGATGCGGACAATATTGATGCGGAGTTTTCTATCCTGGTACGCTCGGATTTAAAAGGTCTGGGGCTTGGCAGACGCCTGCTGGAAAAAATGCTGGCTTATACCCGTAGTCATGGCCTGTTGCAGTTAAATGGTATTACCATGCCCAATAACCAGGGCATGATTACCCTGGCGAAAAAGCTGGGATTCAGCGTAGATGTGCAGCTGGAGGATGGTATCGTTAGTCTGCATCTGCCTCTTACTCACGCTGGCGAGCAACATTAACTTGTGAAGATCGCCCTTTGCGCCGTGTTAATGTTAATATTGTCGGTTAGAACCATGATGTTATGGCAGAAGACCACTCAATGAATAGAGAAGAAGCGCACTGTGATGTTGTCCAAATTTAAGCGCAATAAACACCAACAACACCTTGCACAGCTGCCCAAACTGTCTCAGTCAGTTGCTGATGTAACCACGCTTTACTCGCCATCCGAGTTCCGCGCTACGCTGCTGGAAAAAATCGCCAGTGCAACAAAACGCATCTGCATTGTCGCGCTCTATCTGGAAAATGATGATGCCGGACGCGCCGTTCTGTCCGCGCTTTACGCTGCCAGACGCGCGCGCCCGGAACTGGATATCAGTGTCCTGGTTGACTGGCATCGGGCACAGCGTGGCCGTATCGGTGATGCTAAAGGCGTGACGAACGCCGACTGGTATTGCGATATGGCCAGCCAGCATCCGGATATTGCTATTCCGGTATACGGGATCCCGGTTAATACCCGGGAAGCGTTGGGCGTGCTGCATCTGAAAGGCTTTATCATTGACGATACGCTGCTCTACAGCGGTGCCAGTATCAATGACGTCTATCTGCACCAACATGACAAATATCGCTACGATCGCTATCAGCTGATTCGTAATCCGCAATTAGCCAATACTATGTTTGAATGGATCGATCGCAACCTGAAAAGTGCTGTCGCGGTCCATCGGCTCGATCGTCATGAGCGGCCCAAAAGCCCGGAAATCAAAAATGAAACCCGCCAGTTCCGCCAGGATCTGCGCGGTTTTGATTACATTTTTACCCCGAATGCCGGTAACGAAGAGCTGGCGGTAACGCCGCTGGTTGGGCTGGGAAAGCGTAGCCTGCTGAATAAAACCATCTATCATTTGATGCCCTGTACGGAACATAAGCTGACGCTCTGTACGCCTTATTTCAATCTGCCGGCGATTCTGGTGCGCAATATTATCTGGCTGTTGCGTCAGGGGAAAGAAGTGGAAATTATCGTTGGCGATAAAACGGCAAATGATTTTTATATTCCCGAAGATCAACCGTTTAAAATTATCGGCGCGCTGCCCTATTTGTATGAGATTAATCTGCGACGTTTCCTGAGCAGGCTGCAATACTACGTGAGTAATGGTCAGCTGACCGTGCGCCTGTGGAAAGATGGTGAAAACAGCTATCACCTCAAGGGAATGTGGGTGGACGAGGAGTGGATGCTGATTACCGGCAACAACCTTAACCCGCGCGCCTGGCGCCTGGATCTGGAAAATGCGGTGTTGATCCATGATCCTCTACAGCAGCTGGCGGAGCAGCGCGAGCGTGAGCTGTCGCTAATTCGCCAGCATACCAGCGTGGTCAAACATTTTCGCGATCTCGACAGTATTGCCGACTATCCGGTAAAGGTACGCAAGCTAATCAGACGGCTGCGCCGAATCAGAATTGACCGACTGATAAGCCGTATTCTGTAAACCACAGGATGTGATATCCCGCCTTAATGTCTCTT
This sequence comes from Pantoea sp. FN0305, assembly GCF_050113845.1. NCBI lineage: Bacteria > Pseudomonadati > Pseudomonadota > Gammaproteobacteria > Enterobacterales > Erwiniaceae > Pantoea > Pantoea sp. FN0305. The sequence continues at coordinate 2,188 of NZ_JBNJSN010000001.1, read as the reverse complement.
TCTGATTCAGGAGCGGCAATGAGAATAGCAATGATCTTAATATGCTTATGCTGTACGGGATGTAGCCACATGGCGCAGGATCGCTGGACCGGTCAGGATAAAGTCCAGCATTTTATTGGTTCTGCGCTTCTCTCTGCCGCTGGCAACGAATATGGGCAGCAGCAAAACTGGTCGCAGCATCACAGCAACAGTTTCGGATTGATGTTTGCCTTTGGTCTTGGCGCAGCCAAAGAATTTTATGACAGCCGCCCGGAAGGAAGCGGCTGGAGCTGGAAGGACATGAGCTGGGATATTGCCGGCGCAGCGGCCGGCTTTGCGCTGTGGAATACGGGTCAGTAATTTAGAGTTTCATGCCCTGCCCTTTACGGTGTAGCATCAGCGATACCAGCAACGCCAGCGCGCCCATCACCGAAACATACCAAAAAAACCAGGTCTCGTTTCCCGCAGCCTTGAGCGACAGCGCGACATATTCCGCCGAGCCGCCAAAAATAGCATTCGCCACCGCATATGAAAGACCAACGCCCAGCGCGCGTACTTCCGGTGGAAACATCTCGGCTTTAACTATGCCACTGATAGAGGTATAAAAGCTGGTAATCAGAAGCGCTAGCATAACCAATATAAATATCAGCCAGCTGCTTTTGCTATTCTGAAGCAGCGTCAGGATCGGCACCGTGCACAGCGTCGCACCGGCACCAAACATCAACATGGAGTTACGACGCCCGATTCGGTCGGATAACGCGCCCATCAGCGGCTGAATAAGCATAAAAATAAACAGCGCCAGGGTCATCAATGCACTGGCGCTTTTGGCATCCATACCGGCGGTATTGACCAAATATTTTTGCATATAGGTGGTGAAGGTGTAGAAACTCAGGGAGCCGCCAGCGGTAAAACCCAGCACCATTAAAAAAGCGCGCCGATGTTTCCATAAACCTCGTAGCCGACCGGCATCCTGATGCTGTCGTGTTTTATCGCTGGTTGTTTCGTTTAGCGAACGCCGCAGAAAGAGCGCAACGATCGCCAGCACCGCCCCCAGCGCAAAAGGAATACGCCATCCCCAGCTACGCAGCGCTTCCGGTTCCAGCACATGCTGTAATACCACCACGGTAAGCAGTGCCAGCAGTTGGCCACCGATCAGGGTAACATACTGAAAGGATGCGTAATAACCTTTGCGCCCTTCTATCGCGACCTCGCTCATATAGGTCGCGCTGGTGCCATATTCTCCGCCTACCGATAATCCCTGAAACAGACGTGCCAGCAGCAGCAGTATCGGCGCCCAGACTCCTAAGGTGGCGTAGCCAGGTAAACAGGCGATAACCAGGGAGCCGAAACACATCATGCAGACAGAGATCAGCATGGAGGTTTTACGTCCATGACGATCGCCAATCCAGCCAAAAAGCCATCCACCAATCGGACGCATTAAAAAACCCGCAGCGAAAACGCCGGCAGTTTGTACCAGTTGCGTGGTAGGGTTTCCCGTTGGGAAAAAAATATGCGCGAAATAGAGGGAGCAAAAAGAGTAAACGTAGAAATCAAACCATTCGACAAGATTGCCTGACGATGCACCGATGATTGCGCGAATACGGGCTTTGTGGGATCCCGCTGCCAGCTCTTCGGTTTGCTTACTGGTGGTTATAACATCAGCCATATTGTGCCTCACTGTAGTTCCTTGCTGCCTAAAAGGCTAAAAAAACAGTAAAGCATTAAAGGGCGATGTTAATAAAATGTTTTGTTTTCAAGGATCGGTTTTGTGAAGTAGCAGATATTATTGCTTCCCGGCAGGCTGAAATAGTAAAGGAAACGGATAGTTTTCGGAACTATAGTGATGAAAAGCAGCGTAAAGTCGCAGAGTGGCGGTAAACTGCAGACACGAAAAAGCCTCAGCTTTCGCTGAGGCTCCGTCGTTATCTGATGCCTGGCAGTTCCCTACTCTCGCATGGGGAGGCCCCACACTACCATCGGCGCTGCGGCGTTTCACTTCTGAGTTCGGCATGGGGTCAGGTGGGACCATCGCGCTCTCGCCGCCAGGCAAATTCTGTTTCCGCACGCCGCCCGCAGGGGCCACGCACGCATATCCGTCAACAACACTGAAAATTCTCAATTCCCCAAAACGCTTCCGGCGTTGTAAGGTTAAGCCTCACGGGTCATTAGTACCGGTTAGCTCAACGCATCGCTGCGCTTACACACCCGG